>NZ_JBQFSG010000001.1:0-1090876 GCF_056537885.1 Ruegeria sp. BJ6 | reverse complement strand
CAAATCCTGCTCCCGCAACCAACAAATATACCATATAATACAACACTGTAGCGCCCAAGGGGCGCTTTCTGTGTTTAGGGCTGCCTTCATAGCGATTGGCAACCAGCACAGGCGCACCCGTTTGGCTGCGATAGATATGCTGGGTGTCAGCGGCACCGGCTGTAGGGTGGCGGAGGTTCTGCAACGCGCTCATGCCTGCACCCCAACCGCTGGGCCAGCGCCTGAGCGGCCTGTCCTTGCTGCACCCCGTTCAGATAGGCAAAGAGGCTGATGGCATCGCCGCCTTTGTCGTCCGTGGCGAAGTCTGCCCACAGTCCGCTGTCGAGATTGATCCGAAACGAGCCGCGCGACCGATCTGCGCGGGTGGGGTTCAGCGCCACCCATTCGCGCCCAATGATCCGGCCATCCGGCAACCATTCCGTCAGTAGGCTTTGCAAATTGATCCGGGCCAGTTCCGCGATAGCCGCGAATTCGTTGGGCTTCCAGTTACCAGTCAATTGCAACCACCTCCTAAAGACGCGCGATCTCAAACGCTTCCACATCTCCGGCGCGATAGCGAACCAAGCGGCCAACTTTGACATAAGCCAGCGGGTAACGCTTGGTGCAACGCCATGTGGCTAGGGTGGTTGTGGACACGCCGAGTCGTTCGGCGACTTGCTCGGGTTTGAGTAGGGTGTCTGCCTGTTTTGCGATCATGATTACCTCCATCAAGTTAGATCGATGAAGAGAAACCTAGAGAGCGATTGGCCACGCTTAAACGCGTGAAGCAGGACGTAAAAAAAAAGTTCTACGTAGGAAAAGGGGTTGGTTAATTGCCACATAATGTGTCGGAAATGTGGCTAAAACTCCCGCATCACTGTGACAACGCGGGCGCGGGTCAGGTCCGGGTCGAGCTTCCGAGCAATCAAATGAATCGCGTCAACCGCCTGCGCCTTACCGCCAGTCCAAACGTACTGCAGAGAATGGCAGCGTCGAGCCCATCTTGATCGATTCTGCGCGACGCACGAACGGGCGCGAACCACGTATTGCCACCATTGGTTATGGTTAGAACGGCCCATACCTGCTATTGGTCGGAGCCAGTTATCGCTGCGTTGCGGCCCGTCAAAGGAGACTTTCGCTGCAACCACGAGATTTGGTCGCCGACGAACTGACGTCCTGCGGGACAAAGCGGGCTTTCGCAGCTGCTGCACCGATGTCGACTTTCAGACGGCAAGCCCAAAACGTTCATGACAACCGGTTACAGAAACTTGTTAGTGTTGACCGTCAGCTGTTCTTCGGAGCTACCACCATTGGCACTCGCTCCTGCTGAGCACTGGAAGTGCATTAGCTAATCCATGTTCATTCAATCGTTGTTCTTAGGGTAGAGGGTCGTTCGCTCGGCGCCGAATCCTTAAAGGTTTTTTCAGTAACGACCAATCTCTCGTAGTGCGTCCTTGCAAATTCAAACTGCGTTTCACCCGAATGCTTGGCGGTTTAGTTCTATTGAGATGTGCACAGCTCGCTTAGCCAAGGCGGATTAGCGCCTGCGCGCGAGACGTTTATCGCAGCTACTTTGGCGGCAAAGAACAGGGCTTCCTCTAGAGTTTCGCTCGAAATGCTGTTCAGGTGGTCTTTTCTGAGTTGACCGAGTTCCATCAGCTTTGCGATGAAACCCGCGTTGAAGGTATCACCCGCACCGACCGTATCTATGACGTCCACCTTCGGGACAGGAGCAAATGCCATCTGGCCCGTAGACGTTTGCGCTGTTGCTCCAAGATGGCCTCGGGTAAGAATAGCAACAGACACACCAGCCTTCAGTAGCGAAGAGAACTTTTCCTCCAGCGATTCAGAACCCGGAAAGATCCAGTTCAGGTCTTCGTCCGAGACCTTGACTACATCTGCCTGAGAGATCATCGTCATCAACCTGGTTCGATAGGCGTCCACATCAGTGGCAAAGCCGGGGCGCACGTTTGGGTCGAGGACAACAACGCGATCTTTGGCCGCTTTCTCGCACATGGCGAGGAGGGTATCGCCGACCGGGTTTTGGCACAGGCTTATGCCGCCGAAATAAAGCGCAGTCATGTCGTCTGTCAGGTCCGGCAGATCGCTTTGGCTCAACATGCGCACGGTCGAGTTGTCATCATAGAATGTGTATGAAGCCTGCCCTGCAGAAAGCTGCACGAAAGCAAGGGGCGTGGGGCGATCCGATAGCACAGCGGAACGTGTGTCCACATGGCTGGCCCGCAAAGCCGCTTCAAGCTGGCGACCGAGGAAATCCATAGACAGACCGGTGAAAATGCCGACCTGCACTTCAAGACGCCCCAATGCAATCGCGGTGTTAAAGACAGAGCCCCCAGAATGGGGGACAAATCCTGTTTCGCCGGTGACGATTTCTGTCGGAATCATGTCAATCAGGGCTTCCCCGCAACACAAGATCATTTGACGACCAGCCTTGGGGTTCGGATTGGGAACGTTTCCAATGCGTCCTCTTCGACATACCGATGCAGCGTTGTCCGACACCCGTCCGACCAGAGCCTGTTCAGCCAATGGGCGAACCTTTCGGCCATCACATTATTCTGCGCCAGCTCTCCATAAATTTCCTCTTGCGCCAGCCAGTGTTGGGGATTGCTTCGCGCGATGCGGGCTGCTTCGGAGAGTACAGCCCAGTTCGGATCATTCGAAACAATCTCTGACCCGTCATCCCGAAACCCCGCACACATGCGTGCCCAGAGCGCCTCGACGAGGCATAACCCGTCGATTTCAGACCCTTGTGCAAGCAGATCGCGGATTATCGGAAGCACAAAACCGGGATGGCGGGAGGAGCCGTCGAATGCGACCCGGCGTGTCGTGTCATGAATTTGCGGGTTTGCAAAACGCCGCTCAATCAAGTCTACGTAGTTCTCTGGCGTCATACCCAGCACGGGTTCGACGGTTGGGGCAATCTGGGTGATCTGCACTTTGGCGAAGAAGGCCCGGATCGTTTCATGCGCCATGCAGTCCGCGATGGTGGCGACCGACAATAGCTCCCCTGCATTGGCCAGAACCTGATGACCTGCGTTGAGGATGCGAATTTTCATCGCCTCATATGCATGCACATGGTCAGTAAGCACTGCGCCGACCTTTTCCCATTCCGGGCGACCGGTGCAGAAATCGTCCTCAATGACCCATTGGCGGTAGTTTTCGTGGGCTACGGGAGCAGCGTCATCGATACCAAAACTGTGCGAATGGGTAATTTCTCGGGGGCCGGTCGCAGGGACGATGCAATCCACCATCGAGTTGGGAAAGGCACCATGTGTATCGATCCACGCAGCCAGATCAGGATCGATCTGTTCTGCCAGTGCCACCACAAGGCTGCGAGTGATCGCCCCGTTTCCGGAGAGATTATCGCAGCTTTGCACCGTAAATGGTTGATGCCCCGCTGCCCGTCGCAAATCCAGAGCCCGGACAATGGCGCCGAAGGCGGAATTCGGGGCGTCGATCCGGTCGATGTCTGCCACCAGTTCCGGATGAGACAGGTCCGGACGGCCGTTTGACGGATCGATAAAATAGCCCCCCTCGGTAACCGTCAAGGACACTATCCGAATAGCCGGGTCTGCCATCCGCGCGATCAGCGCGCCGTTTCCATCTTCGATGGGTAGGTAATCGATCATGGCGCCGGTAACTTCGGCAGAGATGCCATCTGGGTCCAGTTCGATCAAAGTCGTCAGACAGTCCTGAGCCATAAGTTTGTCACGCATGGCCGCGTCATAGGACCGTACACCAGCCCCGACGATCGCCCAATCCTGCGCCAGACCGCGCTGCATCAGCCGGTGAACGTACCAGGCCTGGTGGGCCCGATGGAAATTGCCGACGCCAATATGGACGATGCCCGGATTAAGCGCGCTGCGGTCATAGCGTGGGACATCGACCGCCATCCGGGTCAGGGTCTGGTCTGAAAGGGGGATTAGCTCATCCATTGTCCGCCATCCACATTATAGGTTTGCGCGACAACGTAGTTGGCCTCATCGCTGGCCAGGTACACGGCCATGCCAGTCAGATCTTCCGCCCGTCCAATGCGGCCATAAGGAATATCCGCCCCGACCTCTGCTTTCTTTGGACCCGGCGCTTTGCCTTCAAGGCGTGCGAAATGGGCGTCAACGCCATCCCAATGGTCCCCGTCAACCACACCCGGAGAGATGGCACTCACGTTTATTCCATGCTGGATCAGGTTGAGCCCCGCTGATTGTGTCAGTGAAATAACGACTGCCTTGCTGGCGCAGTAAACCGCAACCAGCTGTTCACCTCGCTGACCGGCTTGCGAAGCCATATTGATAATCTTGCCAGGCAGCCCGCGGTCAATCATGTGGCGGGCGACGGCTTGCATCATCAAGAGCGTGCCCGCGACATTGACTACGAAAGTGCGATCATAGTCGTTATGGGTAACATCCACGATGGGCGCTGCGAAAAAAAACCCGGCGTTGTTGACCAGGATGTTGACCTGGCCAAGCGCGGCGACAGCTTCGGCCACGCCTGCTTTGATACTGGCCTCATCAGCGACGTCGAGCGTGATTGCCACCGCCCCGATTTTCCCGGCGGTTTCGACCACGCCGGGGTGAATATCCGCAATCGCCACGCAGGCGCCTTCCGCGATATAACGCGCGGCGAACGCGCGCCCGATGCCACGGGCGGCGCCGGTGATCAGGGCTGTTTTGCCAGCCAGACGCATCAGCCGATCCGCTGTCCGTTGGCGTCAAACCTGTGCAGTTTGTCCGCCTGCGGGGTCAGAAAGATGGGGTCGCCGTGTTTAACGGCCATGTCACCGCTGATCCGTACGGTGATCATGTCGGCAAGCCCGGTGTCGTGAACATGAACGAACGTGTCAGAGCCAAGATGCTCGGCCACCCCGACGCGACCGTTCCACAGCCCTTCGGTCGTGGACGCGTCGGTATGTTCAGGCCGGATGCCGATGGTGACCGCATCGTGTTTGGCCGCCTCGTCACCTTTGATGAGGTTCATTTTGGGAGACCCGATGAACCCCGCAACAAACTCATTCTGTGGTTTGTGATACAGCTCAAGCGGGCTGCCCACCTGTTCGATCAGGCCGGCGCGCAACACGACGATCTTGTCGGCCATGGTCATGGCTTCGACCTGGTCGTGGGTCACATAGATCATGGTGGTTTTCAGCCGCTCATGCATCTCGGTGATCTCAAGCCGCATCCCCACTCGCAGCGCGGCATCGAGGTTTGACAGCGGCTCGTCGAAGAGAAAAGCCAGAGGCTCGCGCACGATCGCCCGCCCAATGGCAACTCGCTGACGCTGGCCACCGGACAGTTGGCCCGGGCGGCGATCCAGATAATCCGTCAGGTTCAGCGCCTTGGCAGCAGCCTCGATCCGCCGGTTCTGCTCATCCTCCGGTACCTTGGCCATGCGCATCGGAAACGCGATGTTTTTGCGCACCGACATATGCGGATAGAGCGCGTAGGATTGGAACACCATGGCCAGACCGCGCTTGGCGGGTGGTGTGTCGGTGGCCTCGGCCCCGTCAATGTGGATAGCGCCGGTGGTCAGATCTTCGAGCCCCGCGATCATCCGCAATAGCGTGGACTTCCCGCAGCCCGAAGGGCCGACAAAAACAGTGAACTCTCCGTCTTCGATGGTAAGATCCAGCGGTGGGATAACGTTGACGTCGCCAAAGGACTTCGTGACTTGTGTAAGTTTAATTTGTCCCATGATTTCGTTCCTTATTTCACTGCGCCGAAGGTCAGACCACGGACGAGTTGTTTCTGGCTGAACCAGCCGAGTATGAGGATCGGTGCAATCGCCATGGTCGAGGCGGCACTGAGTTTTGCGAAGAACAGGCCCTCGGGGCTGGAATAGCTGGCGATAAAGGCCGTCAGCGGGGCCGCATCGACCGCTGTGAGGTTCAGCGTCCAAAAGGCTTCATTCCAGGCGAGGATGAAGTTCAGCAGCAAGGTGGATGCGATACCGGGCACCGCCATGGGCGTCAGCACGTAGAGGATTTCTTCTCTCAGTGTCGCGCCGTCCATTCGGGCCGCTTCAAGGATTTCACCGGGGATTTCCTTGAAATAGGTGTAGAGCATCCAGACGATGATCGGCAGGTTGATCAGCATCAGTACCAAGACAAGGCCCACTTTGCTGTCCAGCAACCCGAGGCTGATGAAGATCAGGTAGATCGGATAAAGCACCCCGACCGCCGGAAGCATTTTGGTGGACAGCATCCACAACAAGACATCTTTGGTCCGTTTACTGGGCACAAAGGCCATGGACCAGGCCGCCGGAATGGCGACGAGAAGCCCAAGGATCGTGGAACCGCCCGCAATGAAGATCGAATTCCACAGAAAGCGTGCATAGTTCGACCGTTCCATCACTGTGGCGTAGTTCTCCAGCGTCCAGTCGAAGTTCAGGAACAGCGGCGGGTCCGCAATTGCCTGAGCTTCGGGTTTGAAACTGGTGAGAATTGTCCAGAGGATTGGGAAGAAGATGAGCAGACCAATTCCCCAGGCGACCACGGTGTTGATCATTTTGCGTTGCGTCGTAACTGCGCGTGCCATGTCCGCCTCCTCACGCGTCCAGATTCTTGCCAACGATGCGCATCAGGAAGATGGCCACGATATTGGCGAGAATGATTGCATAGACACCGCCCGCAGAGCCCAGACCCACGTTCTGGCTTTCCAGCACGCGCTGGAAGATCAGGTATGTCAGCGTGCGAGAGCCGAAGGCCCCCCCGGTGGTGACGAAGATCTCTGCGAAGATCGACAACAGGAAGATCGTCTGGATCAGCACGACGATGGTAATAGCCCGGCTGAGATGAGGCAGGATCAGGTTGGTGAACCGCGCGAATGGCGGTGCTCCGTCCATCTCGGCAGCCTCCAATTGTTCACCGTCGAGCGACTGCACGGCTGTCAGCAGGATCAGTGTGGCGAAGGGAAGCCATTGCCAGGATACGATCATCACGATGGACGGGATCGAGGCTTCCGAGAGCCAAGACACGGGTTCGGCCCCGAAGAACCGCCATAGATGCGCAAGCAGCCCGTTTGTCGGGTCCATGAACATGTTTTTCCAGACAAGAGCCGACACCGTGGGCATCACAAAAAACGGGGCAATCACAAGGATGCGGACCACGCCTTGACCCCACATCGGTTGATCCAGAAATAGCGCCAGTAATACTCCAAGCACCACGGTAATCACCAGCACGCACCCAACAATCAAAAGCGTGGTCCAGACAGCAGGCCAGAATGCGCTGGAGGAGATGAACCGTATATAGTTGTCAAATCCAGCCCAGCTTGGCACCCGGTCCGGGCGTAAAGGAAAGTAATTTCGGAACGAGAAGTACAAAGTCATAATCAGAGGCACGAGCATCCACCCCAAAAGCAGCACAACTGCCGGGGCCATCATCAATCGGGCCGCAGATCGAGAATGCCGTGTCGCCATGACAAAGCTCCTTTTCGCGTCGTATTGAACGAAAACTTAGCGGAAAAGAGGCGGCAGGTGTGCCGCCCCTTCCGGGAGGAAGATCAATAGCCCGAGGCTTCCATCTCTTCAGTGGCAATTGCCTGCGCTTTTTCAAGCGCTTCCTCGACACTCTGCTGACCAGCGTAAGCGGCCGAGAATTCCTGGCTCACCTGGCTGGCAATCCCCGCAAATTCCGGGATCGCAGCGAACTGGACACCGACATATGGCACCGGATCAACCGTTGGGTTGCTCGGGTCAGCTGAAAGTATGCTGTCCAGCGTCATCTGTGCGAAGGGTACTTTCTGGTATTCCGGGTTATCATAGAGAGACTGACGTGCGCCGGGCGGAACGTTGGCCCATCCTTCGTTGGCGGCAACAAGTTCGATGTAGTCCTTGGAGGTGGCCCACTCGATAAACTCTTTTGCGGCACCTTCCTTCTGGGTGCCTGCCGGGATGGCAAGGGCCCAGGCCCACAGCCAGTTGGCGTTTTTACCCAGACCGGTGTTCGGCGCCAGCGCGAAACCGACATGGTCAGCTACAGTGCTGTCGGTCGGGTTGGTCACAAATGATGCCGCAACAGTGGCGTCGATCCACATGCCGCATTTGCCCTGCTGGAACAGGTTCAGATTTTCGTTGAAGCCGTTGGTAGCATAGCCGGTGGGGCCACTTTCATCCATCATACCTTTGAAGAAATTGAGCGTGTTCGCCCACTGCTCGGTGTCGAATTGAGGTTTCCAATCCTCATCGAACCATCGCGCACCAAAGGAGTTGGACATGGCAGTGATGAACGCCCCACCTTCACCCCAACCGGCCTTGCCGCGCAGACAGATGCCGTTGATATCGGCGTCGCGATCGGTCATCGCTGTGGCCGCTTCACGGATGAACTCCCAAGTCGGGCTGTCGGGCATTTCCAGCCCTGCCTTTTCCATCAAATCAGTGCGATACATGATCATGGAACTTTCACCGTAAAACGGCGCGGCGTAGAGCGTGCCGTCATGGCTCAGGCCACCAGCCATGGCGGGGAGGATGTCTGCTGCATCATATTCGGCGCTCAGGTCATTCAGCGGTACCAGCCAGCCGTTTGCACCCCAGATCGGCGTCTCGTACATGCCGATGGTCATGATATCGAACTGGCCGCCTTTGGTGGTGATGTCGGTGGTCACGCGCTGGCGCAGCACGTTTTCTTCCAGCGTGACCCATTCAACGTCGTGGCCGGTCGCCTCGGTGAATTCGTCAGTATAGCCCTGCATCCGAACCATGTCGCCATTGTTCACGGTAGCAATGGTGATGGTATCTGCGTTGGCCGCAACACCGACCAGCGTCAATGCGGTCGCGGTGAGCAGTGAACCTCGCAATGTCATCCTGATTCCTCCCAAAGATAGACAATGGACAATCCTAGATCGAAACATTTCGCTGCGTCAATCTTATTTTTTACGCGCGTAAATTTTTTGGTTTATGCCGATTCCCGCATGACCAGTTGTCCCGGGTTTTCAATCAACAGAGCGTCAGAACCATCTGTTTCACCTTCAATAATTCCAACAAGCCGCTGAGCGGAAGATTTCGCAATTGCTTTGTAGTCTTGCGCAATAGTCGTCAAACGGGGTCCAGTGAAACGGGCAAATGGATGATCATCATGCCCCGCAATTCGCAGCGTACTGGCCTCGGTCAAACCGACTCGCACCCCATGCGCGTAGGCTGCCGCCAGCATGCCGATGGCCAGACGATCATTGCTGCAAAGCACCGTGTCAGTCGCAAAATGGCCCTTGCTGATCATCTGTCCTCCCTCTCGGAATCCGATGTCTTCAAAAGCCCAACCTTCCCCTTCCGCCTGATAAATGTTCGGCGTAAAACCCAGGCGTTCCATACTTTCCAGATAGGCCGCATGACGCTTTCGTGCGTTTGGATTCAGGGGCGTCTTCATCTCAAAAAAGCAAGGAGGTGACCCACTGCGGCACAGGTATTCCACCATCAGATCGATGCTTTGGAAATTGTCGGTTCCGTAGAAAGGCAGCCCGCTTCCTTCAATGTTGGCATCGAAGAGAACTATCGGCAGACGTTTGCTGAATTCCAGAACTGCATCCTGTTGCGATATGCGACCAAAAGGTGCCAACAGTACGCCTGCCGGTTTTAATGCAGCCAGGAACGCCAAATTGGCGACCTCCTGTTCAGGATCCCCGTGAGAGCTGAGAATGATCGGGCGGTACCCAGCGTCGATGCAAGCCAGCTCAGCTTCACGTCCAATTTCTGTAAAGAACGGGTCCGCAAGGTTTGGAACAATGATGCCAATATTTCGCGTCGTCCGGCGGTTTTGGTTGATGGCATAAACGTTGGGAGTGTAGTCAAAGGTTTCCAGCGCTTCTTCAATTCGTTTGCGGGTCGAGGCGCGGACCGAGTTGGGGTCGTTGAAGTATTTGGAAAGCGTTGGTCTGGAAATCCCGCTGACCTGCGCAAATTCCTCCATCGTGTTTACTTTACGCATGTTCACTTCTTCTGCGCTGCAATATTTACACAGGAATTTCTTTCTTAACTCGCGGAAAAAATCAACCTTTCCGAATTGAGTTTTTGAAAGGATGCCCCCGCCACCACAGTGGCATCCAAATACCGACAGTGCGATGGAATATCTATGGGCGTCCCACAATGGGTAAGATATCAGACGAAATTGGCGTTTGCGTCATGAACTGACACAACGAGCCAAATAGAAGCGAAGAATGCACTCTTCCATCTGTGTGCGCGGGTGACGAATTTTTTTTCAGTCCCACCCAAGGACTCGAGTTCTACAACGAATTTTTGCAACCCGCTTTTTGCCACCAGAGGCGAGCGAAGTGCGTTAGACAAGCACCTGGTGCGTTTGATTTTAGGCCAAATCCCTTGCCACGTTTCGTCTTTTCCGAGACTTGTTTATTGGATATTTCTCGCGCGCTCTCGAAATGCGGACATTCGAGCACGGCGCAGCATTAGTAGGATTGGGCTCAAAGCCGTCATCTGACGGTTTCGGTGGGACATTGAGCCAGCCCAGACGACAGCAACGTCCGGAGTGCGGACATAGCGTGAATTCACGTAGCGGACCCAAATTCTGCAGTCTGCGCATCGCGAACTCGATCTCCTGCACCAAGGGCGGATAGCTGCCATTTGCTACAGGAGCAAATACATCCGGCCGTCCCTACCAAAAACGGACATTCGATTGCCGTCCTCACAACTGGTGCTCGGCCCCCAATAAGTCCTAACAGGCTCGTATAATTGCCACGGGCTCAGGGTTAAGCGAATCTTTAATCAGCGCGTCCACGTGTGTTTTCTCCATCTGCTCGAGGACGGTGTGCAACACGGCTGCGCGCTTCATCGGAAAAGATGCAAAGATGTTGACGTTCTTGCGTCGGTTCCTGCCGCAAAAGGCAATGGACAAAATGTTCAAAGACTCAATCCTTCCGAAGGGCTGGTAGGGCTCATCTAAAGCGAAGATCTGCATTTAGGATTGTGTTCTCAAACCCATAGACCAACTCATACGAACAAACGCAGCCCGCTACATTTTCAGCGGGCTGCCACACCACTTGTGAGACTGGGTGTAAGGAAACTCACCGCGTAAAGTGAAGTTGCGGACAAGTATTAGTAGTGCGCCGACTTTTGATTTTGGACGTGCTTTTACTTGGTTTGCCCACCTGCAGAGTGACGTGCATATCCGCGCTTCTTCGGTCGAAGTGATTAATGAGATACGAAAACCGGTGTATCGGACCGATCAAGGATCGTACGCCCAGTTCCACCGTGCACCAGCCCACTGCGTAAACGGGGGGTCCCTCGGCTACCAATTGCCAAGATGTCGGCCTCGGTTTCCCGGCAGTAATTTAGGATTTGGATGGCGGTCGCCCCCTCGGGTTTCAACGCAGTTACACTGAAGTTTTGGCAGTGGTGTGAAAGGTGTTCTTTCAGCTCTTTCAAAGGAGATGCTTTTTCGCTCGCCTGAGTTACACTCACCACATCCAAATGGTCTATGAACGGCATCAGGTGCAGCAGATCACACAGAGCTCGTGTCGCAGTCAAACCGCCATCCCAGGCAGCGACCACTCTTTTGAGCGGCCCTCCAGCATTCCAGCTCTGCGGTACGACAATAAGCGGACGCCCCGACCGTGTTACGATATGCTCCGACCGAACATGGGCTCCGGATTCTTCGGTTGTTTCAGCGTATTTCCCAACAATCAAAAGATCATGCAGGCGGGAGTGTGATGCAAGCTTGTCTGAAACGTCCCCCAACTCCACACGCCAGTTCACTGTTCTGGACGTACCGATTTGCTGGTCAAGCGCCTCTTTGGCTTTGATCGGCACTTCTTCGTTAGCACGCTGAACTTGTTTCATGAGCCGCTCGGGCATCCAGGACAGAATCTGGTTTTCTTCCATCACCGGCGGTGTCACGTGAATTGCGGTGATCTTTGCGCCTGCCTGGTCAGCCAGTGACAAACCAAAGTTGAGAACGGTTTTTGACGTGCTGCCATTGCTGAATGCAACGAGAATATCTTTGAGCGGCATAGTTTGTCCCTTTACTCAGTCGATTTCGTGTAAGAAGGCCCCGAGCCTGTCTGCGCGGGGCCTCAGACTGCTTACAGTATCCCCATCAGGGTGCGCGGCAGGTACAGCGCAATGTCGGGAATGTAAGTCACAAGCAGCACCACAGGCAGGTGGCCAATCAGCATGAATTTCAGAGTGGGTTTGATGTATTGGTCAATTGTCTGACCCCCAATCGCCCCGGACATGAAGAGGAGTGGGGCACAGGGTGGCGTGACATTCCCCAGGCCGAGGTTGGTGCCGACAATGGCCGCAAAGTGGATCGGGTGGATGCCAATCTCATTGGTAACAGGCAGGAGAACAATCGCCGCCAAAACAGCGCCGGCCGTATCGTCAACCAACATGCCCAGCATCAGCAGCAACAGGTTGATCATCAGCAGAATGACCATCTTGTTGTCCGAGATCGAAAGCATGAAGTCGGCGATGTCTTTCGGGATGTTCTCTTGCACCATTGCGCGGCTCATGATGAACAGGAAGAACAGCATCATCATGATGGCGCCAGTGTTGCGCGAACCTTCGACAAGCGCATCCGTCGTCGTGCGCATGTTCAGACCCTTGTAGATTATGAACCCGACGGGAAGGGTATAGATCAGGGCAACAGCTGCGGCCTCGGTCGGTGTGAAGATCCCACCATAGATCCCGCCCAGCATGATCCCCGGCATCAGCAGGGCCCAGAAGGCGCCTTTGGTTGCGCGGAAGATTTTCCCAGCGCGCTGCGGCAGGGTCACCTTGGGCTCGACCTCAAGATCTTTGAACCTGCGCGCCTCAAACCCGTTCATGATCACATAGATCGCCATGATCAGCACACCGGGAATGATGGTGGAAAGGAAACAGGCGGCGACCGAAAGGCCACTTGTGATCGCGAACAGGATCATCGCGACACTCGGAGGGATCAGAATGGCCAGAACCGAGGAACACGCAACCAGTGAAATGGCGTAAGAACGCGGATAGCCGGCCTCGACCATGCGGGGGATCATCATCGAACCGATTGCGGCAATCGCGGAAGACCCGCTGCCAGCGATTGCGCCAAACAGGGCGCAGGTCACGATGGTTACGGCACCAAGCCCACCTTTGATGGAGCCAACAAATGCGTTCACAAATCGAACCAACTGATCCGAAATGCCACTGGCCCCCATCAACGAGCCTGCGATCACGAAGAGCGGCAAAGCCAGCAGCGCAAAGCTGCTTTCCTGTTGGTACGCATAGGGAATGAGGAAGGCGATGTCTCGCCCGGTAATCAGAACAATTACCAACGATGCCAGTCCGAATACAAACGCAACCGGAACCTCCAGCATCAGCAGGACGACAATCAGTATGAGTGCCACAGAAACCGCGAGCATCAGGATTCTCCCATCACGTTTTGTTCGTTAAAATCTCGGATTTTCATGGCATCACGCATGGTTTGAAGCAGGAAAAACAGCGCCATTACGGCAAAACCAAACACCATGCTTGCGACCCAGATTGATCGTGGCCACTGCAAGTAAGTGCTTTTTCGTCCTCGTTCGAATGTGAACCAGCCGTATTGAGCGGCGTAGTACAGCGCGACCAACGTTACGCCCAGGCAGATCAAAGACGTCATCAGACGCACATAGTTTTTCTTCTTTTCGCTCTTAACGACCAGATGCAACGCGCCGCCGCATATATGCGCGCGCGTGCCTGTAACGTAACTGGCGCTCACAAAGTACAGCCAAATTCCCAGCAAAATCGAGGCTTCTTCGATCGCCAAGAATGGGTTGGACATTCCGTACCGCATGATCACGGTGACAAACATCAGTATGGCAAGTGAAAGCGCAAAGAAGATCATTGCTGATTTGAGGATCAACAAGAACCCCCGTTCAAACGCGGTTATTCCCGTAGTTTCGGGTGTCATTTGTTCCCCCCGTTACATGGATTGTTCTGATAAAAACTGCCCGGCAATTTGCCGGGCAGTCGGGAGGAGGCATCGTTAGTTGATGCCGGCCGCAGACTTCAGGGCTGCGGTTGTCTCCGGGCCTACGATTTCTTCGAGGAAAGGCCATTCCTGCTCGTAGACAATCTTTTTCACGGCTTCGAGCTGCTCGGGTGAGAACTCAACGACATCGATTCCTGCGCCACGAATGTCTTCCAGCGTTTTGTCACTGATGTTCTGGGCCTCGTCCCAGGCCCATCCAACGGCTGTGTCTACCGCGCCTTGGATTTCACTGCGGTCTTCGTCAGACAAACCGTCCCACCAGCTTTTGTTGACCAGCCAATAGGCGTGCTCGAAATAGTCCTTGCTGTAGACGTATGCTTCCAACACGTCGCGCATCTGCCAGATTTCCGGCGGTGGACCAAAAGTACGACCGTCCACGGTGCCCAGCTGCAGGGCGGTATACAATTCGGAGAATGGCATCGGAACCGGGCTAAAGCCCAGCAGTTCATAGCGTTTGATGGCGATTTCCAGGCCAGGCACACGAACTTTGATGCCATTGCCTTCTTCCGGCAGGTTCAGCGGTACTTCGCCCACACCTTTGCGGATCGCGTAGCCCCCAAAGTCGACCGGCAGCACGCCGACGAGTTTCATATCGAGGTCCGCCAGGATTTCGTCGTAAACCGGGATAAGTGCGCCGCCAGGCCCATAGAGCTCGCGGGCTTGCTCCCAGCTGTCGACAATGTACCCAGCTGCGAAAATGTTCAGGCGCGGATCGAATTCTGTTGCCGCGAAGGTCATGGTCATTGGGACTGCACCTTGCATGGACTGCTCAAACAAAGACGTCCAGTCGCCGAGGTCTCCACCTGGGTGATACTCGACCTCGTATCCTTCCCCCAGGGCTTCCATGAACTTCTCGGAAGTCGGATGGAAGATGTGCTCAGGCGGCATTGGGTGTGCCAAGGTGAACCGCTCGTCTGCTTGCGCCGGGTTAATGGCCGACAGCATCGTTCCCGTAGCAAACACGGTTGCTACGGCAAACTTAGAAAAATGATTGAAGTTCATAACTCCTCCCAAGTTCTGTTGTCTCAACCGCCCACCACATGCAGGAGGTCCGACAGTACATAATTTGTCCGACCTTGAGGCGATCCTGACAAACTGGAAGATTTTGGTCTTGGCAAAGAAATTTTATGCCTAAAGTCAAATGGTAGTATCTCAATGGATAGAGAGATGGGGAGAAGTATACATGGAAAGTATCAACTTTTTTCTTATTTACAAGCGGTTGAGTAAAACTCGGCATGTGAATCGAATTACTGTCGATTGCAGGAGATTGACAAAATAATATTTATGTCGAAGCTGGTAATTCGATAAAGGCCGAAGACCCATTCCCAAGTCTGGAAAACGACCAAATGGAAGTAACCTTCACTGAATTTAGCTCTACGTAACTTGGAAGAAGAGAGTATGCCCAGCTTGCCCCCGATTTATTCGCTGCGCGCATTTGAGGCAGCAGCGCGCCTAAACAGTTTCAAGAAGGCGGCAGACGAATTGAACTTAACGTCAGCGGCGATAGCTCATCAGGTTAAAAACCTTGAGCAAGGTTTGGGCGTTGAAATGTTCCAACGGCATTCACGAGGGGTTGAGCTTAACGAAGCTGGACAAAAGTACCTCGAAATCGCTCAATCGTTGCTTGGTGACTTCAAACGAAAGACGCAAATATTCAAGGCGCAGTATGAGGCACAACCGATGCGAATTGGAGCTTTGCATGTTGTTTCTGAAAGGCTGGTATTGCCGCTTGTCCAAAGGTTTCTGAACCATTTTCCGGACGTCAAAGCCGAACTCATCGCAGATTTGATAGAACCAGACTTCCGAACCGGCAATCTTGATATCATGATTTGGCATGGTGAGACGCCTCCTGACGAGTTCGTCACAATGCGCTTTCTGTCTGAAAGGCTGACGCCAGTTTGCTCACCCCAATTGCTGCGCGAATACCCCGATGGGATGACACTTGATGACCTTCTTAGTGTACCAGCACTGTATGATCTCTACTGGGACGAGGACTGGAATTATTGGCTGTTAGAAGTCGGTGGCCCTGAGCTTAAGAATTCTCTCGGTTTTTCGTTGTACTCCGCATTGATACAAACCGCCATCGACGGGGGCGGAGTCGCGATCGGTCATACAGGTTTGTTGGACAAAGAGATTTCTTCTGGACGGTTAGTAAAACCCTTCGAGCAGGAGATAGAGGCTCCGAAAAGCTATTTCGTCCTAACATCCGAAGAAAACCTCAATAAACCAAATGTACGAGTTTTTTGGGATTGGGTTAGATCAGAAAAGGAGAAAGTTGCTAAGCAATGAGGTGGGGTGGCGATACCAACTTTTCCGACCCATTTTCTACGGCACTAATATGAGCTTGTAACGCTAATCGACTTGAGTTTGGCTACGCTGTGTTTGAGTGCAATTCGTCCAGCAGGAGCGATAGCACCTTGTCAAAGGCAGGCGACCTGCGAAATGATGAAGTGTACTTGGCTACAAGTTTCCGAGGAAGCTTCAGTGAACCTTCGAAAGGGCGAACGAGGGCTCCACTTTCCAAGAGTTCGCGCACCAGCAATTCGTGTGCCATCAATACTCCCCCGCCATGGCGGGTTTCCTCCAAGGCTACGGAAAATAGAGAATGTGTCGTTCCTGATTGTACCACGGAGTTGCCATCTGGCTGGCCGTTCAACCAAAATTGCCAATCATCTGTCCAAGATTCGTCAATCAAAAGGGTCTCATTCGAAAGATCAGTGATTGAATGCAGGCGTGCCGCAACCGCAGGAGCGCACACTGGAAAAATGATATCATCCGAGATTGGAATTTCGTTTTCTCCCAACACCGCGCGGCTATAGAAGAGTGTCAAATCAAACGGCTCCCGAGCGAGGTTTGGTGGGGCTTCAAGAGCCACCACCGAAACGGAAATTTCCGGAGCGACAAGGCGTAGTTTCCCGAGCCGAGGAGCCAACCAAAGTTGCGCAACCGATGGCAGGGCGGCAACTTTGACTTTCAGCGGTTGTGCAGTTGCACGCAACTCTTGCACGACGTCGCCAAGCTGATCGAATGCTTTGCTAAATCCGGGTAAGAGTTTCTCCGCCAAAGGCGTGAGAGTTATGCCTCGCGCGTTCCTGACAAACAACTGAGCCCCAGCCCAAGCTTCGAGGGATTTGACGTGTTGAGTGATTGCACCTGGAGTAACGGATAGCTCGTCGGCAGCCGCAGCAAAGCTCTTCAATCGGGCAGCGGCTTCAAATGCCCGCAGGGCGTTCAGGTGCGGTCCTTTTGGGCGGCGGGGAGAAAGTGACATTGGTTTAGCCTTAGTTTTTCTGCGCCAAAAAAATAGCAATACTGATTTGCTTTGGCCAGACAAACTGCGGATTTTTATTCAATCGAAACCCCTCTGGAGGAAATCCAATGTCGCAACATTTTTCGACCCCTATCGTGGTGACCGATCCTGTTGTTGCAGAAGCGCTGGTTAACGAAAAACAGCGTCAGCAAGATCAGATCGAACTGATCGCTTCAGAAAACATCGTCAGCCGTGCGGTTTTGGATGTCCTCGGACACGAGATGACCAACAAGACACTGGAAGGCTATCCCGGCAACCGCTTCCATGGCGGTGGACAGTTTGTCGACATCGTCGAGCAGGCTGCAATTGATCGTGCGAAAGAGCTGTTCGGCTGCGACTATGCTAACGTTCAACCTCATTCGGGCAGCCAAGCCAATCTGGCGGTCTTCTTCTTGCTGCTCAAGCCGGGCGACAAGGTTTTGTCGCTGGATCTGGCGGCCGGTGGCCATCTGAGCCACGGACTGAAAGCCAACCTGTCCGGACGCTGGTTCGAACCGCACCATTATGGTGTTGATGCTGAAACCGAAGTTATCGATTACGACGCGCTTGAGGATCTGGCTAAAGAAATCCAGCCCAAACTGCTCATTACTGGTGGTTCCGCTTACCCACGTGAGATCGACTTTGATCGCATGGGCCAGATCGCCAAGAATGTAGGAGCCTTTTTCCATGTGGATATGGCGCACATTGCAGGCCTTGTCGCAGCAGGTGTGCACCCGTCACCTTTCCCTCACGCCGACATCGTTACCTGTACAACCACCAAAACGTTGCGTGGTCCTCGTGGCGGCCTGATCCTCACCAATAATGAGGAGTGGTTCAAAAAGCTGCAATCGGCCGTATTCCCGGGCGTTCAGGGTTCGATTCACAGCCAGGTACTGGCAGCGAAAGCGGTTTGCCTCGCCGAAGCGCTGACAGATGAGTTCAAAGAATACGGCGCTCAGGTCAAAACCAATGCGGCCAAACTTGCAGAAACGCTGCAGGGTCGCGGGTTACGCATTGTGTCCGGTGGTACCGATACTCATTTAGTGCTGGTTGATCTCAGCCCGAAAGGCATCACCGGCAAACGTGCTGAAGTTGTTCTGGAAAAGGCCAATATTACTGCAAACAAGAACGCAATTCCAAATGACAGCCCGCGTCCGCCCGAATGGGTTGGATTGCGCTTGGGAGTGAGCGCCGCCACCACTCGCGGCATGAAAGAAACCGAGTTTGAAGAACTTGGCAACTTGATTGCAAACCTCATTGAGGCAGAAGCCGCTGGCGTAACCGATGGGACAGTCTCGCGCTGCAAAGCCGCCGTTGCGGACTTGTGCGCGGCCTTTCCCGCTTACGCCAGCTAATACACTCCCAGGTGGTCTGAAATTCGGACCACAAACCTGCCCCGTCGCATACTCCCTTGCGACGGGGCAATTCCTTCAATCTCTAATGGTGCGATACTTCGGGGTCTAATTCGTTATGGAACATAGCTTGAAAGCCCGACTTCTATCAGGAGACCCGGTGCTGTGGATCAATTCCAACAGAATATCGGTTCAGGACGTTTCAAACGACGTTGCTCATCCCCAAAAGGTGGCGGAAGCGGTCGCCAATTGGGAAAAATTTGCCCCGTTACTTGAAAACTGCTTTCCGGAGTTGAAAACCAGCAGGGGCATTTTGGCATCTGATTTGGTAGAGTTAACGGCACAAGATTGCGAATTCGGGTTCTCGCAAGGTCGGTATTTTCTCAAAGCTGACAACAACTTGCCTGTGGCAGGTTCGATAAAGGCTCGAGGCGGAATCTATGAGGTGTGTCAGTACGCCTTGTCGTTGGCGCTCAAGTTGAATTTGATGTCGCCCTGTGATCCGATCGAGCATCTCGCTAATGACTCCATCAAGTCCGTTTTCGGAAAATACACTATTGCTGTTGGCTCGACCGGAAACCTTGGACTTAGCATTGGTGTCGTAGCGCGCGCTCTTGGATTTCGTGCCGTTGTTCACATGTCGTCGGATGCAAAACCATGGAAAGTTGCGCGGCTGCGGAACTATGACGTGCAGGTTGTACAGCACAAAGCCGACTATGGCACCGCGGTTTCCGCAGCCCGCGCCGAAGCGGACAATGACCCCAATACCTATTTTGTTGATGATGAGAGATCCGAATTACTCTTCTACGGCTACTCCGCCGCAGCGTCAGAGCTGCGTGAACAGTTAGAGAGTAAAGGTATTAGGATAGATCGAAACACGCCTTTGTTTCTCTATCTTCCTTGTGGGATCGGAGGGGCGCCAGGCGGAATAGCCTACGGGATCGTGCAGGAATTTGGTTTACTCGCGCACAGCTTTTTCGTCGAACCTGCTCAGTCCCCTTGCGCTTTGGTTCAACTGGCGTCGGGTTTAGAAAGACCTGTATCCGTCTACGACATCGGCCTGACAAACAAGACCGAAGCTGATGGAATGGCTGTCGCCGAAGTAAGCCGGTTTGTAGCGCAGGTTATGCAGCCATTGCTGAGTGGTGTTTACACGGTACGCGATAGTGACCTTTTCCGCTGGTTGAGGGTTGCGTGGGAAAAAACCGGGCAAAAACTGGAACCATCTGCTGCAGCTGGTCTGGGCGGCCCCGCAATTGTTCTGGGCTCTGATGAAGGTCAGAAATACCTGAAAGAAAACTGTTTAGGCCCTGTGATGTGTAACGCAGTTCACGTGATTTGGGCGACTGGCGGCAGCTTGGTGCCGGACCAGGAATTCTCCAAGTTTCTACACAAGGCAGATACGCCTCCGGAAAACTCTCCCAACGATCCCTGAGCCAAACACCTATCCGAGGTACGCTATGTTGCATCAGACCGAGATCATTGCCGACCCAAATGATTTTTGGGGAGAGCACAGCGGCAGCGCCAAAGAAGTGGTCTTTGTCGTTCAGGACTACAACTCCATGTATGCCGTGAAAGCATGTTTAGAGTTGCTTAAACTCACGAATAGGTTTGCATCAGAAAAGAAGTACCGAATTGAAGTTGTTCGCAGTGTAGAGAGTGCGTTTTCCTTGCGTTCCAACCTGTCAATGCGAACGGTCATTTTGTTTGGCGGCCTAAGCAAACCATGGCTGCCAAGTGAAATCGGTACACGGTTATTGAGAACACACTTACCATGCACAGATCGCATCGGGCTCGTTGGCGGTGCGGTCTTGCTTGCGGCTCAGGTGCCTTTCCTTCGAAACTACAGCTTCTGTATCCACACCAAATTTTTTGAAGCTGCTGATGAAGAGGCAATACAGATAGCGCCGGAAGATGTGCCAGCCTTCCGCCATGGCAAGGTGCATTCCGCGACCGGTGAACTTGCGGCGTTGCACATGATCGGGTCTATGGTCGCTGATGACTGCGGTGAGTTTCTCGCGCAGCAAGTTCTGAGCCACATTGGCCTGACTTTTTCTTCCTCCGCGAACCGATCTGAGGCCGAGAACCATTACCTTCGACTTGCGAAAGGAAATTCAACTCTGTGTCGCGCCATAGCGATGATGAAACAAAACGTGGAAGATCCGCTTTGCCTTGATGGGCTTTCGAAGTCATTGGAGGCGTCGCCGCGTCAAGTGCAACGCAAGTTTCAGAGGTTTTTTGGGGAAACGCCGACATCCGTCTACCTGAACATACGTTTGGAACGCGCCTTCCATCTCCTGAAGTTTACAGACTTGTCGATTGACGAAGTATCGATCGCAACTGGTTTCACGTCGCGGTCAAGCTTCAACCTTCGATTTCGGAGAAGGTACGAAACAACACCAATTCGTTGTCGGGCAAGCAGATACAGATAGTGGGGCTCATATCCTAACAGAAAAAAGTCACACTGCGAACTGAAGACACCCAACTTCCCAATCAAGGACAATAAAATGATAGAACGTTTTGAAACCGGTCAACGCATGAGCAAAGTCGTAAAACACAACGGCGTGCTGTATCTCTGCGGTCAGGTCGGAAGCGGCGACACTGTGGCCGAGCAAACAAAAGACTGTCTGTCCCGCGTTGACGCTCTTCTTGAAAAATACGGCTCGTCCCGCAAGCACATGCTGCAAGCCATTGTCTGGTTAGCTGACATGGCCGACTTCAATGAAATGAATGACGTATGGGATGCGTGGGTTCCAGCGGGTCATGCGCCGGCTCGGGCCTGCGGCGAGGCCAAACTTGCGCGTCCGCAGCTCCGCGTCGAAGTGATCGTCACTGCTGTTGAAGCAGAGTAATTCAGCCAATTCGGGTCAGTGAAAGCTTAAGCGAATGAAAGTCATCGTACTCGGTGCGGGTGTCATCGGCGTCACCACAGCATATTATCTGGCAAAGCAGAGCATTGATGTCACGGTCATTGACCGGCAGCGGGAAGCCGGTCTTGAAACAAGCTTTGCAAACGCTGGTGAGCTTTCATACGGAATGTCCTCCCCATGGGCCGCGCCGGGAATTCCCAAGAAAGCCATGAAATGGTTGCTGATGCGGCACCGGCCTTTGACAATCTGGCCCTTGCTCAGCCCGTCTATGTGGGCATGGGGATTGCAGATGCTGCGCAATTGCAACGAGGAATCCTATCGCATCAACAAAAGCCGCATGGTGCGGGTGTCGAGCTATAGCAGAGACGCACTGACGGATCTGTTGAAAGACGTTCCAATCGATTTCGACCAGCGAAACCTCGGAACACTGCAACTGTTCCGGACCGAAAAACAGCTTGAGGCGTCAAAGGTTGATCAGGACGTTCTGCGTGAATTTGCCTCACCGTTTGAGGTTCTGGATCGCGATGCCTGTATCGCCGCAGAACCGGGCTTGGCCAATGTCGCGGAGAAAATTGTCGGTGGTTTGCAACTAACGTCCGACCGCACTGGCGATTGCCGGAAATTTACCTCAGCCCTTGCCGCCAAAGCCGAAAAAATGGGTGTCAAGTTCCGGTACAATGAAACGATCAAGGGCTTCGAAACCCGCAACAATCAGATTACATCCGTTCTGACAGAGAATGGCTCGTTTGAAGGGGACGGGTTTGTCTGCTGCCTTGGCCCCTATTCCGCCGTCTTGTTGAAAGACCTGGGCATTCATCTGCCGATCTATCCGGTGAAAGGCTATTCCATCACCTTGCCGGTGAAAGACCCTGGCGCGGCACCGCAATCCACAATCATGGATGAGACCTATAAGGTTGCGTTGACACGGCTTGGCGACCGCATCCGTGTTGCCGGTCAGGCGGAAATCATCGGGTTCAACAAGAAACTCGGCAGACACGCGACCGATGCGGTGCGCTATGTCGTGAATGACCTTTTCCCCGATGGCGGCGACCAGACCAAAATCGAAAACTGGACCGGGCTGCGCCCAATGACACCGGATGGGACACCCGTATTGGGGCGCACAAAACTCAAGAACTTATTTCTGAACACTGGACACGGAACGCTTGGCTGGACAATGGCCTGTGGCTCAAGCCGTGCCGTTGCGGACCTGGTCGTTGAGCGCCAGCCCGACATTTCGTTCGAAGGGCTCGAGGCAAACCGATATGCATGACATTGGCCTGAGTTTTTTCCGCAGAGCTTCATCAGAAAACGGTGGTTGAAGTTGGAAAAGAAACGGCGGCTGCTTGTAGTTTCGCTTGTTGTAGCCAGTGTCGCAGCAGCCAATTACCTCTACTACCGGGACAATTACCCGACCGCTTTCTTTTGCAAGTTCGGCCATTTGATGGGCCTGCAGTTTGAAAAAGGTGAGTGCGAGAGGCACTCACCATCCCGATAAATTGCAACCGAATCCAACGTTTCCACAATCTTGAGGCTTGTTGATTATTTGCGGCGTACTTGCCGAACGTTGGTCATCTTGGACACCTATATCGCAGCTTGGAGTTCCAACAAAACGGTGCGCGGCTTTCAACGGTTGTTCAGTCTACACAAGGGCTGCATAGCTCAATGGCGACGGCAGGCTTCCGAACAACTGACTGATTTATATGCCACTTTTCGGCTGAAGTCGCGCAATCTGCGAGAAGTCGATCAAACGCAAACTTGACTAAAAAAGCCGTTCACTTTGGCGCTCTCAAAACCGTTCAAAGACAAAACCGTTCTCAGATAAATCTCAGTCGCCCGCACCATTTCTTCCAGCTCAACATACTCATCCGTACTGTGCGCCTGCGCCAGATCCCCTGGGCCGCAGATCACACAAGGAAACCCAAGGTTAGGCGCGTCTGTGCCGCCAGGGAACGCAGTGATCTGGGGTTCGCATTTAAGTGTTGCTTTTGCCGCACCTGAAATTGCCTCGACGAGGGGTGAATCTAAGGGCACATCCAAGGCTCGCGCCAGCAGTGTTGGTCCGATGACTTCAGCCCGAAAATCCGGAATAATCTTGCTCAATTCAGCCAAACGCGCGCGATAGTCATTCAGAATATCATCTATGTCCTCACCGGGCAGGAAGCGACGGTCAACCTCCATTTCGCACTGATCCGGAATTCCAGAAGCAAAAGTTCCACCACGGATGACGTTCATCGAAAACCGACCGCTACCGCACAAAGAGTGAGATGGTCCTTTTTCTTGAAGCTCTACGTTCAACCCCGACAGATGTTGAATGACTGCGCCCATATGTTCGACAGCGTTGACACCTTTCTCCGGTCGCGACGAATGTGTGGCCACACCGCTGGTGTAGATCTTGGCACATAGCTGACCTTTGTGCGCCGGACAAATCGCCAACTTCGATGGCTCTCCGATAATCCCAAAGTCCGCACTGGGGCCATTTTCACCCATCTCGGCAGAGCCGGTCAGCAAATGCTCTTCATCGACGATTCCAGCGATAATCAAATCGCCCGGCAATGTGATGTCGTTCTCGCGCAGCAAGTGAACGACTTCGAAATAGCAGGCTAATGCGGCTTTCATGTCGCAAGATCCACGACCATTGATCTGGCCATCTTTCAGCTCTGCTTCAAATGCCGCTTCGTAACCTACCGTTCCAACCGTATCCATATGAGCCGCAAGCATGATGGTCGGCCCGTCGCCGTTTCCCTTTAATCGACCCCAAACATTGGGTCGCCCGGGTGCAACCTGACGCCAGCCTGTTTCCATGCCCAAGGTCCGAAACCGGGACAGCAAATCATCCGACATTTCTTGTTCGCGGAAACCTTCCTTGGCGCTTTCATCAAATGGATTCACACTCCGAATTCGGACAAGTTCAATAAGCGTTTGTGCGAGACGATCTCTGTCAGGAGTCATTGTGTCCTCAGATTTCGGCGCGCGTCTTGCCAACACGCGGATTGATACGACTGCCATCGGCAAGCGCTATGACCATCATGATTTCGTCAGGCCGAGGGCTGTCGGGAACAGACAGGCTGATTGTATCAAAATGATCGAATGACCAGGCATCATCCTTATGGCCGAGTGGTACATCCAGCACTGCACCAGCCGCGGCGACCTTTGCTGCTGACGGGATCAGCGCAGCGCCGCCGCCAATAGGATCGCGCATGGCCTTTCCCAGCTTTGGGTGCAACATGGCGTGACCGTGCTCGATATCGCCGTTCACGCCAACGATGGTAGCCTTCCCGTAAGACACTGCGGCACGCGGCAGATGCGGCAGGGCGGCCTGAACCAGCCTTTCCCCAAGCAAGCCACCAAAATCGAAAAGCTGGCTCAGGTCCTCTTGGAATGTGCCGGAGAAAGGGTTTGCTATCACGCCCGCTGCCGCCACGCGCGTGACCTCCTGTGCATTAGGCTTCCCAGCCTCAGTGATTACGGTTTCCGCGTAAACAGCCAGTTTGCGAATTTCCATCACATACCCTCCCTTGAGCACATCAGTAGATTCCGTAAACCTCTTCTTCGCCCTTTGCCTTGATCTCTCCGGATTTGACTGCTTCGACCACGTCTCGCAGGTCGCTCAGGAAATCGTCGGCAATTTCATGGTGGTGGCAAGATACCATCAGCAGAATGGCGTCCGGTTTGCTACCGATATTGATCGCCCATCCGCGATCCATAAGACCATCCGCAATGGCAAGAATGTTCAGCCCGTCGGCCTTGAAGGCAAAGTGGGGGCCTTGGGGTGTACCCAGAATCTCCAGTTCATCGATGGCGTTGATCCCATTGCAGAACGCCTCGCGACCTTTGATAACTTCGGCTGTGACGCGCAGAAACCCTTCGCGGCCAAGGTAGTTGAACACGGCCCAGGCCGAAGCTATCGGACCCGAGTTGCGCGAGCCGGCTGTGTTCTTCGAGTAATAGTCACCCGCGTTCCAGTTCGCGACCTCGAAACCCTGCCAGTTTACCAGATCCGCATCACGCAGGACCAGGATCGAACACCCGCGATAGCTGTACCCGTATTTGTGGAAGTCTGCTGACATAGAGGTCACACCGGGTACCGAGAAGTCAAAGTTCGGGACGTCGTAGCCCAGTTCCTTAGCGAACGGCAGCATGAAGCCCCCGATGCAGGCATCCACATGCATCCACAGATCATGCTCCTGGGCAATGGCTGCGATCTCTTCGATCGGGTCCACAACGCCCAGAGGGAACGGCGGGCAGGACCCCACCAACATGATGGTTTTTTCGTTGATGGCCGCTTTCATGCCAGCCACGTTAGCCCGGTAGTCGGGGCTTTCGTCCATCTGGATGACGTCGATATCCAGGAAGTGGCTCAATTTGTTGAAGACGGCATAGGCCGACTGCGGCACGATGATATTGGGTTTGGTGATCCCTTTGAGCTCACGCGCCCGGTCGCGCGCAGTTTTCAGGGCCAGGATGATGGATTCCGACCCACCGGTCGTGATGGTCGCTGCTGCATTCTCAGGGGCATGAAAGAGCTCTTTCACCATCTCGATCACTTCGGTTTCGTACTTCCGAACCGACGGATGCAGACCGGTTTGGTGAACGACGTTGTCACCGATATGTTTGACAAAAGCGTCCTTGGCAACGTCGGCTACGTCACTTCCGCCATAGTAAGAGGCGGTCAGGTTTTTGAGAGAGAACCAATCCCAATCTCCAACCCGTGCCGCGTCCATCGCGTCGAGGATATCCTTGGCAGGCTTGCCAATTTGCGGGAAACCAATCTGATTGCGGTGCTGAGACATGCGCTGCCCTCTTGATGATGTATCCATGAGTGGCTCTATTTGGTTGGTAGTGGCCAGAATCGTCAAACCGGAAGATTTTGGCCTTGGCCAAGTTTTTTCAGCTTGATTGAACCCTGCGATTTTTCCCGCGCATTGTGGTCTGCGACTAATTCCATCTGATTTGGTTTGACTGTTGTTAGGTGAACCGTCGCTGGTCGGGCTATGTTATCGCTACGACATTTCGTGATATCTGTTTCACAAACCTGCGTTATCTCATTGCCATACAGTGTTCGCGTCAACTTTAAGCGGTGGCCTTTGCTTCAATTCTCAATCCATCGTCTTCCACGTAAACGGTGGAGCAATTCAGGTCAGGCAGTTAGCGCTTCTTCCGTGTATTTAATTGTCGACAACTTGAGAGAGTGGGGCAGGTAGGCACAGCGAAATGCAACTTTGTCCGCAAACCGTGAGTTCGATCGGTCTCAAGTTTCGCGCACGCAGCGAACGGCAGGTTCGACGGGCCGCGCCGCAGCATCGGATAGCAAAGCTCAATGACCGGTTTGGGCCGTTTTCAATTTGGTGCGATGGTTTGGGTGTATTAATGGTGCGGCGCTTCTAAGGTAAGCTCGAGCCCATAGTCCCAAATGCGGCACCTTGAATAAATGGAAGCGATTGCCGAAAGCCGACTTTGGCTGCTGACAAGGCTGTCTCTAATGGCCCTTTAAAGCAGGGACGAGTTGACATAGTTTTGGCATGGCCGACGCGGAGCGTCGCGGTTCTATGGCATTCAAGAAATCTGCGCTCGGGAGACAAACCATGCTATTTCGTCGCCTTGCTCTTGCTGGGCTTTTGGTCGTAGCATCTTCGTTTCAGACGACGCTGCTCGCACAGGTCACCACAGAGCGACCATCGGGCCTTCTTATTGAACTGAATGCGCTTAAGGATGTTGACGGCGCCTGCCGCCTGACCTTCTTTGCGCAAAACATGACAGAAGAAGAGATCGACAAAGCCGTGTTCGAGACCGTGATATTCGATCCAACCGGTGGGGTCGTGCGCTTGTCGCTCTTCGATTTCCGCGATTTACCGGCGGGACGACCGCGCGTGCGCCAGTTCGATCTGCCCGGCATGGCCTGCGACATGGTGGGACGGGCATTGATTAACGGGGCGAATTCTTGCGTTGTCGCGGGGGCCGAGAGCAAGATCTGTCATGAGGCGCTGTCTCCAAGCAGCCGTGTCGAAGTGGAGCTTCTCGGATGAACCCGTTTGAAGCCCTGCGCGAGATCCTTGCTCTAGGCGGTCCGGTGGTCGCGATCCTGATCGTAATGTCTGTGCTGACCTTGGCGGTAACCATCTACAAGATCTGGCAATATGCAGCTTGTGGGGTCGGTCGGCACCGGGTTCTGTCCGAGGCGCTGGCAGCTTGGGACAACGGAGACCGGCAGACGGCGCGTGCGCGTCTTGACGACAGCCACAGCTACCTCGCCCCGATTGTCGGCGCCGCAATGGATACACCCGAGACGCCCGGCCTCGATGATCGTTTGGACGCCGAAGCGGGTCTGGCGCTTGCCGGGCTTGAGAGAGGCTTTCGTTTGCTGGACACCATTGCGCAGCTCGCCCCGCTGTTAGGGCTCTTTGGCACTGTGCTGGGCATGATCGAAGCGTTTCAGAGCCTGCAGACGGCGGGCTCCTCTGTCGATCCCTCTCTGTTGGCCGGCGGCATCTGGGTCGCCTTGGTGACCACGGCGGTTGGCCTTGCCGTGGCCATGCCCACTTCGATGCTGCTCTCCTGGTTCGAAAGCCGCACCGCGCGCGAGCGGGTCTTCGCGGACAAAGCCCTGCGCACCGTGCTCGTGCCGGGTCAGGCCATCGCGGCGGCGGGAACCGATGCCTCCTCGGTAACGCCCGAGCATGCGTAGGGCAGCGCCCTTTGTCAGACGGCCCTTGTCGGTGACACCGCTCATCGACGTGATCTTCTTGCTTTTGCTGTTCTTCATGCTGTCATCGACCTTCTCGCGTTTCAGCGAGATCGAGCTGAGCAGCGCAACCGCCGGGGGTGCAGCAGCCAGCGAACCGACGGAACGGGTCTTTGTTCAGCTTGGCGCAGAGCGGCTGACGTTGAATGGCGCGCCGACCTCACTCGATGAGCTGACCGTGCAGGTCGAGACCGGGCAGGTTCTGGTCAGCCTTGATGCCGACACCTCGGCGCAGCGGCTGGTGGATCTGCTGGTTCGCCTACGTGGGCGCGACGGGTTGAGCGTAACGGTGTTGGAGTGAGCCAATGATCCGCCACGCCCGTCCCCGCCGCAAACGCGACTCGACCATCCCGCTGATCAACGTCGTCTTTCTGATGCTGATCTTTTTCCTGATTGCCGGCACGCTGGCCGCACCGCTCGACCCCGATCTGGAGCTTGTGAACACAAACGAGCTCGAGGGGAGGGAACCGCCCGACGCATTGGTGCTGCACCAGGACGGAAGCCTGAGCTTTCGCGGCACAGCGACCGATCCGGAGGCTTACATGACGGGTCACGGTACCGAACCCGTCAGGATTGTGCCCGACCGCAACGTCTCCGGCGCCCGCTTGATCGAGGTCACCGGCACGCTCCGCCGCCTTGGCGCATCCTCGGTGTTTCTCGTGACCGTGCAGGCCCTCGAATGATCCGCCGGTCGCTGGCTGTTGCGACGATTGCCCTGCTGGTGTCGCTGCTGGTTCACTTTTTTGGCCTGAGCGTTGTTGTGCCTGACCCGGCAGCACGGCCTGCGGCGGACAGCACAGCGGACACGGTCGCCTTGGGCAATGCTTTCGAAGATCTGGCGGATGCCCCCGCCGAACCGGTGCAACCCGAACCCGCAGAAGTGCCCGATCCTCCGGTCGAGACGGCGCCGGAACCTGAACCGGCGGAAGTACCGACCAGCGATGCGCGTGTGGCCTCGGACGACCCGCAACAAGTGTCATCGCCCGACACCGGCACTGCTGAAATCCTGCAACCGACGGCAGCGGAGCCGCCTCAACCCGACGCGCCAGAGGGTGAAGACCCGCCCGAAGATGGCGCTGACACCGCCGAGGAAACGGCCGCAACACCGCCGGTGGAACCCGACACGGTTACAGAAACTCCGGTTGGCACGGCTGACGGCAGCGCAGCACCCGTTGAGGCCGAGACCGCGGTCGCGCCATCCATTGCACCTGCTGCCACGATTGCTCCGGCGCCCGAGACCGCGGCAGTTCCGGTTGTCCCGTTGGAACAGGCGGCTATCGTGCCGGAAATCCCGCTTGAAACGGCAGAGCCAGTGCCTGACGAACCCGATGCCGCAGCAAGCGATGAAGAAACGGATGCGACCGATCTGGCCATGGCCACTTCTCCGCGTCCGCGTCTACGCGAAGAGCGGCCAACACCCACGTTGAAGGGTTTGCGCGACGGATTGAACGATTTCAGTGACCTGCGCAATCCCACGCAGTTGGTCGAGTCGCCGCTTCGCACCTATCAGCGCGATGGTGTCGATGCCTTCAGTCAGAGAAGCAGCGGAAGCCGGTCAGGTGGGCGCGGACCAGGCAACGCTGACACAACAAACTATGCCGGTGAGGTACTGGTCCATCTCAATCGATCTCCGGTCGTCTATGTCAAAGACAGAGGGTTCGCGCAGGTTTTCTTCGAGATCAATCCGGATGGAACGCTGGCTTGGGTCGACATCGTCGACAGTTCAGGTTCCCAGAATCTAAACCGTGCCGCCAAGGCACAGGTTCAGAGCGCGGCACCCTTTCCGCGCCCGCCGGGCGGCGTAAGCCGAAAGCTTTCATTTTTTTATCAAATCAAATGATCAGCAGCGCAGGCGATAGCCGACCTTAGTGGAGGCGCAGCGAAAGTTCATTTCGTCCGGGCAGCGTGAGTTTAGCCAGTCTCTGATTTTGCGCCTGCAGCGGACAGCAGGTTCGACGGGCCGCGGCGCAGCATCAGTTGGCAAGGCTCAATGACCGGATTGGGCCGTTCCGGCGGCCGACGAACGCGACCACGGTTCGATGTTGCACAGTCTGCGCTGAATGATTGTCAGCAATTCAACCCTTGCCGTGACTGGTTTGCAATCGTCTGGCATCACCGCCGCAGCGACTTACTAAGTTTGTTTAAGGGGGGCTCGATGTCAATCACAGCGCGGCCATGCAAAGCATGTCGGTAGCCGCGCCGCGCCATAACAGATCACTCGCTTGCAGCGAATGTCGGTTGTGTGGCCGAGCCGACCAAATGTTCACGTCGAGTTGTCCGGGAAATCGTGCCAAATTGTCCGAAAGCTGCCGCCGCGCTATAGACATGACCGCGAGCAGCTTAGACGAGTGGGTGGATATTTAGGTGGATATACTTCGCTTGAGATCTGGATTTAGCATAGCAATCAATTGGATATAAAATGTATGTGGTGCCCGGGGGCGGAATCGAACCACCGACACGAGGATTTTCAATCCACTGCTCTACCCCTGAGCTACCCGGGCACGGGAACGGCGTTTGCCGTTGGGTGGACGCGTTCTATGACTTGCACCACGCAGTGTCCAGAGGCTTTTTGACATTTTTTTAGTGCGGTCGATCCGATCCGCCAGCCTCGGGGTTTTCCACCGTGTCAGTATCGTCTTCTCGCTGCGACGGAACCGAATACGAGCCGTTCAGCCACTTTGCCAGATCGATATCCGCGCAGCGTTTCGAGCAGAACGGGCGGTACTTATTGTCCGTCGCTTCTTCGCAGATCGGGCAGCTCATTTCAGTGCCTCGGCCAGCGGAACGCGCCCGCGTTTTCGCTGCAATTCGAAATGGCCCAAAGGGGTCCACCCGGCAAGTATCGTCTCTTCGAGATCGTTCCGGAAGGCCGCGCGCAGCGTAGACTCGAACCCCCGGCGATCTTTCTTGGGCATCGGGGCCAGATCGAGCGTGATCTGGCCGCCCAGCCCGCGGATTCGCAATGCGCGAGGCAAAGCCTTGGCACATGCGAAATTGGCCTTGGTACCGGCTGCCAGAGATGTATCGCCCTTGGTGTTCACATCGACGGCCACCAGTGCGCGAGTTGGCTGGATGTGCAACAGCCCGCCGCCGGGCAGGGGCTCATCCTGGCTCTGGGCGGTTTCAAGCGCGTCCAGAACGCCGTGCACTTCAAAGTCGCCCGCCTTGGTCGCGATTTCCGCAGGTTCAGTCCAGTCGCGCCAGGCCAGAACGTGCGGACCGTCGCCTTCGCTCAGCACTTCGGGTTCAGTTCCCGCATCATTCAGAACCTGATCGGCCAGAGCTCGCATCGCAGAGATATCCTCGGCGACTTCGTCGGCATCCGCATTCTGACAACAGGACCGCAGTATGAGGCCATGTGCGCAGTCGCTCATGTGGTCGTGTGCGATTTCAAGCAACCTGTCACGTTCCTCATCGTCGTGAATGCTGCGTGATATGTTCAGGCCCGGTGCATCGGGTGTCACGATTGCATAACGGCTTTTGAAGAGCAGACGGGCAGTAACCGGAATTGCCTTGCCCGGCTCGGGATAGCCCGTGACCTGAACCAACAGCGATGCGCCCGGTGCCAAGCCTTTGACCTGACGCAGAAATGCCGGGCCATCCGGTGTCGAGAGGAACATTCCGCCCTGGCCTTTGACCGGACGGTCGGCACGGGCGCGATAGATGGTGCCGGGGGGCGGGGCATCTCCGGCAATCAGAAAATCGTCCAGTTTACCATCAACCATCAGGGCAGCGGCCTCGCGACCCTGAATGTGATCCAGGACGATGGTTCGACCTTTCATGAAGCCTCCTGATACAGCGGATACCGTACCGCCTGCAAAAGTGACGCCGTCTCTGAAAGTGGCAAGCCGACGATGCCTGTGAAGGATCCGCTTATCCAGGGAATAAAGGCACCGGCGGGTCCCTGTATTGCATAGGCACCCGCTTTGCCCTGCCAGTCCTTGGTCGCAAGATAGGCGTTGATCTCGGAATCCGACAGCCGTTTGACCTTGACCTGGCTTACGACGTCGCGCTCATACACCCGGTCACCGCGCCGTACGGCGACGGCTGTAATCACTCTGTGGCGGCGTCCGGACAATGCATAGAGGAACTCGGCTGCTTCGGCTGCATCTGCCGGTTTGCCGAGGATGCGCCGCCCCAGTGCCACGGTCGTGTCGGCGCAAAGCACGATGTCATCGCTACCTGCCTGAACTGCCTGAACTTTTTCGCGCGCAATACGAAGGCAATACGGGCGCGGCAGCTCACCTTTCAGCGGTGTCTCGTCGATATCGGGGGGGCGAACCGCATCGGGCTGCACGCCAAGCTGAGCCAACAGGTCCAGCCGCCGCGGGCTGCCCGATCCGAGGATAAACGCCATGTGACTGGCGTTACTTGAAGCGGTAGTTGATCCGACCCTTGGTCAGATCATAAGGGGTCATCTCGACCTGAACCTTGTCGCCGGCCAGAACACGGATGCGGTTTTTGCGCATCTTGCCTGCCGTATGTGCGATGATCTCATGGCCGTTTTCCAGCTCGACCCGAAACGTCGCATTAGGCAGGAGTTCCTTCACGACACCGGGAAATTCGAGCGTATCTTCCTTGGCCATGTTGTCTCCATCATTACGTTGCACCTGCAGAATCTGCAGTATGTGCGCTTAAATGAGCCTATTTTGGCCTTATTTCAAGGGTGGAATTGCCTAAAGGCAACACATTGTGACGGATTGGGCGCGGGGATCCTGCTCGGCCCAGTGGGTGCGGTTCAATACCCTGCCATCCGCGCGGACATGAGCAATTGCCTTCAGATCGACATCGGCATAGGTCCAGCCGGGCTGGTTCAGCGTGCCTTCGGCCAGAACACCGGTTTCGGGAAACCCAGTGTCAGGAGGCCCGAAAACCCCGCCCACGCCCGTGTTCATATCCACCGCTTCGGACCAGTTGTTGCTGCCCACGAGCGATGACATGACGGTAACACATTGATTTTCCAGCGATCTTGACATAGCGCCAATGCGAACACGCCAATATCCCGACAGGGCCTCGGTGCACGAGGGCACAAGGATCAGATCTGCTTCGCTCAGCGCGCGGCCCAGCAGGGGAAACTCACTATCATAGCAGATCAGGATACCGATCTTGCCCAGGTCGGTATCGAACAGCTTGAGCGGACCGCCGGCGGCGATGTCCCAGTCCTCACGCTCGAACCGGGTCATGATCTGTTTGTCCTGATGGTCGTGGCCACCATTGGGGGTGTAGAGATCGGCCCGGTTCACCGGACGGCCCTGACCTGTGTTCACGGGCGCTGATGCACCCAAAATGTGCAATTTGTACTCGGCTGCGAGGCGCTTATGTACGATTTGTACATCTTCCATCCGGTCGGAAACGGCGTGAATCGACCGCTCCAGATCCCCGGCAACGTCGGCACCGTCCAGCGTAGACAGTTCCATCGCGCCGTATTCGGGAAACACCAGAAGGTCAGCGCCATTCCCGGCGGCTTCGGACACCCAGGCGTTCAGCTTGTCTTCATACTGCGCCCAGCTGTCGAGCCAGTCGAGCGGGTAAGCGGCGGTGGCAACTTTCATGGGGGCGTCTCCGAATGCGCATTCCGGTCGACATTATGCGGGGACGCCGTCTGCTGTACAGACCCGATCAGCGTGCAGTGGCCGGGCCGGTGATGAGACCGGGCAGCGGACCATCTGCGCGTTGATCTAGCTGACCTGATCGGACCAAAACTCAGATGACAGGGTTTTGAACTGTTCATTGGTATGTCTGCATATCCAATTCAGAAAAGCCGCAACATTTGCGTTCTGCTGGTCCCGGACGACCGCAAACAATCCTTGCCTTAGCGCAATGGGCGTATCGAGCAACGGAACCAGCTGGCCTTCTCTGAGGAAATCGGTGGCGGTTCCGATCCAACCCAGCGCGACACCGCGCCCGCTGAGCGCGGCCTGCATCATCAGCAGGTGGTTGTCGAAGGTCGGTCCTAATAGCGGCCCCTTTGGTTTGGTGCCGAAATGTTCAAACCATTGCGGCCAATCGTACCATGATTTGTCATTGGAATGGGCATGTAGCAACGTATGGCCGATCAGATCCGCAGGGCTGGAAACCGTCTCTGACCGGTCCCGGTATCCGGGCGAGGCCACGGGCAGGATCTGTTCCCTGAACAACAGATACGCCTGTAAATCCGGCCAGTCGCCCATGCCGAAGCGGATCGCCACATCAATGCCCGGATCAAGGGTCGCCATCCCGTGATAGGCCGTCACCATGTTGACCTGTATGTCCGGATGCGTTTCGTGGAAGTTTTTAAGCCTCGGCAGAAGCCAGTAGTTTCCATAGGCAAGATTGCAGGAAATCGTCAGGATATTTCCGGTTTGACGGCTGCGTAGCGATTCAGTCTCGGCAGAGAGTTGCGCCAGACAGCCGGTGAGAGAGGCGACATATTCGCGCCCCTCGCGGGTCAGGCTGATCGGACGGGCAGAGCGATCGAACAATTTCGTTTCAAGAAAACTCTCGGCCAACGTAACCGCGTGGCTTACGGCGGATTGGCTTGTGTTCAGCTCTTCTCCGGCGCGTGTGAAACTGCGCAGGCGCGCCGTGGCCTCGACCGCCAGAAGCGCCTTAAGCGGTGGGATGGTCTTCCAATACTGCATCATGAATCCTCTTCATGATATAATGATCTCTTTCCCCCTATCAATCATGCCGTTTCTCTACAGAAATCAAGAAAATTGGACGGATGGCAGGTCGGATTCTACCGTCTCATCATGATTGCAGGAGGATGTCATGACCGGGCTGATTCAGGTAACTGAACATAAGCACGTTCTGGAGGTTGCGATGAATCGACCGCCAGTGAACGCGATCAACCTTGATCTCAGCACACAGATGTACGCCGCGTTCAAGCGGCTGAATGATAGCGAAGATCTGCGCGTCGGGCTGTTGTCCAGCCTCGGCAATGACAAGAACATTTTTTCGGCGGGCTGGGATCTTAAGGCGTTTGCAGCCGGTGAAAGCGCTGACGATGAAAACGGCTTTGACCTTGGCCCCGGCGGGCTGGGAGGGCTGCCGGAGTTTTTTGATCTATACAAACCTGTGGTCGTGGCCCTGGCCGGTGGCGCAATTGGCGGCGGGTTCGAGCTGGCGCTGGGTGGCGATGTGATCATCTGTGCAGAGGATGCCTATTTCTGGCTGCCCGAGATGCAGCGCGGTTTCCTGCCCGATGGTGGTGCGATCCAGAAGCTGCATCACCGCATTCCATGGAATGTCGCGATGGATCTGATCCTGACGGGGCGCAAGATGTATGCGGACGAGGCCAAGCACTGGGGTCTTGTGCGGGATGTGGTGCCAGTGGATCAGTTGCTGCCACATGCGCGCGGGGTCGCTGAAACAATTGCGCAGGGTGCGCCATTGGTGGCCGGGGCGCTCAAGGAATACATGCGAAGATATGGGCATCGCTCAGTCGAGGAAAGCCATGCTGCCGTGCGCCGCGCCTGGGTCGGGCGCAGCGACATGCCGCTATACGAACGGATGATCCAGTCGGACGATTTCACCGAAGGCTCTGTCGCCTTTGCCGAAAAGCGTGATCCGAGTTTCAAGGGCTGAGAACATGACGCACCGGTTATCCCCATTATTCGAGGCCCGTTCGATGGCCGTGCTGGGCGCGTCTGCCCGGCCCGGTTCATTTGGTGAGCGGCTGGCAAAGGCCACTTTGTCCGGTGGCTTTTCCGGGCCAATCGACTTTATCAATCCGCGGGGCGGTGAAATTCAGGGGCGCAGGGCTGTGACCTCGATCCGTGATCTGGATCACGTACCGGATTTGGCCGTTCTTGGCATTGGCGGTCCGAACCTTGAGGCTGCGTTGGTGGACGCCATCGACCTTGGCGTGAAATCAGCGGTTTTGTTCGATGCTTGCCACGGAGAAACGCCGGATGGCACCTCGATTCTGGCTCGGCTCAGGGATATTGCCGCAGAGGCCGGTCTTCCGGTTTGCGGTGGGGCCGGCATGGGGGTCCTTAACATCCGGACGGGGCTGACGGGCAGTTTCTATCCTGCGGATCACATGAAACCCGGAGGAATTTCACTGATTGCTCATTCCGGCAGTGTGTTCACCGTGTTGGGAATGAACGATCCCCGCTTTCGTTTTGATCTTGTCGCGTCACCCGGGCAGGAGATCGGCGCCACCGTGGATGAGTATATCGACTATGCCGCAGGCCGTGATACGACAAAGGCCATCGCCGTTTTCATGGAAAGTGCACGCAACCCCGAAGGTCTGGTCCAAAGCCTGAAGCGCGCGCGTGATGCGGGCAAGCCGGTGGTGATCTGCAAGGTTGGCCGGACCGAGGAAAGCGCGCGGCTGGCCCGTTCGCATACCGGGGCGCTGGCGGGCAGCCACACGGCTTACGAGGCCGTGTTCGAGGAATGCGATGCGATCTCGGTCTCGTCGGTGGACGCCTTGATGAACACGGCACTTTTGTGTTCGACCGGGCGTATTCCCGGCCCGGGCGGGGCAGGGCTGGTGACGGATAGCGGGGGTCTGCGGGAAATGCAGGTTGATCTGGCCGAGGAAACCGGCACGCCTCTGGCCCGGCTCAGCGACACGACGCGCGCCCGGCTGCGCGATGCGCTGCCGCCGGAACTGGAACCCTCAAACCCGCTTGATTGCGCTGCGGACCTGACTGATGAGTTTCCCAAGGTCTTTGACCGAGGACTGGATATTCTGGCCACCGCGCCCGAAGTGTCGATGCTGGGCTTTGAGGCCGACCTGCGCGATGACTATGTTTATGAACCTGATTTGCTGGCCCATGCCAAACGGCTGGTTGATCGCACCGAAAAACCGGTCTTTTTCTATGCAAGTTTCGGGCAGACCCACAACCGGGGGATCGGAGACGAATTGGCGGAGTTGGGTGTGCCATGTCTGAACGGAGCGGAAAACGCGATGCAGGCCGTTCGGGCGTTCCAGAACTGGGCGGATGCACGGTGTGGGGCATTGGCTGAGGTGCCGGACGTACCAGAGACTGATTGCGATCTGCCCGGCCATCTTGATGAGGCCGCAAGCCTTGAGGTGTTGGCGCGTTTCGGCGTGCCCGGTGCCACCAGCAGGATTTGTCAGGATGCAGGTGCCGTTGCCGAAGCGGGGGCGGAACTGGGGTATCCGGTAGTGCTGAAGACTGCCGAAGCGGGAATTGACCACAAAAGCGATCTGGGTGGTGTGGTCCTGAACCTATGGAATGCTGCTGACCTGGATGCGGCCTATGCCCGCCTCTCAACCCGTCTGGGTCCGCGCGTGGTCGTGCAGAGGCAGGCCGAAAAAGGCGTGGAGCTTGCCTTTGGCTGCGTGATGGATCCGGATTTCGGACCGCTGGTCATGGTCGCGCCCGGAGGCACTCTGGTCGAGCTGTTCGACGAGCGCCAGTTTGCGCGGGCCCCGTTTGGCGTGGACAAGGCCGAGGCGATGATCCGCAAGCTGCGTATCTCGCGACTGATCGACGGGGTTAGGGGCGAAGCACCCGGCGATATGGCAGGCGCGGCCAGAGCTCTGAGTGCCTTTTCCCTCGCCTGTGCGGCCCTTGCCAGCCAGATATCTGAAATCGACGTGAACCCCGTGATGGTGACACCGACAGGGGCGATGGCAGTGGATGCCCTGATTGTTCCCGCGCAGCGCACCGCGCAAGAGGCGGCGGAATGAAGGTCGCGATTGTTGGTGTCGGCGTCATCGGTGGTGGCTGGGCTGCCCGGTTTCTGCTGAACGGTCACGACGTTTCGGTTTTCGACCCCTCGCCGGATGCACCACGCAAACTTGCCGAAGTGCTGGACAACGCCCGCGCCAGCCTGCCTGCGCTGTATGATCGCCCCTTGCCACCCGAGGGCAAACTTACCTTCGCGGCCACTCTGGCCGAGGCAGTTGCAAACGCGGACTGGGTGCAGGAAAGCGCGCCCGAACGGCTGGAAATCAAGCAGTCGCTTTATGCCGAAATCGAACCTCATCTTGGTCCGGAAACGGTGCTGGCCTCTTCTACGTCAGGCTACCGGCCCAGTCGGTTGCAGGACCTGCTGAAGCGACCGGAACGCCTGATCGTCGCGCATCCGTTCAACCCGGTCTACCTGATGACGCTGGTGGAAATCGTCGGGTCGGATATCACTCCGGACATACTGAAAACCCGTGCGGCCGACACCTTGCGTTCGATAGGGATGCATCCGCTGGTGATGGGCCGTGAGGTGGATGGCTTTATTGGCAATCGCCTGCAGGAAGCTGTCTGGCGCGAAACGCTGTGGATGGTGAAAGACGGAGTTGCCACCACCGGGCAGATTGACGAAGCGATCCTTTACGGGTTCGGCCTGAGATGGGCACAGATGGGGCAGTTCGACACCTATCGGCTTGCCGGAGGAGAGGCAGGGATGCGCCATTTTCTGGCGCAATTCGGACCCTCACTGAAAGAGCCGTTGACCCATTTGATGGATGTCCCCGACCTTGACGAGGCGCTTGTGGCGCGCGTGGCGGACCAGTCCGATGCGCAATCCGGGCATCTGAGCATTCGGGAAATGGAAAAGGCCCGCGATGCCAATCTGGTGGCTCTTATCCGGGCGTTAAAGCACCGAAACTGCGGCGCGGGCCGGACGATCCGCATACAGGAAACCCATCTGCCAATTCCCCAGAGCGCCGATCTGCCGGTAACCGCGCAACGTGTTATCCCGCCAAGCTGGACCGATGCCAACGGCCATATGAACGAGGCGCATTACATCGAAGTCGCTTCAAACGCGGCGGACGCGTTGACGGAAAGCTGTGGTGTGACCGCCGAGTATATCGCAAACGGCAACAGTCATTTCACCGGGGAAACCCACATTCGGTATCTGTCCGAGCTGCACGAGGGCGACATGATCACGGTGCAGACGCAGGTGCTGCATGGCAGCGGCAGGAAAACGCACCTGTTTCACCGCATTCTGGGCCCAGATGGAGGGCTGTCGGCCACCGTGGAGATGATGATCCTTCATGTCGATCTGTGTACCCGGCAGGTTTGCGAACCGCTTCCGCATGTTGCCGAAGCGTTGAAGAAGTTGGAGAAGGAACACGCCCATTTTCCCCGCCCGGATGGCGCGGGCCGATCGATCCGCAACCTGAAGGAATAATACGCCAGCATGAGCCAGCCCTTTCCGCATCTGTTCAAACCGCTGAACATCAGCGCGACCCGCATACGCAACCGGATCGTATCGACCGGCCATGACACGACCATGCCCACCGATGGCAAGGTCAATGACAGGCTGATTGCATACCACCGCGCCCGTGCAGCCGGCGGTGTCGGGCTAATCGTGACGCAGGTTGTCGGGGTTCACGAAAGTGCCCGCTATACCAGCCATGTCCTGATGGGTACTGACGATGACTGTATCGAGGGGTTCGCCCGTCTGGCCGACGCGGTGCATGCCGAGGGTGCAAAGCTGTTTGTGCAGTTGTTTCATCCCGGTCGGGAAATGACCGAAAGTCTGGACGGTACAGCCCCGGTCGCCTGGGCGCCATCGGTATCCCCCAGCGAACGGTTCCATGTGATCCCGCGCGCCATGACCAGCGAGATGGTCGAAGAGGTGATCGCGGGTTACGGCGCAGCCGCCGCGCGGATGGAGCGGGCCGGGGCTGATGGTGTCGAAATCGTCGCAAGTCACGGATACCTGCCTGCGCAATTCCTGAACACCAACGTGAACCGGCGTACGGACCGTTGGGGCGGAACCGAAGAAAACCGCCGCCGGTTCCTGACCGAAGCCATTGCAAGTGCGCGCGCTGCAACCGGCGCGGATTTTGTCGTCGGTCTGCGTATCTCTGGCAACGAGCAGTACGAAGATGGATCCGACGCCGAAATTTCCCTCGGCGCGATCCGGTCAGCTGCGGATCAGATCGATTATGTATCGCTTGTCGACGGAACGTCGGCAACATTGGGTGGAGCGGTGCATATCGTGCCGCCGATGTTCTACGAACCCGGGTATGTCGCGCCGTTTTCGGCCCGGGTGAAGGCCGCGGTCGATCTGCCGGTGATCGTGACCGGGCGCATCAACCAGCCGCAGGAAGCCGAGGGCATCCTGTCGTCCGGTGCCGCGGACATGTGCGGCATGACGCGCGCGATGATCTGTGATCCTCAGATGCCATCCAAGGCGCAGTCAGGCCATTCTGACGAAATCCGCGCCTGCATCGGTTGCAATCAGGCGTGCATCGGACACTTTCACAAGGGGCATGCGATATCCTGCATCCAGCATCCCGAAAGCGGCAGGGAACTGGAATTCGCCAGCGTCATTGCCGCGCCCGACCCGAAAAAGGTGATGGTCATCGGTGGTGGCCCGGGCGGAATGAAGGCGGCGGCAGCGGCGGCCCTGCGCGGTCACGATGTAACATTGTACGAGGCCGAGCGGCATCTGGGCGGGCAGGTTCGGTTGGCGCAGCTGATACCGCACCGGGCAGAATTCGGTGGTATCATCACCAATCTGGAACGAGAACTTGGAAACTCGGGCGCGCGGGTCAGAACGGGTATCCGCGTGGATGCAGAATTTGTTCGGGCCGAAGCGCCGGATGCCGTGATCCTTGCCACCGGCGCGGAACCGTATTGGCCGGAGAGCTTTCATGATGATGGTGAGGGCCAAACCTGTAACGCCTGGCAGGTTCTGACCAACGAGGTCAACCCCGGCAGCCGTGTTGTGGTCGCAGACTGGAAAGGGGACTGGATCGGTCTGGGCGTGGCTGAGATGCTGGCCCAGGCCGGGTGTCACGTCAGGCTTGCCGTCAACGGGCTGCACGCGGGCGAGGGGCTGCAATCCTATGTGCGTGACGCGACTGTCGCACGTCTGCACGCGCTTGGCGTCGAAATCATACCTTATGCAAGGGTGTTCGGTCGCGACGCGGACAGCGCCTTTTTTCAGCACACCGTGAGCGGTTCCGCGATCGTTCTGGAAGATGTGGACACTCTGGTTCTTGCAATGGGGCATCGCCCAAATGTCGAGCTTGAGGAAACACTGGCAGAATATTCAGGTTCCGTTTTTTCAATCGGTGATTGTCAGATGGCCCGTAGTTGCGAAGAAGCGGTCCTTGAGGGGCTGCTTGCCGCGACAAAGCTGAGTAGCGAGGCAAATGCTTGAAGGCGTCAGGCTTAACCGCCCCTGATTCCACGGTGTTGAGAGTTTTCCTGCCGGTTTCACGGACGCTGATAAGCAAAATTCAGCGCAACCCGGCTTTGCCCAATGCGCGCCACATCTCCGCCCAATTTTACTGCTTCCATGATCGCACCACTTATGAGAGTGCATGGGAATGGCGCTGATAGTAATCTTTCTTGGCAGTATCATCGGAATCCTTTCCGCTATTGGGCGCATGGTCTTTCTGGGCGCATCTGTCTGGCAGGGCGTCGCCACCTACTTGAGTGTCTCGTTCGGAGTGGTCCTTGTGGCTGGTGTTCTGGCCTTTGCCATTTGCAAGCTCAAGTTGCTGGCCAGTGCGCAACCCGCTACCAACCCTCACGTTCCATCCTGAACGCTGGCGATCCTCACTAAAATTTGCCGGAACTATGTGCGGAGATTGCGCACAGCTGTCGCGTTTGCGGTTTCGGGGGAATCTGCGACGGGGTTGAACCCCCCACTGGCAAAGGTTACCAAGACCATCACAATTCCACGAGGCCCCTTCGGTGCGAACGCCGCCTCCGGTGGGCGTAGACACGAGAAATTTGCCAGGTGATAAAACTCAGGCCCAGCATTCTGTTCAAACCGAGACCTTGCCTCGTCGTGGCCAGCAACGGCCGTTCCGGCAGTACGCTGATGTATGAAGCGCTGCGTGAGGCACGCGTTCAGGATACGTGGTGGAAAAAAAAGGCTGGAACCATATTTGAACCCCGCCTTGATCAAGCGTCACTTTCTTACGGGACGGTCGTCAAAACGCACGATTTCCCTGATGCGTTGCGTGGACGTCGCGATGTCAAAGTCGTGTTTTGTTTTGGTCCGACCAGGGATTCTGCGCTTTCGGTGTATTCGACATTGGAACGCTTCGGGGCGGATTGGGTTGAAGAACACCTTTACCATATGAACGCAAAAGGCCCGTTCGAAGACCTGTTCAAATACGACGTTTTGCGCCAGGCCGAGCAAGTAAGGGAGTGGGCAACTTTCGAAGAAGTGCCGGTGTTGTGCGTGCACTATGACGCAATCTGGCGACGGCAAAAGGATATCTCGGAATTTATTGGGTTGGAGTTTGTGCTGCCTGATCGCGTGGGGCGAGAGCCCAAGCAGGTGTCCGAAGAGATTCTGGCGGCGGCGTCAAATGTTTATGATCCGATCGACGCCGTACTGTCTGAGCTGCCCGAGGTTTTCCTTGCATCCAGAAAATTCAAGCCGATCGTCGACCGCCTGCCTTGTTGAGGCATTCATGAACGATGAAAATTTAGTTTTCTACGGGCGCAACAACCGGGAGCGGCGCAATGACCCGTGATGAGTTCAACGCCTTCTGTTCCGGCCTCAAAGCAACCAGTCACGTGGTTCAATGGGGCAATGCGGATGTGTGGAAGGTGGGCGGCAAGGTATTTGCGATCTGCGGGTGGAACGAAGGGCGCGATGCGTTCACTTTCAAGGCGACCGATCTGGCCTTTGAAGTGCTGGGGGACGAACCCGGCATACGCCCGGCCCCCTATCTGGCGTCGCGGGGGATGAAGTGGCTGCAGGTCTATGACGAGCGGGGCATGAGCGATACCTCACTGCGTGAGCATATCGTGACCTCTTATGATCTGGTCGTGGCCAAGCTGACCAAAAAGATGCGGGCCGAGCTGGGGGTTTAAGGCGTTTTGCGTTTTGTCTGAGACAACCTGATCGAAATGCGCGTTCGACCGAAGGGAGAGGCAGCGTATTTCGATTCAAATCAAACGCAAAGCGCTCTAACCCTTCATCGCCTGCAGCAATTCCAGCAGTTGTTTGCGATCATCATCATCCGCGTAATCGCCGGTGGCTAGACGTTCGGCGATGCGCAGGCGCAGGCGTTCCTGCTGGGTCCGGACCTCTTCGCCTGCAGTTTCAGCCAAGGTCTTCATGATCACCGCCACCGCTTGCTGGCGCTTGGTGGTGGGATTGGCGATGTAGTCAACCAGGCTCTGCTGCCCGGAATCGAGGATGTTTTCGGCCAGATCGCGCAGTTGCTCGCCATTGGGCAGCAGCGGGGCAGGGGTGCCGTCGGGGGGGAGAATCTCGGGCAGGCTGCGTGGGGTTTCCGCCAGAGCATTTGCGCCATCGACAAAGGCCTCGGTGATCATCCGGGTGATCTTGATGGCGCGTGGGTCCTTGAACAGGGCCGAGGCGATGGCCACGCCGTAATCCGTATAGACCCACGGATTGACCCGCCGCCCGCCGCGGCCCTTTGGTTTTGAAATCACATTCTGTGATATCAAATCGGCGACCTCGGTGTCGGTGAGTTGAAAGCGGTAGCCTTCGAACAGGTCCTTGTTGCGCGACACGGCCTGATTGAAGGCACTGACGGATTTTCCATAGAACTGCGCCAGATCCTCGGCCAGCACCACGCGGGTGCCGCGCACCCTGTGAATGGCGCTTTGGACCTCATGCGGGCTGGGCAGGTTTTTCGGGTTCGTCATCGTAACCACTTGGAATCACAGGCTGTGATTTCAAACGTGAAGCAGGGCCCGCTGGGCTGCAACCTTGAACTACAGGTGCGGGATGGGAAATCGGGGAAATACGTTGGGTGAAAATGCCCGACCAAATAAGTCAACTATATGTTTTTATTGGATTTTTTGTTGACATGGGTTCGGGGATTCTTATATCCAATCCATACTGAACTCACAGGAACCCAGCTGCAGCAAGCCATCGTAAGCCACAGCACGCAAAAGCCAGCCTCGCGCCAGCAACAGCAAGCAAAAGCCAACGAAAGCCAGCTAACGCCAGCAACAGTCAGCCCCAAGCAAGCAATCGCGCGCCAGAGCCAGGTACCCAGATGAATTCATTTGATTTTCCGGATATGTGTTGCGGTTGGAGTGGGCTGAGCTAGTTCGCAATTTGCTCTGTCAGGCCACGCGCACGCCAAGCTTTCTTTGATTGGCGCTTTGGACTTCATGCGTGCAGGGCAGGGTGATCGGGTTCGTCATGGCAACCGTTTGGAACCACAATTTGTGATTTCAAACGTGGAGGAGGGAGCGCTGGGCTGCAAGTTTGAAATGTGGGGTGTTGAGCATGGGCGACGGTGGCAAGATTGATCAGACAGAAGTGGGCGGTGCTGAGGCGCGGGATGGTGTTAACCCCTTCTTGCGTTTAACACGCTAGCAGTGAAGGGATGGAAAACCGTTTTATGATTCCATGTATTATCAAGGCATTTGCTAAGACTCTTTGAGCATGATACCATAGAAGCGGTTTTTTTGAATGAATTGTTATGGATAACGATAGCATCCCAGCTTTTCAGACGTTTTTGGAGTATGGGCCACTTGGTTTAGCGGGCCTTATGCTCGTTCTCGTCATATATGCGCTCACACTTACAGACATTACCCCCAACAAGAAGAGTATTTTGCAGCAATTTATGTACGTCGGCGCGTTTTGTTTCACTGCATCACTGGTCGCGCAGTTTTTCTCTACAGACGGTGAACACGACTTAGAAATGGTCGTTACTCCACATGACCTGCAAGGAAGCCCGTTTCCGCCACCAGATTTTCGATTGAATGGACGTCGTGTAAGTCGTGACGTGCCAATGACAATCAGGTCTGATACAACTATGATTGTGGATGTAAGTAACGCGTTGGGAGTGTTTTCAACAGTCGCCCAAACAGCGCAGGATCAGGCAGAAGCACTTCGCGAAGTCAATCAGTTAACTGAGGTTTTGAGCCAGGACATCAATCGGCTGCAAGAACAGCCCGACATCGTCGTACCCCAAGATGAAATACGAAACATCGAAGCGATACATAGAAGTATTGAGAACCTTGTGTTGCCTTTTAGGTGATCATTAAAAAGATCGTTAATTTCACCGCTTCCTCCGCTTCACATTCCCACCCCTTTGCCCCGGCCTGCCAGCCGTTGACCGTCCGCGCGATTTCACTGCATCTTCCGAGGCTTTCTCGACCGCCCATTGGCGCGCCATGGGGTCGTCGGCGACGGCCAGATCGACCGCTTCCAGACGTTTGATCTCATCCCGGATGTTGGCGGCCTCTTCGAATTCCAGGTTCTCGGCGGCCTTGCGCATCTGGTCGCGCAGACCGTCCAAATGGGCTTCCAAATTCGCGCCGTGCATCGGTTTGTCGATGGTGGCGGTGACGCGGTTCATGTCGACGTCGCCCTCGTAAAGCCCGGCCAGAACATCCTCGACATTCTTCTTCACCGTCTCGGGCGTAATGCCGTGTTCTTCGTTATAGGCAAGCTGCCTGGAGCGGCGGCGGTTGGTTTCGCTCAGGGCGCGTTCCATGCTGCCGGTGACCTTGTCGGCATACATGATCACTCGCCCGTCGGCATTCCGCGCAGCGCGACCGATGGTCTGGATCAGCGAGGTTTCCGAGCGCAGGAAGCCTTCTTTATCCGCGTCCAGAATGGCGACCAGCCCGCATTCGGGGATATCGAGCCCCTCGCGCAGCAGGTTGATGCCAACCAGCACGTCGAAAGCGCCCAAGCGAAGGTCGCGCAGGATTTCAATGCGCTCCAGCGTGTCGATGTCCGAGTGCATGTAACGGACTTTGATGCCCTGTTCGTGCAGGTATTCGGTCAGGTCCTCGGCCATGCGTTTGGTCAGCGTGGTGACCAGCGTGCGGTAGCCATCGGCGGCGACCTTGCGCACCTCGTCCAGAAGGTCGTCGACCTGCATGGAGACTGGGCGGATTTCGACCTCGGGATCTAAGAGCCCGGTGGGGCGGATCACCTGTTCGGTGAAGACGCCGCCGGTCTGTTCAATCTCCCACTTCGCCGGGGTGGCCGAGACAAAGACGGATTGCGGGCGCATGGCGTCCCATTCCTCGAACTTCAGCGGTCGATTGTCCATGCACGACGGCAGGCGGAACCCGTGTTCGGCCAGCGTGAACTTGCGCCTATAGTCGCCCCGGTACATACCACCGATTTGCGGGACGCTGACGTGGCTTTCATCCGCAAAGACGATGGCGTTGTCAGGGATGAATTCGAACAGGGTCGGGGGTGGTTCACCCGGCGCGCGGCCCGTGAGATAGCGCGAGTAGTTCTCGATCCCGTTGCAGACGCCGGTGGCCTCGAGCATTTCCAGATCGAAGTTGGTGCGCTGTTCCAGACGTTGCGCTTCCAGCAGTTTGCCCTCGCCCACCAGTTGGTCCAGCCGGATGCGCAGTTCCTTTTTGATGCCGATGATCGCCTGCTGCATCGTGGGTTTCGGCGTCACGTAGTGCGAATTCGCATAGACCCGCACATGCTCCATCGTGGCGGCACGCTCGCCAGTCAGGGGATCGAATTCGGTGATCTGTTCCAGTTCTTCGCCAAAGAAGGACAACTTCCACGCGCGGTCCTCAAGGTGGGCGGGCCAGATTTCCAGTGAATCGCCCCGTACGCGGAAAGACCCGCGTTGAAACGCCTGATCGTTGCGGCGGTATTGCTGGGCGACCAGATCAGCCATCACCTGACGCTGATCGTATTCGTTGCCGACCTTCAGGTCCTGCGTCATCGCCCCATAGGTTTCGACTGAGCCGATACCGTAGATGCAAGAGACCGAGGCCACGATGATCACGTCATCCCGTTCGAGCAGCGCCCGGGTGGCCGAGTGGCGCATCCGGTCGATCTGTTCGTTGATCTGCGATTCCTTTTCTATGTAGGTGTCGCTGCGCGGCACATAGGCCTCGGGCTGGTAGTAATCGTAGTAGGACACGAAATACTCGACCGAGTTTTCCGGGAAGAAGCCCTTGAACTCACCATAAAGCTGCGCGGCCAGCGTCTTGTTGGGTGCAAGGATGATCGCCGGGCGCTGGGTTTCCTCGATCACCTTGGCCATGGTGAAGGTCTTGCCCGTACCGGTCGCGCCCAACAGGACCTGATCACGCTCGCCATCCTGCACGCCGCCGGCCAGTTCCTTGATCGCGGTCGGCTGGTCGCCTGCGGGGGCAAATTCGGTGTGCATGACGAATTGCTTGCCGCCCTCGAGCTTCAGGCGGGCGCGGACATCATCAGCCGTCAGCTGGGTCTTGTCGGAATGGGCGTAGGGCATAGGCAAGCTCCGGGTCAGGCCCCTACATTTGTTCTTATTTTGTCCAACTGCAAGACCTGATCCTGTGTCGCATATGCTGAACACCATTTAGTGCAGGTTGTATCGCCGAGTTCCGTTCTGATTGCCCTTTCCGGGTCATAGCTTTTGCATGTTCAACCTGGGTTGGGCCCATCATCTTTCTTACCTCTTCTAGGTATCGTAGTGAGTGATAGAAGACCCTGATGACAGTTTTTGGCATCAGAAAGCACATTCAGCCGCGACAATTGCGATCTTGTCCCCGCCCGAGCTCTGACGCATAAACAAGCCCAGCCAAGCGAGTACGGAGAGCCACATGCGCGCACGGATTTACCAGCCTGCAAGGAATGCAATGACCTCGGGCATGGCCAAGACCCGGAAGTGGGTTCTGGAATACGCCCCCGCCTCGGCGCGCGAAGTTGATCCGCTTATGGGTTGGACGTCGTCGAACGACACGCAGACGCAGGTGCGGCTGAAGTTCGACACCAAGGAAGAGGCGCTTGATTACGCAGCGGACCATGGCATCGAAGTGCAGGTGAGTGAGCCACATAAACGCAAGCCGAATCTGCGCGCCCGGGGATATGGTGAGAATTTCGCCACCGACCGGCGTAGCCCCTGGACCCACTGAATGATCGAAATTCGCGAGGATGACCCAACGTCCGAGGTGATGCGCCCGGTCGTACAGGCGCATTTTGCCCACAGTCAGACGGCGGGACCGGCGGAAAGCAATCACACAATGGATGCCGAGGCCCTGCGCGGGCCGGGAATTCGGTTTTGGGCGCTTTATGATGATGGGCAGCCATTGGGATGTGGGGCGCTGAAATCTTTGCCCGACGGGACGGCAGAAGTGAAATCCGTCCATATCCTGTCTGAAGCGCGCGGGCGCGGATTGGCCAAGGTGATGATGAATCGCCTTGCCGGGATTGCGCAGTCCGAAGGGGTGACCGCGCTGGTTCTGGAAACGGGGGCCGCGCATCTGACGGAATATGATGCCGCGCGCAAACTCTATGAAGCGTTGGGATATTCCTATTGCGGGCCCATCCATGGGTATGAGGATGATCCCAACAGCGCCTTTATGCGCTTGCCTCTTGAACCCCGCCGCTAAAAGCAGCAAGAAAGGCAAAGTGGTCCCGTAGCTCAACTGGATAGAGCAGCTGACTTCTAATCAGCAGGTTGAGGGTTCGAGTCCTTCCGGGATCGCCACTAGTATGAAATGAACAGGTCAGAAGTGGGCCCAGCCTGAGACGGTCGCACAATTTCTGCGGTTGGCTCGCAGGATCGTGCGGCCTTTCAGCTGATTTCTTTGCTGTGGTCTGAGTTGGATTTGCTCGTCAAAACCCGTCAAGTCGCGTGACGTGCCCGCGCACCACGTTCGATGGCGGCGGCGTGCAGCCGGTCGATGTTCAGCTCATACCGAATCTCTTCCAGCAGGCGCAGTTCTGTTTCGGCAAGTTTGCCGTCGGCTGCTGCAACGTCGCATGCAAGCGCATAAGCCGTTTCGTTCAGCCGTTCCGGCAGGTTGTCCCGGATCAGGCCGAACATGGCATCAAGGCCTTCTTCCTGTTCGAACAAATCGAATACAATCTGCGAGACACGCTTCATCCGGTCGATGTCGTATTCGGCAAAAACAGGTAGCATGTTCACCGCAGTTTGGATTTTCACCAGTTCCGCCGTGCGAATATTTTCATCGGATGCTGAAATCGCAACCATGATCGCGACAAGGCAATCCTGCGGGGTCATCGGGTGGGGCGCTTGCTCGGTCATGATATTGTCCTGCTGAATATATTCAGCGCAAGATACGGGCCGCCATGAGGGTGTTCAACTCTAATGCCGCATAAATGCGAAAATTACATAAACAGGGCCGCTGTGCCGGGATTTGCGCTGTTTGCCGGGTCTGGCGATTGACTCATGCTGCGATAGCACAATAGGAGGGTTCGGGCCGGTCGCATGGGGTGATCGGCGCTGTTCCCCGATGGAGATCGAAATCAATGTCTGAACTGCGTGAAACCGCTCTTGCGTCCAAGGCCTGGCCTTTTGAAGAGGCGCGCCGGGTGCTCAAACGCTATCAGAAATCTCCGCCCGAGAAGGGATATGTGCTGTTCCAGACAGGGTATGGCCCCTCGGGGCTGCCGCATATCGGTACGTTCGGCGAAGTGGCCCGGACCTCGATGGTGCGTCATGCCTTTGAACAGATCAGTGACATTCCGACCAGACTGCTGTGTTTTTCGGACGATATGGACGGTTTCCGCAAGGTGCCGACCAATGTTCCGATGCAGGAAGAACTGAAAGAGGATCTGCATCTGCCCCTGACCAAGGTGCGCGATCCGTTCGGCACGCATGAGGGGTTCGCGCAGCACAACAATGCGATGCTGTGTGATTTTCTGGACAGCTTCGGCTTTGAATACGAATTCGCGTCGGCCACCGATTACTACACCTCGGGCCGCTTCGACGAGATGTTGCTGACGGCGCTAGAACGGTTCGACAAGGTTCAGGAAATCATGCTGCCGACCCTTGGGCCTGAGCGGCGCGAGACCTATTCGTGCTTCTTGCCGGTCAGCCCGAAAACCGGGCATGTTTTGCAGGTGCCGACGCTGGAGCGGAATGTGGCCAAGGGCACCATCGTCTATGAAGAGCCGGACGGCGAGAAGGTCGAGATTCCGGTCACTGGCGGTAATGTCAAAATGCAGTGGAAGCCGGACTGGGCCATGCGCTGGGCAGCGCTGGGCGTGGATTATGAGATGTCGGGCAAGGACCTGATCGACTCGGTCACGCAGTCATCGAAAATCTGCCGGGCGCTGGGCAAACAGCCGCCTGAAAGTCTGAGCTATGAGTTGTTCAACGACGAGTTGGGACAGAAAATTTCCAAGTCCAAGGGCAATGGCCTTTCGATGGAGGAATGGCTGACCTATGCGGCGCCCGAAAGCCTGTCCTATTTCATGTACCAGAAGCCCAAGACGGCCAAGCGGTTGTATTTCGACGTGATCCCGAAGGCGGTTGACGAATATCACCAGCAGTTGCGCGCCTATCCGGGGCAGGAGCTGAAGGCACAGCTGAACAATCCTGTATGGCATATCCATGGTGGTCAGGTGCCTGAATCCACCCTGATGGTGCCGTTTGCGATGCTGTTGAACCTCGCGTCCGTATCGGGTGCCGAGGATAAAGAGACGCTGTGGGGTTTTGTCCGTCGTTATGCACCCGAGGCAACCGCCGAGACGCATCCTGATCTGGATCAGGCGGCTGGCTTTGCCGTGCGGTACTTCAACGACTTTGTTAAACCGACGCGCCAGCACCGTGCCCCAACCGATCAGGAACGCGAGGCGCTGGAGGCGTTGAAGACCGCATTGCAGGCCTATGACGGGCCGATCGAGGATGAGGCGCTGCAATCCGTTGTCTATTCGATCGGACGTGAACGGTTTGACCCGATGCGGGGTTGGTTCACGGCGCTTTATGAAGTTCTGTTGGGCGCAAGTCAGGGCCCGCGATTTGGTGGCTTCATCGCGCTATATGGCGTGCCGGAAACCGTTGCTCTGATCGACAAGGCGCTGGCCGGAGAGCTGGTCTGATTTGACCTGAATTCACATGGGGCTACCTGACCGACAGGAGGTGGCCCCATGCGTCGTTTCATGTTTGCAGTTGCTCTGTGGTTTACAGTGGTCGCGCCTGCATGGGCTCAGAACGCCGAGATCGAGGCGAACATCAAGGCGCAGATGAGGGCCTTCGAGGCGGATGATTTCGCGACGGCCTTTACCTTTGCAAGCCCGAATATCCAGCAGTTCTTTCGCACGCCCGAGAACTTTGGCGCGATGGTCAGAAATGGCTACCCCATGGTTTGGCGACCGGCCGATGTGCGATTTCTGGAATTACGCGAAATCGCAGGCGCGCTTTGGCAGAAAGTCATGGTCATCGACGGGGCAGGGCAGGTTCATCTTTTGGATTACCAGATGATCGAACTGGAAAACGGCTGGAGGATCAATGCAGTGCAGATCCTTGGCGTTTCGGACCCGGCGGCCTGACGCAACACCACCGTCACGATGATATGAGCACCGGTTAATCCCTTTCAGATACCCAAAAGCCCGCGTTCGGGAATGGCCCGGACCCGGCCAACGACGTGCGTCGGCATGCGGGTGCCGCGCAACTGCGAAAGGGATTTTTTTATGAACAAGGCAATCACCGATGGCATCGTTTTCATGCCGCCTGCGTTTGTGAACGGACTGGATGTATGGTCAAGCGGCGACGGGACCGCCGGTTCGCCCAGCTATCAGGGATCTGGCATCGGAAATTTTGCCCCTTCCGATTCTCATTTCGGCGGTTGTCTGGAGCTGATCAAGGTCAGCGCCACCCAGCAGCTGCGATACATGGGGCAGACACCTTTGCTGCCGGGGTGTTACCTGCGCGTAACTGCGCGTGTGAAGGCGGTCAGTGGGCCACTGCCGGTTGTACGGATTGCAGGTTGGGCTGGCGGTGCGGGTGACGCTCATGTCGCCGGTCTGATCGAAAAAGGCCCGGCGATTCAGCTGACGAACTACGGTGAGGTGACCGAGGTGACCGCGATCGTCGGCACAGGGTATAGGCCCGGTGTTGATATGTCGTGGGGGACTCAGGCCCTGTACGGACATTTCGGTCTGAACCTCGAAGGGCCGAATGGCTCGGTAGTGCGGGTGGACGACATCCAGATCACGGATGTTACCAAAGTGTTCCTGCGCGATATGCTCGGTGTTGTCGATGTGCGCGACTTTGGCGCGGTCGGTGATGGCGTGGCCGACGACTCGGCTGCTTTCGAGGCAGCGGATCAGGCCGCCAACGGTCGCCGTGTCTTTGTCTCGAAGGGGACATACTTTCTGGGCGAAACGACAAGCATCAATTCGGAAATCGAGTTTGAAGGCACGGTTACGATGCCTGCGGACAAGATTTTTCTTTTGACCAAAAGCTTCGATCTGCCGACCTATGTCGCAGCTTTCGGCGACGAGTCACTGGCCTTTCGCAAGGCCTTTCAGGCGTTGCTGAACAATTCGGATCACGAATCGCTTGATATGGGCGGGCTCAAGATCGCGGTCAGCGAACCGATCGATATGCAGGCGGCGGTGCCGAACAAAACCAGCTATGCTACCCGTCGGGTGATCCGCAACGGCCAACTGGATGCACAAGACAGCAACAGTTGGAATACGGTTTTCTATAATTCGGTCGCAACCTATCAACCGAGCGATCCCTACAAGCTGAAAAATGTGGCTAATATCGCGAATATCCCGGTTGGCTCATTGCTGCGCGGCAGCGGTGTCGGGCGCGAGATCTATGTCCGCTCCAAGAACGAAGGCGCAGGTGAGATTACGCTGAGCGGACAGCTGTTTGGCGGAGGCGGCACGCAGAACTATGAATTTCGTAACCAGAAATATCTGCTGGACTTCAAGGGATTTAGTTCGCTTCAGAAATTCGGCATGGAGGGTGTAGAGTTTCAGTGCAATGGCCGTTGCAGTGCCATCCGTCTGGCCCCCTCTGGCTCAACCTTTTCGCTGAAGGATTGCTTTATCAGCCGGCCAAAGAACCGCGGGATCACTTCGATCGGAAGCGGGTGTCAGGGTATGCTGATCGACGGGTGCCAGTTCTTGTCGTCGGAGGACGCCAAGCCGGTGCCGGACCGCACCACCATTGCCCTGAACGCCAATGCCAACGATATCAAGCTGCGCCACAACCGGGCCACCCGGTTCCGCCATTTTGCAGTGCTGGGCGGGGCCAACAACATGGTTCTGGGAAATCACTTCTTTCAGGGTGATTCCGTTGCAAACGGCGTGCGCACGGCCGGTCTGGTCATGATCGGTACCTACAGCAGTTCGACCATCGCCGAGAATTACGTCGACAACTGTCATATCGAATGGACAAACGAGCGTGATCAGTTTCCGGACTTTACCACCGGATTTTCGTTCAGCGCCATGAGCGTCACCGACAACATCTTTCTGTCCGGCGATGTTGCGCCGTGGTTCAGCTATATTGTGGTCCGTCCTTACGGGACCGGTCATTTCCTTAATGGTTTTTCGGTCACCGGAAACAAGTTCCGATCGATAAATGGGAAAATAACCCGGGCCGAACGGATCGATACCACGTATGCAGGGCTGGATTTGAACCGAACCACGCATGTGCAGTTCGAAGGTAACACCTATCACAACGTGACGCACAAAAGCTCCAACCCGCTGCGCGTGATCCACAGTCAGAACACGGCTGCGTTGAGTTGGACCGTTGGTTCGGAGGGAAATTTACCGTTCGGCGCCCGCGCCAGAGGGTGCGACAGCGTTGTGGCCCATGGTCCACTTCGTAATGGGAACAACGCGGTCCGGTATGCGACACAATATGTGGACCTGCAGCAGGGCAGCAGTGGTGATCAGGTGCGCTTGAACTGGTCTGATGCCGTGAAGGGTAAGGTCTCTGTCACGATGCGGATTGATGTCTGACACACCTTTATTTCAGGTCGCCGGTAACGGCGGCCTGTTCCAGCGCGGGGATTAAAACGCGCGCCACACAGCGAACTTCAGGCCGGTTCCCCTGCGGGCCGAGTTACGCTCCAGCCCCAGCACCCAGATGGTTTCAGAGGATTTCGGGCGGATCATCACCGACGGTCTGACGCTCCAGTAAAACGGTTTGTCGGAAACATGGGTCGTTTCGATTTGCAGAAGGGGATCCAGCCAGCGCTCGGACGTCACGCCAACGGTGAAATCCAGTTTGCGCGCCAGTTTCTCGTGCGAGCGGTATTCCAGCGCGGCGTCAACCGCGGCCCAGCCATTGCCCCAACCGCTCTGAAAGCCTTTGCCGTAGGACAACGTGGTTTTGTAAAGCGCCCACGCCTTGTCCCGTTTGTGATAGGCACCGACGCCAAACTCGGCGGCCAGTCTGCCCGCATTGCCGAAATCCTTAACGGGAAACCGGGCAAAAATAAGTGCGTGGCCGTACAGATCCTGATGTTCCTCGGCATCCAGCCCGACCGTAAGCCATGTCAGCGCGCCGTATTCAAAATAGGCGGAGGACTTGTATTTGTACTCTCCCGCATCTGTTTTGAACCCGGTTGCCGACAGCGCCCAAAACCCTTTGCCCTTGTCGCGCAGCCACGCACCGGCTTCGACAGGTGCTGGGACCATAAGTAGTAGGATTGCAAGCAAGCGGACCATGAACTTCCCTTCCGGGCGCAGCATCCGCAACCTTGGTTAACGCTTGGTTAGTCAGTTGGTAACTTCTACGAAACATTTCGTTCCGGAAGTCGCTGGATTGCCAAGGAAAATTGAGAAAACGGAAAAAGCTGTGTTAGGCTGGAGGAAGCAGGAGGAGTAGCCAGATGCCAAAAATCTCGAAAGACGCCAGCATTCAGACTGTGATCACCACCTTCGAAATGACACCGGGGACCTGTCAGGATTTGCTTGAGGCGCTGACAGACGCCTTCGAGAGCTTCATTTCAAAGCAACCCGGTTTCATTTCCGCAGGCCTGCATGTGAACGATGCACAGACCCGGATAGCCAATTATTCGCAATGGCAGCGGCGTGAGGATTTTCTGGCGATGTTGCGCACGCCCGAAATGCGTGATCGCAACCGCAAGATCAACGAACTGTGCAAGAGTTTCGAACCGGTGATGTACGACGTGGCGGAAACCTTTGGCTGAGACTGACCTGAATCAAGGCGATTTCAACTATGTCGGAGCAGTCTGACCCTGACTGAAGCGGAGGCGCAAGCCATGTATCACAATATTCTTGTTCCGATATCCTTCGATGCCGAAAGGGATACTTCCGGGCCGCTCAAACTGGCCGAGATGTTGGCAACACCCGGGGCGGCGATCACTTTGCTGCATGTTGTCGAACATATCCCCGACTATGCCATCTCATATATGCCTGCGGAGTATCTGACAGAGGCGCGCAAGGCGATACAGGTCGAACTGGACCGCCTTGCAGCCAATCTGCCGAACGCGGTGGGACTGGTCATCGAAGGGCATTCGGGTCGAACGATCCTCGATTGGGCGGAGGCAAACAAACCGGACTTGATCATCATGGCATCCCACCGGCCCGGGATGCAGGATTTGCTGCTTGGTTCGACCACGACGCACGTTGTCCGACACGCGCAGTGTGCGGTGCACGTGGTTCGATAGCCAACAGCCTGAGACCGAAGGCTGGCCAGTCGGCCAGCCGCCGGATCAGTTCACACAGCAGAATGAGCCGTGATCGGCGTCCTTCATCAGGCGGTCGAAATCTCCGCCCTTCATTTCAACCAGTGTTTTGTGGTCACCGGCCTCGAACCAGACCTTGTCCAGACCGGTCAGGCTGTCATCGATGATGGTTGGCACGTCATAGGCGGCCCCAACCGGTGGTGCGGCGCCCAGATCGCAATCGTCAAAGACGTCTTCCACTTCGGCCTCGGGCGCCAGACCGATGCGGCGGGAAAGGATCGATTGCAGCGTTGTGAGGTCAAGCTTGTGGTTTGATGGCACTACTGCCAGCATCGGCCCTTCTTCCATGTGAATCAGGACGGATTTTGCCAGATGGTCACCCGGGACATGGGCCGCCTCGGCGCATTCGGCGGCTGTGGCGGCATAAGGGTGCCGGATCATGTCAAAGGGCAGCCCCTGAGCGTCGAGATGATGTTTGAGGCGCGCAGCTATGGTCATGGTGTCCTCCGTAACTCCATGGCGCCCGTCTGAGCAGTCGGCGCGACCCGGGCGCCGTTTGTGAACTAGAGAGTGCCAGTGTGCGCCCCTTGCCCGAGTCGGGCAAGCCCGCCGTCAGAAATCCTGTGGTGTCAGCCGGAACGCCTTGCCGAAGCCGCCATTGAGAAGCCCGTCGGAAACGTTGAAGCGGACAAAGCAGAAGTCGGTAAAATCAACATACAGCTTTGCCTTTGGCCGCTGCGATAGGTACCGGGTGCGCAAAATCCTGTGGTCTTCGGTCCCGTGGTCGATCAGCTCGGCCTGGCAATGCAGGGTCAGGCGCGGGTGTGTCAGCGGGTCGCCTTTTTCACCAGGTTCCCCGATCAGCAGGGCACAGTTTGGGTTGGCCTGCAGCGCACGGGTGTGTTCGGCCAGAGACGAGATCAGTGATACCGGTTGGTTCCGGTCGTCGGTCGCAAGGGCAATCCGGGAAACCGATGGCAGCGATGACTGCGGCTGCAATACGGCGATGGCAGCGTGCGTCGCGGCAGAGATCAACTCGCGCGCAAGTGTACGGGCCGCATCGTCGGCGGGCTGAACTGGATCGTTCCTAATCATGGTGGCTCCGGCATTTTGTAATCCGCGAATGGCAAAGCAAGTGATAAACACATAGGCTGCCCGCGGCGAGGCTGAAATTGCCTGTCGATATGGAGTTGGATGTGCCCCTGAAATTTCTTGTATTCCTCGGTTCTGTCCGTGAAAGCACCCCTCCGCACCCCGCCCGTCTGGGTGAACGGGTCGCGCGCGCCTGTCAGATGCAGCTGACAGGCGCTGGGCATGAGGTCGAGCTTGTTGACCCGTTGCAGATTTATCTGCCGCGTCCGTTCAAACCTCATTTTTCCTATGCCAGGGGGCGCGCGTCGGAAGGGCTGAACGCGCTGGCGGGCAAGATTTCCGGTGCGGACGGGTTCGTTATGGTCAGCCCGGAATACAACCATTCCATGTCCCCGGCCCTTGCGGACCTTCTGAACCATTTCGGTAGCTCGCTGTATTCCTACAAACCAAGCGCGATTGTCACCTATTCGGCCGGGCAATGGGGTGGTGCACGCGCGGCGGTCAACATGCGCACATTCCTGAGCGAGTTGGGGTGCCTGCCGGTTTCCGCAATGATCCACGTACCAAAGGCGCACGATGTTTTTGCGACCGATGGCGGGTTTGCTGAAACAGTGGATTCGACACGATGGCAGGGATATATGGCGCGGACATTCGATCAGTTGGTCTGGTGGGCCGGGGCGGCATCCCATCAGCGCGAGGTGGCATCCTATCCCGAAGCCTTCACGCGAGACGCCTCGCAGCGCAACGCGCCCTGAAACCCGGCCGGTTTTTTGTCATGTCGCGGCCCTTTCATTGCCACATAGGATGATCATCTAAGTTCCCATGATGCGCCGAAGAAACCCGGAACCGGAGAAAAGTCCCAACCCCCGATCCGCCAGGCGGCGTGAACGGGCGGATGCGCTGCGCAAACATGCGTTGTCACCGGTTCGCATCCTGATGATGGTGCTGGTCCTGCCAATTACCACCATTGTCATTGCATTGGGTGTTTACATGCGCACGACGTCTTACGAGCCGACCGAAGCGGTGGCGCATCTTGTGGCGCTGGCGGGGTGCGATGCGGCGCGGGCCGTCGGACTGGGGCCGGTACGCATGGGCGAGCCGGGATATCACCCCAGAAACGATCTGGACGGAGATGGTGTGGCCTGCGGATCTGCCCCGGCGGTGGCGCAACCGGCCCCGGCGGCGCAACAGGCCCCAGTTGCGGACAGCAGTAATGCCCCCAGCCAGCGAAGGGTCGGCAGCGCAAAATTCATCCGGCCCTAAAAAACAGCGGATTCCGGGGCTGAAAGCAGCTGGTTACGTTCCGTTTGGCACAGTGTTTGGCATCTCGTCCAGAACCTGCGCAACCAGTTCGGGCAAGTCGGCACTGTCACTATATGAAGCTGTATGAGCCAAGTGCTCGATCGGGTTTTTCCGGTATCCTTCCGTGAACAACAGAAACGGCACTTTGGCCCGTTGTGCGGTTTCAGCATCCACTTCGCTGTCGCCAACGAACAGGCGCGGCCCGTCCCCGAGGTGGTCGAACGCGGCGTGCAACGGTGCCGGATCGGGTTTGCGCCTGTCGAAGGTATCGCCCCCAATCACGACGTCAAAAAACTGCGCCAGTTCCAGCGCCTCCAAAACGTGGCGGGCAGGGGCTTCGGGTTTGTTTGTGCAGAGCCCCAGTGTAAATCCCGCGCCCTGCAGCGTTGCCAGCGATTCGCGCACACCGGGATATGGAACCGTCAGATCGCTGGACCGTTTGTTGTAGTGATGCAGTGTCAGACGCGTCAGCTCGGCGTGTTGCCCCATATCCATGTCGCAGTGATCGATGACCTTTCCGACAAGATTCGGCAGGCCGTTCCCGACGAATGAGCAAACTGTGCTCAGGGACAATGCATCGCGGTTCACCTCAGCAAGCATGCTGTTTACGGCCCCGGCAATGTCGGGAAGGCTATCGACCAAAGTGCCATCGAGGTCAAAAACAATCCTGGCGGTCATCTGTGAATCCCGGTCTGAGAATACGGTTCTTGAACGGGGTAGCCGGTCGTGACGGGCTGCGCAACCGCATCTGTTTCAGATGGGAAATATGGCCCCTTGACATACCTTACTATTTTAATCAGATTACAGGTGGGAAATATCAGCCACCCCAGAGTGCTCAGGGCCAGCCAGATCTGAACCCAATGATAAAAAAGCAAAAAGTCAGGATCTGATATGTCTGAGCGTACCAGCCGGAACGACGATCCGAGCGACAAGGCCCCTCGTGATTCAAGCTCTGGAGATGATCCTATGAATGCCCAGAACCCCACTCCGACCCAAGGTTATGCTGTCTCGATGCTTCCCGCCCATAAGGCTGAGGAACTGACCAAAGGCGGCAACCTCGCCCATATCGAACTGGGCGATCAGCTATATACGCTGCGCATCACGCGCGCGGGCAAACTGATCCTCACGAAATGAGCCGTCCGACCCCTCGCGGCGGGGCGGCGGTGGGCCGTCTGGCCGATCTGAACCCTGTCGAGGCCGGCGCCGTCATGTACCTTCGCCTTTGGGGTGAAGGTGCCGGTGGTCGTGCCGATGCCGCCAGTGATTTCGATATCGCGCTGGGCGCGGATCAGGGGCGCGCTGCCATGATGACGCTGGAGCGCCTTTGCGCGCTTTGTGCGCAACACGGCCGCCGTCCGCTTATCCGTCACGGATTGGGCTGCGCCTGTCTTGGCGCGGACGAAAACTGTTTTGCCCAGATGATCGCGGCAGCTGCTGATGGCGAAAGGGAAGATGCGATGATGATGGCTTCGCTCATCGTCCGCCCGGATTTTGCACCCGCCCTGACGTCGTTGTCCGAGCAACTGGGGCTGGCGCTGCGCCGCATGACGGCTGTCGTGCCAATGCCGACAACCGGGCATCAGACCCCATCGTCGGTACTGCACTGATAAAAGTTTAATAGCATCGACGATCGCAGAACCCCGGCATATCCCCGCCGGGGTTTTGCAGTTTCAGCAGCAGCCACACCCATGGTGTTCGTGATCACAGGTCGGGGCAGGGGTATAGTCTCCGACTTCGGACAGCACGTCGCGCAAGGCCCACAGGATCATGTCCACGTCTTCGGCTTCGATGGTCAGCGGCGGGCGGATTTTCAGGATGTTGTCCTTTGGCCCTTCGCTGCCGATCAGGATACGATGATCGCGCATTCTGTTCTTGACGAAACTGCAGATTTCGGTGCCTTCCGATCCATCCGGGTTGATGAGTTCAACGCCAAGGAACAGCCCCATGCCGCGCACATCGCCGACACAGGCAAAATCGGTTTCGATCCGGCGCAGCCCCTCGATCAGTTGTGTGCCCATGGCGCGGGCATTGTCCTGAAGGCCCTCATCGTCGACGATATCCAGAACCTCTTTGCCGATACGGCATGACAGCGTCGAACCGCCGAAGGTGGAAAAGAATTCAATCCCGTTGTTGAAGCTGTCGGCAATGGCGCGGGTTGTCACCAGAACGCCCAGCGGATGACCGTTGCCGATAGGTTTGCCCATCACCACGATATCGGGCAGCGCGCCTTGATGTTCGAAGCCAAAATAGTGCTCACCCAATCGGCCAAGGCCCGTCTGTACCTCGTCCGCGATGCAGACCCCGCCCGCCGCGCGGATCTTTTCGTAAACGGCTGTCAGGTACCCTTTGGGCGGGATGATCTGACCGCCGACCGAGGGGAAGGTCTCGGCGATAAAGCCCGCAACGCCGTGACCCTTTTCTTGCAGTGCGGCAATTGCCGGATCGACAAGATTCGCGAACTTTGTGGCGCGGTCGGGATCGTTGCGTCGGAATGATCCGCGATAATCGTCCGCCACTTCGACCAGTTCGACCCAGTCCGCCTGCCCGACGCCACCCGGCTTGTTGAACTTGTAGGCCGAGATGTCGATCGCACCTGTGGTGTTGCCGTGATAGCCGTGATCCGGCGTCACCATGCCCCTTGCGCCGGTATGCGCCCGGGCCAGCCGCAAGGCCAGTTCGTTCGCCTCGGTGCCTGAGTTGACGAAAAAGCAGACCTCGAAATGATCGGGAAGCTTCGACAGAACCTTTTCGGCAAAGGCCGTTTGCGCCGGATGCAGATAGCGGGTGTTCGAGTTCATCCGTTTTAGCTGATCCGCTGCAACCGCCTGAATCCGGGGATGGGCATGGCCCACATGCGGGACGTTGTTGTAGGCATCCAGATAGGGGCGGCCCCATTCGTCGAACAGATGATGCTTCCAGCCGCGCATCAGCATCACCGGATCGTCATAGGTCAGGCTGAGATTGCCGCCGAAATGGTCATGCCGACCATGCAGGATCGTCTGCTTGTCGGTCGGGCGATAGAACACCTTGTCATCCGTAAGGTTCAACAACGCCGCCGGATTGGGGCAGACGGCATGCCACAGATACATCTCGTCCGGGTCGCCGACGCCGGGCCAGTCGGCCTGCATCCCGTCGGTTGTCAGCGCCAGTTGGAAATGAACGTGCGGCGCCCAGCCGCCATTCTGGCTGGCGTCGCCAAGCCGCGCAAAAGCCGCCCCCTGCGCCACCGGATCGCCGGGTTTCAGCCTGCCGCAAATCTCGGGGTCCAAGTGACCGTAGAGCGTGTAAAACGGATCACCTTCGGGTGTTTCATGATGCAGGATCACCACGCCGCCGTAATCAAGGTGGCTGATGCGATTCTCGACCACCTCGACCCGTCCGCTGAGCGGGGCATAAAGCGTGGTTCCCGCCGGGGCGAAAACGTCAACGGCCAGGTGAACGGTGCGTCGGTCCGAGGCTTTCCACGGCCCTTTGCGGAAACCGGGTTCGGCGTAGATCAGGCGCGGTTCGCTGTAATAACCCAGCCAGGGGCCTTCGCCGAATTCTTCGCCCACGCAGGCGGCTTCATCCAGAGGCATGTGGAACGGATTCTGCGGCCAGGTCGAGTTTTCGACCGACAGCGACCCCATCGGCGCATCGGTCAGGTCCTGACCGAACATTTCAGCGAACTGACCGCGATGTTCCGCAAGATAGGCGTGGATGCGCTCGGCCCCGTCGGTCACTGGCAGGCCACAGGCCGCGCGCAGACGGGCAGGCATCAGATCGCCGTTGATCGATGCATTCTCCAGCAGCCGCCACGCAGGCGCCTGACTGATGGTGACATAAGGGTCATCCGGGTTTTCGACCGCCATCAGGGTCGAGTTCACAACCGAGACGGCAAGCCGCATCCGCAACAGCGGCCAGATCAGATCAACCTCCTGCGGGCGCAGGCGGTTGGCGGCGTGATATCCGCGCACCAGCGCGACCAGAGCGCGCTCGGGCTTGGGATGATCCAGTACGATATAGGCTCCGGCAATTGCCAGATCGCAGATGCGCGGGCCGGCACACATGTCCCCCAGATCGATCAGGCCGGAAATGCTCTGACGGTCGTTCAGCTCTCCCTCGACCAGAATGTTGTAGTCGTTGGCGTCGTTGTGGATGGCCTGTTTGGGCAGGTCCGCCAACTGATCCGAGATGCCGTCGAATTGGGCGGCGACCCCCTCCAGCAATGCACGCCGGGCCGGGTCTGCGATTGCGCCCAGCTTGTCAGAGATCCAGCCCGCCTGCGTCAGATCCCATTTGAAATTCTCGCGGTGCAGGTTTGGGTGAGTGAACCGTTCCAGTGCCCTGTCGGTGGCGCCCAGAACCCGGCCCAGTTTCATAATCAGTTCGTCGGTCTTTGGTGTGGCCTTTGCGTAGCAACGACCGGGCAGCCGTTCCTGCAGCCAGACAAGGCGCTGCTGGCCCTGTTCATCGGGTATCTCGGGCAGCTTGACGCCTTTCAGGTCCGACAGAACCTTGGGAAACGGCAGCCCCGGGGCCTCGGCCGCGATATATTCCAGAGTCTTCACCTGCAGGTCGACAAACCCGGCTTCGCAGCCCGCGCGCATGACCTTCAGCACATAGTCCTGACCATTTTTGGCCTCGACCAGAAAGTTCAGGTCATATTCGCCGTCCAGTCGCGACAGCCGGGCCTCGAGTCCCCAATGTTGCCGCAGGGCAGCGGCCCAGAAATCCGTCATGTCACTCATCTGATTAATCCAGCGCCCGCAGCCGTTTGAACAGCGAGGACGTATCCCAGCGCCCGCCGCCCAGTTTCTGCACGTCCTTGTAAAACTGATCGACCAGCGCGGTAACGGGCAGGGAAGCGCCGCTTTCGTTGGCGGCGTCCAGACAGATACCCAGATCCTTGCGCATCCAGTCGACGGCGAAACCATAGTCGAAATGATCGTCCAGCATCGTCTCGTGCCGGTTGACCATCTGCCAGCTGCCTGCGGCGCCCTGGCTGATGACCTCGACCACCGCGCGCCCGTTCAGACCCGCCTTTTCCGCAAAATGTAGTGCTTCGCTGAGGCCCTGCACCAGCCCTGCGATGGCGATCTGGTTGCACATCTTGGTCATTTGCCCGGCGCCGCTTTCGCCAATGCGGCGGCATATCTTGGAATAGACCTGCATCACTGGCTCGGCCTTGTCATAGGCATCCTGATCGCCGCCGCACATGATCGACAGGACGCCATTTTCGGCCCCTGCCTGTCCGCCCGAAATCGGCGCGTCCACGAAAGAGATGCCCATGGTTTTGGCAGCATCATAAAGCTCGTTGGTCACCTTGGCCGAAACGGTGGTGTGATCGACAAAAATGGCCCCCTTGGACATGCCGTGAAATGCGCCACCATCACCTGTGCAGACCATGCGCAGATCGTCGTCATTGCCGACACAGGCCATGACCAGTTCCGCCCCCTGCGCCGCCTCTGCCGGAGTGGCGGCCATCGCCCCGCCATGCTGGGCAACCCAGGCTTCGGCCTTGGCGGCCGTGCGGTTGTAAACGGTAACCTCATGGCCCGCGGCCTGAAGGTGACCTGCCATGGGATATCCCATGACACCAAGGCCAAGGAACGCGACTTTTGCCATCTGGTGATCCTCTCTGCTGTCCAACCCGGCCGGGAAAGTTCAGCGGGCCGGAAATATCTGGCAGAGACAAAGCAAAGCTGAACCCAAAGGGCAACCCCGCGTCACGATTTGCTGCCCAGATCCTGCAGGATCGGGCAATCGGGCCGGTCGTCACCTGCGCAGGCGTCGACCAGATGACTCAGCGTGTCGCGCATGGCGTTCAGGTCGGCGATCTTGGCTTCGATCTGTGCCAGATGATCCCGCGCGACACGTTTCACGTCGGCGCTGGCGCGGGTTTCATCCTCGTATAGCGCCAGCAAGGTGCGGCAATCCTCGATCGTGAAGCCCAGTGCGCGGGCGCGTCCCAGAAAGTTCAACTTGTGCAGGTCCTGATCGCGGAACCGGCGATACCCGTTGTCGTCGCGGAGCGGCCTGATCAGGCCGATATCCTCGTAATAGCGGATGGTTTTCGCGGGCAGACCGGTTCGGGTTGCGACATCTCCGATATTCATGAGTGCACCTCCTGTGTCGATACCGGCTGCGTGTCTTCGGGCATGCTGGGCCGCACCCGGCGCAGACGCAGGGCGTTCGAGACGACAAAGACACTCGACAGTGCCATGGCACCGGCTGCCAGCGCCGGTGACAGAAGGTGCTCGCCAAATGGATACAGCACGCCAGCCGCCACGGGGATCAGAAGGACATTGTAGCCGAAGGCCCAGCCCAGATTCTGACGGATGTTGCGCATGGTTCGGCGGCTGATCTCGACCGCGTTCACCACGCCGCGCAGATCGCCCGACATCAGCACCACATCTGCCGTTTCGATGGCCACATCGGTTCCGGTGCCAATGGCCACCCCGATATCAGCAGCAGCCAAGGCCGGGGCATCGTTAATTCCGTCACCCACAAAGGCAAGCGTTCCATGGGTGTCGCGCAGTGCCTCAATGGCGGCAACCTTGCCGTCCGGCAGAACTTCGGCAGTCACATGGTCGATGCCCAATTTGTCGGCCAGCGCATTTGCCGTGCGGGCATTGTCGCCGGTGACCATGGCCAGGGTCAGACCCATGTCGTGCAACTGACCGATAGCTTCACGGGTGCCCGGCTTGATCGGATCGGAAACCGCCAGTGCGGCGGCGGGGCTGCCATCGATGGCGACATAAAGCGGCGTCGCGCCTTCATCTGCCAGTTTAAGCGCTGCCGGTTCAAGCTGTGACAGATCGATACTTTCCTGAGACATGAGCCGTGCAGAACCGACCAGAATATCACGCCCATCGACGCGTGCGCGAAGCCCAAGGCCCGTGAGCGATTCAAATTCCGCAGGTTTAGGCAACTCAGATGGTCCAGCGCGGGTGATGGCGGCGGCAATCGGATGCTCCGACTGTGCCTCAGCCGCTGCGGCCAGGCGCAACACCTCGTCACGGGCAAATCCTCCTGTCGTGATGACATCGACCAGTTCGGGTCGGCCCAGCGTCAGTGTGCCGGTCTTGTCCAGCGCAACGACGCGCGCCTGCTGAAGCTGCTGCAAGGCATCGCCCTTGCGAAACAGAACCCCCAGCTCAGCCGCGCGCCCGGTCCCCACCATGATCGATGTTGGCGTGGCCAGCCCCATAGCGCAGGGGCAGGCGATTATCAGAACCGATACGCCCGCGACCAGCGCAAGCGGCAGTGATGGTGATGGGCCGACAATCAGCCAGACAACAACCGTCAGGATCGCAACGGCGATCACCACCGGAACAAAGCGGTGCGTGATCCGGTCAACCAACCCCTGAATCGGCAGTTTGGCCCCTTGCGCCTGTTCGACCATGCGAATGACCTGCGCCAGAACGGTATCCGCGCCCACGCGGGTGGCACGGACACGCAACGCGCCTGTTCCGTTCACGGTGCCGCCGACAACTTCGGATCCAGTTGATTTGCTGACTGGAACCGGCTCGCCCGTGATCATGCTTTCGTCGACATATGAGGTGCCGTCCAATACCTCTGCATCCACGGGAACACGCTCGCCCGGTCGGATTTGCAGGATGTTTCCGGCAACAATCGAGGCTATCGGCAAATCAACCGTTTTGCCGTCCTGTTCGACCCGCGCCGTTTTGGGCTGCAAACCGATCAGTTTGCGGATCGCCGATCCGGTTCGCCCTTTGGCGCGCGCTTCCAGCAGGCGGCCCAGCAGGATGAGGACGACGATAACGGCAGCCGCTTCGAAATAGACGTTGGCAGTGCCTTGCGGCAAAACCTGCGGTGCAAATGTCGCGACCACGGAATAGAAATAAGCGGCGGCCGTGCCGAGCGCGACCAGAGCGTTCATGTCCGGCGCCCCCCTCAGCAGCGAGGGGACGCCTTTGGCGTAAAACACCCGACCCGGACCGATCAAAAGGGCCGAGGTCAGCGCGAACTGGATCAACTGGCTGGTTTGCGCGCCGATCATGGCATGAACCCAGTGGTGAAACGCCGGGATTATGTGTCCGCCCATTTCAAGAATGAACACGGGCAAAGCCAAAGCGGCCGCTATTATCGTTGATCTGGTCAGGGATTTGATTTCCTGATCCTTTTGATCGTTATGGGTCTGAGTGTCGCTGCCATCACCCATTGGCTGCGCCGGATAGCCGAGTTCTGTCGAAACCGCGGCAAGGGCGCCGGGATCGGTTGCGCCTTCGGCATAAGTGACGCTCGCCCTTTCGGTCGCAAGATTAACGCTGGCATCGATAACACCCGGAGCCGCCTTCAGCGCGCGTTCCAGCTTGGCCACGCATGAGGCGCAATTCATGCCATCGATCTTCAGAACAGTTTCCTGCGTGGCAGCCGGATATCCGACAGCATCCAGCGCATCGGCCAATGCGGCGACCGGCCCAGCATAATCCACCTGAGCGGTCCCGGTTGCGAAATTGACCGACGCATCGGTAACGCCATCGACGTCGCGCAACGCGGTTTCAACGCGTGCAACACAGGACGCGCAGCTCATGCCGGTGATCTTGAGTTGTGTTGTTTGAGGTGTCATCCGAGTCGTCCTGATCTGGAACCTGACAATCAAATGGGGGTTCCAGTCACGGGAAGGTCAAGGGCTGATCACACTTTTTTCGTCAAGGCTCCACGAATATTCCGCTCCATCAGTCGTTGGTACAGGCGCGGAGACAGACGATTGATCAGCCAGGCAACAAAGGCCACCCTGCCGACCGGGATCGTGAACCTGCCGTGTCTGATGCCGTTCAGAATGATGTCGGCAGCCTTTTCGGGCGTCATCGGGTCCATTCCGTCGGCAGCGGAGCCGGGGCGGGACGTTCCGTCAGCCTGCCGTCCCTCATTCTCCGGATTGGTGGCTACAAAAGACGGGCAGGCGATGTGAACGCGTACACCGAACGGCTTTTCCTCGGACCGCAGGGATTTGAAGAACCCCTCCAGCGCGTGTTTTGACGCCGCATAAGCGGTGCGATGATAAAGCGGGGCGAAACCGGCAACCGATGATATCGCCAGATGCGCCCCCTTTGATTTCCGTATCTCGGGCAGAAAGGCACGGGCCATGGCGATAGCTGCGAAGTAGTTGATTTCGAATACCCGGCGATGGCTGGCCTCGTCCGACCTGTCAAACCCGCAGATCTGGGTAATTCCCGCATTGTAGATCACCAGATCGATGCTGTCGCTTGCCGCCAATACCTTCTGTACGGCATTTTCCAGTTGCCCGGGGTCAGTCAGATCGCAGGATACCGGCAACTGAGTTGGGGTTGGGTGCAGCCCGGTTACATCCAGATCCAGCAGGACCACGCGCCAGCCGTCGCGCTGCAATGCGGCTGAAAGGGCCTGTCCCAATCCACCCGCACCCCCGGATATGACGGCAGTCTTCACAGGCCCGCCTGCTTTTTCCAAAAATCAAAGACCTCGGCGCTGGATTTCTCGGGCGTGTATCCGAATTCTGATTTCAGGGCGTCATTCGCCAGTACCGGCCGGTATTGCAGAAACCGAACCTGTTCAGGTCCATAGCGCGACAGCCCCAGCGGGCGGGCGACAGCAAGTGTGGCTTTGAGCAGCCAGGGCGGGAGGCGCAGTACCGGTTTGCCCAATGCGCCGGCAAGATCGGACACACCCAGTGCGCCGTCTCCCGCTACGTTGTAAATCCCAGCCGGACCATCGGTTGCCGCGCGTTTCAGGATATGGGCCAGATCGCGAGTCCAGATAAAGACAAACGGGCTTTCGCTGCCCGACACTGCCAGCAGGCGCGGTTTGTGAAAAAGTGCGGTGATCTGGTTTTCGGTTCCTTCGCCCAGAACGGTCCCGATGCGCAGAATGACCTGCTCCAGCCCGGGCGCAACCTTACGGGCCTCGGCCAAAAGCTCTTCGACCTGCCGCTTGTGGTCGGAATAGGGAAACTCAGCGTTGCCACGCAGCGGATCGGACTCACGCAGGGGCACGCGGTTATCCGGGTGATAGCCATAGGCCGCTCCGGATGAGGTGACGACAAGCCGCCTGACCCCGTTGGCAATGGCCGCATTCACGACCTTTCGCGTACCTTCCACATCCACCGCAAACGCTGTCTGACGACCCATGTCTGGCGTCGGTGTCACAATCGAGGCCAGATGCACGATGATATCAGGTCGGACCTTGGCGATGACGCGGGCGGGCTCGCCCGTGGTGACGTCCATGCGCAGAAAACTCATGCCGTCCGGCATGGGATCGGGACGGTGCAGGTCCGTCGCAAACACCTCGGCCCCTTCCAGTTCCGCAAGCAATGCGCGCCCCACCATTCCGGCGGCTCCGGTGATCAGGATGCGGGTCATCGGGCGGCCTCGGTCCGGGCCATGAGCGAAGCCAGCGCAATTCCGGAAATCGCGTGCCAGATGCCCCAGAAAGCTGCGACGACGGCCATGCCTCCAAGCCCGTTGAAAAAGGCGAAGATCAGAACAAGGCCAAGCCCGGAATTCTGGATGCCGGTTTCGATGGTGACAGAGCGGCGATCATAGGGGGACAGCCGGGTCAGAGTGGCCACAACCCAGCCGCCCCCCAGAGCCAGCGCGTTGTGAAGGATCACAAGCCCGGCAACGGCCCCGGCGAAGCTGAGGAAAAATCCCCAGTTTGCAGCCAGAGCGAGAATGATGAAGGCAACAAAAATACCCATCGACAGATATTGCAGCGGCTTGCGCAGACGCGCGGTCAATTCCGGGCGTCGCTGGTTCAGCGTTACGCCCAGAACCAGCGGCAGGATCAGCATCAGGCCCACGGTGATGGCGATCTGAACCGGATCGATTTCGGTGCGCTGCAGGATCGCGCGCGTTGGCGGATAAAGCCCGCCCCAAAGCGCAATGTTGGCGGGCGTCATGACAATTGCGCCTATCGTTGCAAAGGCTGTCATGGATACCGAAAGGGCGGTGTTGCCACCCGCCCTGTGGGTAATGAAGTTCGAGATGTTGCCGCCCGGGCAGGCCGCCACAAGGATCAGCCCCAGCGCGATTGAGGGGCGCGGAGCCATCAGCCAGACCAGCGCAAAGGTCAAAACGGGCAGGACGATGAATTGCGACGCCAGCCCCACAATCACCGGCTTGGGGGCGCGGCGCAGGCGCTGAAAATCCTGCGGCGTCAGATCGATGGCGATTGAGAACATCACCACCGCCAGAATTGCGTTTAGCAGCATCATCGAGGCGGGACTGAAGTTCAGCGTGATTTCATCGATGCCGGTCATGGGGCGGCTTTCCTGAACCGCCTGATCCAGCCTGTGACCGCTTTCCGATAGGTTGCCTTGTCCACGTAATAGGCCATGCGGGCGAGGTTGAGGTAGTTCATGCCTCCGGTGGCGCGCCCATAGTTTTCCTGTTTTTTGGCTTTCAGCTCAGCCGCTACCGGGCAGCCATTGCGAATACCCTTAATATAGCGCGCCACCATCTCGGCCTGCTCGTGCCGTCCCTGCCAGCCCAATCCGGTTGCTTCGATCATTCCGAGAATGAACAGATCATCCCTGTCTGGATGCATCGCGTTGAGGTACAGATGCGGTGCGTCCCCCTGCCAGTTCAACAGGTCGCGGTCGATGAACGGATAGTGCAGCTTGTACCCCGTGGCGGCGAGGATCATGTCGTAATCTTCGCTGCTGCCATCCCTGAAGTGGACCGTTTTGCCGTCCAGCCGTTCGATGTCGGGCTGAATGCGCAGATCACCGTGTCCCGCGTGGTAGAGGACCAGTGAGTTCACGACCGGATGGCTTTCGTACAGTTTATAGTCCGGCTTGGGAAAACCGTACTTTTGCGGGTTCCCCACAAACCAGCCAAGGATCAGGCTGTCCACCTTGCGCTTGAGCCACATGGGCAATTGAATCTTGCCGCCCATCGTATCGGCGGGTTTGCCGAACACGTATTTGGGCACGAAGTAATACCCGCGCCGCATGGACAGGTCGCACCGTTTCGCGTGGTGAATGGCATCCACCGCGATGTCGCAGCCAGAATTGCCCGCGCCCACGATCAGAACCCGCTTGCCGTCGAACTGACCAGGATAGCGGTATTGCGAGGCATGTATCAGGTCGCCGTCGAATGTGCCTTCAAATTCGGGCATGTTGGGTTCGGACAGCGTGCCGTTGGCAATCAACACACCCGCAAACTCGGCCTCGTGCACACCATCTGCGTCGCGCCATTTCACCCGCCAGCCCTCACCCGGCGCGCCCAAAGGGGCTGTTTCGATGACTTCCGCGCCAAACCTGTAGTGCTCGCGCAACCCGAAGCGCGTCGCGAAATCGCGAAAATAGTCCCTCATCGCCCGGTGTGACGGGTATTCAGCCACCGTATCGCACATCGGAAAATCGGCGAACTCGGTCATCCGCTTGGATGAAATCAGGTGGGCTGTTTCGTACATCGTCGATTTGGGGGCGTCGATATCCCACAATCCGCCCACATCGGAATGCAACTCGACCCCCTGAAACGGGATGCCCTGTTCCTTGAGCACCTTTGCCGCAGCCAGCCCCATAGGACCGGCCCCGATCAAGGCGAATGCCTCGCGCGTTTCCGTCATGAACTCTCCCCTGTTCGCGATGCTTAACTTGAACGATCGTTCAAAATAAGGCAAGATGAATCTCATGACGGCGAAAATCACGCAAAAACAAAGGCAAAGGGCACCCTCGCAACGGTCCCTGCAGACCAAGGCACGGATTCTGGATGCGGCTGAGGCTGTATTTGCAGAAAGAGGATTCGAAGGTGCATCTATCCGCGATATCGCGGCGCTGGCCGGGGTGCAGGTGGGGCTAGTGCATCATCACGGCGGTGGAAAAGAAGAGCTGTTTCATCAGGCGGTCGCCCGCCGTGCGGACGAACTGGCCCGCATCCGGATCGAGGCGCTTGAGGCGCTTAATTTGCAGGGGCGGGTCACCTTGCGGGGCATTCTGGATTGCTTCATCCGCCCCTACGTGACACTGGCGCAGACCGGCGGGTCGGGGTGGATGGCCTACGGGCGCCTGGTCGCGCATGTCTCGGTCGATCCGCGCTGGCACGACATTGCGGCAGAGTGTTTTGACCCGACAGCCCGGCGGTTCATTGCGGAAATCACGGCGCTGTATCCCGGCGTAGATCCGGCGGTGCTGGCGACCGGTCAGGTCTATTCCGTGTCGGCCATGCTGGCCCATCTCAACAGCGCGTGGCGGGTCGAGGCGTTGTCGCAGGGCGGCGACTTGTCCGGTCTGGATCGCCTGATCGAATTTTGCGCGGCGGGAATCGAGGCAATGGTTTCGACCGGCAGGGATTGAACGCTGACGTCTTTCTACATGAACGGCATGTCAGGGCCGTGCGGCGAGTTCCGCCTTCAACCGTTCGTTTTCCTGCTGCAACTGGGCCAGTTGCTGCCCCAAATTATTCAGATGCGGTTTTAGCTCTGCCTCGGTAAAGCGGGGCGTGATGTGGCGCGGGCAATTCCAGTCCAGTGCCTCGACCCGGATGATTGCGGCCCGTTCGGCGGAGGCCTCTGCTCCGTCCGGGTAAAGGGCCACGGCGGCGGCGTCGCCTTCGGTAAATTCCATACGTCCAAGTATCTTGAGCCGGCGTTGGTTCGCGTAATCCATCAGGATCATCGCGATCCGGTCGTTACCATCCAGATTCCCGCGCGAGATATACTGCCTGTTGCCCGAGAAATCCGCATAGCCGATCGTTGTCGGGCCCAACACCTTCAGGAACCCGACGGGTCCGCCGCGGAATTGTACATAGGGCCAGCCGGTTTCGGACACGGTGGCCTGATAGAACCCGTCACGCGCCTCGATAAATGCCTTTTCGGCGTCGCCGATCTGATGGCCCTGCTGCGGGCCGCCATTGATGAATTTCGCGTATGAGGCCGCTGATCCCATCCTTTCCTGATGGGCGCGGACGGCGGGGGTGAAGGTCAGTTCTGCAAAGGCGCGGGGCATGGCGGTTCCTTTCAGAGGCCAAGTTCGGACAGGCCAGGATGATCGTCGGGCCGGGGACCGGCTGGCCAGTGAAACAGGCGCTGTTCCCCAGGTATGGGCAGATCGTTCAGCGACGCGTGGCGGCGCGCCATACGTCCATCTTCGGCGAATTCCCAGTTTTCATTGCCATAAGAGCGAAACCACTGCCCGCTGTCATCATGCCATTCATAAGCATATCGAACCGCAATGCGATTGCCGGAATAGGACCACAGTTCCTTGATCAGGCGATAGTCCAGTTCCCGGTTCCACTTGCGGGTCAGAAAGGCGTGGATCTGGTCGTGCCCGGACAGGAACTCGGCCCGGTTCCGCCACTGGCTGTCTTCGGTGTAGGCCGGTGTGACGACATCGGGATCGCGGCTGTTCCATCCGTTTTCGGCCAGGCGCACCTTTTGCTTAGCGGTTTCTGCAGTGAAAGGAGGCAGAGGAGGGCGGGTCATATCATTCGGTTCTTTCAGGCGAGAGTGGCGGCGAGTAGCGCCAGAGTCAGAAGAAGAGGAACGTGCCGGGTGTGAAATAAACTGGCATGGCGGCGCATCGGTCAGATCCTTGGTGTACAGATCGGTAAATGATGTAGTTAAAGTGTACAGATCGGTAAACTTTTTCAAGTCATGCACGGTAACATTTTTTCGAGGTAGAGTTTCGTGTGCGGAAAAGTAATCAATAACAATGAATTACCATGGTCATTTGCGTCTAAGTAGATTCACTACTATGTACTGATCTGTACACCAAGGAGCCGAATCATGCGCCCAAACAAACGGGATGAGCTTGTCCGAAAGGCGCTGGAGGTCTTTTACCGCGACGGCTTCCATGCCACCGGAATGGACAAGCTGGTTGTAGAAACCGGTGTGTCGAAAACGTCGATGTACAAACACTTCCGCACCAAGGAAGAGCTCATTTTGGCCGCGCTGCGCCTGCGGGATGAGAGTTTTCGCAACTGGTTTCTGCGCCGTGTCGAAGAACTGGCGGACACGCCCGCGGGTCAGCTTATCGCGGGATTTGACGTGCTGCAGGAGTGGTTTGAAAAAGACACCTATCGCGGCTGCATGTTCATCAAGGCGGGGGCTGAGTTTCAGGAAAAGGATCACCCGATCCACGTTCAGGCGGCAGAGCACAAGCGCCTGCTGCTGGAGCATTTCACACGGCTGGCGCGCGATGCGGGTGTGTCCGACCCCGAAAAATTGGGGTGTCAGATTCTGCTTTTGAAGGAAGGGGCGATTGTCACTTCGGTTTTGCTGAACAGCTGCGACCCGGCAAGGGAGGCAAAAGAGGCAGCACAAACATTGCTGGACGCGGCACTGAAAAAATGACGGCGCGGGGGTAAGCCGCGCCGTTCAGATCAGGCAAAAGTCTTTTGCTCTGCCACATGTTGTTTCAGGATTTCGGGCGGCTCAAAACGTGGGCCATAGGCTTTGGCCAGTTCCTCGCACCGTGTCAGAAATCGTTCAGGCCCATAGGTGTTCACGTATTGAATGTACCCACCGGTGTGAACCGGAGCGCCGATGCCAAGAATTGACCCGACATTGCCGTCGGCAACCGTACGCAAAACGCCTTCTTCCAGACACCGCAGGCTTTCCAGCACCGCGCGGAACAGGATGCGGTCCTGTATATCCTGGTCGCTGATCTGCACGTCATCCTTGCGCCAGGCCTCAAGGCCGGGCCAGATTGTCTTGCCCTCATCGGAATAGTCATAAAAGCCCTTGCCGGTTGCGCGGCCGTGGCGCCCGTGCTGGCTGATCATTTCGGCCAGCATGGCGCGTGCGCCGGGGTTCTGTTCCTGCGCGGGGTCCAGCAGGCCCATCTCAACCTGTGTGTTGTAGATGTCGGTGACCAGCTTGATCTGCACCTCATCCAGCAGCGACAGCATCCCCGTCGGCATTCCGGTAAGGCGCGACAGGTTGTCGACGCGCACCGGATCATGCCCTTCGGCCACAAGTTCAGCAGCTTCGATGATCTTGGTGCCGATGGTGCGCGAGGTGTAGAACCCGGTGCTGTCCCCGACGATGATCGGGGTTTTCCGGATCTGGCGGGCAAAGTCGAAGGCACGCGCCAGCGTTTCGTCCGACGTCTTTTCACCAGCGATGATTTCCAGCAACGGCATCTTGTCGACAGGTGAGAAGAAGTGCAGGCCGACGAAATTCTCGGGCTTCGCGGCTCCGGTGGCCAGCCGTGTGATCGGTAGGGTCGAGGTGTTCGACCCCCAGACGCCATTTTCGGCCAGCAGCGCCTCATGCTCGGCCAGAACGGCATCCTTGATGTCGATTTTCTCGAACACCGCCTCGATGATCAAATCGCAGCCTTTCAGGTCGTCCGACTGTTCCGTCGGCGTGATCAGGGCCAGCACGGCATCCCGCTGCTCGGGCGACATGCGGCCGCGTTTGACCCGTTTGTCCAGCAACCCGGCGGTGTAGGCCTTGCCGTTTTCTGCGGCCTCCATCGACATGTCTTTCAACACCACCGGCAAACCTGCCATCGCCGCGGAATAGGCGATGCCCTGACCCATCATGCCCGCGCCAAGAATGCCCAGCCGCTCGACCTTAGATGGTGGTACACCCTTGGGACGGCTTGCGCCGCCATTGACCTTGTTCATGCCAAAGAACAGCGTTTCGATCATGTTCTTTGTTGTGGCCATCGGTGTCAGCGAGACAAAGCGGCGGCTCTCATATCGTTGGGCGGTTTCGAAATCGACCTTGCCTGCTGCTTCGGTCATGATGTCCAGGATTTTGACCGGCGCTGGCATCAGCCCCCGCGTCTTTTTGAACAGCATCGCGGCGGCCCCGGCGATGCGGGTCATGTTCTTGGGTGATGTCGAAGGCCCGCCAGGTATCTTGTAGCCCTTGGTGTCCCACGGCTGCGTTATCGCCGCTTCGTCACCTTGTACCGACAATATCCATTCCTTGGACCGGCTCAGCAGTTGTTCGGGCGGAACCACCTCGTGAATCAACCCGGCCTTCATCGCCTTGTCAGGGGAAACCTGACGGCCCTCCAGCAGGAATGGCATCGCACCTTCCATGCCCAGCAGGTAGGTCAGGCGAACAACGCCACCCCCACCGGGCAGCAGGCCCAGGGTCACCTCGGGCAGGCCGATCTTGGTTTTCGGGTTCTCGGCGGCGATGCGATAGTTGCAGGCAAGGCAGATCTCATAGCCTCCACCCAGCGCGGCCCCATTGATGGCAGCAACCACTGGGACCGGCAATTTCTCCTGCCGCCGCATCACGGCTTTGGTAGCCTCGACGGATTGGAACAACTCATCAACACCGTCTGCCTCGATGCTTTTCAGCATGTTCAGATCACCGCCGGCAAAGAACGTGTCCTTGGCCGAGGTCCAGATCACACCCTTTAGGCCCTCTTCGGCCTCGATCCGGTCCATGGTTTCGGAAAACAGCGGCCAGAACTGCGCGTTCATCGCGTTTACCGGGCCGTCCATGTCCATGGTGACCGTGACAATACCATCGGCGTCTTTTTCGTAGCGAAATTCACCCATATCCGTTCTCCTTCAAAGACGCTCGATCAGGGTCGAGATACCCATGCCGCCGCCCACACACAGCGAGATCATGGCCCGCTTGGCATTACGGCGCTCCAGCTCGTCAAGAACGGTCGAAACCAGCATCCCACCGGTTGCGCCCAGCGGATGACCCATGGCAATCGCGCCGCCATTCACGTTGGTGATTTCGTGGTCGATTTCGAGGTCTTTCATGTAACGCATGGCAACCGATGCGAAAGCTTCGTTAATCTCCCAGATGTCGATGTCCGAAACCTTGAGACCTGCCTTGTCGAGGCACTTTTTAGCCGCCGGTCCGGGGCCTGCCAGCATGATCACCGGATCGGTAGAGATCACTGTGGCCGAAACGATCCGCGCACGAGGCTCCAGCCCCAGTTCCTTGCCTGACTTTTCCGAACCGATCATCACCGCCGACGACCCATCCACGATGCCCGAGGAGTTGCCCGGCGTGTGCACATGGTTGATCCGCGAAACCTGCGGATATTTGGCCAGCGCCATGTCGTCATATCCAAATCCACCCATCTGCGCGAAGGACGGATTCAGCGCGCCCAGTTTCTGCATATCGGTGTTTGGTTTGATGTAATCATCGCGCTGCAACACCGTGATGCCGTTTTCATCCTTCACCGGCACCACCGACCGGTCGAACCAGCCGTTGTCGCGCGCATGTGCCGCGCGTTTCTGGCTTTCGACGGCAAATGCATCCACATCCTCGCGGCTGTAACCGTCGATGGTGGCGATCAGATCTGCACCAATCCCCTGCGGGGCCGAGTTCTGGTCAATTACGAAATCCGGGTCGGTGAACATCGCCCCGCCCTGTGACAGCATCGGAATTCGGCTCATGGATTCCACACCGCCTGCTACGACCAGATCTTCCTGATCCGATCCGACCTTGGCGGCCGCCATGTTCACTGCCTCCAGACCCGAAGCGCAGAACCGGTCAAGCTGTACGCCGGGAACTGCCTCGTCCCAATGCGCGGCCTGCACGGCGGCCTTGGCCACACAGGCCCCCTGATCGCCGACGGGCGCGGTGCACCCCAAAATCACGTCACCTACCTGCGAGGTGTCCAGATCATGCCGCGACTGCAACTCGCGCAACAGCCCGGCGGCCAGTTGAATGGGCTTTACCTCGTGCAGGGTGCCGTCTTTCTTGCCGCGCGAGCGCGGTGTCCGCACCGCATCGTAGATATAGGCTGGGGTGGCCATGGTTTCTCCTCCTGATCCGTTGCCGGAAAGCTAGAAGGCTGAAATCCGAATCTGCAACTGAACAGTTACGGAACTTGTTTAGTGACGTCACGTAGCGCTGTCTGAATCAGGTTACATAGCTGTCACGCAGCAGGGGTTTGTTGTTTTTCAGGTGACGCCAGACCAGTTGTTTTTGCTGCTTTCCCGAGGGGATGAACCTTGCAGGATCAGTCAGGCATTTCAGGTTCATGATGTCAGGGAAAATAACCAGAATCTCTTCAAGCGCATCTGCGCTGAGGGACCCGAGCGCCTGAGGGCCTGCAAGCAGGCTTTCGGTTGCGGCGCCTTCGGCAAAGATGATTTCATGCCGATCGAACAACAGGTGATAATACTCGACCGACTTGGCGCTTTCTTCAATCGTCACACCAGGCAGCGCAGTCAGTTTGATTGCAGGCACAAGGATTTCTGATTGCCCGAACATGCGCTCGGCGATCTTTGACGCAACGAACATGCGATGCTGGCGGGACACCAGCAAGTCCCTTGTCGGTTGCCCCAAACCCAGCGATCCCGCCGGGATTCGCACCGGTTGCAGCTTGGGGTTCATGGCCAGTTCATCAGGCCCGAACGATCGCCTGCCGATCCAACGCAGGGGCTGCAGGCCATTGTCATGCGTCAAAATCAGGTCGCCTTCGGACAGGCTTTCGACCGGGCGGTCGCCGTGCTCAGTGCGGATCAAAGCGCCACGTGTCAGACAGGGCGTATCCGGAATATCCGCGGGGTTCAGATCGTCCGCACCCTGATCCTTGTTAGATGTGGTGAAGGTGACGCCCACCTCGGGGATTTCAGATACCGCGAAAAAGCGCAGCCCATTGTCCAGCTCGAAGCGCCAGACCTCGATCACCTGACCGTTGGTACCGGTATAGGTGGCCGTCCATTCCACGTAGATACCGTCGGTTGAAACCGGATTTCCGGCAGCGTCCGTTACGATGCCGATCTGATTGGGGTCGTCTGGCGTTTCATTGATGATCGTGTCGCCGTCAATCAATGTATCGTCATCATCGATGGTGACGTTCAGAAACTGGTCCGGATCATTGTTGGCAAGAACAAACGGATCGTTGCTGCCGCCGGGGCGGTCGCTGAAGGCATCCAGCGGGATCGCTTTGAATGTCGCAATGACGGCCATCTGTTGGTCTTTCCCGCCGTGGGACTTTCATGGGTTGGCTATATCGGCAACTTACACCGCAGGGCCTACCTGTGGAATCGGAATCTGTTCCAATCCCCAATCAGTCCGGCGCGTTAGTGTGGACCGTCGATGGTCATTGCCCGGCGAGCCCCATTTGCCGCACGGCCAGATCACGCATGATCTCTTCCGAACCACCGCCGATGGCCATCACCTTGACCTCGCGCCAGACCCGTTCCACTGGGTTGCCAGTCAGATAACCGGCACCGCCAAATATCTGCATGCCCTCGGAGGCCACGAATTCCAGCGCCTTGGTGGACTGGACCTTGGCCTTGGCGATTTCGGCAGCGGGCATGAGGCCCTGATTGATCGCCCAGCAGATACGTTCCAGATAGGCTTCGATCATGTCGATACGGGCCGATATTTCGGCGAACTTGTGAGCGATGACCTGATGGTCGATCAGCCTTTGGCCGAAGGTCCGGCGCTCGCGTGCCCAATCCAGCGCGGCATCATAGCAAACGCGCATCATGCCAAGGCCTCCGGCAACCATAGCGAGGCGTTCAAAGTTGAAGTTGTTCATGATGGCGATGAACCCTTTGTTCTCTGGGCCGATCAGCGCCTCAGCTGAGACTTTGCAGTCATCGAAATGCAGCATCGCCTGTTCCGAACAATGCCAGCCCATCTTGCCGCCAAGCGGCGTGCGGGTGAAACCCGGTGTGTCCGCTTCGATCAGAAAGAGGGATATCCCCGTCAGCCCCGGCCCGCCGGTTCTGGCCCCAACGACGAACCATTGCGAATCCATGCCCCCGGTGATGTAGGCTTTGGCGCCGTTCAGAACCCAGCCATCTTCGGTTCGTTCGGCTTTGGTGGTCAGGTTTGCCACATCCGATCCGCCGCCCGGCTCGGTAATCGCAAGCGAGGAATTCATGCGTCCGCCGACAATTTCAGGCAGAACCGTATTTCTGAATTCTTCGGGTGCAAACTTGACGATCGGGCCCAGCGATATCATGCGCCCACCAACGGCTGCCGCAACGCCCGAGGCGCCACAGCCGAAGGCCATTTCGGCATAATCCGCCCGCATGAAAGCGTCGTCAAAGCCAAGGCCGCCATATTCTTCGGGAATGCCAAAGCCGAAGACACCCATGTCGCCCAGCTTTTCATGCAGGTCCCATGGGACTGACCGCTTGGCCTCCCAATCCTCGATGTTGGGCTTCACTTCCGTGTCGAAGAACCGTTTCAGATTGCTGCGATAGGCCTCACGCTCGGGTGTCATGAATGGGGAAGGGCAGGTCATGTCGCCTCCTTTTGGGTCAGCTTGTTCCGTGACGTCGCGCGGGTCCGCGCTGCGTTGACCGGTACGCCTGTTGCGGGCAACGTAGAAACAGAACGGATGGTCTGTAAAGCGCCGAGGAGGGCGTCACAGAAAGAACGTCGCGTTCCGCGCCATTCGCACCGGGCGGCGCAGCGATAGAGATCAAAGGGGATGATCAGATGAATTCCGACCTGTGCCGAAAACTTGGAATCGAGTTTCCGCTGTTTGCGTTTAGCCATTGCCGTGACGTAGTGGCCGCGGTCAGCCGCGCGGGTGGCATGGGTGTATTTGGAGCGGTGATGTACACGCCCGAGCAACTGCGAACCGAACTGGAATGGATCGACGCCAATTGTGACGGCAAACCCTATGGCGTCGACCTGATCGTCCCAACTTCGATTCAACGGCAAGGGGATGAGCCATCGGACGACCAGTTGCTTGGCGGTCTGCCCGGCGAGCACATGGAGTTTGTCGAATCTGTTCTGGCCCAAAATGGCGTTCAGGCGGACGATCTGGCCGAGCGGCGCAAGGCGATGCTGCATTTCTCGCACAATCTCAACAGCGGTGGTGCGCAGGAAATGCTGGATGTGGCCTTTTCCTTTCCCATCAAACTGATCGCAAATGCACTGGGGACACCGCCGCAGATCATGCTGGATCGTGCCCGTGAGGCGGGTGTCCCGGTCGCGGCTCTGGTCGGATCCCGAAAACATGCCGAACGTCAGGTTGCGGCGGGCGTGGATATTCTGGTAGCCGCCGGTGGCGAGGCCGGCGGGCACTGTGGTGAAATTTCGACCATGGTGCTGGTGCCCGAGGTGGTCTCGGTCGCGGGGGACACGCCGGTTCTGGCGGCGGGTGGTATCGTCACGGGGCGGCAGATGGCTGCCGCAATGGCCATGGGGGCCGCCGGGGCGTGGTGCGGATCGGTCTGGCTGACGACTGCCGAGGGCGAGCCCAGCCAGACGATCAAGGACAAGATGCTGGCGGCCTCGTCTTCGGATACGGTCCGTTCCCGGTCGCGCACCGGCAAAACCTCGCGCCAGTTGCGCTCGGCCTGGACCGAAGCGTGGGAGGCGCAAGGCCCCGATCCGTTGCCGATGCCGTTCCAGTCGCTGATCTCGGAACCGGCCCTGGGCAAGATCGAGAAACTGGCAGAAGGCGGGCACGAAGGCGCGGCCGAGCTTGCAACCTATTGGGTCGGGCAGGGGGTCGGTCTGATGAACCAGATGTCATCGGCGGGCGCTGTCGTGCAGGAGTTCAAGCAGGATTATCTGGACGCCACCGAACGGCTGATGGCGACGTTGGAGGGATGAGCATGGAACAGGCAAAGGATTTTCTGGACGAAAGCGAGGCTCTGCACGGCGTTCTGGCTGACGTGGCGGGCGACAAATGGGACACGGTTACCCAGTTCAAGGGCTGGACGCTGAACGATGTTCTTGTGCACCTGCACTTCTGGAATCAGATGGCCGAGCTGTCGTTGAATGACGAGGACGCCTTTCAGGTTCGCGTGGCCGAGACCTTTGCCGGAATTCAGTCCAACGGCTTCAGGGCAACCGAAAATGCCATGATATCCGAGCGTGGCGAAGACCTGCGCGAAGCGTGGCGGGAGCTGTACACGGGCATGGGTAAGCGCTGGGCCGGTCTCGATCCGAAGCAACGCGTGAAATGGGCCGGTCCGGACATGTCCGTTCGTTCGTCGATTACCGCCCGGCAAATGGAAACCTGGGCGCATGGCCAAGAGGTGTTCGACATCCTTGGGGTAGAGCGGCAGGAAACCGACCGGATAAAGAACATCGTCATTCTGGGCGTGAACACGTTTGGCTGGACCTACAAGGTGCATGGCTCGGCTGTACCTGAAATCATGCCGCGACTGGACCTGACCGCCCCGTCCGGAACCCTTTGGGAGTTCGGAGAACCTGGAGAGAACCGGATTTCCGGTTCTGCGGTGGAATTCGCTCAGGTGGTCACACAGACACGCAACATTGCGGACACCACGCTCAAGGTAGAAGGGCCTGTTGCGGTCGAATGGATGTCCATTGCCCAGTGTTTCGCGGGCGGTGCCGAAAAACCCCCGGCAAAAGGCGTTCGGCGGCGAGTATCCGGCTGATCCCAAAGGACGTTGCGTAGCACTCTTTCGAGACGCGGCGTCACCCGGATTGGTTTGAATCGCCTTGCACGTTAGCCTTCCTGCAACTTCAGACCGGAGAGATGGATATGTCGCTAATCACCAGCACCTCAACCTGGGCCACCGACGAACACCGCATGTTCGCGGAAATGGCGGGCCGTTTCATGGACGACGAACTTGTTCCCAACATCGACAATTGGGTCGGCAACGGGGTTGTGGATCGCGAGTTCTGGAACAAGGCCGGTGAAACCGGCCTGATGGCTGGTTCAATCGCCGAAGAATACGGCGGCGTTGGTGGTGACATGGGTTTCGACTCGATCACGATTTACGAACAGACATCGCGCGGGGATGCCGGTTGGGGTTATGGCATCCAATCTATCGTTACCCATTATATCACTGCCTATGGCAGCGAAGATCAAAAGCAGAAGTGGCTGCCCAAGCTGGCATCCGGCGAAATGGTCGGTGCCATTGCCATGACCGAACCGGGCACAGGGTCCGATCTGCAATCGGTCCGGACCACGGCGGAAAAGGACGGCAATTCCTACCGGATCAACGGGTCGAAGATATTCATCACCAACGGTCAGACTGCTGATCTTGTCATCGTGGTCGCCAAGACGGACAAATCGCAGGGCGCCAAAGGTGTCTCGCTGATTGCTGTCGAAACGGATGGGGCCGAGGGTTTCCGCCGGGGGCGCAATCTCAAGAAGCTTGGGATGAAAGCCAACGATACGGCCGAGCTGTTCTTTGAAGACGTGAAGGTCCCGATGACCAACCTCATCGGACCCGAAGAGGGGCAGGGGTTCTATCAGCTGATGAAGCAGCTGCCTTGGGAGCGTCTGACAATCGGCATCATGGCGCTGGGCGCCATTGATTTCGCAATCGCTGAAACGGTGAAATACGTACAGGAGCGCAAGGCGTTCGGCCAGCGCGTGATGGATTTTCAGAACACCCGGTTCAAGCTGGCCGAGTGCAAGACAAAGGCCGAGGTCCTGCGCAGCTTCGTCAACGACTGCATCGCCAAGTTGGAACAGGGGCAGCTGGATGCGCCGACGGCTTCGATGGTCAAATACTGGGGCTCGGAAGTGCAAAACGAGATCATGCACGAATGCCTGCAACTGTTTGGCGGTTATGGCTTCATGATGGAATATCCCATCGCGCGTCTTTATGCGGACGCGCGCGTGCAGATGATCTATGGCGGCACCAATGAGGTGATGAAAGAACTCATCGCGCGTTCGCTGGACGTTTAAGCAGGCAAGGGGCGCTTCCGCCTGACGTCGACCTTCCTGCCGGAAGACTTCCTCCCGTTGGGCTGGGCACGCGCGAGCATTGAACGCGCGCGCCCAGCCCGCTGTCCGCAGTACGCAAGGCCGAAGGCCGAACAGTTTAAGCTGCTGTATCGTTGCTGACCCAGTTCACAACCTTGTTGCCGGGATCAAAGATGCCTGACATTCTGTCCCGGACCGCGACATCTGACCCGTGAATGGACACCGATATGCCGGACGCCAACAAGGACCGCATTCGCGCCCTGCTGAAAAGCATCGAAACCGGTGACCCCGGCCCGGTCGCCGTGGTCAATGAGGCCAAGTACATCCAGCACAACCCTCAGACACACGAGGGCAGTGAGGGATTGGCGGTGCTGTTCAAGCGCCTGTCCGAAACCTCGCCCCGTGTGAATATCGTGCGCGCCTTTGAAGACGGGGATTTCGTCTTTGCACATACCGAATACGATTTCTCCCGCCGCAACATCGGGTTCGAGGTGTTCCGGTTTGAAGACGGTCAGGCCGTCGAGCACTGGGACAACATCCAGAAGCGGCAAGGCCCAAACCTGTCCGGGCGCAGCATGGTTGACGGCCCCGCCGAAGCCACTGATCCGGAAAAGACCGAAGCCAATCGGGCTCTTGTTCGGAAGTTTGTCGAAACCGCTTTGATCGGTGGTGATGCGGGCCAGATCGATGCCTGCATCGACACATCCGCCTTTGCCGAGCACAGCCCGCATTTTGATGACGACCTCGCGCAGCTGCGCAAGGCTCTGTCCCCGGATATGGATGGTCAGCGGATGATCGACTATCGCCATCTGCACCGGGTATTGGCCGAGGGCAGTTTTGTCCTGACGGTTTGCGAAGGGTATTCCGATGGGACGCACAGCGCGTTCTATGACCTGTTCCGTGTCGCGGATGGCAAGATCGTCGAGCATTGGGACACCGTCGAAAATATTGCACCGCGCAGTGAATGGAAGAATGAAAACGGCAAGTTCTGAAGCTGAAAACTCGAACCGGCCAATTCATCATTCCTGCTCAAGTTGCCCTTTCAGCCATTTCAGAAAGGATTTGAGCGGCTCGGGCTCGGCCCGTCTTTGCGGCCAGACGAGGTAGTAATCCCCAAGGCTTACCACGGGCCCGTCCAAGGCCAGAACCAGACGCCCGGATTTCAGGTCTTCGGCCACCAGATAGCTGGGCATCAGCGCAACGCCCAACCCGTGAATGGTTGCCTGTATCATTGTCGAGAACTGATCGAACAGCATGCCGCGGACGCCTTCGGCAGGCTGGCCCTGGGCTGCGAACCACTGCTCCCAGGCATCGGGGCGCGTGTCGAGGTGCAGCAGCGGTGCATCCTGCAGCCAACCGATACTGCTCAGACCTTCCGGCAAAAGGTCAGGTGCGCAGACTGGCAAAACCTCTTCGCGCATGATGGGTAGGTAGTTCACTCCGGCCCAGTCCTGCTGGCCAAAGTGGATTGCGGCATCAAAGGGCTCGGTTTCGAAATCAAACGGTTTCAGCCGCGTGTTCAGGTTTACCGTCACCTCGGGGTGGCGCCGAGCAAAGTCCTGCAGCCGAGGTGCCAGCCAGTGCATGCCAAATGCGGGCAGGATCGACAGATGCAGCGACCCGCCCGTTGGATTGGCTTTCAGCTTGAGCGACGCCTGCGCCAGTTGTTGCAGCGCCGATCTTGCCGTTTCCACATACTCTCTTGCCGCAGGTGTCAGGTGAAGACGCATCTGCGTGCGTTGGATCAGCTCGACCCCCAACTGTTCTTCCATCGTTTTGAGTTGCCGGCTGATCGCACTTTGTGTCAGCGACAGCTCCTCGGCCGCTGCCGAGGCACTGCCAAGACGGTCCACCGCCTCAAGCGCCAGCAGGGATGAGATCGAGGGCAGAAACCGGCGGGGCGCAATCATATGACTTATCCTCATACCTTTCGGATGGAATATCACTGGCTTTCTGCCAATGCCAGCAGGATACACACAGGTACTGACTGTTATTCGGGGATTGCACCATGACCATTCAGAACAGCTTGGGCGAATTTCAAAGGGCCGGGCGGCTTGAAGGGATCGAACTGTCCGAAATCGTTCAGATTTCGGAACATGCGGCAAGACTGCGCGCGCAGGGCGTGGATGTGATCGCGCTGAGTACGGGCGAGCCAGACTTTCCAACTCCGGGCCACGTGGTCGAGGCGGCACATAGCGCGGCGCTAAATGGCCAAACCAGATATCCTGCGACGGCCGGAACACCAGCATTGCGCGGAGCAATTGCGGAACAGGCAGGGGTGGAGGCCGCCAATGTGATCGTTTCCACAGGGGCCAAGCAGGTCCTGTCTGCGGCCTTTATGGCAACGCTCAACGCCGGGGACGAAGTCATAACGACCGCCCCGTTCTGGACCAGCTACGCGGACATGGTAAAGCTGGCCGGAGGCGCGCCGGTGGTGTTGGATTGCCCGGTCACACAGGATTTCAAGCTGACACCCGGGCAATTGGAGGCCGCAATCACCCCGCGCACCCGCTGGTTGCTGCTGAACACACCCTCCAATCCGACCGGGGCCGTATATTCCAAAGATGAATTGCAGGCACTGGGCGAGGTTCTGGAAAAACACCCTCAGGTTTGGGTGATTTCGGACGAGATTTATCAGCACCTCGCCTATGTGCCTTTCACGCCGTTTGTGCAGGCCGTGCCCGCGCTGGCGGATCGCACGCTGATCGTGAACGGGGTGTCCAAGGCCTATTCGATGACCGGCTGGCGGATCGGTTGGGGTATCGGGCCCGCGGCGCTGATCAAGGCAATGGTGGCGGTTCAAGGTCAGATTACATCCGGTGCCTGTTCCATCGCGCAAGCTGCGGCGCTGGAGGCCATCACAGGCCCGCAGGACTTGTTGGCCGAGCGTCGAAACGAGATGCAGGCGCGCCGCGATCTTGTCGTCGCAGGGCTGAATGCTGCCGGACTTAGCTGCGCGACACCTGACGGGGCTTTCTACGTGTTCCCCAAAACGCCGGCAAAGATGCCTGTAGACCATGAGTTCTGTCGGTATCTGCTGGATGAGGCCGGTGTCGCGCTGGTTCCGGGTCGCGCCTTTGGGATGCCCGGCCATTTGCGCCTGTCCTTCGCCTATGCAACGGATAGCCTGACCGAAGGGCTTGCCCGCATCTCGCGCGCGGTTGCCGCGCTCTGACACGACAACATTACTTGAGAAGGCCGAGCCATGGACCGCGCCCAGATCGTTCACGAGAATTTCCTGACCCGCGTTGCAAAGCGCGACTTTCCCGATGGCGCCGACCCGACGCCGGGATTGAGTGACGCCGAGGCCGTCTCGCTCTATCGCTCGCAGGTGCTTAGCCGTGCATTGGATCGTACGAGCCGGGCGATGCAAAAGGCCGGGCAGGGGTTCTATACTATCGGTTCGTCGGGGCACGAAGGGATGGCCGCGGTCGCACACGCGCTGCGTCCGACCGACATTGCCTTTCTGCACTATCGCGACGCCGCGTTTCAGATCGCCCGCGCCGAACAGGTGCCCGGTCAACAGATCACATGGGACATGTTGTTGAGTTTTGCCTGTTCGAAAGAGGACCCGACTTCAGGCGGGCGGCACAAGGTGCTGGGATCGAAGGCACTGATGATTCCGCCACAGACATCGACGATTGCAAGCCATCTGCCCAAGGCGGTGGGGGCGGCCTATTCGCTGGGCGCGGCGCGCAGGCACGGCCCGGAGCACCGGCAACTGCCCGCAGACGGGATCGCCATGTGTTCCTTTGGCGATGCGTCCGCCAACCATTCGACGGCACAGGGGGCAATCAACACGGCGGGCTGGACAAGTGTGCAATCCACGCCGCTGCCACTGCTGTTTGTGTGCGAGGATAACGGCATCGGTATTTCGGTGAAAACACCGAAGGGCTGGATACAGGCTTCGATGGAACATCGACCGGGCATCAGGTACTTCCAGGCCAACGGTCTGGATATTTATGAGACCTACGCCGTCGCACAAGAGGCGGCCGAGTATGTTCGTACCCGCCGCAAACCCGCCTTCCTGCACCTGAAAACCGTGCGCCTTTATGGCCACGCCGGGGCCGACGTGCCAACCACCTACCTCAGCAAGTCCGAGGTTGAGGCGGATGAGGCGAATGATCCGCTGCTGCATTCGGTGCGCCTGCTGGATCAGGCCGGTGCCTTGTCGCCGGATCAGGCCTTGCAGATTTACGAAGACACCTGCGCCCGCACCGACCGCGTAGCGGCCGAGGCGGCAACCCGTCCGCATCTGGCCACCGCGCAAGAGGTCATGGCCAGCCTGATCCCGCCCAAACGCGACTGCAAACCCACCAATGGCCCCAGCGCCGAGGTGCGCGCGCAAGCATTTGGCGGCGACATGCGGGCAATGAATGAGCCCCAGCCCATGAGCCGCCTGATCAACTGGGCGCTGACCGATCTGATGCTGGAACATGGCGAGATCGTCTGCATGGGCGAGGATGTCGGCCGCAAAGGGGGCGTCTATGGTGTGACGCAGAAATTGCAGCAACGCTTTGGCCCCGACCGGGTGATCGACTCGTTGCTGGATGAGCAGTCGATTCTGGGCCTTGCCATCGGTATGGGGCATAACGGATTTGTTCCGATCCCCGAAATTCAGTTCCTGGCCTATCTGCATAACGCCGAGGATCAGATCAGGGGAGAGGCCGCGACCCTGCCGTTTTTCTCGAACGGTCAGTTCACCAACCCTATGGTGCTGCGCATCGCGGGGCTGGGCTATCAGAAAGGCTTTGGCGGGCATTTTCACAATGACAACTCGCTGGCTGTCCTTCGCGACATTCCCGGTGTGATCATCGCCTGCCCTTCGAACGGTTCAGATGCGGCGCGGATGTTGCGCGAATGCGTGCGGCTGGCGCGCGAAGAGCAACGGGTCGTGGTGTTCCTCGAACCCATCGCGCTTTACCCGATGCGGGATCTGCACGGCGCGCAGGATGCTGCTTGGATGACCACCTATCCATCGCCGGATCAACGGATCGAGCTGGGCGAAGTTGGTGTGCACGGCGCCGGCACTGATCTGGCCATCGTCACCTACGGCAATGGGCACTACCTGTCGCAGCAGGCGCTGCCCGAGCTGGAGGCGGCAGGTCTGAGTACCCGGATCATTGACATGCGCTGGCTGGCGCCGCTGCCGGTCGAGGCGCTGCGCGAGGCCACCAAAGGCTGCAAACACGTTCTGATCGTTGATGAATGCCGCCGTACAGGCAGCCAGTCCGAGGCGTTGATGACTTTCTTCTGCGAAGAAGGTGGTGCCATTCCGACCGCGCGTGTCGTGGCCGAAGATTGTTTCATCGCCACCGGCCCTGCCTATGCTGCGCCGTTGCCGTCGAAAGATGGCATCGTCACCGCCGCCCTCTCTCTGACCGGAGCAAAGAAATGACCCGTACCGCCGTTGTGATCTGCCCCGGTCGGGGGACGTATAACAAACCGGAACTGGGCTATCTGCACCGCCACCATGCCGGGCAGATGGAATTGTTCCGCACATTTGACACCATCCGCGCTGAAACAGGGCAGGAGGCCGTTACCGCATTGGACAGCGCCGAACGGTTCTCGGTCGGCAGGTTTTCCCGCGGGGATGTGGCCTCGCCACTGATCTACGCCGCGTCGCTGGCTGATGCGCAGGCGCTGGCCGAGGATATCGAAGTGGTGGCCGTCACCGGCAACTCGATGGGTTGGTACATCGCGCTGGCCGCAGCCGGGGCGCTGAGCCCGGAAAACGGGTTTCGCGTCGTGAACACCATGGGCACGCTGATGCAGGACAAGCTGATCGGTGGGCAATTGGTTTATCCCTTCATGGGCGACGACTGGGTCCGCGATCCCGCCCGCAAGGCTGAGCTGCTGGCCCATGTTGCGCGCATCGACGCGATGGAGGGGCATGATCTGGCGCTGTCCATCGATCTGGGCGGCATGCTGGTTCTGGCGGGCAACGAAGAGGGGCTGAAGGCCTTTGAGGCATCTCAACCCATCGTGCAGGAACGCTTTCCGATGCGCCTTGCCAATCATGCTGCCTTCCACACCCGGCTGCAGGCCCCCGTTGCCGCCGAAGGGCGCGCGCGGCTTGGTGTCGACCTGTTCGGTCAGCCTGACCGCCCGTTGATCGACGGGCGCGGCAATATCTGGTGGCCGGGGGCGACGGATACGGGCGCCCTGTGGGATTACACGCTGGGGCATCAGGTGACCGAGGCGTATGATTTCACCCGCGCTATCCAGACCGCGGCACGTGAATTCGCCCCCGATCTGTTCATCGTCACAGGGCCGGGCGCCACGCTTGGCGGGGCCGTAGCGCAGTCTCTGGTACTGGCCGAATGGCGTGGAATGACGAACAAGGCGTCTTTTCAGGATCAGCAGGAGGCGCAGCCGATGCTGGTTTCAATGGGTCGTGAGGACCAAAGGGCGCTTGCAACCGGCTGATCGTGCCGCAATGATCCGCGCAAAATCTTGATAGGCAGACCGTGAACAACCCCGAGCATTCCCTGTGGCTGAATACCAGTCACGAACGGACCGAAACAGCGCCATTGGCCGGAGACTTGACGGTCGACCTTGCCGTGATCGGCGGTGGCTACACCGGATGTTCCGCCGCACTGCACGCGGCGCAGTCCGGGGCGTCGGTCTGTCTGCTTGAGGCGCAGGAGATCGGGCATGGCGGTTCGGGACGCAATGTCGGGCTGGCAAATGCCGGGCTGTGGCTGCCCCCTGACGACATCCGGGCGCATCTCGGGGTGCGGGCGGGGGATCGGCTGATTGACCTGCTGGCTCAGGCCCCGTCAGAGGTTTTTCGGCTGATCGGAGCCCACGGGATCGATTGCGAGCCGGTGCAGAACGGAACCCTGCATTGTGCGCATTCACCGACAGGGTTTCGTGATCTCAAGGCTCGCCACACTCAATTGCGCGACTCAGGCGCCCCGGTCGAATTGTTATCAGCAGATGAGACCCGCGCCAGAACAGGTAGCACCGCCTTTCACGGCGCTTTGTTTGATCCACGGGCGGGCACGATCCAGCCTCTTTCCTATGTTCGCGGCTTGGCGCGGGCGGCCATCGCATCAGGTGCGCACGTGTTTACCCAAAGCCCGGTCCATTCCCTGCACCGAGAAGGAGACCTTTGGCAGCTGACGACAACCGGCGGTACGGTGCGCGCTCGTTCGGTCATTCAGGCAACAAATGCCTATCATCAGGGCTTGCAACCGACTGCGACGGCCTATGTGCCGGTCTACTATTTTCAGTACGCTACAGCCCCTTTGTCCGACAATCTGCGCGCAGGCATTCTGCCCGGTGGTGAAGGTTGTTGGGACACCGGTTTGATCATGACCTCTTTCCGCACGGATCAGGAGGGGCGGTTGATTATCGGCGGAATGGGTGACCTGGGCCATGCGGGGCGCACCGCGCATACCGGCTGGATCAAACGCAAACTGGCAGAGCTGTTCCCGCAACTAGCGGATCAGCCATTGTCCGAGGGATGGCACGGGCGCATCGCCATGACGTCGGACCATATCCCGAAGATCACCGAAATCGGGCTGAATGCCCTGTCTGCGCACGGGTTTTCCGGACGCGGTATCGGTCCGGGAACGGTGTTCGGCCGGCTGATGGCCGAAAGCCTTTTGAAAGGTGACCCGGACCTGCTGCCGTTACCGGCCGTGCAAACGCATTCGGAAAGCTGGCCGGGCCTGCGCCGCGCCTTTTTTGAAACCGGCGCGGCACTGACGCATCTGGTAAAGGCCCGGTTCTGACCACTCAGACCGAGCGGGTGATGCCACCATCCACCCGGATGTTCTGACCGGTGATGTACCCGCCGCCCTCTGATGCCAGCAGGGAAATGACCGAAGCGATCTCGTCATAGCTTTTGCCATAACGGCCCATCGGTATGCGGGTGCGAAACTCTTCCTTTTCCGGAAGACTGTCGATGAAGCCGGGAAGGACGTTGTTCATGCGGATATTGTCCGCGGCGTATTTGTCCGAGAACAGCTTGGTGTAGGCAGCAAGACCCGCCCGGAACACGCCGGATGTAGGAAAGACCGGGTCAGGTTCAAACGCTGCGAAGGTCGAGATGTTGATGATCGCCCCGCCACCCTGCTTTTGCATGATCGGGGTCACCAGTCGCGCGGGTCGCACTGCGTTCAGAAAATAGACGTCCATCCCGCGATGCCAGTCCTCGTCGGTTAGCTCAAGTATTGGCGCGCGCGGCCCATGCCCGGCGGAATTCACCAGAACATCAATGCGCCCCCAGCGGGACATGGCCGCATCCACAAGCCTTTGCAGGTCCTCGTTGGATTGGTTTGAACCGGTCACACCGATCCCTGCCAACTCCTCAGCCAGTGCCTCGCCTTTGCCGGAAGAGGACAGGATACCAACCTGAAAGCCATCCGCGGCAAGCCTGCGCGCTGCATCTGCACCCATTCCACTGCCGCCTGCCGTTATCAGGGCCACTTTGTCCGACATTGTATTTCTCCATATCTAACCGGGTTCCAGAATGTTGTTTGAATTGCGATTTGACCAATCAGTTCTCGTGTCTTTATCCTGTAGAAAATCTACAGCTGGACCTCATGACTTCACTCCCTCCGCTCAATGCGCTCCGCGCTTTCGAGGCTTCGGCGCGTCACCTCAATTTCCGCGTTGCGGCCCAGGAACTGGGCGTGACGCAGGGGGCCGTGGCGCAACAGGTGCGGGGGCTGGAGGCGCGGTTGGGTGTGCAGCTGTTTGAGCGGCTACCGCGAGGTTTGCGCCTGACCGAGCCCGGACGCCGCTTCCACGCGCCCCTGCGCCGCGCCTTTCGATTGATTGGGGAAGCCGTGGATGGATTGTCGGAAGTGCGGCAACTGACAATTTCGGTCACACCCAGCTTTGCCTCCAAATGGCTTGTCCCGCGATTGCGCGATTTTACTGCGCAACACCCGGACATTTCGGTGCAGGTGGACGCGCGCGAGCGGTTGGCTGACTTTCAGACGGATGGCATCGATATCGCAGTCCGACAGGGGCGGGCGCCCTTTGGGCCGGGACTGACGGCCGAGCCACTGTTTTCAACGGAATTTGTAGCCGTCTGTGCCCCCGACCTTGCGGCACAGATTACCGAGCCTTCGGATCTTTTGCGTCAGACATTGCTCAGCGATTCCCATGGCCTTTGGCCGCTTTTTCTGGAACGGTTGGGCGTCTCTGGCAAGCCGCGCATGATGAGTTTCAGCCAAACCAGCCTTGCGATTGACGCCGCAATTGCGGGTCAGGGCTGCGCGCTTGCAAATGCGCCACTGGTGTCTGCGGAAATAGCTTTGGGCCGACTGGTGCGGCCACTGGCGGAAAGCCTCGTCGAGGATCTGGGGTTTTTCATCGTAGCCCCAAGGCAGCCGCGGCAGCCCGAACTTGTCACGGCGATGCGGGAGTGGCTGAAATCTCAGATATGAAGGCGTGCCGCAATTCTCTCGATGCGTTCACGCAGCCAGCGATGTGCCGGATCGCCGGTCGAGCGTTCGTGCCAAACCATGTAGATGGATACAGGTTCGCAGTCGAAAGGCAGCGGCGCGCAATCCAGGCCGGTCAGTGGCCCACGCGACATAAGTGCGGTGTCGGTCGAAATCAGGTCGCTGCCCTTCACAAAGGCGGGGATTGCGTTGAAATGCGGCAGCGTGACAGTGGCGGGTCGAATCTGGCTCTGGTCCACGCCGCGCATGACCGACTTGGCGCTGCGGCCATCCGCAAAGCGCACCTCGACATGCTCTGCTGTGCAATAGTCTCGCCAGCTTGTGGGCGGGTCGCGCCGCTTAGCATCATAGTAGATCATCAGCGGGCTGCTTAGCAGACGTTTCTGAAAAATGTCGGGCCCGTCCGGGGGCAGGGGGGTCAGTGCCAGCTGACAGCGGTCGCTGCGCAATATTGCGGGATCGGGAACGCCTGACAGTTCCAGGTCCAGCCGCAGCCTTACCCGCTCTGCCCGCGCTTCGCGCAGAAGGGCAGGAAAGATCAACTCGCGCTGCAGATCGTTGGCGGCGATCTGAAAGTGCATTTCTTCGGACAATGGATCAAAAGGCCGCCCTTCGGTCAGGGCCCGCATCCCGTCGAGCACCTTTTGCACCGGCTCCTTCAACGACTGCGCCCGTTCCGTCGGCGTCAGCCCCTGACCTGATCGGACGAAAAGCGGATCGCCAAGCATCACCCGCAATTTCCCCAGTGTGTGACTGACCGCCGACTGCGTGACACCCAGCCGGTCAGCCGCTTTTGAGACCGAGCTTTCTTCGAGGATGGTCAGAAAGGCGCGCAGCACCTTGCCGTCTATGTCTGTGAAATCGATTTTGTTCATGCAATCTATGATTAATCATGAATGGTTTTGCTGTCCAATCCAGTCTAGCAGAGGCTGGAAACAGGAGATGCGCGATGGGACTCCGCTTTTTTTCGGACAAAAACAGGCCCGTTCATATGGGGGGCTATCCGCTGGAGCGTCTGGAACGCCGCACCGGGATGCCGGACCTGTCCGCCGTGCCCGCGATGGCCGGGCTGAGCTATCACCGGCCTGAAAACCCCGAAAGCATCGTCAATGCCATGGGCGAGTTTCAGGCGATGATGGATGCGATCCGGGACGGATTCGTGAATCCGGCGATGGCGGAGATTCCGGCTGACCCGCAGGAACGCGCCGATCATCTGAAAGCGTTCGGGTATTTCAACGATGCGTCGATGATGGGATGCGGCCCTCTGCCCGCTGAGGCCATGTTGGGCGAATCCCGCCGCAATCCGGATATCGACCGGTTGGCCCACGCGCTGAAGACCCGGCAGACCAAAACGCTGGCCTCGGGCATTGACGTGATCATGGCGGACCTCAAGGAAAGCATGGAGGCCAAACCAACCACCATTGATGGTCATCGCCATGCCATCGTGTTCCTTTACGAACATCACCGAGACCCTGAACCGACTGAACCGGGGTCGGATTGGATCGGGGATGCGCAAGACCATCGCGCCTGCCTGCTGGCGACAGAAAACGCCGTTGTCATCGCCAACTACATCCGCCTGCTGGGATTTGACGCGCGGGCGCACACGGCGACGTCTTCGGATGTCGATCTGGGCAAACTGGCAGTTGCGGCAGGATTGGTATCGGCCGAGGACGGGGCCCTTGTCGCGCCGTGGTTGGGAACACGGTTTGGGCTGGCGGCCGTGACCACCGAGATGGAGATCGCCCATGACAGCCCTCTGGTGTCTATGGCCGATCAGCCCTGGTTCCGAACCCAAGGCCCGGCCTGGTGGCTGGGTACGGGGTTTGCCAAAAACGCACTGAACCGCGATCCCTACGCCAAACGCCGATACATGGACGGCGCGCATCCGTTCGAAAGGCTCAAACGGGTGGATGACCCGACCACCTATATTGACGAGGCCAACGTCGCCCGCGTGCCCAAACGCGCCGACATGTTTGCCCGGGCACAGTTTGGCGACATGGGTAAGGCGCTGCAGGATGGGGCCAAGGGCGGGCATTACGCACGCAAGGCCGCGCCAAGTTTTGCGCAACGCCGGGCGCTGGGGGCGTTTGTCCTTTTGCAGGACGGCGAAAGCGCTGAGGTCCCCATACCCGCTGATGCCACGCGCAACGCGGCGAATATCAAGGCCGCGACCTACTTTCTGGGTGTCGATGCAGTGGGCCTCAGCCGCTGTCCTGACTGGGCTTGGTATTCGCATGACGCCACCGGAGAAGAGATTGTGCCGCCCCATGATCAGGCCGTCAGCATGATCATCGATCAGGGTTATGAGACGATGGAGGGCGCGTCTGGCGACGACTGGATCAGCGTCGCCCAGTCCATGCGGGCCTATTTGCGGTTCTCACTGCTTGGCGGTGTGATTGCACAGCAGATCCGCAATCTCGGCTATAAGGCCAAGGCGCATACGGTGATGGATGGCGAAGTGCTGCAACCACCGCTTCTGCTGCTAAGCGGATTGGGTGAGGTCAGTCGCATCGGCGAGGTTATCCTGAACCCCTATCTGGGACCGCGCCTCAAATCCGGTGTTGTGACAACGGACATGCCGATGAGCCATGACAAGCCCATCGACTTTGGCCTGCAGAAGTTTTGCGAGGCCTGCAACAAGTGCGCGCGCGAATGCCCGTCGGGCGCGATCACCGCCGGGCCAAAGCTGATGTTCAACGGCTATGAGATCTGGAAATCAGACAGTCAGAAATGTGCCACTTACCGGATCACCACGCCGGGCGGGGCAATGTGCGGCCGATGCATGAAAACCTGTCCCTGGAACCTCGAAGGTATTTTCAAGGAACGTCCTTTCCGCTGGGCGGCGATGAATATCCCCTCGACCGCGCCTGTGCTTGCAAAACTGGACGATGCCGTCGGTAACGGAGGACTGAACGACACCAAGAAATGGTGGTGGGACATCGAATTGCAGGCGGACGGGGCTTATCGGCCATCCGTGCATCCCCTCAACCGGCGCGACCTGCAAAAGGATTTGGACCTGAAATACGAGGATCAGACTCTTGCCGTCTACCCGGCCTATCTGGCGCCGCACCCGTGGCCCTATCCGTTTGCGATGGACCGCGAGGCCGGGATCGCTGCCTATGAGGCGATGGTGACGGCGGAAGAGTATAAATCCCGCATGGCTGCGGGCGACATGTCCGTGGTGCACCGCTATCAGATTGCCGGCGATGCCCCGGTGATGCGTGTCGAACTGACCAAGGTCGATAAAATGACCACGGATGTCAGCAAGTACGAGTTTTCGGCCATAAACGGCGCATCGCTGCCGGAATGGACAGCTGGTGCGCATCTGGACGTGTTGGTGGCCCCCGAATTTCTGCGTCAGTACTCGATGTCCGGAGATCCGTCGGATCGCAGCAAATACCAGATCGGCGTGCTGCGCGAGGATGAGGGGCGTGGCGGGTCCGCCCTGCTGCATCGGATCTTTGACGAAGGTCGCAAGGTTTTCATCTCGAAACCAATCAACCACTTTGATCTGGATGAAAGCGCAGCCAAGACGTTCCTGATGGGTGGCGGCATCGGCATTACCCCGATGATCGCCTTCGCCCACCGCCTGCACGCGCTCGGCAGAGAGTTTGAACTGCACTATTCATCGAGCGCGCGCCAATCGGCAGGATATCTGGATGATCTGGCGGCGATGCCATGGGCAGATCGGGTCCATTACCATTTCTCGGATGAAGGTACCCGTGCCGAACTGGATGCGATTCTGTCCGGGTATCAGGATGGCTGGCACGTCTACACTTGTGGACCGGACCGGTACATGGACGGCGTAATTCAGGCGGCGGAACGGCAGGGCTTTCCGGATGAGGCGCGGCATCTGGAATATTTCTCGGTTCCGGAACAGCCGGAATACGAAAACCACCCCTTCCGACTGAAACTGGGCCAATCGGGGCGTGAACTGGAAGTTCCGGCCGACAAGGATGCCGCGCAGGTGTTGAATGAGGCCGGCATCCACGTGGATGTCAAATGCGCCGACGGGATTTGCGGCGTCTGTAAATGCGGTGTTGTTTCCGGCGAAATCGAACACCGAGACTTTGTGCTGTCGAAGAAACAGCGCGAAGGTGCGATCATCTTGTGCCAGAGCCGCGCGGCAGAGCCGGACGGGATAATCGAAATCGATCTCTGACTATGGTCGGGAAACGACATTCCGTATTAAAAAAATAGGTCGCTCCTGCCATGGACGCGCCGGGGTTGCTGCACTAACGTCCATCCAAACCCCAGTGAACCCTGACCAACAGGCGCGAGGTAAAATCATGGACTATCATAGCCCAGCCAGCTTTGCCGAGGCATCGGCTCTGGCTGCGAACGCAACCGGCACTACCCGCTTTCTGGCGGGGGGCACAGATGTTCTGGTGCAGCTGCGCTCGGAACTTGTAACGCCCGACACACTGATCGATATCAAGAAAATCAATGGTGTATCGGATATCACCCGCAATACCGACGGCAGCTGGACGCTGGGTGTCGCGGCCACCGGCGCCGAGATGAGCGAGCATCCCGAACTTGGTCGCGACTGGCCCGGCGTGGTCGAGGCCATGGATCTGATCGGGTCGACGCAGGTGCAGGGGCGCGCCACGCTGACCGGAAATCTGTGCAACGCCTCGCCGGCGGCTGATTCCGTTCCGGCCATGGTGGCGGCCGGAGTGACTGTTACTGTTACCGGCCCGGATGGAGCCCGTGAAGTCGCGGTCGGGGATATCCCCACCGCTCCGGGACGCACGTCACTGGCCAAGGGCGAGCTGATTTCAGCGGTCAACATCCCTGCGCGTGGCGAGAATGGCGGTGACGCCTATCTGCGTTTCATTCCGCGCACCGAGATGGACATTGCCGTGGTCGGCGTTGGCGTCAACCTGCGACTGGACGGCGATACGATCGCCGAAGTCCGCGTGTCGCTTGGCGCCGTTGCACCAACCGTCTTGCTGGTGGAAGAGTGCGCCAATGCCATCATCGGCACCACATTGGACGATGCGGCGCTTGATGCGTTGGCCGCTGCGGCCTCTGCCGCCTGCAACCCGATCAACGACAAACGCGGTACCATCGAATTCCGAACCGAGGTCGCTGGCGTTCTGGCCAAACGCGCCGCAAAAATCGCCTATGCCCGCGCAAAGGGAGAATGAGCCATGAGCAAGTTCCACGTTTCCACGACCGTTAACGGAGATACGGTCGAATATCTCTGCGATCCGCGCGAAACCCTGCTGGATTGCCTGCGCGACAAACTGAACCTGACCGGCGCGAAAGAGGGCTGCGGCACCGGCGACTGCGGCGCCTGTTCGGTCACGGTGGATGGCCGTCTGGTCTGTTCCTGCCTGATGTTGGGTGTTGAGGCCGAAGGTAAACAGATCGAAACGGTCGAGGGCATCGCCGACGGTGACATTCTACACCCGCTACAGCAGAAGTTCATCGAACACGCGGCCCTGCAATGTGGGATCTGCACACCCGGTGTTCTGGTCGCCGCCAAATCGCTTTTGGAAAAGAACCCCGACCCAACCGAGGAGGAGGCGCGGTACTGGCTGGCAGGTAACCTTTGCCGCTGCACCGGATACGACAAGATCATTCGCGCCGTGATGGATACGGCTGCTGAACTGCGGGAGGCTTCGTAATGGCACTCGACGATCGCAAATCGGACTTTAAATTCGTAGGAACGCGCCCCGACCGCCCCGATGGGCTGGACAAGGTGACAGGCCGCGCCAAATTCGGGGCTGACGCCTATGCGCCCGGTATGCTTCACGGTGCCATCCTGCGCTCGCCCCATGCCCATGCACGGATCGTCAGGATCGACACGTCCAAAGCCGAGGCGCACAAGGACGTCAAGGCCGTGGTCACGCGCGCCGACTTTTCGGACAAGGTGCCGTTCCTGCCCGGGATGGAAGGCGAATTCTGGAACGTTCTTGAAAACGTCATGGCCGGTGAAAAGGCGCTGTATGACGGCCATGCGGTGGCAGCTGTGGCCGCAACTTCGGCGCTGGCCGCGCGGGACGCGCTGAAACTGATCGAGGTGGAATACGAGGTTCTGCCGCACGTCACGGATGTGGACAAGGCGATGCAGTCTGACGCGCCGGTGATCCGCGAAGGGGCGGCAGACTATTCCGTGCCTGAGGGCATGCACCCGAACGTGGTTCGCTATCACGAAAGCGGTCACGGCGATGTCGAGGCAGGCTTTGCCGAGGCCGATCTGGTGCTTGAAGACAGCTTCACCACCGAGGCGACCCATCAGGGCTATATTGAACCCCATGCCTGTCTTGCCACGCTAGGCAATGATGGAAAAGGCGAGCTGTGGTGTACGACACAAGGACACTGGATCGCGCAAAAGACCTGCGCCGCTCTGCTGGGGATGGAAACCTCGCAATTGCGCGTGACGGCGTCGGAAATCGGCGGCGGCTTTGGTGGCAAGACCACCGTGTTCATCGAGCCCGTGGCACTGGCGCTTTCGCGCAAGGCCAATCGCCCGGTCAAGATTGTGATGAACCGCTCTGAGGTGTTCCGGGCTACCGGGCCGACGTCCTCGGCGTCCATGGACGTCAAGATCGGGATGAAGAAAGACGGCACCATCACAGCCGCTCAGGGCATCTTCCGCCTGCAGGGCGGGGCCTTTCCGGGCGCACCGGGTGAATTCACCGCCATGTGTGCCTTCGCGCCATATAACCTGACCAATGTTCGCCAGGTGGGTTATGACGTGATGACCAACCGCCCGAAACAGGCGGCCTATCGCGCGCCGGGCGCGCCGATGGGGGCATTTGCTGTGGAATCCGTGCTGGATGAACTGTGCAACAAGCTGGGCCTCGATCCTGTCGACGTACGCCTGAAAAACGCGGCGCACGAAGGCACCAAGGCCAGCTATGGCCCCCGGTTCGAACAGATCGGTCTGGTTGAAACGCTCGAGGCCGCAAAGGCCCATCCCCATTATTCAGCGCCGCTGAAGCCGGGACAGGGGCGTGGGATTTCCTGCGGCTTTTGGTTCAACCACGGAGGCGAAACATCCGTATCGCTGGCCCTGTCCGAGGATGGATCGGCGCAGCTTATGGTTGGCACGCCCGATATCGGCGGCTCGCGCGCTTCGATGGCGTTGATGGCGGCCGAGGTTTTGGGCGTTCCCTACCAGAATATCCGCGTCACCGTCGCCGACACTGCCACGCTGGGTTACAACGATGTCAGCCACGGCAGCCGTGTGACCTATGCCAGCGGTCTGGCCACCATCAAGGCGGCACGCCATGCGGTTGAACGCCTGTGCGAACGGGCAGCAGCCAAATGGGGCATTCCGGTCGACGCGGTGAAATGGGAAGACGGCTGTGCTGTGCCTTCCGGTCCGAATGCAGGCGATTTCGATCCGATGCCACTAGCCGACATCACCGCCGATATGGGATCAACCGGCGGCCCGATCTCGGGTCATTTCGAGGCAACACCGGAAGGCGCCGGCGTGTCATTTGGCACCCATATCGTCGATGCCGAGGTCGATTCGGAAACTGGCAAAACCTCGGTTTCCCGCTATACCGTCATTCAGGATGCGGGTAAGGCGATCCATCCGACCTATGTCGAAGGTCAGTACCAGGGCGGTGCCGCGCAGGGCATTGGTTGGGCGCTGAACGAGGAATATGTCTATGGCGACGATGGACGCCTGCAGAACTCGATCTTCCTCGACTACCGCATTCCTGTCGCAAGCGACCTGCCGATGATCGACACGGTGATTGTCGAAGTGCCCAATCCGGGCCACCCGTTCGGCGTACGCGGCGTCGGCGAAACCGGTATCGTGCCGCCGCTTGCGGCCATCGCCAATGCTGTATCCAACGCCGCTGGCGTGCGGCTTCGCCAACTGCCCATGTCACCGCCCCGTATTCTGGCGGCGCTCAAGGACAATGGTTGAGGTCCACCTCTGGTCTGGCCTCCGGTCTCTGACCGGAGGCCAGGAGGTTGTGACGGTTGAGGCAGGCACCACCGGCGAATTGCTGCGCGAACTGACCAAAGCCTATCCGCAGTTGCAGGGCCCGGTTGATGCCGGTGTCTCAATCGCCATTGACGGCCGCGTCATCGCAACCGGCCTGACCGAGCCGATCCCCGAAGGCAGCGAAGTTTACCTGATGCAGCGCCTGCGCGGTGGCTAGTGCCTTGCGTTTTCTCCTCAGGCAGCGATTCGGCCTTGGTGGGGAATCGACCGCAATCTTGCTTTCCGGGCAGGGTAAGCGGGAAATTTCCTAAAAAAATCCGTTCCTGAATATTTCCGCTTAGAATTGGCCTTCTGAGCGTCTGGCTACCGCGTTTAAAGAGCTGTCAAAATAGTCGTGACATTTCTGCTTGTTACACGTGGGCTTCGCGCTGGTTCCAAGAGAAAATCCAACGGCAAGCTTGCCGGGAACTCAGCCCTGATAGGCAATTTGCTGCGGCTACGGGAATGCCCTAATATCCTGCGGTCGCGGAAAACGGTATAGATGATTCAACGGGTCACCATTCACAGATCCGGACACCCCCAAAAAGGGCTGACCTCTACCCCCTCGGTCAGCCCTTTAATTTTTCCCAAGCTTTATTGCGCAACGTCTTTGTACGTTCCGGCTTTCCCTATCCGTGACGGGCTTGACCTTTGGCGTCACGGATAGATCTGCCAAGAGTGGAATAGCGGTTAACACATCGGCGTTGAGACACCTGTCACAGGGCCAACGGAAGCAATAGAAACCGTGTCTGGACAGCAAGAGATACCCCTGCAGCGACCTTTGCGCCACACTGCTCTCGTGCTTGCTATTTAGTTGTCCTGTGAGGATTTGGTGGAGCCTAGGGGAGTCGAACCCCTGACCTCTTGCATGCCATGCAAGCGCTCTCCCAACTGAGCTAAGGCCCCAAATAGGTACCGCTTCGCGGTGGACGGACGTTTATGAGACGAAGCACCCAAGTGCAAGCCCAAAAAGCAGAGTCCGCTAAAAATTTGTCGGCCGAAATCCAGCCGAAGATTCAGAGGCGGCGCAGTTTCCGCCGCCTCTGAAAAGTATCAGGATTCGTCCTCGGAGGACATATCCGTGATGTCGTCCAGCGAGACGTTGTCGTCGTCGTCATCCTCGAGAATGTCGTCGTCGATATCAACGTCCGCGGCGTCATCATCGTCGAGAACCAGATCTTCGTCCGAGGCATTCTCACGTGCCTTGGCCGATGCGGCGTCTTCGGCGTCCGCGGCAATCATCCGGCTTTTGCCGGTTTCCAGTTCCACGATCTCGCCGGTATAGGGGCTAACGATCGGGTCCTTGTTCAGGTCATAAAACCGTTTGCCTGTTGTCGGACAAACGCGCTTTACACCCCATTCTTCCTTGGGCATCTCAAATCCCCTTGATATCAGGTGAGTCGTATAAATGATTCAGCTCACCTGCCACATGCGGCAGGGGCTGTCAAAGCCTTTGAGCAGAGGAGATCGTGCCATGGGGCGACATGCGTTGCCAGGGCATCCGCCAGTGCCCCTGACATTGCGCAGATCGGCGCGTGCGCGACGGATCAGCCTGAGGATTTCTCAGCTGGATGGTCGGGTTACGCTGACCTTGCCGCCCGGAGTTCCCGAAACCGAGGCGCTGGATTTTGCGCGGGTCAAGGAGGACTGGATCCGGGGGCATCTGCAGGCCAGACCTGAGCATTCCGTTGTACGGCCCGGCGAAGAGATTCCGATAGAGGGGCGGCTGCGGCGAATCGTTGTAGCGACAGGGCGCAGAATTGAACTGCGTCCGGGGGAAGTTGCTGTCCCGGCCGGATCCGAGGCCCGCAGGCTTGCCCGTTTCCTCAAGGAGCTTGCGCGCGAGCGCCTGACTGAAGCCAGCGATGACTATGCCGCCATGCTTGGGCGGTCATACTCGCGCCTCACCTTGCGCGACACTCGGTCCAGATGGGGGTCGTGCAGTTCGGACGGGGGGCTCATGTATTCCTGGCGCCTCATCCTGGCTCCGTCCGAAGTGCTGCATTATGTTGCGGCGCATGAGGTCGCGCATCTGGCCGAAATGAACCACTCCCCGGCTTTCTGGGCGCAGGTCGAACGCCTATTCGGGCCGTACCAGTTGCCTCGCCGCTGGTTGCGGGACAATGGCGCGGAACTGCACCGTTATCGGTTCGATATCGACGCGAGTTGACGTCGCCGCATTTTGTGATCACATGGGGCCATGTTGTCCGCACGCTCCACAGACTCCCAACCAGCCACGCATGATCGTGTCTACCGCGCATTGCGGTCGCGGATCATGCATGGGGAAATTCCACCGGGTCAGGCTTTGACCCTACGAGGCATTGGCAAGGAATTTGGCGTATCCATGACGCCGGCGCGCGAGACAGTTCGCAGGCTGGCGGCGGAAGGTGCGCTTTCGTTGTCGACATCGGGACGGGTTTCGACACCTGAGCTGAGCAATGACCGTATCGAAGAGCTGGCTGCTTTGCGGGCGCTGCTTGAGGTGGAATTGGCCAGCCGTGCGCTACCGCGTGCCCATATGGCGCTGATCGATCGGTTGCAGACCATCAACATGTCCGTGGCGGAAATGGTGACCAAGCGGGATGCAGTTGGGTATATCCGCGCCAATCTGGAATTTCACCGCACGCTGTATCTGCGAGCGCAGGCACCGGCCATGCTGGCCATGGCAGAGACCGTATGGCTGCAGCTTGGGCCAACCATGCGCGCCCTCTATGGTCGGTTGCGCCGGACCGAACCGCCGCATTTTCACAGGTTGATCATATCCGCCCTAAAGGCCGGGGACGAGCCGGGTCTTCGCCTAGCGGTCCGCTCGGACGTCACGCAGGGCCTTCGTCTGCTTGTGGCCTGAGCGGCTTTTTGCCGAATTTTCCAGTGCGGATCGCGTGATGCTTTCGAAAGCAATTCACGCGCCATGTTTGCTGGTACGATGCCGGCAAGTTCGCTAATCTGAATACAAATCAAAACAAGAGCAGATTTCAGTCATGATCAATCGTCGAATTTTCTCACTTGGGCTTGGGTCAACGATGCTGGCGGCCTGTTCCGGCGGCGGCGTGACGCAGAATACGTCAAGCAGTCGGATGAAGGCGGTGCCAAATGCCGGTTGGGATGCCTGGGTCGCGGGCTTCAAAGGGCGCGCGTCGGCTCAGGGTATCTCGCAAACGACCATAGACCGCGCCTTTCAGGGGGCGGGATATCTGCCTGGCGTGATCGAGCGCGACCGCAACCAGACCGAATTCAAGCGCTCGCTTGAGGATTATCTGGCTATTGCCGCTTCGGATGAAAGAATAAGCACTGGCAAGCAGATGCTTCAACGCCACGGGTCCACGTTGTCGCGCATCGAGGCACAATACGGCGTGGACAAGGAAGTCGTGGTTGCCGTCTGGGGGCTGGAAAGCCGGTACGGCGAGCGACGTGGGGATGTTCCGGTGGTTTCGGCGCTTTCGACGCTAGCCTATGACGGGCGGCGTGGAGCTTTCTTTGAAAGCCAGTTGGTGGCCGCGATGAAGATCCTGCAGAACGGTGATACGACGCCTGCGAACATGACCGGCAGCTGGGCCGGGGCCATGGGGCATACGCAGTTCATTCCGACGTCATACCTGGCCTATGCCGTGGATTTCACCGGCGATGGCCGTCGCGATATCTGGTCGGATGATCCGACGGATTCGCTGGCCTCCACCGCCGCCTATCTGGCCCGCGCGGGTTGGGTCCGGGGACAGCCTTGGGGAGGTGAGGTCGGTTCGGCCGCCGCCAATTCCGGCACGCCGGTTGCGGTTCTGCAACCGCAGGTTCCAGGACCCAGAATTGCTGTGTTCCGGAATTTTCAGGTTTTGAAACGGTACAATAACTCGGACAGCTATGCGATCGGGGTGGGTCACCTGTCAGACCGCATCGCGGGCGGCGCACCGTTTCAGGCTTCTTTCGGCCCGGACGCGACCGGGTTGACGCTGGATGATCGCAAGGACCTGCAAAGACGTCTGACCGCTGCGGGATACGACACGCAAGGCGCGGACGGGGTGGTCGGGTCCAACACCAAGGCCGCCATCAGCGAATATCAAAGTGCCAACGGCCTGACGGTTACGGGTGAGCCCTCGGTGGACCTGCTGCGCCGCCTTGGCGGCTGATGGTCTAATCTACCAGGTACAGGGCTGGCCGCGCAGTTAAGCGGCCAGTCCTTTGGAGCCGATATCAAGGAATTTCTGCCTGCGATCCTGAATCAGGGCCGCAGCGTCTTTTCCGCTCAACTCCTCCAGCATTGCGGAAATCGCTTCGCTGACGGCTTCGACGGTTGCCGGACGATCACGGTGCGCACCGCCTTTGGGTTCAGCAATGATCCGGTCGCAAACCCCAAGTTTGTTCAGGTCCTGCGCTGTCAGGCGCAGCGCCTCGGCAGCTTCGCGCATCTTTTCGGAATCCTTCCAAAGGATCGAGGCGCAGCCTTCGGGAGAAATCACCGAGTAGATCGAATGTTCCAGCATTGCGACGCGGTTGGCGGTCGCAAACGCAACCGCGCCACCTGACCCGCCTTCGCCTATGATGACCGAAACCAGAGGTACACCAATTTTCAGGCACATCTCGGTCGAGCGCGCGATGGCTTCGGATTGTCCGCGCTCTTCGGCACCTTTGCCGGGATAGGCGCCAGCGGTGTCGATCAGGGTGATCACCGGCAGGCCGAACCGGCCCGCCATTTCCATCAGGCGCACAGCCTTGCGATACCCTTCGGGTCGGGCCATGCCGAAATTCCGTTCGATCCGCGATTTCGTGTCAGAACCCTTTTCGTGACCGATCACCATTACCGGCTGATCGTTGAAACGGGCCAGCCCACCAATGACAGCCAGATCGTCAGCAAAGTTCCTGTCACCGGCCAGCGGAGTGAATTCGGAAAACAGTTCCTCGATATAGTCTTTGCAATGGGGCCGTTCAGGATGGCGTGCCACCTGGCATTTCCGCCATGGCGTGAGGTCATCGTACAGCTCGTCCAGAAGCTTGGCCGCTTTTGCATCAAGCGCTGCCGCTTCTTCGGTCACGTCCATCTCTTCGTTGGCACGCGCCAGCGCGCGCAGTTCCTCGGCCTTGCCTTCGATCTCGGCCAGGGGTTTTTCGAAATCCAGATACTGAGTCATGACGCCTCTTAACGCGAAAGTTCCCTGCTATATGACCTCAGGTCGCTCAGGATGCAACTCAGCAAGATTTGTGGCAATGGAATATGCATCCTCAATGGAGCGAAGTGAAAGAGGAAAAGCCACTATGGCAACCAGTTACGAAGATCGCGTGTTGCGCGTACTTGCCCATATCCACAACCACCCGGCAGATGATCTGTCGCTGGACGCTCTGGCGGATGTGGCGGCAATGTCGCGGTTTCATTGGCATCGCGTATTTCGCGCGATCACGGGCGAGACCTGCGCACAGGCTGTTCGCCGCTTGCGTCTGCATCGCGCCGCTACGTGGCTGGTACAATCCGAAACGCCGGTTCCGCAGATTGCGGCTGACGTCGGATATCCGAACCTGAAATCCTTTGCACGGGCCTTTTCCGAGGCTTACGGCAGCAGCCCCGCTGCATTCAGAAAGGCGGGGCAGTTTCTGCCGGCTCATCCAAACTTCAAAACCGGAGGATATCCCATGCACCCTGTGACCACCCGAAATGAACCTGCCCGCCGCGTGGCTGCGCTGCCGCACAAGGGCGAATATGCCAAGATCGGCAAGAGCTTTGAAGCGTTCGGAGCGTTGTGCGAATCCCGCCAGCTCTGGCCGCATGTCGGACCCATGCTGGCCCTGTATCTGGACAGCCCCGAAGACGTTCCGCAGGATCAATTGCGCAGTTTTGCAGGCGCTGAATTCCGGGGCGCGGATATTCCCGATGGTATGGAAGAGTGGCAGATACCCGGTGGCAAGACCGCTGTTCTGACCTACAAAGGGCCGTATTCCGGCATCCATGCGGCCTATCACAGCCTGTTTGGTAACTGGTTGCCGCAATCGGGCGAAGAACCCGCTGATCAGCCTTGCTATGAAATCTACCTGAACAATCCGCGGGAAACGCCGCCTGAGGAGTTGCTGACCGAGATCTGTCTGCCGCTCCGCTAATTCATTGCGGCCAGAGAACCGGATAGAGCGAGGCAACAAGCAGTCCGGCCATGGTCCAGTTAAAAGCCACCAGACGGCGCGGGTTTGTCAGAATTCGCGCCATCTGCTGCCCAAGTACCGTCCATGTGCTGACCGAAGGCAGGTTGATCGCACCGAACACAAGGGCGACAACAATTATTGCGTTCAGCGTCTGGCCCGGCGCGTATGCGGTTGTTGCGGTCAGCGCCATCGCCCAAGCCTTTGGGTTCACCCATTGAAACGCGGCGGCCTGTAGAAAGCTCATTGGCCTGCCCGATGCGTCCTGACCGGTTGCTGGCGCGGCATGGGCGATCTTCCAGGCGAGATACAGCAGATAAACCACAGACGCGATCTTCAGCACGGAATAGCTGACCGGAAATCTGTCAAAGACCTGCACCAATCCTGCGCCAACCAGAAGCACCATGAAGGTAAATCCCAGCCCGATGCCCAACATGTGCGGGATCGTGCGCCGAAAGCCGAAATTGGCGCCCGAGGCCATCAGCATCAGGTTGTTCGGCCCCGGCGTGATGGATGAGACGAAGGCAAACACCACAAGGGCAAACAGGATATCGTAGGTCATGCGCCGATAATTGCTGCGTTCACGGCAAATGAAATTGCGTTTTTGTGTGTGTATCAATAGATTTCGCAACAAATGACTAAATTGGACGAAATAAATCGCCGAATATTGCGCGAGCTATCGCGGGATGGGCGCATCAGCAATCTGGAACTGGCCGAGCGCGTGGGGCTTTCTCCTTCGGCTTGCCTTCGTCGCGTGCAGGAACTGGAGCGGTTGGGCATCATTGCGGGCTATCGTGCCGTGTTGAACCCCGCTGCGCTTGGGTTGGGCTTTGTGGCCTATATCGGTGTCGGGCTGGGAGAGCACACAAAGGCCGCGCAGGAAGGGTTCGAAAAGGCGCTGCAACAGGCACCGGAAGTGGTGGAGTGTCACAACATTACCGGAACCATCGAATATCTGCTGCGGGTGGAATGTGCAGACCTTCCTTCATACAAGACATTTCATACCGAAGTTCTTGGAACGTTGCCCCATGTCACATCCATCACATCTTATGTTGTCATGGGCTCGCCCAAGGACATGCGGGCCTGAGTCGACAAAAGTGATGCCGAGCGGGGTTGTCGCACGAAAAATTGCCGCCTAGGCTCATGGATGAGTTCGTTTGCATCAGATCGGCGAGGGTCGGCAAACTAACAGCACGGGAGATGAGTATGAAATCATTCTTAACAGGAATGGTTGCGGTATTTGGGTTGACGCTGGCCTCGGCGCTCTCGGCCGCGCCTATCAAGCTAAAACCGGCCAGTCCGCAGCCTTCGAGCCCAAAAGCCGGACTTGCGGTGAAATACGCATGGGGCGGCGATCCGCCGTCCAAGATTCAATCGATCGACATGGCCAAGCAGATGGTATCCAGCGCCAAACCCGGCCGCGCGTTGCGGGGTTTGGATTATCGGGACACATCCGAAGGCGACCCGGTTCTGACGTTTGACAAGGCGATGAACGTTGCTGCCGATATCAAAGGATATATCCGGTTCGATGCGCCCGGAATCTATGAGCTGGAAACCTGGTCCAATGACGGGATCGACGCCCGGATCGGCGGTCAGCAGGTCGGCTATTTCTCGGCGCGCCAGCCATGCGAGGCCAACCAGCGTGTCGAGGTCGAAGTACCCGAGGCCGGATGGTATGATCTGAACATTGTGTACTTTCAGAAATACAGCACTGCCTGCCTGATGATGAAATGGGGCAAGCAGGGCGAAAAGATGAAGTGGGTGCCAAACAACGTGTTTGGACACTAAAAAGGTTCGAAAACGGGGCTTCAGGCCCCGTTTTCTTTTGACAGCCCATAGGCTGCACGAAGGATACGTTCCGGTGACAACGATGTTGGTATCATCGTTTTATGAGACTCGCCGCTCGGGTCATCATGTAACAGAAGGTCCATACCCCGATCGTGGTTGTGGCCAGATACGCCAGGATCAGGGGCGGGCAGCCGACTCACGCAACGGGTCTTCTGATGAGTTTGTCGTCAACCGGGGCGTCGATATTTGCCAGCCAGTATCCAATTCCGGCACGGATCAGTGCTGGCAGGACGATATTCAAGGCATTTAGAATGAGCGTTCCAATCGTTCCTGCATTGGCCCGCGCGCACCACAAAAGAGTGATTCAGCAGCAGAAATTCGGCACGTGCAGGGCAGGGGAAAGAAAACCTCGAAGCAATCGCTGCATTTTTGAGCCTCAATATGCCCGGTAAACGCATGTAGGTTCTTTCCTTCGATGCCCACACAACATATAGTGTCGACCAACAACGCGTGGTCAAAAGCGTGACAAACCGGGAATACAGGCATGGCACATATCATCGTAGTGGGGAACGAAAAGGGCGGCGCAGGCAAGTCTACGGTATCCATGCATGTGGCCACTGCGCTGGCCAGATTGGGGCACAAGGTCAGTTCGCTGGATCTGGATTTGCGCCAACGCAGCCTTGGCCGCTATTTCGAGAACCGCAAGGGCTATATCAACGGGTCCGAGCTTCGGCTGCCCAGCCCCCGACACCACGACCTGCCGGAAATCGACGCCTCGGTTCTGAAACCCGGCGAGAACATCTATGATCATCGGTTGTCTGCAGCCGTTGCCGAGCTGGAAAGTGACAGTGATTTCATACTGATCGATTGTCCGGGTTCTCATACCCGGCTCAGCCAGGTGGCGCATTCACTGGCCGATACGCTGATCACGCCACTCAATGACAGCTTCATCGACTTCGATCTGCTGGCGCGGATCGACACGCAGGGCGAAAAAATTCTTGGCCCGTCCGTCTATTCCGAAATGGTCTGGAACGCGCGCCAGCTTCGGGCACAGGCAGGTCTGAAACCCCTCGATTGGGTTGTCGTGCGAAACCGGGTCGGCACACAGCGCATGGTCAACAAGGAAAAGATGCAGCGCGCCATCGAGATGCTGTCCCAGCGAATCGGCTTCCGTGTCGCCTCGGGCTTTTCCGAGCGGGTGATCTTTCGCGAGTTGTTCCCACGTGGTCTGACGCTGCTGGATCTCAAGGACATCGGCGTCAAGCAGCTGAATATCTCGAACATCGCGGCCCGGCAGGAATTGCGCGACATGATGAAGGAACTAAACCTGCCGGGTGTCGAGATCGATTTCTAGGACCCACCCCGATACACGGTGAACAGTTCTTTCGGCTCGGAAACGCCGCGCAACATGTAACGGCCAAGCGAGATCAGATCGTGCGCGCATGGTTGTGCGGCACGAGCCACGTCGTCCGAAAGCAAAATCCTCTGCCCCAGTGATCTGTGCATTCCGGCTATTCGGGCCGCCTGATTTACCGCCGGGCCAATCACGGTAAAATCAAGACGGTTTTCCGCCCCGATATTTCCATACAGAATTTCGCCTGCATGCAGGGCCAGCGTATAATTTGCTGTGGGCAGACCGACTGCCTGCCGCTCAGCGTTCTTTTCGGTCATCCGGGCCTGCAACTGAGCAACCGCCTCAAGCGCCGCCCGCGCATCGGCGTCGATTTCACCGACATCGAACATCGCCATCAGGCCGTCGCCCATGAACTTCAGAATGCTGCCGTCGCAATCCTGAACCACGTCGACGGCGACGGCCAGATAGTCATTGAGCATTTCGATGATTTCGGGGCCCGGCAGTTCTTCGGACAGGCTGGTGAACCCCTCAAGGTCGAAATTCCAGATCACCGCATCGATCTGTTGAAGCGATCCTCGACGGATTTCGCCCGACAGCACGCGGCGCCCCGCGTCCCGGCCCAGATATACGCGCATCAGATCACTGGCCATCTTGCGATTGGTCGCCGATTTGATCGCCAGACCAAGATGCGGCAGTGCGGCCCTGATTAATTCCAGATCGCTGTCACGAAACCCGTCGGCGCCGTTGCTGGCCCAGGACAACAGGACACCTTCGGGTGAATTTTTGGGGTCGATGGGTTTATCTGGATCCCATTTCTCCAACACAAGGCCTGTGGCGAGATAATCGGTGGCTCCGCGTTCGCGCAACTCATTCAGAAATGGGAACCGGCTGGGTTCGTTTTGCTCAACCAGCCTTTCGCGCAGGGTATCCATCTTTTGTTGCATCAAAATATATAGCGGACTGTTTACCCATCTTTCGCTGGGCGTTTCTGTATATTCATAATTCTCGAAATGCCCGCCTTCGTCGTGATACCAGCTATATCCAATCCCCCCATAGGTCGGATGCAACGCGGTCTGAGCCGAATGAAACCGCATAAGCGGCACACCAAGCTCGACCAGCCTCGTACAGTACCCCTCAAGAAGTTCTTCGTGGCCTGCACCTTCCAGCCCCCGCTCGATCAGCCAGCTGATCAGTGTATTGGCCTCAGGGGAAATGGTATTTGCGGCGGTCATGTAAGGCTCCAAATCTGCTGAGAGTCATCTGGGGTTGGCGTCCTGAATTTACCAGTGCGTCAATCCATACCCGCCAGCCGTCGCAGCATCATGCGCAGCAGCGCGGCCTCGCCATTTGTGAAATGCGCAGCTAGTTTTGCGTCATATTGCTCTGCAATCCCCCGTAATTCACGATAGACCGACTGACCGCCGGTCGTCAGAGCCAATCGTTCCACCCGGCGATCGTTTTCATCGCGGGTGCGGGACAGATATCGACGCTGTTCCAGCTTGTGAACCGCACGGCTGACCTTGGTCTTGTGAATCTTGGCGCGCTCGCCAATTTCCTTGGCGGTCATTTCACCATAATTGCCCAGATGAAAAAGGACGCGCCACTCGGTACGCAACATTCCATACCGATTCTTGTAGACGCGCTGGAATTCCAGCGAACTCTCCTCGGCGGCCTGATTCAGAAGAAAAGGCAGGAAATTTCGCAGATCGAAGTCATCTTTTTCGGGTTTTTTGTGCTGTGTCATGCTTGTTAGTTACAAAATCAACTATTATTCGACAAGCAGCAAACGGAGGAACGCGCCATGAATCGTCCGACTGACCCCCATAAAATGACCCAGGCCAGTACGCCTGTGGGCACGCACGAAGGCTATATGCCGGGTTTTGGAAACGACTTCGAAACCGAGGCTTTGCCCGGTGCTCTGCCGCAGGGCATGAACAGCCCACAGAAATGTAACTATGGACTGTATGGTGAACAGCTGAGCGGTACGGCCTTTACAGCAACGCACCCTGAACGGACCTGGTGCTATCGCATTCGTCCGTCGGTCAAGCACTCGCATCGCTACGAAAAGATCGATCTGCCGTATTGGAAATCTGCGCCCTGTGTCGATCCTGACGTAATCAGCCTTGGCCAATACCGCTGGGACCCGGTTGCGCACTCGAACGAGTCGCTGACCTGGTTGACCGGCATGCGTACCATGACCACGGCAGGTGACGTGAACACCCAGGTCGGAATGGCCAGCCACATATATCTCGTCACTGAATCCATGGTGGACGACTATTTCTATTCGGCCGATTCCGAATTGCTGGTTGTCCCGCAAGAAGGCCGCCTGCGCTTTGCGACCGAGCTTGGCATTATCGATCTGGAGCCCAAGGAAATCGCGATTATTCCGCGCGGACTGCTCTATCGCGTCGAAGTTCTGGAAGGTCCGGCCCGTGGATTCGTCTGCGAAAATTATGGCCAGAAATTCGAATTACCGGGCAGGGGCCCGATCGGCGCCAACTGCATGGCCAATCCGCGTGATTTCAAAACACCGGTTGCCGCGTTCGAGGACCGCGAAGTGCCGTCGACCGTCACCATCAAATGGTGCGGACAGTTCCATACCACCAGCATCGGGCACAGCCCGCTGGATGTGGTTGCCTGGCATGGCAACTATGCGCCCTGTAAATATGATCTGCGCACATACTGTCCGGTTGGAGCGATCCTGTTCGACCACCCCGATCCGTCGATCTTTACCGTTCTGACCGCACCTTCGGGACAACCGGGAACCGCCAATATCGACTTTGTGTTGTTCCGGGAACGCTGGATGGTGATGGAGGACACATTCCGCCCGCCATGGTACCACAAGAACATCATGTCCGAGTTGATGGGGAACATCTATGGTCAGTACGATGCCAAGCCGCAGGGATTTGTTCCCGGCGGGATGAGCCTGCACAATATGATGCTGCCGCATGGACCGGACAAGGAAGCCTTTGAAAAGGCATCGAATTCGAACCTTGGGCCGGACAAGCTGGAAAACACGATGTCGTTTATGTTCGAGACCCGCTTCCCGCAGCATCTGACCGCGTTTGCAGCCAACGAAGCGCCACTGCAGGACGACTATATCGATTGCTGGACAACGCTTGAGAAGAAATTCGACGGAACTCCGGGCAAGAAATGAGCGTATCATGAGCTTTGATATCTGGATCACATACGTCGCCACGGTCCTGCTGCTGATGAGTACACCGGGACCAAGCCAGTTGCTGATGCTGTCCAATTCGGCTGCTAACGGGTTGCCGCGTGGCCTGTTCACAGCAGCCGGTGACCTAACAGCAAACCTGTTACAGATGCTGGCAGCAGGTCTTGGCCTTGCGGCGCTGATTGCGACTTCTGGTACTGCGTTGGCGGTCATCAAGTGGCTCGGCGTGGCGTATCTTGTGTTTCTCGGCCTCCGCACAATTCTGAAGGCCGAAAGCAAGACTTCGCAATCCGCGAAACTGGCCAGCCGCAAGGCGCTGTGGATGCAAGGTTTTGTAACCTCTGCTGCGAACCCCAAGGCTGTTGTGTTCTTTGCCGCGTTGTTCCCTTTGTTCATAAACGGCGCACAACCTTTCTGGCTGCAGTTCGCAATTCTGTCGGCAACCTACCTGGCTATCGACGGGCTTTTCCTGACGGTCTATGGCGGCAGCGCAAGCTGGCTGGCCAGCCGCCTGAAAGGGTCCGCACGGCTGTGGCTGGACCGGATCGGTGGCAGCTTCATGATCGTGGCGGCCCTGCTTCTAGGGCTAAAATCTCTGCGCTCCGCCCAATAACCCAATTTAGCGGGCTTATATCCGCGACTGATTAAGGACGTAACATGCCGTTAATGAAATCCTGGGTGGCTTCGGCCAACGATGCGAACCACCCCTTTCCGCTGAACAACCTGCCTTATGGCGTCTTTTCGACCGCCGGGTCCGATCCACGTTGTGGTGTTGCCATCGGAGACATGATCCTTGATGTTACCGAGGCAGAGGCCGCCGGTCTGATTTCGCTGGCCGATTATCCTCTGTTCGACGTGCCCTTCTGGAACGAGTTGATGGAAGAAGGTCCTGCCGTCTGGGCGGCGCTGCGTGACCGGCTGATCGCATTGCTTTCAGAAGGTTCGCCGGAACAGGACAGGGTTGAACCGTTGCTTGTGCCGATGACTGACGCCGAATTGCATATGCCTTTTGCGGTCAGCGAATACACCGATTTCTATGCAGGCCGGAACCACGCATTCAACGTCGGTACTATGTTCCGCGGGCCTGAAAATGCACTGCCGCCCAACTGGCTGCATATTCCCATCGGCTACAATGGCCGCGCATCGTCAGTTGTCGTCTCCGGCACGGATGTCCGCAGGCCTTGGGGACAGCTCAAGTCACCTGACCATGATCTGCCCGCGTTCTTGCCCTGCCGCAGATTCGACATCGAACTGGAAATGGGCGCAATTGTCGGTACGCCGTCGGACGGACCGATATCGGTGCAAGAAGCTGATGATAATATCTTTGGCTACGTTCTGCTGAACGACTGGTCGGCCCGCGACATTCAGGCATGGGAATACCAGCCACTTGGTCCCTTCCAGGCCAAGGCCACCGCCACCTCAATCAGCCCGTGGATCGTGACCAAAGCGGCGCTGGAGCCGTTTCGCTGTGACACTCCCGCACGCGAGTTCGAGTTGCTGGATCACCTCAACGACTGTGGTCCGATGCTCTATGACATCGACCTGGAAATAACCATGGCGCCGGACGGGAAAGACGCGACCACAATTGCGCGTACTAACTATAGGGAAATGTACTATTCCGCCGCGCAGCAACTCGCCCACCATACGACGTCAGGCTGCCCGATGAATGCGGGCGACCTTTTGGGGTCTGGCACCATTTCCGGGGCGACCAAGCCCGAGCGCGGTTCGCTGCTGGAACTCAGCTGGGGCGGCAAGGAGCCGTTGACGCTGGACACGGGTGAGGCCCGATCCTTCATCGAAGATGGCGATACGCTGACCTTGAAAGGTGCTGCCAAAGGTGACGGCTATACAATCGGCTTCGGTGACTGCACGGGCACCGTTCTGCCTGCACTTGAAAACCCCTACGCACGATAAGGAAATCACCATGACCAAAGCATTTGCGTCCCAGGGGGACATGACGGAAAAGAAGATATCCTTCACCGAAGTCGGCGAGGGACTGTATGCTTTCACGGCTGAGGGCGATCCGAACTCGGGCGTCATCATCGGCGATGACAGCGTTATGATTGTGGAAGCGCAGGCCACACCTCGACTGGCGAACAAGGTGATCGAGTGTGTGCGTTCAGTGACAGACAAGCCGATCACTCATGTGGCGCTGACCCACTATCACGCGGTGCGCGTTTTGGGTGCCAGTGCCTTCGGTGCACAGCAGATCGTCATGTCCGACATGGCCCGCGCCATGGTCGTGGAACGCGGGCAAGAGGACTGGGATAGCGAATTCCAGCGCTTTCCTCGCCTGTTCGAAGGACATGAGAGCATCCCCGGCCTGACCTGGCCAACAACCACGTTCAGCGACACGATGACTATCTATCTGGGTAATCGCCGGGTCGATCTGATGCATTTGGGCCGTGCGCATACGGCAGGGGACATTGTCATCCATGTGCCGGACCAGAACGTGATGTTCACCGGCGATATCGTCGAATACCACTCGGCCTGCTATTGCGGCGACGGTCATTTCAATGACTGGGGCGATACCCTGGACGAAATCAAGTGGTTTGACGTTGATGCGATCGCGCCTGGCCGGGGTGACGCGTTGGTCGGCAAAGACATGGTCAACGCCGCCATTGAGAACACGCGTGACTTTGTTGAAAGCACCTATCGCCCGGCGGCAAAGGTTGCCGCCCGCGGTGGATCGCTGAAAGAGGCGTGGGATGCAGTGCGCGCAGAATGTGATCCGAAATTCGCCGATTACGCGATCTATGAACACTGCCTGCCATTCAACGTCGCCCGCGCCTATGACGAAGCGCGCGGTATAGACACACCCCGCATCTGGACCGCCCAGCGTGATCTGGAAATGTGGGAGGCCCTGCAGGGCTAATGAATCGGGGCGACTTTGATCCAGATCGTGTTGCCCCGAATGAAACAATGAAACGATACACCAGAACCTTCGGCGCCAGCGCGGCGAAGGACAGGAGATTTGCGCCCTGAGCGCATGAGCATCGGGGGAGGGCCCATGAACAAGATCTTTGAAGTTCCACTCTATGCCTACGAACACAGCGCGGATCAGGACGCATCTGCGCCGGTTCGGCACAAGGTGATCGTGGTCGGTGCAGGGCCAATCGGTCTCGCCGCTGCCATCGACCTTGCGCAGCAAGGTGTCGAAGTGCTGGTTCTGGACGATAATGACAAAGTGAGTTTTGGCAGCCGCGCGATCTGTTTTGCCAAACGCCCGCTGGAAATCCTGGATCGGCTGGGGTGCGGGCAGCCAATGGTGGACAAGGGCGTCGTCTGGAACCTTGGCAAGGTCTTTTTTGACGACCGTCAGGTTTATGGTTTCAACCTTCTGCCCGAAGAGGGCCACCAACGCCCGGCGTTCATCAACCTGCAACAATACTATTTCGAAGAATATCTGGTGAACCGGGTCCGTGAATTGCAGGCCGGAGGAGCCCCGATTGAAATCCGCGGACGCAACAAGGTCGAAGCCATCGGTACTCATCCCGATCATGTGAAACTTGAGGTGGAAACGCCCGAAGGTTCCTACACGGTCGAGGCGGACTGGCTGATCGCCTGCGATGGGGCGGGGTCACCAACCCGGGCCATGCTGGGCAAGGATTTTGTCGGCCGCGTGTTCGAAGACAACTTTCTGATCGCGGACGTGATCATGGACGCCGATTTTCCGACCGAGCGCTGGTTCTGGTTCGACCCGCCCTTCAACCGAGGCCAGTCGGCGTTGTTGCACAAGCAACCGGATGGCGTATGGCGGATTGACCTGCAACTGGGATGGGATATCGACAAGGAGCGTGAGAAGCGGCCCGAAAACGTCATTCCCCGCCTCAAGGCAATGCTGGGCGAGGACGTGAAGTTCGAACTGGAATGGGTCTCGATCTACACATTCCAGTGCCGCCGCATGGAAAAATTCCGCCATGGTCGCGTGATCTTTGCAGGCGACAGCGCACATCAGGTTTCACCCTTTGGGGCCCGTGGTGCGAATTCAGGGCTGCAGGACACCGACAATCTGTGCTGGAAACTGAAGCTGGTGATGGACGGCAAGGCCCCGGAAAGCCTGCTGGACAGTTATGATGCCGAACGCATTCACGGTGCGGACGAGAACATTCTGAATTCGACCCGTTCGACCGATTTCATCACTCCGAAATCCGAAATGTCGCGCGTTCTTCGGGATGCCGTTTTGGACCTCAGTGAACACTATGAATTCGCCCGCCCATTGGTGAATTCCGGTCGTCTTAGCGTGCCCTGCACTTATGACGGCTCGCCGCTGAACTCGGCGGACGCTCTGAACGGGCCCGCAAGAACAAGGCCGGGTTCTGCCTGCCCCGATGCCCCGCTGGGCGATGAGTTCCTGCTGCCCAAGCTGGCGGGTAAGTTCACACTGCTCACGATTGATGCGGATGCACCGGACGTCATCGAAGAAGATGGCATCGAAGTCACGCGCCTTGCCCTGTCCGTCAAGGATGATCCGACGCTGGAGCTGAAGCGCCGGTATTTGGGTGATGCCACAAGCGCCGTTTATCTGATCCGTCCGGACCAGCACGTGGCGGCGCGGCGCGACACTTTCGAAGAAAACTCGTTCCGGCATGCGATCCGCCGGGCCACCGGCAAGGAGTAAGAGCACATGACCGATCTGATCCTGACACCGAATATCGACGGCGCGGATGACTTTTATGCCGATCTACTGGCGGCCCATGAGGGGCTGGAGAAAGCGGATAGTGATGCCCTGAACGCCCGGCTTGTATTGGTGCTCGCCAATCACATTGGTGATCGCACAGTACTGAGCCAGGCAATTAATGCAGCGGCCCTGAAACAGGAGTAAGCCCAATGAAAATTGAACAGATTCACCACGTCGCCTATCGCTGCAAGGACGCCAAGGAAACGGTCGAGTGGTACGGCAAGATGCTGAATATGGACTTCATTCTGGCGATTGCCGAGGATCATGTCCCCTCAACCCACGAACCCGACCCGTACATGCATCTGTTTCTGGATGCAGGGAACGGCAACGTGCTGGCGTTTTTTGAGCTGCCGACTAAGCCCGAAATGGGTCGCGATCCGAATACCCCCAAATGGGTGCAGCATATCGCGTTCAAGGTAAAAGACCGTGACGAACTGATTGCGTTCAAGGATCATCTGGAAGCCAATGGTGTTGAGGTTCTTGGCGTCACGGATCACTCGATCTTTCATTCGATCTACTTCTTCGATCCGAACGGGCATCGCGTCGAACTGGCCTGCCCGGACCCGGAAGAACAGGCGATGCTGGACAAGCTGAACGATGTGAAGTGGGACATGCTGGAAGAGTGGTCAAAGACGAAAAAGGCCCCCAAACATGCGGACTGGCTGCATGCAAAGGAACTGAGTAACCTCTGAGACAACCAAATTGTTCGAAACTGGCAACCGGCTGGCGTCGGTTGCCTTACTGCATTCGGGGAAGATTGAATGAGCGACGTTGTGCTCTATGACTACTGGCGGTCTTCGGCCAGTTACCGCGTTCGGATCGCGCTGAATCTGGCCGGTATTGCCTACCGGTCAGTTGTTGTTGATCTGGTCAGCGGAGAGCAGAAATCCGACGCTCATTTAGCTTTGAACCCTCAGGGATTTGTACCTGTTCTGGAAATTGACGGCCAAAGGCAGACGCAATCTCTGGCGATACTCGACTATCTGGATCAAACGCGGGGGCTGGGCCTGTTGTCCGAATCCCCGGCCGCGCGGGCCCGTGAGCAGGCTTTGGCCCATGCCATTGCAGTGGACATTCACCCTGTCTGCAACCTGCAGGTGGCCAAATACGCGACCGACCTTAGTGGTGGAACTGAAAGAATGCCCGGCGACTGGATGCGGCATTTCATTCGCCCGGGGTTACTGGCCTTTGAAACCCTGCTGAGCGGCTTTGATCAGGCACCCTTTTGCACCGGTTCAAAACCGGGACTGGCCGATATCTGTTTGATGCCACAGATGTATAACGCCCGGCGATGGGACGTGGACCTGACCAACCTGCCAAAACTTCTGAGTGTTGAAGCCGCTTGTGCCAAACATCCTGCTTTTGTTGCGGCGCATCCGGATATGCACGCACCCGCCTGAACAAGCGCACATATTATGTTTGCGGATGGCTGTGTTCATCGCCGTCCGGCCACCTTAAATTTCGTGCAGTCACCGCAAGAGGTTCGAATGCCCGAAATCACCGGATACCACGCCCACGTCTATTTCGACGCTGACACGCAGGATATTGCGCGGCAGGTCTGCGAAGATGCCGCCCGCCTGTTTCCCGTTCAGATGGGGCGCATGCACGCCCGCAATGTTGGTCCTCATCCCCGATGGAGCTGTCAGCTGGGGTTCGACGCCGACGCGTTTGACGCTGTTATCCCCTGGCTTTTGCTGAACCGGAAGGGATTGACCGTTTTTACCCATCCCGAAACCGGGCAGCACCTTGAAGATCACCGCGACAGGGCCTTCTGGATGGGTGAGATGCTGGATCTGGATTTGTCGATCTTCGACCGCTGAACCGACAAAACAGGCCGTCCCAGAGCGGCCTGTTTGTTTTCAGTTTCCGATCAAAGCGCCCGCGCCCGGTCCCGCAGGGCGAATTTCTGAATCTTGCCCGTAGACGTCTTGGGCAATGCTCCGAACACGACGGTCTTGGGTGCCTTGAAGTGGGCCATATTGTCCCTGCAGAACGTTATCAGTTCCGCCTCGGTTGCCTCTTTGCCGGGTTTCAGTTCGACGAAAGCGCACGGGGTTTCACCCCATTTTTCGTCCGGACGTGCGACCACTGCCGCCTCCATCACTGCCGGATGCTTGTAAAGGATGCCCTCAACCTCGACTGACGAGATGTTTTCGCCCCCCGAAATGATGATGTCCTTGGACCGGTCCTTGAGCGCGATATACCCGTCAGGATGCATGACCCCCAGATCGCCCGAGGCAAACCACCCCCCCTTGAAGGCCTTGTCCGTGGCGTCGGGATTCTTGAGGTATCCTTTCATCACGATGTTGCCCTGCATAAATATCTCACCCATGGTTTCACCGTCAGCGGGGACCGGTTCCAGCGTTTCGGGATCGGCAACCATGAGACCGGACAAGGCAACGTATTTCACCCCTTGCCGTACTTTCAGCGCTGAACGCTCTTCGGCCTCTTTGGCGTCCCATTCATCTTTCCATGCACAGACGACTGATGGGCCATATGTCTCGGTCAGGCCATAGACATGGGTGACCGCGACCCCCATCCCTTCCATCTTTTCGATGACAGCGGCAGGGGGCGGCGCACCTGCTGTCATCACCTTGATCTCATGATCGAAATCCCGCAGGTGATCGGGCGCGTTTGCCAGCATGTTCAGCACGATCGGGGCGCCACAGAAATGCGTGACCTTTTCATCATGGAAGGCGCGATAAATCGGCTCGTCCCGCACCGCGCGCAGGCAGATCGACACACCCGCATTGGCCGCCATCGTCCAAGGGAAACACCAGCCATTGCAATGAAACATCGGCAGCGTCCACAGATAGACCGAATGCTTTGGCATACCCCAGTCCAGAATGTTCGAGGTCGCATTCAGCGCCGCCCCGCGATGGTGGTAAACCACCCCCTTGGGGTTGCCGGTTGTGCCCGACGTGTAATTCAGAGAAATCGCATCCCATTCGTCCCCCGGCAGCGACCAGTCAAACTCGGGATCGCCCTCGGCCAGCAGTGCGTCATAGGTCAGAGCCCCCAGTTTTTCACCGCCGTCAAAGCTGTCATCCTCGATATCGATCACCAGAATGTCCGACCTCTCGACCTGCTTCAATGCTTCCTGCACAACACCCGAGAACTCGGGGTCGACAAGCAGAACCTTGGCCTCGGCGTGGTTCAGAATGAACGCGATGATCGTTGCGTCGAGGCGCGTGTTGATGGCGTTCAGGACCGCTCCGGCCATCGGTACACCAAAATGCGCCTCGTACATTTCCGGGATATTGGCTGCGATGATGGAAACCGTATCTCCCCGCCCGATGCCGCGCTTGGCCAGCGCGCTGGCCAGACGTCGGCTACGCGAATAGGTTTGCGCCCAGGTGTACCGGCGCTGGCCATACACCACCGATTCATAATCGGGATACACGGCTGCGGTCCGCTCGATATAGCTGAGCGGAGAAAGCTGTGTGTGGTTGGCTTGATTCTTGCCCAGATGGCGATCGTAAATGTTGGTCGAAGTCATCTGCCATTCCTCCCAGATCGTGTTGGCGCATAGAGCACAAAGAAGTGTTTGAAATAAATCCGTAGTAATACTAGTCCGTTTTGGACTGGAGATACGCGATCAGCCCATCTGGCCCTATCTAATACTGGCCTTTCGCGCTGATCTGAGTCATGGAAAATTGCTTGCCCGGACAGAGCACGCCCCGAGTTCAGCGCAACACTTCACTTTGAAAGGACATGTCATGGACGGCACGTTCAACGAAAACGATCTTTCCCGCGTGGTCGAGGCCGACCGCGCCCATATCTGGCATCACCTGATCCAGCATAAGCCCTTTGAAACTAATGATCCGCGCATCATTGTCGAAGGTAAAGGCATGCGTGTCTGGGATCAAAAGGGCAAGGAGCACCTCGACGCTGTCTCGGGGGGCGTCTGGACCGTCAACGTCGGCTACGGCCGCGAATCCATTGCCAAGGCGGTGTACGACCAGCTGTTGAAGCTGTGCTATTTCGCCAATTCCGCAGGCTCTATCCCCGGTTCGATCTTTGCTGAAAAACTGATCGACAAGATGCCGGGCATGAGCCGGGTTTACTACACCAACTCCGGCTCTGAGGCGAACGAGAAAGCCTTCAAGATGGTTCGCCAGATCGCGCACAAGCGCTATGGCGGCAAAAAGACCAAGATTCTCTATCGTGACCGCGACTACCACGGCTCGACCCTTGCGACCATGTCGGCAGGTGGTCAGGACGAGCGGAACGCGCAATACGGCCCCTTTGCACCTGATTTTGTGCGCGTGCCCCATTGCATGGAATACCGCAAGCACGAGCTGGGCAAAGAGGATCTGTCGGGCGAGGCCTTTGGTCAGGCAGCGGCGGATGCCATCGAAGAGGTGATCCTGCGCGAAGGCCCTGAAACCGTCGGCGCACTGTGCCTTGAACCGGTTACCGCTGGTGGCGGCGTGATCGAAGCGCCCGCAGGCTACTGGGAGCGTGTGCAGGAAATCTGCAAGAAATACGATGTCCTGCTACATATCGATGAGGTTGTTTGTGGTGTGGGCCGTACCGGCACCTGGTTCGGCTATCAGCAATACGGCATCAAGCCCGACTTTGTGACCATGGCCAAAGGCGTCGCCTCGGGTTACGCCGCGATTGCCTGCATGGTGACCACCGAAGAAGTCTTTGACATGTTCAAGGACGACACCTCTGATCCGCTGAACTATTTCCGCGATATTTCGACCTTTGGTGGCTGCACCGCCGGACCGGCAGCAGCAATCGAGAACATGCGGATCATCGAGGACGAGAACCTGCTGGGCAACTGCACCAACATGGGCGAGCGCATGATGGGCAACCTGCAGGCGCTGATGGAAAAGCACAAAGTCGTCGGCGACGTGCGCGGCAAAGGCTTGTTCTTGGGGGCCGAGCTGGTGTCGGATCGGTCAACCAAAGAACCGGTGGATGAAAAGCTGGCACAGGCTGTTGTGGCGGATTGTATGAACCAGGGGGTTATCATCGGCGTCACCAACCGGTCGCTGCCGGGCCGCAACAACACCCTGTGCTTCTCGCCCGCCCTGATCGCGACACCAGATGATATTGACCAGATCACGGACGCGGTCGACGGCGCGCTGGGGCGTGTGTTTGGCTGACACTCGCTTGGCAATTTAGACTATTTGAAACCGGCGCGCACAGCGCCGGTTTTTTTTGTTTCACCAGAAGAGCCTGAAGTATGGCATCTCAGGTGATGCTGGCTTGGACGTTCAACCGGCGTATGAAGCTTTGCCAGCAACCGACATCGGTCTGACTTAGGAGAATATCATTCCCAGTCTCAACTGACCGCAGTAGTGTCTGTCCATGACAATTTTCATCGCAGTTCTTCTTTTGGCCGTAGGTTATTTCGGGTACCGCTATTGGTCGAAACAGCGCACTCGCGCGCAGTTGCTTTCCACCCCGCTTTCAGACCGGCAACGCGCCATCGTTGAAACGCAGGTTCCTTTGATCCGTAGGCTTCCACCGAACCTGCGCGGCAATCTTGACGGCAAAGTGAATCTGTTTCTCGAGCAGGTGAACTTTGTCGGCTGCAATGGGCTGGAGGTCACCGAAGAAATGGAACTGTCCATATCTGCTCAGGCGTGCCTTCTCATTGTCAACAGTGACTTGTGGTACGATCATCTGACGACCATTCTCATTTATCCAAATGCCTTCAAGTCCCGGCAAAGCAGACATTCGGGCTTTGTTGTCACGGAACAGGAAGTTGTTCGCACCGGAGAAAGCTGGGGGCGCGGTCCAGTCGTTCTGTCCTGGGCGCACAGCAGGCAAGGGGCCTTGAACGACCGAGATGGACAAAACGTCGTGTTTCACGAATTTGCGCATCAAATAGACGACTTATCCGGCCACACCGATGGAGTTCCCGTTCTGAGTGAGGGGCAGAGCTATTCCAAGTGGGAGCAGGTGTTTCTGACAGCCTATGACGCCCATGTCCGGGCGGTAGAAAACGGGCAAAGGACGCTAATCGACGCCTATGGCGCAGTAGGTCATGAAGAGTTCTTCGCGGTCGCCGTAGAGGTGTTTTTCGAAAGACCTTCAGGTTTGAAAGCTGAGGTACCGGCAGTTTACGATGAACTGGCCAAGCTGTTCCGATTGGACCCGGTAACCTGGGAAAATTCAGCTTAGGCTGAAACCGGAAGTATCCGAACAAAGCCAACGCGAATTGCGTTCTTTCATAACAAAAAAAGGCCGCTCCCAAAGGAACGACCTTTCAATCACTGTCTCTCGAAAGAGGATCAGGCGGCCAGAGCAGCCTGAGCTTTGGCGACGATCGCGCCGAACGCTTCCGGTTCGTGCACGGCCAGGTCGGCCAGAACTTTGCGGTCCACTTCGATACCGGCCAGGTTCAGGCCGTTGATGAAGCGGGAATAGGTCAGAGCCTCGTCGTGGCTGCGGACAGCAGCGTTGATGCGCTGGATCCACAGAGCGCGGAAATTGCGCTTGCGGTTCTTACGGTCGCGGGTTGCGTACTGGTTGGCCTTGTCGACGGCCTGACGGGCAACCTTGAAGGTGCTCTTGCGGCGGCCATAGTAACCTTTGGCGGCCTTGATGACCTTCTTGTGACGGGCGTGAGTTACGGTTCCACCTTTAACGCGGGACATATCGGTATCTCCTCTTAGCGGTCGTAGGGCATGTAGCCCTTGACGATCTTGGCGTCGGGGGCGGACAGAGTGGTGTTGCCACGGGCATCGCGGATGAATTTCTTGGTCCGCTTGATCATGCCGTGACGCTTGCCGGCCTGGCCAGCAAGGACCTTACCGGTCGCAGTCACCTTAAAGCGCTTCTTGGCGCTCGATTTGGTCTTCATCTTAGGCATTTCCGTCTCCTTTCGGGGTTCGGTACTAAACGCGACTCGGCATGCCACATTGGCCGGTCACGCGATCAGAGGCGCCGTTTACGCAAGTCTTGGCCAACTGGCAAGAGGTAAAGGCAGGATTCTTTGCCAAAGGCATAGAAACAGCGCTCGAATTACTCTGGATCGGTGCTGTAGATCAACCTTTCGTCACAAGGTGCAACACGCAGAATATTCGTGGTGCCCGGGACATTGAACGGGACACCCGCCGTAACGACGATCTGATCCGTATCCCCTGCGAACCCTCCGGCCCGTGCAGCACGCGCCGCATTGACCACCGCGCTTTTGAATCGCTCCAGTTCCGGGGTCATCACGCAGTTGCAGCCCCAGCTCAGGCACAGACGTCGCGCCGTGCCTTTAAGGGATGTCATCGCAATGATGGGCACGCCGGGGCGTTCTCGTGCGGTCAACAGGGCGGTCGTGCCACTTTGCGTAAAACAGCAGATCGCCTTGATATCCGTCTTTTCGGCAATCTCACGTGCAGCAGCGACGATGCCGTCGGCAACTGTCGTGCCCTTGGCCGTCCGCGAGGCGGTGATGATCTGAGTATAGTTCGGATCGGCCTCGACCTCGACAGCCACCTTGTCCATGGTCTGAACCGCTTCGATCGGATAGGACCCCGCGGCGGACTCGGCGCTGAGCATGATTGCGTCCGTACCTTCATAGATGGCTGTGGCCACGTCGGACACCTCGGCACGGGTTGGCATCGGGCTTTCGATCATGCTTTCCAGCATCTGGGTCGCCACGATCACCGGCTTGGCGGCCGCGCGGCAGCGGCGCACCAGCCGTTTCTGAATTGGTGGTACGGCGGACACCGGCAGCTCTACGCCCAGATCGCCGCGCGCCACCATGATCCCGTCGGAGGCATCAAGAATTTCGTTGAATGCTTCGACCGCGGCGGGTTTTTCAATCTTGGACAGGATCGCCGCGCGGCCATCGGCCAGCGCGCGCGCCTCGAACACATCTTTCGCACGCTGCACAAAGCTCAGCGCCAGCCAGTCGACACCCAGCTGACAGACAAATTCCAGATCGTCCCGGTCTTTTTCGGAGAGCGCGGCCAACGGCAATACCACATCCGGTACATTCACTCCTTTGCGGTTCGAAATCGTGCCGCCAATTTCCACCTTGCAATCCGCGAAATCAGGGCCGCATTTTTCCACCAGCAGACTGATCTTGCCGTCGTTGACCAGCAGATGCGCGCCGGGCTCCAGCGCTTCGAAAATTTCGGGATGCGGCAGGCAGACGCGGGTTGAATTGCCGGGTGTTTCATCCAGATCAAGACGGAACGCAGCGCCCTCTTCGAGGTCCTCGGCATCATTGGCAAAGACACCGACGCGCAATTTGGGGCCTTGCAGGTCAGCCAGAATGGCGATCGGGCTGTCCAGATCCTTTTCCACCTGCCTGATGATCCGGTGCTTTTCCCGAATCTCATCGTGGCTGCCGTGGCTCATGTTCAGGCGGAAAACGTCTGCCCCGGCCTCGTGCAGCGCCCGGATCATTTCATAACTTTCGGACGCCGGACCCAACGTCGCCACGATTTTCACATTTCTCAGGCGTCGCATTGGCCTTGCTCTCCTCAATTTATCGCTGTTATCGCAAACAGCGCCCCGGTCTGCTTATTGCGCAATTCCCTTTTCCAGACAACTGCCCTACACCTGCGACAAACTAGATGACAGGCTTATGACAAACACTCCGTTCTTTATTCACGGCGAGGACAGGCCGTCCCGCTGGCTGATTACCTGCGATCACGCGACCAACACCGTTCCACCGGAAGTTAACGGAGGGGATCTGGGCCTGCCGCGCGAGGATATGGAGCGCCACATCGCCTATGACGTCGGGGCCTATGAGGTATCGAAACATCTGGGCGAGCTTCTGAATGCACCGGTTATCGCGGCGAACTTTTCGCGACTTGTTATCGATCCGAACCGGGGCGAAGACGACCCAACCCTGCTGATGAAGCTTTATGACGGTTCGATCATCCCCGGAAACCGCTACGCTGATGAGGCAGAGCGGGAGCGGCGGCTGAACATGTGTTACCGCCCCTATCACGACGCATTGGGGCGTATGGCCGCTCTGCCTCATGCGGTTGTCGTATCTATGCACTCGTTCACGCGCCAATTGCGGGGCCGCGATCCGCGTCCGTGGCACATTGGAGTTCTGCACACTTCGGATGAGCGGTTTTCCCGACCGCTGATCGACCGGCTTGAGGCCGAAGGCGACCTGTGTGTTGGTGTGAACGAACCCTATACGGGTGTTTTGCCCGGAGATGCGATCGACAAGCATTGCACCAGTCATGGACGGCCTAACGCGTTGATTGAAATACGGAATGACCTGATTTCAAACCACGCTGGGCAACGTGCGTGGGCTGAGCGACTGGCCGTTGTTCTGCAAGACGCGCTTGGGAATAGCGAAGCGTAACGTGGGGTCAATTTAGACCGGATTCGGGCGTCAGATTATTGTGCGGGCACCGGCCGAACCCCATATTATGGATGAAAGGAGACGACCATGACTCAGGAATTCCTGACGACCGTCTTCGGCTGGATGACGGTCCTGAACATTGCGATTTTGCTGTTTACCACGCTAATGGTTGTGGTGCTGCAGGACTGGATTGCAGGCATACACGGCAGGATGTTTCAGATGGAACGGGCCGATGTCAAAAAGGCCTATTTCAAGTATCTGGCCAACTACAAGATACTGACGATCATCTTCTGCCTGATACCCTGGCTGGCGCTGAAACTGGCCTGAGGACGCCATAGGCAGCAAAAATACCAATTGCGGGGGACCTTCGGGTCCCTCCTGTTTGTTGTAACCAGACGTCTGGATTGTTAGGTCGGATACAGGACAACAGTATTTCACGCGGAGCCACACTCATGGACCAGCAAACCGAAATTGAACTCCAGGCCGCTGCCTTTCGCCGTCTGCAAAAACACCTGATGGAAGACCGGACCGATGTACAGAACATCGACCTGATGAACCTTGCCGGGTTCTGCCGCAACTGTCTTGCCCGGTGGTATCAGGAAGCTGCGAATGAAAAAGGTATCGAGATGGACAAGGCGGCAGCGCGTGAGGTTTTCTATGGCATGACCATGGACGAATGGAAGGCCAATTATCAGACCGAGGCCAGCGCTGAAAAGCAGGCCGAATTCAAAGTCGCCTTCGAGGAAAACGTACTCAAGAAGGGCTGAACACTACGCCAGCCGCGGCCAGAGCGTCAAATCTGGCCGTGTCGATCCCCAGTTCTGCCAGCACGGATCGGCTGTCGGCTCCGTGCGCCCTAGGCGCGCCGGTCAGCATTGGGCTGCCGTGATCGTAGGCGAACCCGGCGACCGCAAAGCGCGCCTCGTCAACTTGCTGAACGACGTTACGAGAGGCAACCTGATCCTCGCGAAGCGTCTCGGCAAGACCACGCACTCTTGCAGCGGGGACGTGGTGCGCATTCAGAATGGTTTCCCACTCGGCCGCCGACTTCGACCGCAGTGCGCGCGTCAATACTTCGGCGTCTTCTTCCCTGCGGGTGTCGATTTCCGTTCTCGGGGTCGACAATATGGCACTGGCCCGTTCATCCTCGCCGATTGCCGACATAAGGCGTGCCATCTGGGCGTTGGAAAATGCGCCGATCATCAAAGTTCCGTCTGCTGTTTCGTAAGTCGCATATCCGGCCAGCGACGGGTCATGGTTGCCATGAGGTCTGGGTGCAACGCCGGTCGCAAGCGTCGTAGCGGTATGAGAGTTCATCAACATCAGCGCGCAATCAGCCATCGCAACGTCAATCCGCCGTCCGAGACCGGTTTGCGCCCGCCCGTACAGAGCGGCGGAAATCGCCAGTGCCGCCTGCGCCCCGGTGCCGTAATCAATGACCGCCGGGCCTATGCGCACCGGATCGCTGTCAGCTTCACCATTTGCGGCCATGACACCGGTGAATGCCTGAATGACGACATCATATGCCGGGTGATCCGCCTTTGGACCGGTAGCGCCAAATCCACTGATCAAGCAGTAGATCAAATCCGGTTTCAGCGCGGCCAGCCTGTCATAGTCCAGACCAAGCTCATCCACCGCGTGGGCGGTGTAGTTCAGCACTACGACATCTGCCGTTTTGACCAAATGCTCAAACAGGCTTTGACCCTCGTCCGATTTGAGGTCCAGTGCCAGTGTTCGCTTGTTCCCGCCCTGTGCCTGAAACGACAATCCCATGCCCATTGCGTTCAGGTCGGTATCTGCACCTTCCTCGCGTGTCATGTCCGGGCGGTCCACCGGTTCGATCTTGATGACCTCGGCACCCAGAACTCCCAACTGATATGCGCAGAAAGGTCCGGCAAAGACATGTGTCAGGTCCAGAACCCGCAATCCCTCGAATGGCCGCATAAGAACACCTCCCACTGGCAGGTTACCAGCGGGAGGTTTGCAAAATCGTCTGTTCTCGTCAGTCAGAGGTCGTTTTGGCCTCAGATCGCAGTTTTGCGGCCTTCGTCGATATAGATTTCCCGCAACCGCTTGGAAATCGGGCCGGGCGCACCATCGCCCAACTGCACGCCGTCAATCTCGACAACGGGCATCACGAAGGCGCTTGCAGAGGTGGTGAACGCCTCATCCGCCTCTTTGGCCTCATCAATTGTGAACAACCGCTCTTCAATTTCCATCTGCGCTTCGGCGGCCAGCCGCAGCACTGCCTTGCGAGTGATGCCATGCAGAATGTCGTTCGACAGCGGGCGGGTAACGATCTTGCCGTTCTTGACGAAGTAGGCGTTGTTCGATGTTCCCTCGGTCACATAGCCATCTTCAACCAGCCACGCATCGTCGCATCCGGCCTTCTTGGCCATCATCTTGCCCATCGAAGGATACAGCAACTGGACCGTTTTGATATCGCGGCGGCCCCAGCGGATGTCTTCGATGGAAATGATCTTGGCACCTTTGCGGGCCGCAGGGCTGTCAGCCAGCCCGGGCTTGTTTTGCGTAAACAGGACAAGGCTCGGTTTGGTGTCTGCCGAAGGGAACACGAAGTCCCGATCACCGTCCGAGCCACGGGTCACCTGCAGATAGACCAGCCCTTCTTCGATGCCGTTCAGCTCGACCAGTTTGCGGTGAATTTCCAGCAACTCGTCCTTGCTGCACGGCTCGGCCATGTCCAGCTCATCCAGCGAACGCTTCAGGCGCACGGCGTGACCTTCGAAATCGATCAGCTTGCCATCAAGAACGCTGGTCACTTCATAGACGGCATCGGCAAACAGAAAGCCTCGGTCGAAGATCGAGATACTGGCCTCGGTCTCGGGCAGGTATTCGCCATTCACGTAAACGGTTCGGGTCATGTATGTCTCCTCAGCCCCAGAGTGCCGCCATGGGCGGGTGCACACCGGCGTCGTCAAAAATCAGCGGGGTGTCGCGGTCTTCGGCCAACAGAAGTGGGCCGTCAAGGTCGGTTACTGTCGCGCCTTGTGCCACCAGAGTCGCAGGGGCCATCGCCAGCGAACTGCCGACCATACAGCCAACCATGATACCGTACCCCTCGGCCAGCGCCGCCTCACGCAGTTTCAGCGCTTCGGTCAGCCCACCGGTTTTATCCAGTTTGATGTTCACCACATCATATTTGCCTTTGAGCGCGGGCAGGCTGGACCGATCATGGCAGGATTCATCGGCACAGACCGGCACTGGGCGCTCCATCCCGATCAGGGCTTCGTCATCGCCGGCGGGCAGGGGTTGTTCGACCAGCGCCACGCCCAGCCGCACCAGATGTGGTGCAAGATCGGCATAGACGTCCGCAGACCATCCTTCGTTCGCATCAATGATGATCCGGGCATCGGGCGCACCGGCGCGCACTGCCTCAAGTCGGGGCATGTCATCCGGAGTACCCAGCTTGATTTTGAGCAAAGGCCGGTGCGCATTTTTTGCAGCCTGTTCTCTCATTGCGTCGGGTGTGTCCAGCGACAGGGTGTAGGCAGTAATTTCTGGCCCCGGAGCGGCCAGCCCCGCCAGATCCCATGCCCGCTTGCCTGCGCGTTTCGCCTCAAGATCCCAAAGAGCGCAATCCACGGCATTGCGTGCGGCCCCTGCAGGCAACAGTTCCATCAACCCTTCACGGGTGAACGCCTCGGGCAATCCGGCAATCTCTGCTTCGACGGATGCCAGCGTTTCGTCATACCGCGCATAAGGCACACATTCGCCCCAGCCCTGATACGCGCCATCGGACACCCGAACCGTCAATACCTTGGCTTCGGTCCGCGACCCGCGCGAAATGGTGAATACCTGCGCCAGTCGAAATACATCGCGGGTGACTTCTATCTGCACACGCGCCATCCTTCTTCTTGTTCAAAATACGGTCGCCGGAGGCAGAAAACCTAGCCACCGGCGCGCCGCTTAGATCACATTGCGGCCAGCGCATCCACCAGCTTGTCCGAACCGAAACGGAACGGATCGGTCGCGGGCAGGTTCATCTCGGCTTCGAGTTTCTCAAGATACGCTTTGGCCTCGGCTTCACCCATATGCTGGGTGTTCACCGAGATGCCGACGACCTGACATTTCGGGTTCGCCACCTTCGCTAGCGTCAGTGCCATGTCCCGCAATTCCTGCAGGGTAGGCTGCTGGTAAGTTGGCAGACCGCGCATATGCTCGCGTGTCGGCTCATGGCTCAGGATCAGGGCATCCGGCTGGCCACCATGGATCAGCGCCATCGTCACGCCGGAATACGAGATGTGGAACAGGGAACCCTGACCTTCGATCAGGTCCCAGTGGTCGTCGTCATTGTCCGGTGTCAGCCACTCAACCGATCCGGCCATGAAATCGGCGATAACCGCATCCAGCGGCACACCGTCTCCGGTGATCAGGATTCCGGTTTGGCCAGTGGCGCGGAAGGTCGATTTCATTCCACGCGCGCGCATTTCCTTGTCCATTGCGAGGGCGGTGTACATTTTGCCGACCGAGCAATCGGTTCCAACGGCCAGACAACGCTTGCCCTTGCGCTTGATGCCATTAGCAATTGGATAATCCACTTCCGGTACGCGCACGTCATGCAACTTGCGCCCGGTCGCCTCGGCTACGGCCACCAGATCGGGTTCGTCACGCAGCAGGTTATGCAGGCCCGATGCCAGATCGAAACCTTCCTCCAGTGCCATCACCAGCACTTTTTTCCATTCCTGACTGATCACGCCACCCCGGTTGGCAACGCCAATGACCAGAGTTTTTGCCCCGGCCTCGCGGGCTTCGATCAGGTCCATGTCCTTCAGGCCCAGATCGGCCTTGCATCCGTCCATGCGGAACTGACCAACCGCATTTTCAGGGCGCCAGTCCTTGATGCCCTGGGCCACTTTCGCCGCCAGCTGGTCGGGCGCATCGCCCAAAAACAACAGATACGGTGTCTCGATCATTGCAATGCACTCCTTTGATTCCGGCGTAAACTATTGAACCGGCGTGGCGAGCGTTTCGCGTTTTGCCCGGCCGCCGGGGTCTCTGACAGGAGATTTTTGCGCAAACTTAGAAAATAGCGCAAAAATCTTTCAAGTTTTCAAACTGATTAAACTTTAGTCACTCAAAACCACTGCATCGGCAACAGATGCTGCGATGGCAATGCTGCACTTGCACAAAGGTGCTTGCGCATGCATGCGCAATTTAATACCCCATGAGGCAACGAAATCGCAATTTCATTACCCGAAAGAGGTCCAGATGAGCTTTCGCATTCAACCTGCCGCCCCTGCGCGTCCTAACCGCTGTCAGTTGTTCGGGCCTGGTTCGAACACCAAACTGTTCCCAAAGATGGCGGCGTCTGCTGCGGACGTGATCAATCTGGATCTGGAGGACTCGGTCGCCCCGTCCGACAAGGACATCGCGCGCGCCAATGTGATTGAGGCGCTTAACACGGTCGACTGGGGCAACAAGTACATGTCCGTGCGGATCAACGGGCTGGACACGCCGTATTGGTACCGTGATGTTGTTGACCTGCTGGAACAGGCGGGTGACCGGCTGGACCAGATCATGATTCCCAAGGTCGGCTGTGCGGCCGATGTTTACGCGGTCGACGCGCTGGTCACGGCCATCGAACGCGCCAAGGGCCGCAGCAAGCCAATCAGCTTTGAAGTGATCATCGAATCCTCCGCCGGTATTGCGCATGTCGAAGAAATCGCGGCATCCTCGCCCCGCCTGCAGGCGATGAGCCTTGGTGCGGCGGATTTTGCGGCATCGATGGGAATGCAGACCACCGGCATCGGCGGAACGCAGGAAAACTATTACATGTTGCGCGAAGGTCAGAAACACTGGTCTGACCCATGGCATTGGGCGCAGGCCGCAATTGTTGCTGCCTGCCGCACACATGGCGTGTTGCCTGTGGATGGACCGTTTGGCGATTTCTCGGATGACGAAGGCTATATTGCGCAGGCCAAACGGTCGGCTACGTTGGGAATGGTGGGAAAATGGGCTATTCACCCCAAACAGATCGCCCTTGCCAATCAGGTCTTTACCCCATCCGATGAAGCTGTCGCTGAGGCGCGGGAAATCCTTGCCGCAATGGAGCAGGCCAAGGCAAATGGCGAAGGTGCGACCGTTTACAAAGGACGTCTGGTTGATATCGCCTCGATCAAGCAGGCGGAAGTCATCGTTGCGCAGTCCGAACTTATTGCCGCCAACGGCTGAAGCCCTGCCAAAGGTTTAATATTGGGGGCGCCCGATGGGCGCCCTTTTTTTGAGGAAGAATGGCTGATCCAACGATACTCCACAAAGCGCGAAGCGTGTAAACGACCCTGCCTGAGTTCAGAAAGATTCAGCCGAGCAGATTAACTGCGATTGTCCCAATCTGCGTTTGAGCCGCGCACGTCAACATGCACAAAACTGTTGTATATACCAATGCCGCCTGAAAACCCTCCGGCATCTCTGACTGCTCTGGCCGCGCTCGCCCATGTGGCAGAGTTGCCCGCACTGCAGATCCAGTCCGCCGCCTGGAATCTTGAATGGAAGCTGCCAGGTACGCCTCCAACGCACGCGTTGTAGGGTCCACTGCGGAAGCAGTTTGTGATCTGAACCGAAGTGCCCAATTCCTTCCGGATCAGGTTCATGGCCTTCACAAGCGGCTTCACATTGTCCCACAGGCTTTTCGGCGCCAAACCGTTCTTGCCCTCACAACTTCCGCCGGGGCGGTTGGACGGGCCAAGAACCATAAATTCGTCTGCGGTGAAATACTCGCTGGGCAGGGTGTCGAAAAATGCCCGGAATTCCACCATCTCAGGCGTATCACTGCGGGAATAGTCCCCCCTTAGCGCCTCCTGAAGCAAATCCCCTTCCACAAAATCGTATTCGTTTCCTTCAAACAGGTCGTTCATTGTCAAATCTCCTCTGCTAAATTCAAAATTGAGTCCGAGACTTTTGGAATTCCGTTCTCAAGCTCTCGCGCCAATGACCTGACCGTTTCGCCGACTGTTGTGTCCAACTGATTGGTGCGTTGCTTGCCTACCTCGGACAACAACTGGGCGACGGTGTAGAGGTCGCTCACGACTTCTCTGCGTCGCCGGATGGACCCGCCATCCAGAAACAACTGCCCAAAGACATCAAGCAACTCGCCCTGGAGTGAGGCATTGTATACGTCCGTCGAGACAAGTTCGAAGAGGCGGGTTTCCGCAATCAGTCGGCGACGTTGGAACTGCGTTTGTTGCGCGTCGGTTTCCTTTATGTCCTGAGCCACGCGATTTACCACCGGCATAAGCTCATCAATGGAGTGACCCAGTTTGCCGTCAGATGCACAAGACAAAAGAAAGTCTGCAAGCGCCCGTCGGATCAGGGGGTACGCCGTGTCGAACTCGGGAAGCTGGAACCCGCAGGTTACGGCAGTGTCATAGGCCCCGCGCGCACGTTCCAGATAATCAATGGTGGTTGCCTTTGTAGGGGAACCGACAAAAGCGCAGGCCGTCAGCCGCAGGTATCCGTCACCGATCCGTGTCTGGCGCAGGGCTGCACTGCGTTCACCTGCGATTTTTTCCTGTTGCACCAGATAGTCGATTGCCGCCCGTATCGTCTCTTCTTCCTTTTTGCGCGCCTTTTCAATTTCCCTTTTCGATGAGCCTTGTTGTTTCTCGATGCGGGTTTGCGTATCCACGCGCACCCGCAAGGACATCAGGTTTTCCAAGGCATTCAGCGACAGGGTCGGGGGCGAACGGCGTACCGCTCTCTCGTAATATTCAATGGCACTTTTGTAATCGCCCAATTCCGCGCAAACATCAGCTATGGCCTCGAACAGCTCGGGATTGCGGCTCCATTCGCTGTGCCCGTTGACGACCCGCAGTGTCTCCATGAACTGTTTGGCAACCTGCGTTGTCTGTTGAGCCGTTGGCGCAAACCGTGCGTCAAGTTTTAACGACCGCAGCGTCAATGTTGCCTGTCGGGGTGAAACGAACTCGGGCTTGACCCAGCCCGGTCGATGCGCGCCCACACCCCTTTGCAATCTGAACTCAGGATCGCCATAGGTTTGATAGGCACTCCAGGTGTTTCCGTCTTGATCCCTCTCGTAGACCTTGGCCCGTGCTAGTCGTACTGCCTCGGCAAAACTGTATCCGTTCAGGAAGGCGTCGTAGAAGGTTGTCGCAAACAGCTGCGCCATGCCATCGTTTACAGCCCAACCGGCGGCAATCACGGCCTTACTGCCAGCTTCGATGAACTTCATCGCAATTCCCGAAGCGAGATCGGGACGGTTGGCCAGCGCTGCCCGAGGAGTGTGCGGATCTCTCTCTTCGTCCGGATTTTCCGCCATGTCCGGCGCGATGCCGATTGCGCCGCCGTAGCAACAGTTGAGGAACACGAACTCTGGCACATAGCGCAGCTTTTCGATGAAGGCGGGCTCCAGCACCCGTTTCTTGCCTGTTATGAGCCCGGTCTGTTTGTTGTCGCCCCACTCGAACACACCATGCCCGGCGAAATGCAGGATTTGGTTCTCCTCTAATGTAAGCGCGCGCTCTACATCGACGTTCTCGCGGATTTGCACGTCCATATCTTGCGTCCAGCCGCTGGTGCCAAGTTTGTCGGCAACAAGCCGGGCTTCGGCCTGTGCGCCTTTCAGTTCACTGAAAAAGCTGACCGGATCACCGATCACCAAGACCCGGCGCGATGCGGCGATGTTTGACCCCAGACCGCTGCGTCGGCGAATCAACTGGCGGGTTACCTGCGCTTCAACCGCAACCGGTTTGCCACCTTCAGCCCAGTTGTCCTGCAGCATCTCCCATGGGTAAGCTGCCGCGGCTTCGTCGACCTGCAATGTCATGTTGCGTTTGTCCGAGGTTTTGGCGCGCAACTCTTTGGGGATGACCCACTCATACAGCAGTTTGCCTGTGTCCGGTCCCGTATGGCTGTTTGCAGTGGCCTCGTGGATAAGGCTGTCGATACGGCTGCGTTTGACGCGCGTAGTCACTTTCTGGGCCAACGCGCCGCGATCAAACACCACGAAATCCAGACTCTCGGTGTCATTTTCAGGCACTGTAATCTGCATGCGCCGGTTACCGCTTGTATCTGGACCAAAGCGGAACCGCTGCCGTCCTGCCAGGCCATTGCGGATGTTGCAGTCGATCTTGAAGTCCTGTTTCCAGCGCCCCTCGCGCTCCATCCGAGACAGGGCCGAGCCGACCTCGATGGCGCGGTCCTCGTAGAGTTCGAGGATGGTCAGATGCGTGATCCTGTGATCGCGTGGCAAGCGATTATTCGCGTTCTGTAGCGCCACAAGGATCGCTTCCACGCTATCGGTAATTGAAAGCTGACTGTCGTTGGAACTGATTGGCAAAGTCGTCAGTGCCTTTGTCCCATCTTTCTCAACGGGGCCCGTGCGTAATGCGTAAAGGACAAAGGCGTTGGCCAGCGTCACCGACAGGCGGCGCCGCGACAATTCGCTGACCCGGCCCAAGCCGACGACCAAGGCGCCGTCGATCCCCGTGGCAAACTCTCCAACGGGCTGTTTGCGCAAGAAAAGTTCGGCTGTGCCTTCTTGCCCCGGATAAATCCCAAGCGCGCGACGTTGTGCCAATTGTCCGTCCAACTGTTCATCAATGTCGCGCTCGACCCCTTCCATCGGTTCGTGTTCATAACGCCCAACGGTGACCACACTATTGTGCAGTCGCAGATCTCCATGCGTGACGGACACTTTGCAGGGAGTACGCTTCTCGGCATCAATTTCTTGATCATCCGCACCCGTGGCCCCGATGATCGCCGCTTCCGCGTCCTCATTGGACGGGTAGAGCAGTTCGGGTTCCACCACTTCGAACAGCGGAGCACCGCTGCGCTCAACCGGCGGTGTCTGTGGTAAACCGTTTGTGCGCCCGGTTTGCAACAGATCGAGGATCGGCCCGAACAAATCCCTGTCGCGCGCCAGGTCGCCGTGACTGGTTTCATACGCATACCATGTGGAAACATCCGGCAGCAGGCCGGTGCGCCACAGCACGCGCCCGTCACCGTGTCGCGATCCTGTCATCCTTAATGTCGTGCTGTCCAATGCGGCCGGCGTCATATCGGCATTGCCCGCGATATAGCTCATGGCGGGCGCATCATTGGGTATCAGCTTCAGTTCATCATAGGTCTTGGCCGCATTTTTCAGTCGTTTGCTTTCGGGTAGCGGCCAGTTCGGGCCCTTTGCGTTGCGCAACTGCTGCCATGTCGACCTTTTGAAATAGGCTCCGTCCCCGTCTGTGGGAAGCAGTTCCAAAATGCCCTGCAATGGGACCATTTTCTCCACCAGTTCGGGCACATCATGCTTCCAGTCGATGCGATCGATCGTGTGGATCATCTTGTCGAGCCCCATCAGAGCCCAGACAATCGACATCGATCCACGATTGGGCGTGCCCAGCATAACAAGCGTGGACCCGCTGCCCGCATCGCTGCGCAGTTTTTCCCACAATTCGCGATGGCGGTTGATCATCAGACGCACCACAAGCCCCCCCATCGAGTGGGCCACAAATCGGATCGGACGCGTTTCCCCGTTGGGAATTTTGCTGAGTTCCATTTGCACGCGCGCGGAAAGCCGATCCGCCTCTTCCTGTAGCGGCTTGCGCCAATCGAAATCAAAGACTGCAACCTCGTGGCTGCGGCTCAGATGCCGTACGAGCCCTCCGTAAAAGCGTTTGAGAACGCCAGCAGGTTCAACATCTTCAATAGGTTCGCCGTCCTTGCTTGTGATTTTTCTAAGCTCGCCGGTCAGAATGCGAGGGAGATTGAACCAGATCGGCGTGTCTTGCCCCTTGACCCGCAGATGGCTGCCCATGATCCCCGGCAGCACAAACACGAGCGGCTTGTCCGCCCCTGATCCTCGGGTGCCCGAGATTAACTCCATCGCCTCAGGCTCTGGCGCGCGCGACTCAAGGTTGGGGTTCTCAACGCCGGTCAACGCATCGACTATCACTTTCGATGACATTTTGTTGGAGAAGTAGCTGAAGTGATTCACGTCGCTGCCTTGCGCGGGAAACACCTTTAAGTCGGGTTTGCGCGGCACACCTTTGAGCATCGCACGCGTATGGACCACCACGTCGTGATCCTCGCGATAGAACAGATCCGTCGCAAATACGGCGAGCGACTTGAGAATGCCGGATGGCTCGATATCACCGCTGACAACAGTCAAGGGACTTTCGATGGTGCGATTGGCCCGATTGAGGATCGCAACCAGTGCGGACTCGGGGCTCATTGCCGCTAACCCCGGCAAAACTGAGACATCCTCGCGCGTTGCGATAAATTCGCGGGCAAATTCGCGGAACGCGTCGGCCAGTACGTTCTGCCCACCCGGTACGATCTTCATAAGGTTGAAAAGCAACGAGAAGGTCGTATCGATGCGGTCCGAATTCAGCAACGTGCCCTGCATCGGTGCCGCAACGCGCACGAATTGCTGCACTTGCGGAGCCTTGAATGCCATCAGTTGCTTGAACTTTTCCAGATCGTCGCGTGGCAGCCCGGCGTCCGCGTATCGCTCCAGATCATCCTTGTCTAATGTGTCCGGTAGCAGGCACAGCAGTTCACCGACCAACCCACCCCGTGAATGGGAAAGCATGTGTAACTTGGCGTTGCGCGGTATCGCTTCCAAAAGCGCGATGGCATTCTGCACGGGGCTGCGTGTCAGCGTGTGATGCTCGAACCCATAGATCAGGCAACGCTTTTCTTCATTGTCGTCTTTTGGGTCTTCGAATCTTTTGCAAAGCCTTTCCCATTGCGTGCGCGATGTTGTCCCCGGGGATAGGGTTCCATCGGATTTGCCATGAACGATTGGTCCAAAAGACCCCATGGTGCTGGAAGCCGTACCGTGGATCAGCACAAGAATTTCAGCGCCATCACGCGTGGCCAACGAGGCGTCCATCTCTCCGAACCCCCCGTCGCGCAGCAAAGGCAGCAACACGTCTTCGTCACGATAGGCGGGTTTGCGCGGCCAACCGTCCAGTTCCCGCGGTTTTTGCTCAAGCTTCCGCGCGGTGGCATAAGCTGCCTTTTCACCCAGGCCACTGCCTGAAAAGAACCGGTAAGTGCGCACCGCAAACGCACCCAGCCCGCGCGAGTTGCCGCCTTGGTCCAGAGATTGCGGCAGGACTAGCTGTGTCCCGCCGGAACCGCTGCGGTCAGAGCTCACTTCGCCAATATCATCCGCGCGCCGAAACAGGATCAATCCGTTTTCAAGCTCGGCTTCGATGATGTGCTGATCGGGGAGGTCGAACTCTTTGACATCGACACCCGAACCGCGGCCGTGTTGCATTGTCACTTCGCCGATCTGAGTCAGCTTTTTGCGCGGGGTCTTTTCCTTGGCTATGCGATTGATCTTGACGATGGTCATTGAAAATCCCTTCCAGCATTGTTGTCTGCAACCTGAATCTGCCGCGGGCACAGATACACGGTTGCGCTGCGATGATTTGCGTCACTTTCCTGATCCGGCAGACCTGTATCCGCCAGCCATCCTGCTTCACCCAAAGGCAGGGTCATAATTGGTATCCCGCCTACTTTATCAGACAGCTCCTCTTTCAGGGCCTCGGCCCGTCGCTTTGACAGGTTTAGGTTTGAAACGGCATTGCCCTGCGTGTCGGCCAGCCCCAGGATGTATATCCGCCAGGGTTCATCTGCAGTTGCGCCTCGCGCGTTGGTCCCGGGACTTATGCGCGCGACAAGCGAAGCAAGGTCGGTCGTGCCAGTCACGTTGTGGCCGCTGAACCACTCACCTTTGTTGATATTCGCATCGTTGATATCGAAGCGCATCCCGCCCAACTGGTCACAATGCTTGAACACCCGGTGTATAATTCCTGTGTCGGGTGCCGTATTGATAAAGGCGAGGTCTATGTCGACCCATCGTGCGGATTCAGGAGGTCTCAATCCCTTGGGCGTTAAGGGAATGACCACTCCTTCCCGCAACTTATCGAGCACGGCTTTGAGAAGCCCCAGCTCTTGCAGCGCTGACCCGATATCGGCATCCAATGCCAACTTGGAACTCATTGTCATCCGCCGCATTACGCGAGACAACTCGTCGAGTGCAGCAATCGCGTTCTTCGTTTCGGCCCGAGTCGAGATTGTCACACTTCGGTTGTTTTGAATATCCTGCAGGGTTTCCAACACCGTAGAGAGTTCACCGTTGAGCTTGCTCAGATCGGCAAGCACCTCAGGTGTCACCTCGATCCGGTTGACTAGAGGATACTCCGGTATCAACGGCTCCAGTTTCGCGACCAAATTGTCATGTGTCTTCTCCAACTCGGTGGAAAGGCCCTCATAGGGACTTGGTTCACTTGGTTCATTGAGCTTTGCTGCTTCCATCGCGCTAAAGGGCGCAAGCAGCCCAATCACGGCTACCAATGCGGCATTTGCCGCCGAGCCCTTGTCGAACCGCGACCGTGCTGCGGCGAGTTCAGCGGTCACACGCGTTCCCATTCGCGCAAGTGCGTTGCTGATGGCCGAGGCTTTTTCGTCGGTCAACGCTGGCGCCTCGCCCTCAGAAGACGTCATGAGCGACGGCAGTGCCCGACCCGCAGCCCATGTCTGTTCGACACCGGCCACCGAATTCAGTTTACGTTGTAGCTGGCCGCGTTGCAGGACCAGATCATACAGCAGCATGTAGCCGTGCCGCATCAAACCGATGGCGAGAAGCGGAAGCGCCCAGACACCTTTGTAGAGCGACGCCTGAAACCCTGCGACATCAGAGTTCTCTTCGATACCGCCAGAAAGGGCACTCAAGGAAACTCCATTCGGCAAAAGAGAGCTGAGTACGAAAAAATCAGGTATCCGTTCTTGCAGCGAGGTCCAAATATCCTCCCAATGTGAATGTGCTCCAAGATATGTAGTTGCAATCAGCAAGCACATGATTGCCGGACCGGTCAGCAGAAACCATCGACGGGCAAAGGCCCGATCGACCACCGCACCTACGAATTTTGAAAGGCCTGACACCAATCGCGACAGCCACCCGTTCAGGTTCGCCGGTGGACGCGGTTCACGTGCACGGGCTGACAGACCCCAGCAAATCAGACAGCGCCAGACACCGATCAATGAAAACGCCAGCGTGGATAGCCATAGCTCGCGCACTGTATAGGCATTGGTCGCCACCACAGTAGACAACACCATAGACGCCCAAAGGGCACCTAGCAGCAAACAGGTGTATTTGAACCACTGTGTCAGCTTATGTAGCGCGTCATTTTCATTCACACCCTTCCTCACCTCGATAGGTCCAGCGTCGGTTGCGTTCAGCACGCGTAGATGCCGTTCCGCAGTAAAGGTGAAGCGGGCCGCCAGTGCATTCGCCTGAATCGTTGGGGTCCAACCCACCGCCCAGCTTGGCACGTTGTCCAGTTTGAGCGCCCCTGATTCAAACTGTTCGAGAAGAGTTTCGGCCCGGGTCACTGCCCCGTGCGGATCGACCTGAAGCGGCCATATACAGAAACTTGGAATATGCAGCCGCTCGCTCGGACCGCATTTTCTTGGGAAGCAGCGGGCACCGTCCGAACCATTCAGCACGCGCGTCACCAATGTCACGACCAGCAGGCTCATCAGTCGCGCACTATTATAATCCTCGCGGAGTTGGATCACCTTGTCGGGTTTGTCGCCGTCTACGATCGTTTTGCTATCGTTCAGCTTGACTACAACGGCCAACAACCCGTCAGGGCGAAGTGCCACTGAAATCTGCCGCGCGGAATTCTTGCCCAGCCACTCCGCAACCCTCTGCGTGCCCGGAAAGCCCGTGATATGTGGGGGGTAGCGATAACCGTTTTCCTCCAAGCCGTGCAGCGCACCAAATACATCGCCCTCGAATTGTGACATGACTTGTTCAACATCGTCGCCGCTACGAATGCTGAATGAGGCAACCTCTTTCAAGCTCGCAGAGGTCGTTGCCGGGATCTGCACCTGATCAAGGAACCGCAAGGCAAATGGCAGTTCACGATCCTCCGGGCCGCGAACCTGAGGATCGGGAGCCTTGTGCCGTGCCTGATTTCTGAACTGAGTGCTCTCGTGCATATAGTTCGTTTCGAATGAAAACCGACCTCCGGCATCGCGCTCACGCGCGCGGTAGACCAGCGAGCCGTCTTCCAAAACCATCAGGGTCACCGTGTTGATCAACTGGTCCTGCAGGTGTTGATCGCTTTTCTGATATTCTCGTCCCAGCTTGGCATGAGGCACGCTGTTGCCTTTGATAAGAATTTCCTTGATCCAGTGAGCAGCTGTGCGCTCGCGTACGACCTTTGCGATCAACTTCGGTCGAATTTTTTCGTCAAATTCGGTCAGCTTGTCGACCAGCGCGGATTGGTAAGACGCTGCAACACGTTCAGCCCAGCCATTCTGCGCAGCGACCAGCAACTTGCGCGCATCATCCCGCTCTGTATCCGCCTGTGTGGCCGCCACCAGAATGTTGCGTTTCTTGGAGATCAACGCGCGGAGTTCGGTCCGGCGCTGATCTTCGGCCTGATTTTCGATCTCAGTACATTTCCTGTCGAATTGCTGAAGCGCTGCATCGAGTGACTGATCGAGGAGTTCAAACAGATCATTTTCGGCCTGGGCTCGTACAGCGGCTACCCTTGGCTCCTGCAGCGCCTCCAAAGTTGCAGCGTCCGGTTCCAAAAACCATGCGCCCTTTTCTTCGGTGTTTTTGACGACCTGTGATTTCAGATTTTCCAGCCGACGCTCATGGATGGTGCGGTAGGGGTCGCCAAGATCAATGATGTCGCGCCATGTCACCGATAGCGCCTTGGCTTGGCTTTGCAGCGAGCGGATAGCCGTGGCCCCTGAAACATGGTGTTTATAGGCCGCTGTTATTGATGTTTGGGCCTCATAAAATTGCCGTTCTATCAGCTTGCGGCGACGGGCTTGCCGAATATCGTTGGACACTGCGGCGGCGGCATTTGTAATTTGCGTAATAAAATCGAACATAACAACAATCTCGCTGGCAAAAACCTGGATCAACAGCACACTTCAAACGTGTGGATCCTGAGAAACCGCAGAAACGGTAAACTGGAACCTCGTATCCTTTCTGGTCCAGGACATCTTGATCCCGTCGACGAATTCAGCGCCAGAAAGGGCGATGCCCTATTGGAGCAGATGTTCCGAACCCTGTGTCAAACCGCGTCAGGCAATTAACTCTGCCAAATCCATCGAGCGTGACAGACATCTGGAAACGACGTCGCCAGCCTCGGCACATTAAAATTTTATCTACTTGTGCGTTCTCAGATAGGTGGCGCAGGATTGACGAGTCCTAACCACTTGCAACAAAAATGTTTATTCTAGCGATGAAAGCTACATTCAAAGCCATGAAATTGCAAACCATCCATCGCAACACAACTGCGGGTAGCTGAAAAAATCAGTTTAGAATTAGAGTACCTGAATGTTGATGCAGTGATGCCGCGCGAATTGGTCGTCTAAATGTCAGATCTTTCAGGTCCTTCAAAGCGAGCTGGAAAAACTCTCCAAACCAAAGAAAGGAATACTCGGCGACGTTATAATCTCCTTTGTTCCATATTTCTCAAATATACTATGAATCTTATTTGTCCTTCGACACTACATATTTGTCAAAATCTCAGCATCCCCCAAATGGGCTATGCTTGCGGTTAAATGCAGGGTTAGAATTACAGAGCCTGTCTAAAATGAATAGGTGGATAGTCCCGTGACCAATTCTGAAGAGCAGCTGATTTTGCGGATTTACGATACGGTTGCAGACAGCAATCGTTGGACCGACGTTCTTGACGAGGTTGTAGATCGCGTATCTGCGCAAGGTAGTATCATTTTTGAGTGGTCAGATACTGTCAACGGGCGCACTCTGACGGCACCGATGCACTCAGGGCTGTACTCGCAAGATATACTGTCTGTCTATTTGTCAAAATGTCAGGAACTGGAGGCTCGCGATCAGGCAATCATACGACAGCAGACGAATGAAGATGACGCAATACAGCTAATTGATGATAGCGCTTTGGCACCCTCATTAAATGAACTCAAATCGCAGGAACACGTCAAAAAACTGATGAAGCTTGGCATTCTTCATCGTGCCGCGGGCGTTATGAACAAGGACAATCAGTGGATATCCCTTTTTTCTGTTCAGCTGAACATCGCGCGCGGTCCGCTGATAGGAGAGGAACGAGCCTTCCTGTCCAAAATCCTGCCGCACCTCGCAAAGGCAATTGATTTGGGAATTCCAACGCGCCAGTTGCAACAGCGATACGAGGCCATTCTGTCTGCAATCGACAAATTATCTATCGGAATTTGTGTGCTGGATGCGCGTGGTTGCGTTGTCGCGCGCAACGACGAATTTCAGCGTCAGCAGGAAAGCTATCGGTTGTTTCGTGTTCTGGCGGACGGGCGTCTGCACATTGCGGATCCCAAGGGACAGAACAGTCTAGAGGCTTTGATGGATAGTCCCCGTCAACATGGCAAGTTCGGCGCAAGACCCCGAAAGGAGTGTATACTCAATCACACGAACGATGTTTTGTGTGTTGAAGTCATTCCGTTGCATAGACTGGACGAGATGGGAACTTCTCCGTTTCGGGGGTTTTTGCTTTGCAGCACTGACACCAGTTTGCCTGCAACCTTTAATGTCAATCATGTGCAACAAGCTTTTGGTCTGACGCAGGCAGAAACCTCGATCGTCAATTCAATTGGACGCGGTTTGACCAACCCGGAAATCGCCGATCGCCGTGGGCGTGCCGTTTCGACGATCAATGCGCAGACGAAATCAATTCTTTCAAAAACCGGCTGCTCTAACCGAACGCAATTCGTTCGAATGATGATGCGCTATGGAGGCAGTTTTTTGACACCCGAAGTTTGAGTTAACGGAGTTTTACATGATTTATTTTTATTATCTTGCGCTTGCTGCTGTAATAGGTGGTCATTTTGCATTTGCTTACGCACAGTGGTTTCGCTGGCAGGACGTGTGTGAAAGGGTGACTGACTTCAATGTGGAAGAGGTTAATAGAACACGTTTTTTAGGCCGGAGTATCGCGTCCTACAACGCCTCCATTGGTTTGGGACTCTGTTTTAGTTTTTGGCTGCCGGGCTCTTCTCAGTCTTGGACCCAAGCATTTGTTTTGGGTTTTATCGTTCTGACGGCCATGGTCGGCAGCGCGGGCACGCGCGGAAACTTCATCCTTTACGCCAGACTATCACCTGCAGCGGTTGCGTTGGTTTTCCTGATCCTTGGCACGTGGATTTGACCCCAAAGGGCGTCGTTTCTTGGTCCAAACACGCTAACGTGGAGACCGGATGACTCCTTGTCGGGTCACCAATTTCGGTGTTTGAGCATCCGGCTTGCCAGAGAAGGTCTCAAGGCGAACGCAAGACGGGTTGGAATTGCCCGTGCGTTTGCCATGGCTCCCGAACTTTCCAGTGAGTTTTTTCAGGTCATGCAACAACTGACATCAGAGGATGCGTGTACATATGTGAGATGCATGTACATATGTGCAATGTGAGTGTAGGAAGCGCTGTGTACCAAATTGAATGCAACTTTTGCTCGGAGAGACGATATGAGTGAGCTTTCAAGCAGCGTTGACAAAATCTATGATGAAGTGCGCAGAATGGCGACGAATTTTGAATTCAAGCCAGACCAGCGTGTCAACGAAAGTTCGCTCTCCAAATCTCTGGGTGCCAGCCGAACACCACTTCGTGAAGCGCTGAACCGATTGGTCGCCGAAGGGTTTTTGAACTTCGAAAACGGCCGTGGGTTTTTTTGCCGGTCGCTTAGCCCGGAAAAGATTCAGGCGCTTTATGAGGCCCGCGTGGCGATTGAAAGCGAGGCTTTGCGCCTAGCGGTGCAGCGTGCGTCAGATGCGGAAATTGAGGCGCTTTCCGAACACGTCAAACGTGGTGACGACAACTACATGGCAACAGACTCCATCGCCGAAATGGTAGATGTGGACGAAGAATTCCATTTGGGACTGGTCCGCCTTTCCCGGAACGAGGAACTTGAACGTCAGATTTCCAACATCAATGCCCGTATTCGTTATGTACGGTTTATCGATATGGAAATACGGCGCGCGCGGACCCGGGCGGACCATGTCGCAATATTGGATGCGCTTGCGCAAAGAAATGAAGATGAGGCCGTTTTGGCTCTGCGCAATCATATCGGCCGCCGGATTGAAGAAACTACCGCCGCAGTGCGGCAAGCATTTTCACAGCTTTACGTACCCAACTAAGTACTCGGCTGTGACTACAAAACAAAGGAACTACTGATGACTGTCCTGAAGGGTGGAAAAGGCATATACGGCGCCTCAGTCGGAATTCTGATGCTTGACGCAACATTCCCGCGAATTCCCGGAGATATAGGCAATGCGCTGAGTTGGGATTTTCCGGTTCAGTACCGGCTGGTACGGGGGGCCTCACCCGATCGGGTCGTGCGCGACGGCGCGCGTGGTTTGACCGAAGCCTTCATCGCATCGGCGCGTGAACTGGTCGAAAGCGGCGTTGACGGGATCACCACAAATTGCGGTTTCTTGTCCCTGATACAGGAAGAAGTCGCAGCAGCTGTCGGCGTGCCCGTCGCGACATCGTCACTGATGCAAGTGCCAATGGTCCAGGTCCTGCTGCCGCCGGAACGGCGAGTCGGAGTGATCACGATTTCCAAGTCGACCCTGACGGAGGCGCACCTCAACGCCGCCAACGTTCCGCTCGACACGCCAATTGTTGGAACCGACAATGGCCGGGAATTCACCCGTGGAATTCTTGACAGCCATTTGGAAATAGATTTCGAAAAGTGTCGGCTCGACATGTTGGATGCTGCGCAAGAGTTGGTGACGAAGAACGAGAATATCGGCGCTATCGTGCTCGAATGCACCAATATGGTTCCTTATGCTGCAGACGTCAGAAAGCTAACCGGGTTGCCGGTCTATTCGATACATTCGTTCGTGTCCTGGTTTCAGGCGGGTTTGATGCCGAAACGCTTTCCGCTGGAGCTGGATGATCCACGCCTCTCCTGAGGATTTCATGCATCCATCTTTCGCAATGACGGATCTGATGGGTGACGCTGTTGCTGCAGCGATCACCCGGTCAGAAGTTCATCTAAGAAACCCTGGTTAAGCAGGCGCGGGCTCACAGATCATCCTGGCAGTTTTTTCCGGACGCGCAGAAGCATTCACCACGACTGTTCTGTGCAGCATGAGCGCCAAGGATAAATCGGCCTGGGAAAATTCATCACCTCCACACCACGAGCCGTGCCTGCCATCGATCGGGATTGTTTATGCCGTCGGTGCATTCATGCATTGACTGAACAGATATCTGTATAATAGTAAGTCCACAACTCTGTATACAGATTTCTCTCACACAAAGGAATCCAAGATGAAACCGGCTGAGACCCAAAAAATGAATGGCGCTCAGGTCATTCTGAAAATGCTTGAACTGCACGGTGTTACCCACGTCTTTGGACTGCCCGGTGAGACGACAATCGGCTGGTACAAGGAATGGGGCAAGCAGTCGCCGATCGAGTACGTGCTGACCCGCGACGAAAGAACCGCGTCTTTCGCGGCCGAGGCTTATGCAAAAATTACCGGCCGACCCGCCGTTCTCGAAGCCCCAAGCCCGGGTGTCACGCATTGTTCTCCGGGTATCACCGAGGCATATTTGAGCTCTGTCCCGGTCATATTTTTCAGCTCGGATATCCCTATCAATCAGGACAAGAAACACGGTTTAACCGGGGTCGATCAAACCGCTCTCTACGACAGCATCTGTAAAGAGTCCTTTTTGGTGACCAACCCCAAGGAAATTCCGTTTCTCCTCCGCCGGGCATTTCGCGTCGCTACATCCGGTCGGCCCGCACCGGTCCACATCCGCGTGCCGATCAATGTTTTCCACGATGAGGCGGAAATTGACGACCTTTATGCGGAACCCGACTACAGCACGTATCCGGCGCATCGCCCGGTCGCTGATCATAGCAAGATCAAGGAAACGATTGACCTGTTGCTCAAGGCGGAACGCCCTGTGATCGTTTCCGGGCAGGGTGGGCTGATCTCAAAAGCTTCGGAAACACTTCTGGAGCTTGCCGAGCTTCTGCAAATCCCGGTCGGCACGACCACGGCAGGAAAAGGTACGATTCCGGAAACCCATCCGCTTGCATTGCGCGTGATCGGTGCAAGAGGGGGGATGGAATACTCAAATGACTACGTCAAAAATGCGGACCTGGTGTTCTTTGTCGGGACCAATACGGATTCGAGTTCGACCGATCACTGGCGCCTGTACGGAGATCCCTACAGCAAGACATTCATCCACTTGGACATCGCCGAAGCGCATGTCGGCAACAACTTTCCGGTCAAAGTAGGACTGGTCGGGGATGCACGGGCCAGCCTTGAATACATGGTTGAGCTGATCAAGAAGAACCATCCTGACCTCACGAGACCAGAGGTAGACCTCAACCCGGTCAAACGCACTGCTCTAGATGCGGTTTTCAATTCCAACATCCCAATGCCCGAGGGTGTCATTTCTCCGGTCAAGCTGTCTCAGGCATTGGACAAGATCTTGCCGTCGAATGCAGTTGTTACGTCCGAACCCGGGGTCAGCGCGATCTACCCGTCAGCATTGTTGTCTGTCCGGGAGGCCGGAAGACGTTACATCACGAACTATTCCATGGGTGCGTTGGGGTATTCGATACCTGCCGGTCTGGGCGCGATTTACGCATCAGAAGGCCCTGTCATTTCTTTTACCGGCGACGGGTCATTTGGCTTCGTAATTGGCGATTTGGAAACTCTTCGCAGAAGCGGCAAGAACATCACCGTGATCCTGACCAGAAACGATACATTCGGATGGATTCGTGGTGAGGCAATCCTGTTGGATGATGTCGACGAGCCATGGACAACTGATTTTGGCGGGGTCGACTATCGGAAGCTGGCGGAATCCTTCGGGTTCGAAGCCACGCGCATCACGTCGGAAGATGAGATCGAAGAAACCTTGCGCGACGCGATCGCCAATCCCGGGGCGAATTTCATTGAGATCATGGTGCCGTCACAAGATAAGATCGTGCCATTCGTGCCGAACTGGGTAGAGGTCGCAAAAAAGAAAAACCTGCCGTATTTTTACTGAACTGAATCAACTTTCGAATTGATCTGATACCGCCCCCAATTTTTCAATTTTGCATTGGGGGCGGTGGCATTTTTCTTCTTCGCCTGGAAGCAGCTTTCCTGTCGCATCGGATGCGCACCTTGATTGATTTCGTGGCAAACCATTTCGCCGAAATCAGCCTCGACCAAAGAGTGGTGACGCTGTGCTTTCGGCGACATTGGTCTATTCTCGTTCTTCAGGATGCTGAACAAGATTGGCATGGGATTTCAATGTCTCAAGGCGCAATTCATGCGGTGCTTGCCAAAGGCCCGGGAATAGTTGTTCCATCCTGTTACTCCTTCTGCCCGGCTATCAAGGCGCGGCTGGCAAGAACTGCAACCCCGGCGACCATCCCGAAAGTCACGAACAGCCACACTGCGGAATTGGCTATGGTCGTCAGGTTCCCAGCGTCGTTGAATCCGGTGAAGTTGCCGACCAGACCAGCCGCGGCAGTGCCAAACGCAACTGCAAACATCTGAACTGTAGATAGGGCAGATGCGGCCATGTCCCGTTCGTTTTCATCCGTGAATTGCAAGATGAATGTGTTGAGGTGAGGCCAACCGGAGCCGATGCCGACACCCAGAACAATCAGGGCGACGGACAACAGCGACGTCATTGCCGGTCCTGCGATCCCGAACATCGGCGTGGCCGTGCCAAGCGCCACACAGGCAGCCATCATCAGGATTGGTCCGGCGAGGACCGCCTGGTGCATCTTTCGACCTGTAAAGCGTGCGGAGTAAACTTCGGACGCCGCCCATCCAATGGAAACCAAAGCCGCCACGTAGCCTGCCATTAGCGGGCTTAGCCCATGCAGCCGTTGCAGATAAAACGGCATGAAGAACTCGGCATTGATACAGAAAATCAAAAGCGCCATGACCGAAATAGCCAGAAAAAGCGGTGTTCCAGGGACGGTGGCACCGCGCGGGAACAGTCGCACGGTCTGAACCAGTTCGCGGCGCATCAGAGTCAGCAAAAGCAAGACAGACGCAAGTACAGCTGCGACCGCCCATGTGATAGATGGTGCGATACTGCCAAGGGAAACCGCCAAGACTGACCCTGCAAGTAACCCCAATTGCCCGAATGCAATTCGCTCGGTCGGCTTATGATCCTGTTGACTACGAGGAAGTAGCCTTAGGGTCAGAGCGACAAACAAGGCCGTGATCGGAAGCATGATCCCAAATCCCATGCGCCACATGCCAAGCTCGGCGAAGATGCCTCCGATAGCTGGACCAAACAGCATTGTGATCCCCCACGTTCCGGACAAGAGCGCCATCGCCCGCGACCACAGGCGTTCCGGATAGACGACGATGATCATCGAATAGCAGAGCGTGAACAGCATCCCGCCGCCAGCACCCTGAATGACCCGACCGACCAGCAAAATCGGCATGGTCCACGCCAATGCGGCAAGCAGGCTGCCAGTCGCGAAGACAAGCCCGGACAGCCCAAATCCAAGGCGCACACCTGTGCGCCTTAACAGCTTCCCAGTGACGGCTGCACTGAGGATCGCTGCAAGCGTCGCAAGCGTCGCGTTCCAGGCGTAAAGGCTGTGCCCACCAATCTCTGCCACGATGGAAGGCAGCATTGTGGCAGAAAGGGTAATGTTCACCGCATGAAGTGCTATGCCAGCCGCAAGGACGGCGGACGCTGCTGAGAACTCTCCCCTTAGAATTTCCTGCCACCCGGCCTCTGTTTTGTGGTCTACGGCTGTCGTCATTGTTCGCTCCGCGCTCAAAATTGGTGTTCAGTCTTTTTGTACGTAAGCGTGATCCGGGTTTTGCTCGGCCCATTCTTCGGCGTCGAAACCCTCAACTGCAAACGTAAAATTTGGGGGGATCACATCCGTTCTGAGGTGCTTGACGGCCTGATACTCTTCCGAATTCCAGAAGCCTTGCAGCGCCTCCATCGAGGGGAACCTGAACAGCGTGAACCGGGCGTCTTTTTTCCATTCACCCTCGAAATGATCCATAAATTGCCCGGTCTCACCTGCAACGATCAACTCTCCTCCCCACTTTTCCATAATGGGGTGCGTGGCCTGACCGTAGGGGTCAAGCGCCCCGTGGCCCTCAGGCATAAACGAACTGGCCACAAGGTAGGCTGGCTTCTGTTTCGACATTTCAATCTCCGTGTTTTCTGCCCGATGATTCGAGCCTGCTCTTGCGTTGCTACTTCCTCAACTTAAGTTGAGGTCAATAGGTTGAACGCGAGGGTTGCAGGATGAAGCGAAGAGGTGGCCTGACGGTTGGAGACGTGGCTGAACGCAGCGGCATCGCTGTGTCTGCGGTGCACTTCTACGAGCGAAAAGGGCTGATCGCGTCGGTACGTAACGACGCCAACCACCGTCGTTATTCTCCGACTGTTTTGCGAAAGATCGCCATTATCCAGGTGGCGCAACGGGCGGGCATACCGCTTCGGGAAATTGCCGAAGCAATGGATTTTCTGCCGCCCGAAGAAAAGGTGACAGTCAAACACTGGGAAAAACTCTCAACCAGATGGACCGAAGAACTGGATGACCGTATCGCACGTTTGCAGCGGTTGAGAGACGGAATGGCAGGCTGCATCGGGTGTGGTTGCTTGTCGATGGATACCTGCAAGCTGGTCAATCCTGACGACAAAATCGGTGCTAACGGTCCCGGGCCGCGATACCTTGAGGAAGATGCGCCAGAGGTAGAAGGTTTTATTGGCGCATAGCGGACATGGTTTGGTTAAAGCGGTGTCGGCTTTATTGTCGTTGCTGACCATTCTCTAAACGCTGATATTGCATACGCGGTGAACATGATTGGATTGGCCTGATTGGCTGAGTGTCCGCATTTATTGTTCAGCTGCAATAGTACTCAAACTAGATCACTCAGATGGGACGGATCAGGTTAGCCTGAAAACTATGCTCCGGTATGACGGCCGGCGTCGCTACTCAGGTTCACAAGTCAAAGCTTGCCCGAGGTCGAACTGTAGGGTTTTCAAACTAATACAGGCTTCGACGCTGCATCAGGACCGACGGCGGTGCAAAGCACAGTACGTACCCTCGCCAACCCTATGTCGCACGGTTGACGAACCATCAATTTGCGACGGCAAAGAGGGTCCATTCTCCGCTGGTGCCTCGGAGCTCTCGCCGCCCCAGTTCACAGAAGTCGTGATCTGATCCCAGTGTCAGGTCTTTGACCGTCTGAGATGTCAGAATTTCATCAGGTCCAGCTTCGCCCATAAGTCGTGCCGCCACGTGTACGGCGACGCCGGCCAAATCCTCTCCCCTGATTTCACATTCGCCGGTGTGAACTCCCGTTCGGCTTTTTAATCCCATATTCGACACGTCGTTGCGTAGAATTTGTGCGCAATCCAAAGCACTTGTGGGCCCACGGAAGGATAGAAGGTAGCCATCTCCCGTATACTTAATTGTGTTTCCCCCAAACGCAGCGACGCGACGTTGTACAATCTGGTCAAGTTGATCCAGTAAACTATGCCAGCGTTCATCACCCATCATTGTGAGGCGTTCGGTTGAAGCAACGAGATCAAGAAAAACCAAAGTGAGCAATGTTCTCTCAGCAGACGCCGAGGCTGCTTCGCCGGTCACGAATGCCCTGATTTCAGAAACCACCTGATCTTGGTCTCCGTACCAGGCGATGTGGTCTTCACCTGGCAAAATCCGCAACTTTGCACCCTTGATATTGTCGGCCAGATATCTCGCGTGGCCCACGTCGCACCATCGGTCTCCCTCGCGATGCATGACCAAAGTAGGGGTCTGAATCGCCTTGAGAACATGCCGGTAGTCGATGTTGTAGTTCATCTGCGACAACTTCATCAAAGCGCGGGGACTAGCGGCATACCGAAAATAGGTATCGAGCCAACGTTGAGCCGCCGGATCATCAGAAATGCTGGGAGCGCCATCCAGCCCGATGAAGTCGCCGTCTGCGTAACCGCTAAAGTGCTTTATCGCATCTTCCAATTCATCGGGCTTTAGCCCAAGCGGATAGTCCGGCGCCCATTTGTATCGAGGGCGGCTTCCGTTTAGGATGAGATGGCTCGCCCGCTCGGGGTAGGTGGCTGCGAAAACACTGGAGATCGCACCACCTTCTGACATTCCAAAGATCGCAACCCGTTCGGTACCTACAGCGTCCAACACCGTGTTGATGTCCAGCGAACGTTCCTCAAGAGTGGGATATCCGACATCCCGATCAGACATGCCCACACCGCGTTTGTCGAAGAAAATTACCCGCGCAAACCGACTGATTTTCGTCAGAAATCGTGCATAGTCCGGACTCTCCCAAGCGTATTCGATATGGGTTGCCCAACCTTGTGCCCATAGCAGATCAATCGGTCCGTCCCCGAAAACCTGATAGGCGATGTGAATATCACCTGCCTTGGCATATTGTGTCCTAGGCCGTTCCATAACCCAAGATTGCCCTCGGCACCCAATGCGTCAATAGGCTAGGTTTCTGTAAACTCACTGCCCGCAAAACTGGTGGTTTTGTGCAGTTGCCATTTATCGGCGAGTCAACAAGATTTCCCAAACCGGGCCAATACGAGGTGATATCTGGGTCAAAGTTGGCTGAAGCGTCCAACGCAATTCTTGAGGTATTGAGAGCAATTCGGGCAGACACTCACGATACTCCACGCGCAGGTATTGAATGTCAGATGAGATTGATCTTCGCGTTAAATCTGACCTGAAGGTTCCATTTTAAAGTATGCTGACACCGCATTAAGTCTGCCATTTAGCGGAGGTGAGAAATGCAGGTTGACGTAAAACTGCGAAACATCCCCGGCACAGAGGCCGCAGTTGGTTGGGCCGGAGGCCACACAATTGTTGCCGACAGGCCTGAGGGGAAAGCTGGTGGGCAAGGGCTTGGCTTCAACGGCGCCCAGCTTCTTGCCCTGTCTTTGGGTGGGTGTTTCTGCAACGATCTGCGTTATGTGGCTGAAGAACTTGGCGTCAACCTTGCAGAAGTGACGGTTGACGTTTCACTTGACCTGAGTGGTGAACCTCTTGTGGCTACAGATGCGAGAATGATTGTTCATTGTACGACCGATGACGGATCTGACCCGGCAAGCATCATTAAGCGCGCCAAAGAAAACTGCATGGTAAGCAACACGTTGACGCGCGGCATGAATGTCGCAATCTCAATGGCAGGTTAGTTGTTGCGATCTGCATCCATCCAACCCGGTTCAATTGAAACGTAGATCAAGTCAACGTGGCCGAAACAGACATCCCAACTCCTTTAAGATACGAGCTTTTTCTGAACGGCAAAGGGGCTTAGTCCAAGCCATGTCTGCATCGTCGAAGAAATTTCGCTCGAACCCGTGAACTCGAACTTGTCGCGCTCAGCAGACATATCCGTCAATCCCATCCAGATTGCCGTCATGGTTCTGAGGTCTGTCGATATATAAAGATCGATTTCAAAGCCGGGATCGGCCCAGCAAAGGTCAACTTCACCTGCGGGCTCGATCACCAACCACCAGTCCCGTTTTGTTGAGGGCAGGTCGTGATACAGGAACTGGACTACGGTACGCTGTTTTGGAAGCGGCTCGGGATTCAGGTTCCTGCGCATGTCCCACATCAGAAGTGACGGATCGAGATTCTTCAAGGAAAGCGACGACTCGACCCATTTCTGACCCCACATTCCCATCGCGACAACTACCTCGCGTAAATCGCGCCCGGCGTCAGTCAGGTGATATTCGAATACACCCCGTTCCGAGGGCACCGGCTTTCTTTCGACAATTCCTGACGCTTCTAGGTCTTTCAGCCGTTGCGAAAGCAATGTCGGAGACATTTTGGGCACGCCTCGGCGCAGGTCGTTGAACCGTGTGGAGCCCGCAATGAGTTCACGCATCAATACCATCGTCCACCTTGTGCAGAGCACTTCGGCGGCCATGGCGAGCGGGCAGAACTGCTTGTAACCGGCCTGTGTCATGACGTCTCCCTTGGCTCTTTCATCCACACTCTAACGGCACCACTACATGCATCTAGTCCAGAAACTGTATCACCCGCTCCAGTTCCAGGACTAGCTGAGCGTCTGTCGCTTCGGGCAACGTCGAAATGCTTGGTGTTACCACACCGGTTCGCCACAGAAGAGGAGACAAGATATGAGCGTTTATCTGATTGCAGACATCATAGTCACGGACGAAAGCTGGATCCCGGATTATGCCTCAAACGTCCACAAGCTGGTCGAGAAACATGGTGGCCGCTACCTGTCGCGCAGCGGGAACATCGAAACGCTCGAAGGTGAGGCAAAAGACAGTACTCTGATCGCTATTCTTGAATTTCCATCCCGCGCCGCACTGGACGGGTTTGCGACCGATCCTGCTTACGCGCCTTACGGTCAGGCCCGGCAGTCAGGAAGCATCTCGAATTTCCGCGTCATCGACGACACGGACATCGCTGGCTCAATCCCTTATCTGAGAGCTGGTTAACGCAAGCCCTTAGATAGGGCTATTTCCGGTCGGCCTGTTTTCCACGTTCTCAAGTTTCGGGTTTGAAGACGCCCTTGGGCAATTTGGGTTACGACCACCGCAATCACCTTGCCTATTGAGGTGGTCAGGCGATTTTGTGTGAGACTAAGAGTTTCCGCCAGACTTCAATGCTGAAAAGGCTTGGCGAAACATGGTCGCTCAGCTAGCAGCGCTACTGAGCAAATTGCAGATCTGTGTAACCAATTGCGAAGCAAGCTGTTTTTGGGCTAGCTTGTCTGCAGGGTGAGAGAGATGCTGGCACAGTCTAAACCTTCGCAAAAGAAAGATCCGGGGCTCGAGAAGGTCGACCTGGAGACAGTATTAAAGGATCTCTCGACAACTCGTAACGGCCTCAGTTCAGCAGAGGCTTCGGATCGGCTGAGCCAATATGGGCGAAACGAGCTGGCTGAAAAACACGTCAGCGATCTGCAGCGATTGCTCGGATATCTTTGGGGGCCGATCCCTTGGATGATCGAGGCCGCAGCTGTCCTTTCGGCAATGATCGGACATTGGTCAGACTTCATCATCATCCTTGTTTTGCTGGCCTACAACGCGGCGTCAGGATTCTGGCAGGAACGCAAGGCGGCGGATGCGTTGGCGGCGCTGAAGGCGGGGATGGCCCCTAAAGCCATGGTCCTGCGAGACGGAAAGTTCTCACAAATTGATGCGGCGACGGTCGTTCCGGGCGACGTAGTGCGCGTTAAGCTTGGCGACGTCATTCCGGCCGACGTTAGGTTCATTGACGGCGACTATGTCAGCATCGACCAGGCAGCGCTGACGGGCGAATCTCTTCCGGTATCCAAGGCGGTGGGCGACGTAGGGTATTCCGGTAGTATCGCGAAGAAGGGCGAAATGAGCGCTGTGGTGATCGCTACGGGCGCCGATACCTTTTTTGGGCGAACTGCAAGCCTTGTGGCGGGCGCGGGTAAAGGCGCTTCGCATTCACAGATCGCCGTCACGCATATCGGTGATTTCCTGATTATCCTGTCAATCGCGTTGGCCTTCCTTCTGGTTGGTACCGAACTTTACCGCGACATTATCGTTGATCATTCTTGGAAATGGTCTTCGGCCGCGGACATCCTAAGAACAGTTCTGGCGCTGCTCGTCGCTTCGATTCCTGTGGCAATGCCGACGGTTATGACAGTAACGAACGCATTGGGCGCGATGAACCTTTCCAAGAAGAAGGCAATCGTTTCGCGATTGGAGGCTATCGAGGAACTTGCCGGCGTTGATGTATTGTGCTCGGACAAGACCGGAACCTTGACGAAGAACCAGCTTAGCTTGGGCGATCCTGTGTTGTTCGGTGCGAATGATCCAAAAGAGCTTGTTCAGGCGGGCGCACTGGCTTCGCAGTTTGATGGCGACGATCCAATTGATGCGGCCGTGATCGCAGGGCTGTCGGATTCCAGCGCTCTGTCCAAATACAAGCAGGTTAAATTTGTTCCATTCGATCCCGTTTCCAAACGAACCCAGGCGGTCATAACTGGCCCGGACGGCAAATCTACAAGCTATACAAAAGGGGCGCCGCAGGTCATTTTGGACCTGTGCGAGCTAGAGTCTGAATTGCTCAGGAAAGCGCAAGATGACGTCGAAGGCCTTGCGTCAAAAGGGATGCGCGCTCTAGGCGTCGCGCGATCAGATGACGATGGGAAAACCTGGGCGTTTCTGGGCATTCTGTCGCTTTACGATCCGCCGCGTGATGACTCGAAAGAGACGATTCAGCGAGCCAAGGAACATGGGCTTTCCGTTAAAATGGTAACGGGTGATGACGTGGCCATTGGCGACCAGATCGCCGCCCAACTAGGCATGGGCGCGCATCTTCAGGCGGCCTCGGACCTGTTCACATCCAACATGGACATGAGTCAGCTGCCAGAGCAAGTTGCGCAAAACGTTGAACGGGCGGATGGGTTTGCCCGGGTCTTTCCTGAACATAAGTACGCCATCGTCAAGGCACTGCAGGATCGCGGACATGTCGTGGCAATGACCGGAGATGGTGTGAACGATGCCCCGGCGCTGAAGCAGGCCGATTGTGGGGTTGCGGTCAGTGGGGCAACAGACGCTGCACGCGCCGCCGCTGCCTTGGTTTTAACGGCGCCTGGACTGTCAACCATCATTGATGCCATCGAAGAAGCAAGGCGTATATTCGAGAGAATCCTGAACTATATCGTCTACCGGGTCGCCATGACGCTGGACATTATGTTCGTGGTGGTAATGGCGACGATACTATTCGGTTTTTCTCCGTTGACGCCCATCATGATTATCATGCTGGCGCTGCTTGATGATGTGCCGATCATGACAATCGCCTACGACAACACCTACCTGCCGAAGAAACCCGTCCGATGGGACATGCGGCGCATTCTGCTTGGCGCCAGTCTGATGGGGCTGCTTTCAATCGTTCAGACCTTTGGCCTCTTGCTGATTGGGATGCACTGGATCAACAGCACGTCTCTGCAGTCATGGATTTCGCTGACACAAGAACAAATACAGACGGTCTTGTTTCTGCAACTTGCGGCGGGTGGGCATCTTTTATTGTTCGTTGTCCGATCAAGGGGAGCTTTCTTTGCCCGGCCCTGGCCCGCGCGCCCGCTGCTGATCGCGGTTATCGGTACTCAAGCGATCGCCGTCGCGTTGTGCGGTTTCGGTTGGTTTGTCGAACAAATTCCGTGGACCGTGATCGGTCTGGTCTGGGTTTATATGCTGATCTGGTTAGTTATTCTTGATCTGACAAAGCTGGGTATGATGCGCCGGTTACAGGACTCTCATAATGCGGCGCACCATACAGCGTGAAACGCATAGGAAGGCTGATTCATGCATTACTTCAATAAATTTCGAGTAAAGCCGGGCAGCAAGATCAATCTCGACGACATTGATGCCGATTTTAAGGACAAGCACGAAGACCATCAGCACGCTTTGCCCGAGATCGAGGCTTACGCACAAAAGATCAGCGAGCTTCAATATCTTCTATATGCCGAGAAGAAACGCTCGCTTTTGATCTGCCTGCAGGGGCGCGATGCCGCCGGAAAAGACGGGACCATAAATCACGTCCTCGCAGCGATGAACCCGCAGGGCTGTAACGTCAGCGGCTTCAAGGTTCCCACCAAAGAAGAAGCCGCCCATGATTTTCTGTGGCGCTATCACAAAGCCACACCCGCCAAGGGTCAGGTCGCGATCTTCAACCGCTCGCATTATGAGGATGTTCTTGTCGTCCGGGTACATGATCTGGTGCCCAAAGACGTCTGGGTAAGGCGATACGACCATATCAACGCATTCGAAGCGCTGCTTCGCGATAGCGAAACGCATGTTCTGAAGTTTTACTTGCACATCAGTCCCGAAGAAGAGTTGCGCCGGTTTGGTGAACGACTGGAGGATCCCGCACGGCATTGGAAGATCAGCGAAGGAGACTATGCCGAACGCCCGCTTTGGGACGATTACACCAAGGCCTTTGAAGCGGCGCTTTCCAGGTGCAGTACTGACGCTGCGCCCTGGTTTGTCATTCCGGCCAATCACAAGTGGTTCCGCAATCTGGCCGTATCCCGGATTGTCAGCGAATATCTGGAATCTTTGAATATGGAGTTTCCGAAGCCGACTGTTGACCTCGAAGAAATTCGTAAGAAATTTCATGCCGCCGAAAAACGCGCGCGCGAACACGAGAAATAGTTTCCACCACCGAGCAGCGACCACTCTAATTCGAAGGTGCAGCGTTTGAATGCCTGAAAAAACACCCCGCATTCGCGGATTATCCCTTCCGGTCCTGCAAGGAATCCTGCCGATTAATACAGCGAAGCTTCCGATGGAAGTTCTTGCCGGCGTGACTTTTGCATGTCTCGCAATACCCGAGGTCATGGGGTACACAAAAATTGCCGGAACCCCGGTCATTACCGGGCTCTATACGATCCTGATTCCGATGACATTGTTCGCGGTTTTCGGATCCTCGCGCCATCTTGTTGTCGGTGCAGATTCAGCGACCGCTGCCATCACCGCATCGGCCTTGGCCGGAATGGCTGTGAGTGGCCCTTCCGAATATATGGCGCTGGCGTCGCTATTGGCGTTGATGGCCGGCATTCTGCTGATTGCGGCCCGGATCATAGGTCTTGGATTTCTGGCAGACTTTCTGTCACGGACGGTGCTCGTCGGATTTCTGACCGGTGTCGGAGTACAGGTCTCGCTGGGCGAATTGCCTGGATTGTTTGGTATTGAAACCAGCGGCCATGGCGTCGTCGAAAAACTCTCAAGCGCTTATCAAAACGTGGGTCAGGTTAATTGGGCAACGTTTTTGATTGCGGCCGCAGTCTTGTTCATTGTCATCGGAACCAAGCGCCTGTCTCCCAAAATCCCGGGGCCTTTGATTGCTGTAATCGGGATCATTGGGCTCAGTTGGAACTTTGATTTCGGAGGGTATGGTATTGCCTTGCTTGGCCACGTGCCCGGTGGTTTGCCATCGCTTTCAATCCCGGATGTCGACTGGACCTGGATGACATTCAAGCAGCTGCTGCCGACAGCGATTGCGATACTGGTTGTCATCCTCGCACAGAGTGCTGCCACTTCCCGCGCCTATGCGATGCGCTACGGGGACAAATTCAGCGAAAATACCGATCTTGTCGGGTTGGGTATCGCTAATATTGGCGCGGCTTTCAGTGCAACATTCGTCGTCAACGGTAGCCCGACCAAGACCGAGATGGTTGCCGGTTCCGGAGGCCAAAGCCAAATAGCGCAACTAACCACAGCTCTGGTCGTGCTTTTGGTGCTGCTGTTCTTGACACAGCCGCTCGCGTTCTTACCCAACGCGGTGCTTTCCGCTATCGTATTCCTGATTGGCCTAAAGCTGATCGACCATCGAGGATTGCGGGATATCTTCGTCCAGGCGCCAACCGAGTTCTGGATCGCGATTAGCACCGCTGCGGTTGTCGTCGCCGTCGGAGTTGAACAGGGCATCATCTTTGCAATGGTTCTTTCGCTGATCGATCACACGCGAAAGGGTTATCGACCCAAGAACTCCGTGATCACCAAGGCGTCAGATGGCGAATGGCTAACACAATCCCTAGACAAACCCAGCCAATTTGAACCGGGGCTGACTATCTACCGCTTCTCGCACGGAATGTACTATGCAAACGCACAGCGATTTTCGAACGAGGTCACAGATGTCATCGCTGCGATCAAGGATCCGACGCGCTGGTTATGCATCGATGCATCCGCAATCGATGGCATCGACTACACGGCCGGGTACGTTTTGAAGTCAACTGTTCAAAAGCTCCGTGCACGCGGTATCAACGTCGTGTTTCTATTCGCCGAGCCATCGTTAAAGACGGAACTCAAGCGCTATGGAATAACCGATCTAGTCTCCAAGTCGTCCTTCTTCATGACCGGTCATGAGATGATCAGCGCTTACGAAGCTGAAGTGGCGAAGAGTTAAGAATGCATTCCGGCCCACGTGCACACTCAAAGTCCCGTCTAGTGTCAGTCAATCGCGCGGATTTTCATCTGTAGCCAACGACTGGTTTGGCGTGACGCACCGCAGTATTCCGAAGGAGCAGCTAAGGTCGGCAATGGGTCGTCCTGTCCTGAGTCAAGCAGGACTGAAGACAAGATGCTGCGCTTGCTCCAACGACAGCAATGAGCCCAAAGCGAACCAGGACGGCACCCAATCCGTTTGGTTGACCTGGCCGTCATTGAGGCTTCAAATGCTATGGTGCAGTCGTAGATTGATTGAAAGGTAGTATCCATGTTGCCCGTACCGACAATTGATAATCCTGATGGTGTGGACGCCAAAACCGTTGAATTGCTTGAGAAAATGTCGCAGTTCAACATTTTATGGATGCTGGGAAGAACGGGCTGGCTCAGCGAAATTTCAGCGATCTTGTCCGAGATGTTCGATGATGCACAATTTCCGGCAATTGACAGAGAAGTCATGGCTTTGCGCATCGCGGCACTTTGCAGCGTCGACTACGTCCTGATACAACATATCGCATTCGCTAAAAACGCGGGGCTAACCCAGCGTGATATCGACGCAATTGTTGGAAACGATCTGAGCGCGCTCGATGGATGGACTGCAACTTTGTGCGAAATTTGCGATGAGATCACTAAATCGGTTGTGATAAGCAGAAACTCATTGGAGAAATTGATTGACCGATATGGGCGAAACGATGCCACTAAAGCAATATGGGTCATGGGGTGGTTCAACATGCTCGTTCGGTTTGCAGGCTCCGTGCGTGTTCCTCTGGAGCCCGACAACCGGGCTTCTGAATTGTCCTCGCCAGTATAGCGGCAGAGTTCAGTTAAAACCCTATTCTCGGTTCCTAACTCATTAATTTCGCCACCATTCAACGCTGATCGGATGCAGGCAAATTAGATTGAGGACATTACGGTAAACGGCAGCTTTGTCCCACGGTCAGTGAATTTGTTCGCCCGCTGATTTTACGTGTGCAGCGCACGGTGGGTTTGACGGGCCGGGCCGCAGCATAGAGGCTATGCGATGAACGTCCGGAACGGGCCGTCCTTGTCTGAGCTAGACGGATCTGCCGACAAGATGTTGCGCTGGCTCTGAGGTCTGCAAAGAGCCCAAAGCGACTGATGCTGCATGGTGCCTCGATGACCCCAACGCGCACTAAAGGGGATTTTGCAAAGCTCGGCGGTCGGCCCATTGCAGGCATTCATTGACCTACCGCAATAGATCCAAATTCGGAAACTCCCTCTCAACAGTATCGTTTTGCAACGCCAAAGCTGTTTGTTCCGTTAGTTTCTCGCTTCATGTATTCCTACTACATCAGGGTTTGCTTTCACCTCTTCCAACATCTTTACCACTTCGGCTTTCCACCCCGCCTTGATCTTCAAAGCCAATTGGGACGGTGGTCGGTGGTCTGGCTCAAGGAGCGCGTATTCGTATCTGAGCGGTTTTTTGAAAGGTAGAAACGCGACCTTTCCGTTGGACAGGTTTAGTTCTCGTTCAGTCGCTACAGTCAACGGATCTACGATCGAACAGCACTGACCTGAGCTCACAAAGGGAATCAACGGCAGAAAGTACTGACAGGTCACTGTTGGATTGTAGTTAGCAGAAACATCCTGAAACTCTTGCCGGATTTTTCTTTGGAATGGATGCGTGGCATGCAATCCCCCCATTGGAGCCCCGTCAAGATCGGAAATGGATACGATCTTGCGGGAAGCAAGCGGGCTGTCACGGTCAACGGCACAAAAACAATCTGCCCGGATCAGTTCGGCAGAATACTGAGGCTCTTTTCCGGCCGAGTGCTCGAAGTCCGCGAAGCCGAAATCTATATTCTGCGTCCCCGCAAGTTCCATAATCTGGGGCGAGCTGCGCGTTGACAATGTGATGCGTATCTCGGGGTTTTCACCGACTGATTGGCTGATGAAGCGCGGGAACAAAAAAGCGGACGGGCCCGGCATTGTAGCGATATTGAGGCTGCCGGAATGCCCTTTGATCAGCCCCTCCATTGTGCTGGAAATCGACGCAAGGCGGTCCAGAATACCAGCGGTTTCGGCTAAAAGATAATGCGCTTCCGGAACAGGTACCAATCGTCGTCCTTTCCGCTCGAACAGTGTCAGGCCAAGATCCTTTTCAAGGTTCTTCAAGGCTAGGCTGATCGCGGGCTGAGTGCGGTTCAGTTTCTTGGCGGTTTGAGAGATAGAGCCGGTCTCCATCACCTCGCGAAAGACGGTGAGTTGTGTCAGGTTCATAGACATTACATAAGCTAAACTTTAGTTTTGTGAAATATAACAAATTTGTATTTATGAAAATTGCCACTACGCTTGCAGGATCGAAATTCGGCCAAACCGAATCTGACGATTCTACAAGGGAGATGATGATGAAATTTGTGAAATGCTTGACCGGACTGGCACTGGCAGGCGCGCTTGCCGCTCCTGCTCTGGCGCAGGACCCAACCTTTTTCCGCATTGGGACCGGTGGTGCAGGCGGAACCTACTTCCCCATCGGCGGCACCATCGCAAACGGTATCTCCGCCCCTCCGGGCTCGCGTCCGTGTGAAGAAGGCGGCCAATGTGGCGTTCCGGGTCTGATTGCGATTGCACAATCTACCACGGCGTCCGTCTTCAACAACGCCGCTGTTCAGAATGGAGAGCTTGAGGCCGGTCTGGCTGCAGCCGACGTCACCCGCTCGATGTATCTGGGCGAGGGCAAGTTTGAGGGCAAGCCTCACCCCAAACTTCGTATCGTAGCCAACCTCTTCCCTGAGGACCTGCATCTGGTTCTGCCAGCTGGCCAGACGATCAGTGATCTGGGCGATCTGGAAGGCAAACGCGTTGGTATCGCGCAGGCTGGTTCGGGCACGCAGGTTGCGGTTCTGCAGATGTTGGATGCCTGGGGCGTCAACCGTGACAATATGGACGAAGCCGAGCTGAACAACAGCCAGAGCGCTGAGCGTCTGGCCGACGGTCAGCTGGATGCCTATTTCTATGCCGCAGGTTGGCCGGTCGCCGCGATGGTTCAACTGTCTTCGACCAAGGGCATGAACCTGCATTCCTTCAGCGACGAAGATCTGGCGAAGATCAACGAGATCATTCCTGCCTACATCCCCTCGGCCATTCCGGGTGGTGTCTATGAAGGCATCGACGCTGAAACCAAGACACCTGCGGTCAGCGCGATGTTGGTTGTCTCTTCGGACCTATCCGACGATCTGGTCTATCAGCTGACCAAGGCGTTGTGGAACGATAACACTCGCAAGCTGCTGGATAATGGCCACGCCAAAGGCAAGCAGATCACGCCCGACACGGCGCTGGACGGCGTCGAAGCGCTGGGCGTTCCGCTGCATCCAGGGGCCGAGAAGTTCTACAAAGAAGCTGGTCTTCTCTAATCCAACACTCAGTGAACTGAGCTGCAGAAGCGATGCCCTGAAAAGGGGCATCGCACTCTCAAAGAGCACCAAAAATACAGGGAGGCCATCATGTCCGAGACCCAGCAACTTGATGACCACGAACTGACGGCCGAAGAACTGGCCGCGATCGAGGAACAGTTCGACGAAGGCGCCGCTGTACGACAGGTTACGCCCACAATGGGCAAGGCACTGCGCGTCGTTGCCCTGATCTTTGCGTTTTACGAATTTTTCACAGCCGGGTTCGGCCTGCCAGCTGATCACTGGCATATGGGCATCTACCTCGCCCTGCTGTTCATACTGGTCTACGCCACCATTCCGATTGTCGGAGCCAAAAGCCTCTATGCCCTCAAGGTCAGCCGGTTCCGGATCGGTAATGTTCCTCTCTACGATCTGGTATTCATGGCGCTGGGAATTCTTGCCGCTCTGTATGTCGGGCTTGCGTGGCGCGGGATCCCGTTTCTCGGGATCGAAGAACAGACTTTCCGGATGGGCAACCCCAACGGCTATGACGTCTTTCTAGGCGTGGTCATCATCCTGCTGGTGCTGGACATCGCTCGTCGCACGCTGGGATGGGTGCTGCCTCTGATCATCTGTGTCTTCATCTCTTATGCGTTGCTGGGCCCCTATTTCCCGGGCCTGCTTCAACACCCCGGTGTGAATTTCAAGACCTTCGTGTCGTCGATGTATTTCCCGCAGGAAGGTATCTATGGCGTTACGCTTTGGGTCGTCTCGACTATCGTGTTCCACTTTGTCCTGTTCGGCGTGATCGCTCAACGCACCGGGTTGGGGCAACTCTTCATAGACAACGCCACTATTTTGGCGGGGCGCTATACTGGCGGTCCGGCAAAAGTGTCGGTGGTGTCCTCAGCCTTCTTCGGCACGATTTCGGGTTCTTCCGTGGCTAACACCGTTTCGACCGGCGCGCTGACAATTCCCAACATGAAGCGCCTTGGATACCCCGGGCATTTTGCGGGTGGTGTCGAGGCCGCGTCTTCGGCTGGTGGCCAGATCACTCCGCCGATCATGGGAGCCGCCGCCTTCATCATGGCCGAGTTCCTTGAAGTTCCCTATACCACCATTGTCATCGCTGCGATCTTCCCGGCGATCCTGCACTATGTCGGCGTCTTTGCCGTGGTGCACCTGATGGCGCGCAAGCTGAACCTGCAAGGTCTCGCCAAGGAGCAGTTGCCGCAACTTAAGGCCGTCTGGGCGGAAGGTTGGGCTAATATCGTGCCCCTGATCGGTCTGCTTGTGGTCCTGTTTACCGGCTACACGCCGTTCATGTCAGCCTTCTGTGGCATCTCGCTTGCTGTTATCGCGGGCATGTCACGCCTGAAACAACCTCCGACACTGATCTACGCAGTCGCGTTCTTGGCCTTTGTGTTATGGAAATTCTCGGATGGCGGCTTCGATCTGAACATGACCGTGATCCTGTGCGGATTGTCCGTGATCGCAACGCTGAACCCGCAAAAGCGCATCGAAGTGCCCGAGATGCTGGCTGCAGTGGAACTGGGTGTGAAATACTCGCTGGCCGTTGGTGCTGCTGCAGCAGCCGTGGGCATCGTGGTCGGTGTGATCAACACGACTGGTATCGGGTTCCGCATCGGGTTCATGGTAACACAAGGCGCAGGAAATCTGGCGGCAGATCTCTACAACATGATCTCGTTTGGCAGCTTCCAGCTGTTTGCGATGGAAGACCTACAGTTGTTCATCTCGCTGGTATTCATCGCTATCGTCTGCATCCTGATGGGCGCAGGCATCCCTACCACAGCGCTTTACATCATGTTGGTCTCTGTGGCGCAGCCTGCGCTGGCGCAGTTGGGCGTTCCACCAATCGCAAGCCACCTGTTCGTGCTGTACTACGGTGTGGTGTCCGAGATCACACCTCCGGTCTGCACCTCGGCCTATGCCGCGGCGGCGATTGCGAACTCTAATCCGTTCCGAACTGGTTTATCCGCCTTTACCCTTGGGTTGGGCAAAGTGATCGCACCGATGGCCTTTGTCTATGCTCCGGTTCTGCTGTTTGTATCCTCAACCGGGTTCAACCTGTGGGAATTCACCTATACCGCCACCAGCTGTATCGCCGGTGTCATAGCCCTGTCCGCAGCTGTGGTCGGGTATTGGCTGAAGCCGTTGAATATCGCTTCGCGTGTTCTGATGGCCATTGCGGGGGTGATCTTTGTCGCGCCTAGCTTGACGGCTGACCTGATCGCTCTGGCCGTGGCGTCGCCGGTCATCGTCACCCAGCTGATCGCGCGCAATCGCAGCCAATCTCCGGCCTGATGCGATGACAGAGCAAGTCACCATCATAGGCGCAGGGATCGTCGGCATCTGTTGCGCACTATCGCTTCAGGAACGCGGCATACCGGTCCGCCTTTTGGACCGGGGCGACCCGGGGCAGGAAACCTCATTCGGCAATGCCGGCGTGGTGTCGCCCTGGTCGATCATTCCGCAGGCAGTACCAGGCATTTGGAAGAAACTCCCCCAAATGCTGCTGGACCCAAAAAGTGCGCTGTCGGTCAGGGCGTCATTCTGGCCTAAGATGATCCCGTGGGGGATGCGCTTTCTGGGCAAGTCCGGCGAAAAGTCTGTGCGCGAAGTTTCGGATGCGATGGAGATTTTGTGTCGTCCATCCATTGATCTGTACCGTCGACACCTCCAAGGCACTGGGCACGAACAGCTTATCGCAGACAGCTACTACATCCACGCGTTCCGCAACCCTGGCCAGGCCGACATGGACGAGCTTGGTTATCAAATCCGCCGGGAAAAAGGTGGTGAGTTGGAGCGTGTCGACGGCGCCGAACTGCGGCGCATGGAACCTGCATTGTCAAAGGAGTTCAAGGCCGCGATTGTGATTAAAGGTCAGGCGCGCGCAACTTCTCCGGGACGGTTGGGTGCTGTTCTAGCCGAAAAAGCGCGTGCGCAAGGGGCCGAATTCGTGCGAGCCGAAGTCAGCAACCTGACCCGCGCTGAGGATGGCGCCTGGCAAATAAACACGTCGCAAGACACGTTGAATGCACACCATGTCGTCCTTTCGGCCGGAGTGTGGTCTGCCGACCTGCTGAAACCCCTGGGACTACCCGTGCCCCTTGTAGCCGAGCGGGGTTACCATGTTGAGTTCCCAAACCCATCCGCTGTGCTGAACAATTCGGTCATGGATGTGGATGCAAAGATCGTCGCAAGTTCGATGCAGGGCGGCCTAAGGGTTGCTGGCACGGCCGAATTCGGCAGCATCGATGCCCCAGCCGACCCTCGAAAAGAACAGATACTGACTGATCAAGCCAAGTCTTTGGTGCCGGACCTTAACACAGGCGAAGCGCAGTTTTGGATGGGCCGGCGTCCTTCGTTTCCCGACAGCTTGCCCGCGATTGGACAACTCAATGGCAAAGAAGGGCTCTACACCGCGTTTGGGCATTCTCACTACGGCCTGATGATGGCGCCGAAAACAGGGGAACTTGTGGCGGACCTCGTGTCTGGTCGCAGCCCAAATATAAACCTGGACCCATTTTCGCTGGCCCGCTTCTAAATCTCTAATTCGAAAGGACCTAAGCGCCATGCCAATTTATGAAGGCGGCCAGAACATCTGCGGGGCCTCAATCGGGGTTTTGTGCCTTGAAAGCTACTTCCCAAAACCGCCGGGGCATATCAAGAACCCGTCCAGCCTTCCGTTTCCTGTACTCTATGAAATGATCGACGGCATCACAGTCCCGACCCTGCTAAACAACCCAACGCCCGAGTTGCTAGCTCCTTTTATTGAGGGCGCAAAACGACTTGAGGCAGAGGGAGTTCGAGCCATCACCGGAAGCTGCGGTTTTCTGGCTTTGTTTCAAAAAGAACTCGCCGCAGCCGTTTCCGTGCCTGTGTTTGCATCCAGCCTGATCCAGGTGCCTTTGGCATTTCATATGACCGGGGCAAACGCGCCGGTGGGTGTACTGACAGCCGATGCGTCTGCGCTGACACCGAGGCATTTCGAAGGTGTCGGAGCGGCTGGTATTCCCGTTGCGGTTCAGGGATTGGAGGACACCAACGAATTCGCTGAAGTGATCTTGCGGAATACGCGGACCCGCATGGACACAGATTTGATCGAGGCCGAAGTACTTGAGGCCGCACGGCGACTTAGACGTCAATCACCGGGGATACGGTCGTTGGTATTGGAGTGTACCGACTTGCCGCCATATGCCGCGCGGCTTCAGCAAGAACTGCAACTTTCGGTCTTCGATTTGACGACACTGGCGCAGATGGCGCATACCGTTGCAACGCGCGAAACCTATACCGGTATCATGCCTTGGACATAAGGGTTCAGAGGTATTGGACAGGATATGGGGAAACTAAGCGGAACGTCCCGCGCGGCCTTTGAGGAAATGGCGCGCACCGAAGATATCTTCCTTGATCCCATCGACTCCGTAATAAACCTTCTTGGGGTTGTTGAATTTGGTAAGTGCGGAAGAAATCCAACTGGGCAGAAAGTTGCTATGTCGCACACAGGCGAGTTGCCTGCACTCTTTTGGTGCCAAAACGAGTTGATACACATCTCATTAATAAGACCGGACCAAACAGCCCCAAAAGCCTAACCACTTGAACATTTGGGCCGGCGAAAATCCCTCTAAGGTTCCCCAAATGGAAGGAAACAAGACATGACCATCACACGGATCGAAACCGGCCAGCGCATGAGCCGGATCGTCAAACATAACGGTGTTGCCTATCTATGCGGCCAGACCTCGGACGCGTCTACGGTAAGTGGCCAAACACGCGACATTCTAGCTAAGGTTGAAGATCTATTGGCCAAAGCAGGCAGTGACAAGACCCGTATTTTGAAGTGCGAAATCTGGCTGGCCGACATGGCAGATTTTGCCGAGATGAATGCCGTTTGGGACGCCTGGGTACCAGAAGGCCACGCTCCAGCCCGTGCCTGTGGAGAGTCCAAGCTTGCTCGCAGCGTATTGAAAGTAGAAATGATTGTGACGGCAGCCTGTGACTGAAACGCGATCTGGGGAATGAATAAGATAAGGGAAGTGCTATTAGAGGTATCGGATGTCTTTCCAGAATAACTCGACTTGTTGCGCATCACCACGCCATGTTCTCTGATTTTTCCAGCTTTGAAAGGTCAGAATCTCTGCAAAACCAAGCGTTGCGGCATTCGAAATGAGAAGGTGGCGGGGTGGGGTGACCTATATCGGGTAATCTAGAATACCAGATGGTCAGACTGATTGTTCTTTCTCAAAATTTTGCGCAGCTGTCGGTGCCAAGACGGCCTTTATCCAGCCAGGAAACCTCGGGAGAACGGGTAAAGGGTCACGGCAGTCCAATGCTACATCGCTTCCAAGCCCGTTACAATTGGGCCTTTGGGAGGGCGAGTGTCCACTTTCCTCATTGAAGCGTCGTATCTGATGGGATCAAATCGCAGGCTTTGCTCTATTTTATTATACGGTGTATAAATACTATAGAACGGAGGATGCCATGCCGACCGGACACATCATGATGGCCATGAGCCTGGACGGTTTCGTTGCCAGGAAAGACCATTCGCTCGACTGGTTGAACAAGCAACCTGCAGAAAATGAAGACCACGGGTTCTTCGAGTTTATGGACAGTGTTGATGCCCTTGTTATGGGAACAGGATCGTTGCGAACTGTCCTTGGATTTGGTGAATGGCCTTATGAGAAACCCGTCGTGGTACTCAGCCGCTCCATGACGAAACAGGATTTGCCTCAACATTTGCATGACAAAGTAGAGTTCTCCACTGCAAGTCCAGAAGAGTTATGGGAGATCTTTCACCAGCGCGGTTACGAGCGTGTTTATGTCGATGGCGGTGCGATCATTCGGTCGTTCCTGCAAGCCGGATTTGTACAAGACATGAAGATTACGTTAGTTCCGATTCTACTGGGTGATGGCATTCGCATTTTTGGCGAAACAGATGGCGACGTTGATCTTGAACTGATCTCTGCCAAACCCTTTCCATCAGGTATGGTCGATCTGGTTTACAAAGTGCAAAATGCATGACCAATACACCGACCGTCGGACGGCCTAGAAAATCAAAAGAACGTCTGTCTAAACAGCATATCCTGCAAACTGCGTTACCCATTGTTCAAAAGCAGGGCGCAGGCGCGCTTTCGTTTCGAGTTCTCGCGGATAAGCTAAAGGTCACACCGATGGCCGTAACTTACCATTCTGGCAGCAAGAGAAAGCTGCTGGCCGACTTGGTTGAACTTGCCTTTGCGAACACGCTTCAAGGCACTGTTGAAGAAGAAGCAACCGCGAAAGCGCGTAGCATACTAAGTGCCTACTATTTTCGGGCTTTGCCGAATGCCAACCTACTGCGCGCAGTTCTGGAAGATGTCACTCTCATCAGCAAAGACCTCTTGGACATCACTGATAGGCTGCGGGCCTGTACGCAGGAGCTCAATGGTGGTGACAAGAATGATGTGCTTTTGCATCTTCTCATCGACTACACGCATGGATTTGTACTCTCCGCGTCAAGCGGCGAAGAAAACCCATTAACAATCGATGACTTCTTACGAGGTGTCGACTGGGTGCTGGCGCGTGCGGGAGGCGGTGCGCACGACCGCTCAATATAAGGCACTCGGAACTTAAGAGATATTGACCTGTCTCGCTTGAAGGCCTATGTGCGCCAAACGTATGAGGCGGTGCGCCTCACACAACGGAGATTTTATGAAAGAGACCCGGGCCTAACGCCCGTTCCTGGCGACCCAAATTCAGGAACACCAACATTGATGGGCACACTCACGCGCGATGCTGAGTGTCCTGTTGTTGTACTTTCGTAAAATCGAGACATCACAATGAATATCTCAAAGCACGAGCAACGTGTTTTGCACGAACTCGCCCTTGGCGGGTCGATCCATTTCGATCGCCTGAAAAACGGAAAAGTCCATGACGTCACTTGTTATACGCGTGACGGTTATGTGCTGTCCGACTGCACTCTCAGCGTTTTCCAACGCTTGCTGAAAAAGCGCTTCATTCACTCGAAGAATGGTCATCCCTACCGCGCCTCCGCGTTGGGGATCAAATCCGTTCGCGCCCAAATGAATCAAAGATAGGAAAGAACCATGAACCAAGCAGACATTGACGCTATTATTGAAGTCCACCGGCTGGCATTCGGAAAAGATGAAGGCGACGACATCGCTCGGCTTGCCGAAGACTTTCTCGGCCTCGCGGACACGATTTCTATCAGCGCCAGACGCGACGGGAAGATCGTAGGCAACGTGCTTTTTACTCCGTTTAACTTCGTAGACCATCTAGGTGCAAAATGTTACCTGCTGGCGCCTTGCGGGGTGTTGCCTGAGTATCAGGGCCACGGTGTTGGGAAAGAGATCATGGAGGCGAGCATTAAACGACTGAGTTCAGTTGGGACGGATGCGGTGTTCGTGCTGGGCGTCCCGACGTTTTACCCCAGATATGGGTTTGTCCGGACGGACAAGCAAACGCCATACCCGGACCTGATGACAGCACCAGAGGCGTGGATGGCGCTTGAGCTGACAAAAGGATCAGTAGAGAAACTGAGTGGCAAGACCGTGGCTATCCCACTGTTCATGCAACCGCATTGGTGGGACACCACGCAACACGGGTGAAGCTCATCTTTGGTCATGGCCAAATCCCAGAACCCGCCACTCAATATCTCGAATTGAGTGGCGGGTTTGCTGCGCAAAGTGCAAACTCAACCAGCTCCGAATTCTGCGCCCGTAGCGAGGGGCCAGTCTGCTGGATCGTACCACAGCACCGTTTACCGTTTTGGGTAAGGAATCCAGAGCCATCAGACTTCATGTACCGCGGCTGTTCCTGGAGACGAGGAAACCAGCCTAATAAGCTGACAACCACCCGCTAAAACCTTCAAGATTGGCAAAAGTTGCGTTCTTGCCCGACAAAAGTCGTGTTTCAAGCCGGTCAAGTTTCATATCACACCGGACGATATACTTTTTTGGAAAAGATGGCTGGGGTGGTAGGATTTTTTGTCAACATATTGAAAATTAACAAAATAAAAGAAATGGGGTCAATGGGTAGTGCTCAGAAATTGGTTTGAGTCCAATATTGTGCCTCACTTTTCTGCTTTTGATTTTTTGGACGTTAGGGAACTCGCCGGTCATACGACTTGCGCGGGATGGGCGGGAAACGGCCATTCGCTGCGGTTGCTCTCCACTTTGGTTACCGAGTAAATAGCGGACCTTAAGTGCAGCCCATAGGTCCCATTGGGTCAAATGCTGCTTAAGCTATGAATGGCAGCGACAGCCAAGAAACAGGCCTTGCACAAGCTATATTTGCAATCATTTCTCATTGTTCGCGGACCACTCGAGACGCCGCTACACGGCGGCCCGTCTCGGCGATGTTGAAGAGCGCACCTACTATTAACGTTGGTTCGAACACCTGCCCGCGCCGATCGACTTAGCGGCCGAAAATAATTGCTCAGCCCGAGTGAGAAAGAGTGGCAACAAGGTAGTCGCTGTCGAACGTTGCTCACACCAAAACGCCAGTTATTCGCACCAAAGCGAGACTTTCCACTCTCCAGCCAGTTTAGATGAAACCAACTAAGCTATAAGTTCCGCGACGGGCGGGCCTTGAGAAATTTGCTTCTTCGAGCGACGCCCAAAGCGCAGATATTGCTCACAACGGAAAAAGTTTTGCCAAGCGCATTCACCGGTTGGCTGATCAAAACCCCGCAACCGTAAGGCTTGCGGGAGTACATTTTGGGGATGAAAGAGGTCCACATGTCATACAGTTTCAAGCGTCATGCTAGTCGCACCAGGCATATGTTTGAACGACGCCTCTCAGTCCAAAACCCAATCAATCCCTGCTTGGCCACTCGAGATAGTGGCAGTATTACCTCCAACGAGAACCTGCATTCTGCTGCCCTTGAACAGCCGTCGCACCACCCTTCGGTTATCCATTAGCGGCGGCAAGCAGATATGTCTGAGTTGTTGATTTGTGGGGGAGTATAGTTCGTTGCTGACAAAGGCTGAACTTACGGTCTGGCTGCGTGGCTTGATGAAAGACAAAGTTTTCATTTCAGCCTACGCTGTGGTTTTTCTCGCTCTCGTGGTTGTGGAGCGGGGACATGCAGTTCCGAACATCAGTCAGTTTCAGCATGCACTGTACGTGCTGGCCTGGGTAATCGCGTTTTACGCCTTCTATTACTTTGCCGGGCCCAGTCTATTCTACTGGTCCATTCGAAACTCAATTTGCGTTTTTTGGACGACTTTGGGCAGCTATCTAATAATTTTATTCCTGAAGACCTTTATTGTAACTCACTTGCTGGCAGGCGGATCATCACTTAAGCACGCAATCCTCTATTATTTTACGTCTGCATTCGTCTCGTCTGTAATTACCTACGCAATATTTTTGCACTTCAGAGCCCAGGCTGTAACCGGGTTCGGATACGATCCCCTGAAGTATCTGTTTCGGCGCCCCCCTAAGCAAACTGATTGTCCGTTCCAATTGAAGCTCGACGAAAAAAATCGCGGGCCATTGCTGATGCTGGAAGCTCAGAACCAATACGTATCGGTAACAACTGAAAACGGGACGCAGTTGATAAGAATGACACTTAAAAGCGCTGTGGAGAGCTTGGATTCTGAAGCTGGTTTGTTGGTTCACCGTTCGAGGTGGCTGTCTAACAGCGAGATAAGCGAGCTCGTTTACAGAAATGGAAACCCTTACGTCGTGAACCCGGGTGGTGACGAATTTTCGATAAGCCGAAAAATAGTGTCCAAGGTTAAAGAAACAATTGAACAACGAGGAGCGCGGGCACCTGAACCCAAGCGAACAGACAGAGCAACCAAAAACAAACATGCTCAATGCTAAGTTTCTTGTATGCAGCACTAAAACTCGATCCCCAGACAAAATCTCGTCTGCTCAAATCATCCCTATCGTGCCGTTCGATATGGAGCGGATGGGCAACTGACCAGCCCGACACCTCGCAAAAGAAACAACGACCGGCGCAAAGATCACCGGCAACTTGAAAGACTTACTATGGCGCCCTCCAAAGAACGTCTGGCCCTATCGTTTTTCGCATCGCTTGCTGCTGCTTTCGTGATGCTTCTGGAAGAATTCAGCGAGGCGATGGGTCTGGAGTGGTTGCACAACTGGGATGAGTACCACATCTGGGCAATCATCGTAATGCTGTGTTTGTTGGGGGCGATCGCTGTTCTAGGAGTTGAGTTGCTTCGTATGGGAAACCACGTGACCAAGCTTGAAGGCAAAGCGAGTCGCGCCTCTGAGGCGTTTGAGGAGCTCTTGATGAGCTACTTTGAAAAGTGGGCATTTACCAAAGCCGAGAGGGACGTCGCGCGACTGCTCCTGAAAGGATGCTCCACCGCAGAGATTGCTGAAGCCCGAGATGCGAAAGAGGGCACTGTGAAGGCCCAAACAAACTCAATCTACAAGAAATCTGGTTATTCAAACAAAGCACAACTTTTCAGCGCCCTTTTGGAAGACCTTACCGGCGATGGATCGAAGCCAATTCGCCGCGCCTAAAGTTTGATAGGCTTGTTTCTGCGTCGCGCTCGGCCCGCGGCCCGGTCTTCAAGGTGTCGGGATGCGGATATCTATCCTTGAACCATTTTTGATCCTCAGTGAAGGCCACTCCGAACAGATTGGCTCATTGGTGATATGCACTTTACCCTCAAGTCCAACGGTGGTGGCGAAACGCCAGTGTCCCGCTGATGCTGCAATTTTGACAGAGCCGACAAACTGTTCATTTTCATGTTTTGATGGTCAGCCTCGCTACAAATGCGGTCCGTGCTGTCTACGCAGCTTTGAGAATGGTCGGTTTGGTAGAACTGCTTTTCACATCTTCGACGCTGCGAAGTTTCAGGCTGCGATAAACTAAGGTGTAAGCGGCATAAACTAAGGTTCAATACCTATGAAACAGCCGTATTCTCGCCCTTTTTGACCCTTCAAGCCCAGTGTTGAGTGTGCAAGCAAACGCGCATTGAGCGGATGACGCGGGGTAATCAACCCCGCATGCGCGCATCAAAAACTTTAACCAGATGGGGCAGAAAACATGCAGGTCGAGCAGCGGGTACGCGCTTTTGAGCGCGGGGGGCGTCTAACCAAATGGAAGGGAAGAGTGGCAAGCATTGCGCCCTCGCTATTCTTGTGTTCAGCCTCGGTTCTGGCTGTTTCGGCTGGTGCATCGTTTGGTGAAGTCGTCAACGGGACGCGTACCACACCTCTGGTCAGTTCAATAGACGAAGACCACACGATCACGGCTACCGGATCAATCGACATCAACCGCTTGCCTGGACCTGCATTGGTGCAGGTCAATGTACCGGACTATTCCAGCACGCTGACAAACGCCGGACAACTGACGGCCCCCGAGGCCAACGTCAGGACTCGTTCGGCGGTTGACATCAATGGCGACTTGTCCGGCACTGTCCTGAACTCGGGCACGATTTCGATGGGTGCCGCGCTTGGCGACTCAGCTGTCATTTTCGGGATAGATGTATCGGGCATCACCACAGGAACGGTTCAGAATACAGGTGTCATCGATATCGCGAATTCTGCCCTGACTAGCGGAACCTCATTTGGAATTCTGACCAATCAAGTCGATGGCACGCTTTCAAACAGCGGTACGATTGATCTTAGGGGCAGCAACAGCAGCAGAGCTATAGCAATTGGACTAATAGCCGACGTTGTGAATGGAGCTGCGAGTAACAGCGGCAGCATTGGTATTGATGTCTCAAGCTCTTTTGGGTCGGCTTTTGGATTTGGCATGTCCTTTGTGACAATCAACGGGACGGTTGATAACTCTGGCCCCATTAAGGCATCTGCATCCGGAACAAATATTAGCCGCGCAGCCGGTGTTGAAATTGATGGTCTGATCGGGGAATTGAACAGTACCAGCGCCATCAATGTGTTGGCAGCTGGTGGAAACCAGGCAACCGGGGGCGCAATTGTGGTAAACAACCTCTCCGGGCGTCTGCAAAACAGCGGCGCACTTACTGTCGAGATGACAGCAAGCAACACCGGCAGAGCAGGCTATGACGTTGTCAAAGTCTCTGGCCTGAGCGGAACACTGACCAACTCAGGGATGATTTCCGGGTTGGCTTTCGGCGGAAGTGCTACGGCAGATGGGTTCGATATCGGAGGCGTGGGCGACAGCGGGAATTTCGACAATTCGGGCGTTGTCGTTATTCAGGCAGTGGCGACGAACTCAACCGCAAATGCTGACGGGTTCAATTTCGGCAATGTCGCTGGGAGTGTTTCGAACAGCGGAGCCGTCAATGTCGTCGCTGCGGGGATCACTTCGGCCACTGCCCGGGGGATACAGACGCGCGACATCTCGGGTACCCTGCTCAACAGCGGTGGGATTTTTGCCGACGCAAGAGCCAGCAACGGGTCGGCCAAAGCATATGGGTTTCAAGTTGATGAGGTGCGTAACCAACTAACCAATGACGGTCCTTTGGTGATCGCGGCGAACGGTACGCGCAACGGCGACGCGACCGGGATATTAACGGGAGTTGTTCAGGGTGCTTTGACCAATAACGGAGCCATCACAGCAAATAGTCAAGGCAGTAGCGCCAACGCGTCCGGGATAGACTCCCGGAATGTCGATGGTTCCCTGATCAATACTAACACAATCACTTTGAGCGCTGTCGCCACATCTTCGTCAGCGCTGGTGACCGGTATTGATACCGATCGGCTGAACGGGACGCTTCGGAACTCGGGAAATATTAGTGTTCTGGCTGACGCCGTCAGTCATGCCTCCGCATACGGCATTGATGTGGGTGAAATCGGCGGCACTCTGAGCAACTCGGGCTCTATCACCATCCAGGTGGACAACGGATCAAGCATCGAAGCCATTGGAATCCGGTCTTCAACGGTACGGGGGACGTTTTCCAATAGTGGGAATATTATGGTTGCCAGTCAGGGGTCCAGTGGCTCGGCCGAAGGACTCCGCGCAGGTTCCATTGCAGCAAATGGGACTATGACAAACACCGGTACGATCATTGCCTCGGCCAAAGGGCAGGGGTCCGGCGCAAGCGTCGAAGGGATCAGAGTTTTCGGCCGTGTAGCGGGCTCGCTGGAAAACAGTGGCCAAATCACGATTCAGGCTACCGACAGCGACTCGGCCAATTCAATTGGTATCCTGACAGGTGCCGTGGATGGATCGCTAGCCAACAGCGGAACAATAACGGCAACCGCTGGCGGAGGATCCTTTGCGTTCATAGAGGGAATTAATGTTAGGGGGAATGTCGATGGTTCCTTGGATAACAGCGCTGCTATTACGGTGCAGGCCGTCGGTACAAGCTCGGCGTATGTAGACGGGATCAACACGACTGACATTGGCGGCACATTCAGAAACTCGGGCGTCATCTCGGCATTTGCGCAGGCTGATTTTGCTGGCGCAGACGGGATCGCCCTGGACGATGTTCTGGGTTTGGCTGTCAATTCGGGGGACATCACGGCAAGAGCGTCGGGAGATACCACTGCGCGCGCGAGCGGGATTGCCCTCGGTTTCATCGAAGGCAGTTTCTCAAATTCCGGCAGCATCGTCGCGAGCGCTACGATAACCAATTCGAGCGCTCCTGTTCCCTTCGAACGCGCTGTTGCCACCGGGATTAACGTAGACAACATCAACGAAGATCCGATGGGCGGTTTCGGGGTGTTCGAGAACTCGGGCGCGATTGCGGCCTCGGCTTCAGGTTTGAATGCCTCAGCCCTGGGGCTGCGATTTTCTCACGTCGGTGGCAAACTAACCAACAGCGGCAACATCACTGTCAACGCGGTGGCGGATCAGGGTTCTACAGCTTTTGCGGCTGGTATTCTTGGAGCAAACGTTCGTGATAGTGGGGACGTTTTGAACTCCGGCACCCTTCAGGTTTCAGCAACGGGCCAAAATGTTTCTGCCGTTGCAGCCGTCGGAATGTCCTTTGACCAGATCGACACGAATGTATCGAATGCCGGAGCGATATCGGTTTCCGCCCAAGGTGACATGCTTGTCCGTGCGCACGGCATTACAACGGACGCATTGCCCACAGGTGGCGTTCTGAGCCATAGCGGTTCGATCTCGGTGTCTGCCAACGGGGGTACAGATACGGAAGCCTATGGCATTTTTGTGGGCAACGCCAATGGCACAGTCAACGTGACAGGGGATATCAATGTCCAATCCTCAGGCAAAGGCAACGCTATCTTCCTTGGCCAGGGCGGAGATGACTTCAATGCAACCAACAGCGGAAATATCTCCGTCGCTGTCAACACTTCCGTAGGCTCGTCTGCACTCGGTGCAGGGATTGTCACGGGTAATATTTCGAACAACAACCGCATCTCGAATTCTGGCTCGATTCAGGTTTTCGCCGACGGTCGTAATGTTGCGACAGTAGAAGCGATTGGATTGGAGGTCGGCGATGTTGATGGGCGGGTCGACAATTCAGGTGCGATCTCGGTGTCCGCGAAGGGCGACCAGACTGTGCGTGCGCGAGGCCTGACCCTTGGCGCTTTGAGCGCGAATAGCACTCTGAACAGCACCGGCCCAATATCGGCCTCGGCCAATGGTGGCAAAGAAACAGAAGTTTTCGGAATCTTTGTTGGTAGCGCCCAAGGCACTGTCAATGTGACAGGTGACGTCTCAGCTGTGTCTACCGGCAAAAGCTATGCGATTTACCTCGGTGACGGAGGAGGTACGCTAAATGCCAAATCCACGGCAAATATCACCGGAACCATTCGGGTCAGCGATCACGACGTAAACCTGAGTCACGTCGGCGGTCGCGTTGTCTACCGTTTCCAGGATGAAGACATCGCTAACGGTGTATTCACCACCTCGGTGTCCTCTGCGTCTCAGGGATGGTTTACCTCTGGTGAAGGAGGGGCGGCACCCGTCTACGCCTCGTTCGATGCCAAGGAACTGCAACCGAACACAAACCAGCCGTTTGAGATTGCTGGGCTTTCATACGCTCTTGCACGCCAGTTGGACAGCGCCGATGCCGGTAATGTCGACCGTGACCGGGTGGTGCTCAGTACTCGCGGAAGTGGTCCAATCGAAGGGTTCCGACCATACTTCCTGGTGAGCGGCAGCAGAAGTGATGGTACGGCAAGCGGCAGCTCCGCATCCCTTACGTCAAATATGTGGAGCGTCAGCGTAGGCGCGACCCGCGATCTTGGAACTGGATTGCGATACGGGTTTGGGGCCAGCTATTTGGAGAATGACGGAACCTTTGGATCTTCGTCTTTTGATACCTCGGGTGTGTTTATCAGCGGTATCGTCGCTCAAAATTTCGGATTTGCCGATCTGAGCTTTGGTTTGGGATACGGCGACCTAGACAATAGCGAGTCCCGTTTCAGCGGGAGCACGACGTCGGAGGCCGACTATTCCAGCAACATTATTACTGCCTTGGTTGCGGCAGAGCGAGAAATCGCCTTGAGAAATGGCTCAATCCTGACTCCGAGGGCAAGCTTTCTTTACGGCGAGCAAAAACTGGATGGCTACACCGAAACAGGCCAAACCGTAAACGCATCAGTTGGCGACAGAACCGTCACATTCAACGAAACCCGGATCGGTGGGGCCTATGCAACCCCGATGCTTGGTGGGCGCCTGTCAGCATCTCTGGAGGCAGTCCATCGGGACGCGGATGCCCCGTCAGTTGTGGATGTAACCATATTTGGCAACACACTTTCTTTGGCGTCAGGCGGGGGAGGAACAGACACCTTTGGAGAGGTGCGGCTAAACTACGAGAAACCGTTCGATCACGGGGGAGTCGTTCGCCTTGAAGCAAGATCGACCCTCGGGGCTGACGTATCAACACAGGCGCTCTGGGCCTCCTACGAATGGAAGTTCTAAACCGGAGGTCACTCGTGTTTTGGCAAACCAAAACAAAGAACTCTGATTGGCCACCTCGACCTTCTCGCGCGTGGCCATGAGATAGCAGTTCACCAAAACTGCTATCTCTGTGGACCACTTCCACTTACTCACAAAGGTGGTCCACAAACTCTCATTTGGGGCTCCACAGCCAGACACCGTAGTGCAATTGATATGAGCTCTGCCGGTTAGGCCAAAACAAGCGCCATGATGGGCATGAACTTTCGGCCTATGTCGCTTGAATTCTGCCGAAAGGCCAATTTTGTCGGACGCAACAGCTTCTCAGGTAAAGGCGACCCCATTTTCAACAAGGACCCGAGATGAATCCGATTGGCCTCATTCTGATCTGTGCAACAACGCTTGTTCCCGCATATCGGCTCTTTTCCCTGCCAGTCATCACTGACCAAGCCGCGTTGCTTTCCCAGTATCTGGGTCTTGCCGCGCTGGTCCTTATGGCGTGGGGTCAGATTCTGTCAACCCGCCGGACCGACATCGAGCATCTGTTCAAACCTGCTGCTCGCAAACCCTGTTGATATTGTCCGTGGTCTTCGGGTCGCGTGAATGGATGCGTGCGTTCTGCCAAATGGAGCGAGGCGTCAGGAACCAAACGCTTTCGGTCGAAAATAGCATGCCCGGCCTCACCTAATTTACCGTAAATGACATTGTTCACTGCAAGATCCAGATAAGAGCTGTTGCGATGTGGCTGGATGCGGATTGACGCTTCAGCCCACTCAATGGCTTCTTCGTGTCCATCCGGTCGCCGCTGTTCAAACCCATCCTCAACTTAAGCTGAGGATTATCGGTCAGTCCGTTTTGGATAGCCATCGCGCATTCGATACCACTAACCACGCTGGTAAACGCAATCAACCAGCCGTCCTCTATGTTTATTAATCACCCGACCGCCGTGCGCACCAATTGTTGGGGCAAGAAGGTCGCTTCGAAAACGACGCAACGCGGTCAATGCGGCGGCTTCATCCTATCCCATGAGATTGGAATAGTTGCCACATCCGCAGCCGAAATAGCAGCCGGCCTTCGTTCGGAAAGGTTTGACATGGATGAAGCATAGCCGACGATCCGCGAATGGGAATCTTCAGTGGTATTGGCAACCGAGCACCAAAACAATTGAGCGGAAATTAGACTTGGTCGCGCATCAGTGTCGGTTCGGCGAGTTGCCGCTGATCGAAGACTTGACCCGCGCAGAGGTTGAGAACATCATCGCCTCGGTAAGAGAGTTGAAACAACACAATGGGATGAGCTGAGCAGTGCTTTTGGACAATCGCAGATGGATCGGGCTGATGCTCGTCGCGGCAGGCGTGTTCGTCGCTGCTCTGCTTTTGTCCGGCGGTGTCGCTGAGGCCCATGGAAAACATGAGCCCTCCGTGGTTTCCGTCGAGGTTCAAACGCACGTTGAACATGCTGAAAAGGACCGCCAGGGCCATTGTCACGGCGGGGCGTTCTGCAGTGGCCCTGCGATCATCCAACTGTCAAATCTGAACGTGGATTTATCGGGATGTAGTGAACGGTATGGTCTGCCGCACGCGACGAATGGCATCCCGGTTGTTTCGAATTTTGATCCGCCCCCACCCAAAGCCCTGATCTGATCCGTATCCGTACACACCCTTTGGTGCGATGAGATAACTCAGACAGGGAAATCCGATGAAAATTGAAAAACTGTTGCTGGGCGCGGTGGTTGCCTCCGTTCTGGCTGTTGCAAGCCAATCGGTGTTTGCGCATGGCGGTGCCACCGGCGTTGTAAAAGAACGCATGGATGGCATGGGCGTGATGAAAGAGGCGATGAAAGTGCTGACCCCGATGATGCGGGGGCAGGTCGACTATGATGCCGCTGTGGTGCGCGAACGGTCGGAGGGTATCAGCCGCCATGCCGGCGAGGCACTGACCAAATTGTTCCCCAAAGGCAGCCTTGATGCACCATCCGAGGCGAAGCCAGAGATCTGGCAGGACTGGGAGGCGTTTTCAGCCTTGGCCGATCAGCTGCGTGTGATGGCGGACGGATTGGCGGAAGCTTCCGAAAACGGGTTGCTGATGGCGGGCGAAGCACCGGCAGTCGGCGATATGATGGGCGGTCAGGGGGGCTCAATGATGGGTGGCAGCACGATGGGAACCGGTGTAGGCGCCAATATGATGGACCTGTCGCAGATGCCGGCCGACGGGGTTTTCACCATGATGGGGCAGGTCTGCTCGGCTTGCCATACACGCTTTCGGGTCGAGAAATAGGCCTGGACAATGCGTATGTTTTATCGCCTGGGGCTGGCTGGCGCTGTTATCGCCGCAGTTAGCCTTGTCGGCCTGATGGCCTGGCCGATCGGCCAGCCTCTGGCGCCCATCGCCCTGGAGGGGGATGTCGACCGCGGTGCTTATCTGGCCCGCGCCTCCGGCTGCATCGCATGTCATACCGATTTCGCGAAAGGCGGAGCGCCACTGGCGGGTGGCATGGCGTTGGAAACCCCGTTTGGCACGCTGTATTCGCCAAACCTCACCACCGACCCTGACCACGGGATCGGAGGCTGGAGCCGGGCACAGTTCGCCCGCGCCGTCCGCGAGGGGGTTTCGCCCGAAGGGCACGCCTACTACCCGGCCTTCCCCTATCCTTTCTATGCCAACTTCTCGGATCAGGAGATTGCCGATCTCTGGGCCGCCTTCCAAACCGTGCCACCGGTCGCAGAATCATCGCGCCCTCCCGCAATGGTCTTTCCGTTCAACCAGCGCTGGGGGTTGAAACTCTGGCGCGCAGCCTTTCTGGAACCTCCAAGGACACAGCCTGTGGCAGGTAAGGGCGCGGTATGGAACCGGGGACGCGAACTGGTCGAAGGAGCCAGCCATTGCGCGGCCTGCCATACAGGGCGCAACTTCGCCGGCGCGCGTAAGTCCAACACGGAGCACTTCCGGGGCAGCGATGCGCTGCCAGACGGTGAGAAAACACCGGCCATCGATCATCTGACTTTGGCTGAAAAGGGATGGGATGTGGCCAGCCTGGCCTATGCCCTGAGCACCGGCATCACACCCGAAGGGGACGTCTTCGGCGGTTCCATGGGCGAGGTCGTGTTTTACGGCACAAGTTTCCTGACCAAAGCCGACCGGACAGCCATTGCGACCTATCTGATGGACGAACATGAAGGGGGATGAGGCAATGAATACCGGAACCATCTTCGCATTTGTCCTAGCCGGGATTGTCGTCACCGGTGCTGCGGTCGTATGGCTCGCGCCGTCAGGCACACAGGCGGGACCTCCGCTGCAACCGAAAACGTCCGATGTTGAGGAGGGCGCGGTGCTCTATGCCGAGTTTTGCGCCTCCTGCCATGGAGTTGAACTGGAGGGGCAACCCAATTGGCGCGCCCCAAATGAGGATGGAACCCTGCCTGCTCCGCCCCATGACGAAACCGGCCATACCTGGCATCACGGGGATGCGCTGCTGTTTGACTACACCAAACGGGGTGGTGAAGCGGCGCTGGAAACCCGCGGCGTGTCCGATTTTGCCAGCGGTATGCCGGGATTCGGCGACAGCCTGAGCGACCAGCAGATCTGGGACATCCTGGCCTATATCAAATCTACCTGGCCTGAGCGAATCCGCGACATGCAGGCGGTGCGCACCGAAAGCGAACAGATGCAGGGTGGCTCCTGACCGCCCGCTTGACACATATCATGACACTTGCCCGCGGTTTCGGTCACAAGAACCATCGTTACACCGCAGGCGCGAAAACGGAAAGGAAATGACATGACCACCCCGACACTCGACCGCCGCCTCTTCCTGGCTGGCCTTGGTGCCTCCGGCATCGCTCTTGCCTCGCCGGCTCTGGCAACCGCCAAACCGCGGGTAGAGGTCCTCAAGGACCCGAACTGCGGGTGTTGCGGTGCTTGGATCGACATCATGCAGCGCGACGGGTTCGAGATGGAGGTGCAGAACGCCTCTTGGGAGACCTTGTCTCAATATAAAGCCACCAAGGGTGTCCCGGAGGAGATGGCCTCCTGTCACACCGGCCTGGTCGAGGGCTACGTCATCGAAGGCCATGTGCCGCCAACCGATATCCGGCGTCTTCTGGCCGAGCGCCCCGATGCGGTGGGGCTGTCCGTTCCCGGTATGCCCTTTGGCTCACCCGGCATGGGGCCGGAGAGTGAGCGAGAGGCCTATTCGGTCTTCCTGATCCGCAAGGATGGCGCCACAGAAGTGTTCAATCATTACGAGGCAATGTAATTGTCAACTTTGCGTCAAACGCAAACGGAATTGCCGTGCTTTTAGGGTAGCTTTGCGGTCGCAGCGAATGGCGGCAATGTGGGCGTGACTGCAGCAATTGAAGAGCGGGCTCAAGGTCGGCTGTGGGCCGTCCGCGATCGGGCGCTGACACGATCCTGAGCAGATGCTGCACTGCCTCCGATGTCCACAACGAGCCTTTTCTTCTTGATGCCGCAGCACGCGCGAAAGGTTACCCGTTTTATTGTTGCAAAGATTGCCATGGCAAACCGAAGATTAGTCGCGGCCTGAAATCAAGTGGCGTTGGCTGAAAGAAAGACAGAAAGAAAACCTTAGGCGAGCCTCTTCATTGAGATTGTCTATCCAAATTCTGCAAAAAAAACATCGTATGTTTTCTGATCCAGCGCACATGCAATGGATCACTACATGTAATGTAATGCCAGCTGGTGAGGTTGCCCGATCGGTAAGCAAAGAAAAAGGTTTGGGACCTGCTTTAGCATTTTTTTGGCAAGCGTTTTCGGAAATAGAAAATACGGCCGCGGCGCATGAGGTAGGGGCCCGCATGGTAACGGAGTTCGCGCGACCGCGCGCCGGGTCGATTTCTGGCCGGCTGTATCACATCGGATTTTCCGGAGGCTCAGTTGCCCCCTATTTTCCTGGCTTTTCTGGAAAAGGTGGCTGGGGTGGTAGGATTCGAACCTACGATACACGGTACCAAAAACCGCTGCCTTACCACTTGGCTACACCCCAACGGTGAGCGGCTATCTACGACTCTTGTTCGGGGGGATCAAGGCCCACTTCTCAAAAAAATGAGCCGCTCAGAAATATTTTTTTATCATCCCGACGTTTCCAGAAGAATAGCGCCCTGACGGCTTCCAGCCTCGACGGCCTCATGGGCAGCGGCGCACTCCTGTAGCTTGTACACCGATTGTATCGGGCAGTTCAGGGCGCCGGATTTCAGCGCGGTGTTCAATCGTTCTGCTGCAGCAACCCTTTGGTCGGCGGGCAGGAGGTAAACCAATACCATCTCCAGCGTTACTGCTTTGAACATCAAGGGATAGAATGGAAGTACCGGCGCCATTTCCAGGGCTGATCCGTAGGCGTTTATGCGGCCATTTTCGGAGATCACGGCCGAATTGATCTCGGCGGTTTTGCCAAATTCCACGTCGACGATTCGAGAAACCGTCTTGCCACCGTTTGCGTCGAGAATCTGGTGCTCCAGATCCGGAGAATTATAATCTAAAACTGCGTCGGCCCCGGCTGAGGCAACCCGGTCCAGATTGTGCCGGGAGGCAGTTGAAATGACTTTTGCGCCGCCCCATTTCGCCAGTTGCACCGCCAGATAACCAACTGTTCCCGATCCGCCGTGGATCAAAACGGTCTGACCCTCGACTTCACCCCCGGAAAATACAGTGTGGCTGGCCGTCAGGCCCGGTATTCCCAGTACGGCGCCTGTTTGCAGGGAAACCTGATCGGGCAGGCTGACGGCCTGTTCCGATGGCAGGGTGATCTTTTCGGCAGCCGTCCCAAACCCACGTTTCCATTGGCCATTCCAAATCCAAACCCTCTCGCCAATTCGCGATTGGGAAACATCGGGTCCAACCTCAGAGATGACACCTGCCCCATCGCTATGAGGGATGATGATCGGGAAAGGTGGCTTGATAACACCCGGACGGGCGCCGGATCGGGCCTTAACATCGGACGGATTCACGCCGGAATAAGCGAGGTCGACGACGACCTCTCCATGACCCGGTGGAACAGGTTCAAGCTCTTCTAACTGCAGCGCGTCGCCGGCAGTGCCGAAGTCACGATAGGTTACAGCCTTCATTTTCACCCCCGGAGTGTCGTTACGTTCACACTAGCGGTGCAACCGGCGAATGCTAGGGTCAGAATGGTGAGAGGGAGAGACCGACATGAAAACGCTGCGTACACCCGATCAGCGCTTTGAGGGTTTGGCCGATTATGATTTCGCGCCAAACTACGTGGAAGTAGACGATACCGAAGGCGGAACGCTGCGGGTTCACTACGTTGACGAAGGACCAGAGCAGGCCGCGCCGGTTCTCATGATGCATGGTGAACCCAGCTGGTCCTATTTGTACCGGCACATGATACCCAAATTCACGGCTGCTGGTCACCGTGCCGTAGCCCCTGATCTGGTCGGCTTTGGACGATCGGACAAACCTGCCCAACGCAGCGACTATACGTATGAGCGTCATGTTTTCTGGATGGGAGAGGTGCTTCGCAAGCTCGATCTGAAACAGATCACGCTGGTCTGTCAGGACTGGGGCGGGCTGATTGGTTTGCGGTTGTGGGCTGAGATGCCCGAGCGTTTTGCCCGCATTGTCGTTGCCAACACCGCACTGCCTACGGGTGACCAGCCATTGGGTGACGCGTTTGCGTCATGGCGCAGTTTCAGTCAGGAAGTTCCGGAGTTTCCCGCCGGTCGGATTGTCTTTGGCGGTACGGTGTCGAAATTGACGGATGAAGAGGTCGCCGCATATGACGCGCCTTACCCGGACGAGAGTTTCAAGTCAGGTGCACGGCAGTTTCCGATGCTTGTGCCGGATCGTCCGGACGATCCCGCGTCCGAGCCGAACCGGCAGGCATGGCAAGTTATCCGCACGCTCGACACGCCTGTCCTGACAGCGTTTGGGGCGGATGACCGCATCATGGCGGGTGTCGACAAGGTGTTTCAAAAGCTGTGCCCCGGGGCCGCTGGCCAGCCGCATGTCTTGCTGCCGGACGCAGGACACTTCCTGCAGGAAGATGTTGGCGCTGAATTGGCCGAGGTTACCAACCGGTTCATAGCGCAAACGCCCCGATAACCTGCGTCAGCCCTATTCGCGAAGCTCTTCGGGTTCGACCCCCCAGAGTTCCTGCTTGAGAGCCCATCCACGATAGCCGCCCGCTGAAATATGGCACCAGTCCAGCGTGCAGGTCCCCAGCCGGGCCACCACGCCGTTCTCGAAATGTGCATTGATTTGCGACTTGGGATCGGGGCCGGCGTAGATAGGCAACATCTCGTCCTCGACCAGAACGGTTCGGACACCAGACAGCAGCGCATAGTGCACCCATCCACCAGCCCCGTCGCGATCCTGCACCTTGCGCCAGTTGCCATATTCCGCCGTGATCTGCAGCGGCATGTCGCGGCGTTTGAAAACCCAATCGATTCGATGCGTCAAAGACGGGCCTCGCCGGACATTCCCTTCGGCGGCTTTCATCGAGACAAAGCGGGGTAACGGAAGGTTGGTGACAGGACCACGTTTATCTTCTGCGTTTGCGGCAACCGCGCAAAACGCAAAAAGAAACGAGAAAATCAGCGCCAAACACTGGCGTTTCACCGAAAATGCGCGACTCACTGCCTGCCTGCTCTTGTGCCTGTTGATCCGGTTTCAAAAAAGGTTGTGCCAATAACGCCCGGGGTTCTTGTGCCCCGCCTGATCCTGCGCCACGATGCCATGACGCGCGCCTGTTTGCAAAGCAGTGGGAGGGCTGAAGTGCCAAGAGAACGTCTGAGTGTTGTCGTTACGCGACGGTTGCCGGAAGCGGTGGAAACCCGGTTAAGCGAACTCTTCGATGTGCGTTTGCGCGACGATGACACGCCAATGACCCGGGACGAACTGGTCGAGGCGGTCAACGACGCCGACGTGCTGGTTCCAACCGTTACGGATACGATCGATGCGGGGCTATTGGGGCAAGCCGGTGAAAACCTGAGGCTGATTGCCAGTTACGGGGCAGGGGTCGACCACATCGACGTTGCCACCGCGCGCCAACGCGGAATTCTTGTTTCAAACACGCCGGGTGTTTTGACCGACGATACGGCGGATATGACCATGGCGCTGATTCTGGCGGTCACACGGCGCATCCCCGAAGGTCTGGGGATCATGCAAAAAGGCGATTGGGAAGGCTGGGCTCCGACGGCATTGCTGGGTGGACGCATCGGCGGGCGGCGTCTTGGCATACTGGGAATGGGCCGGATTGGTCAGGCCGTGGCGCGCAGGGCAAGCGCGTTCGGGATGCAGGTGCACTACCACAACCGCCGCAGGCTGCGTCCGGAAATCGAGGAAGAATTTGAAGCGACCTATTGGGACAGCCTGGATCAGATGGTTGCCCGTATGGACGTGATTTCCGTCAACTGCCCGTCGACGCCATCGACCTTTCATCTGATGAACGCACGCCGCCTGAAGCTGATGAAGCCATCAGCTGTAATCGTGAATACATCGCGTGGCGAAGTGATCGACGAAAACGCGCTGACCCGCATGATCCGATCGGGCGAGATCGCGGGGGCGGGTCTGGACGTTTATGAACACGGCACCAGCGTGAACCCCCGGTTGCGGCAAATGCCGAATGTCGTGCTGTTGCCGCACATGGGCTCGGCCACGCTGGAAGGGCGGATCGAGATGGGCGAGAAGGTCATCATCAATATCAAGACCTTCGAAGACGGCCATCGCCCGCCCGATCAGGTGGTGCCGTCCATGTTGTAAAGCGTCCTATCCGGGCGCAGAGGTTTCCTCACGGAATGTGGAACTGCGCCTTCGATACGGAACGCCCGACCGGCGATAGGAGGAAATAATGCGGTTAAGGTATTTTTCAGGACTACTTCTTTCGGCAGCGTTTTCCATTTCGCCTTCTCTGGCGCAGGAAGCAGCCGATGCAGTTTCCCCGGAAGCTGCCACCGAAGGTCAGGTTCAAGCCCTGACCGAGGAGGTTGTCGCCGCACTGGAGGCCAAGGCGGCCGGTATTCCTGTCAATGCCGAAAACTGGATGGTTTCAGCAGCCAACCCACTTGCCGTTGCGGCCGGGGCAGAGGTTTTGCGTGCCGGTGGTACTGCAGCGGATGCCATGGTTGCCGTTCAGGTCGTTCTTGGGCTGGTTGAACCGCAATCTTCGGGATTGGGGGGCGGGGCCTTTCTGGTCTGGTATGACGCCGCCTCGGGCGCCTTGACCACGCTGGACGCACGTGAAACTGCGCCGCGCGAAGCGACACCAACCCTGTTTCAGGATGAAAACGGAGAGCCGCTGAAGTTCTTTGATGCCGTTGTTGGGGGGCTTTCCGTCGGCACGCCGGGCACACCAGCGCTTTTGGAAGAAGCACACCGCCGCTGGGGCCGCACACCTTGGCCCGCGCTGTTCCAGGAAGGCACCCGGTTGGCGGAAGAGGGATTTCTTGTCTCACCCAGACTGGCGGGTTTGATTGCAGCAGATGCTGAACGGTTGTCTCGGTTTCCGGTAACCGCAGAGTACTTTCTACCCAATGGCGTGCCGCTGGCCGAAGGTGATCGTCTGAAAAACCCCGAATATGGCCAAACGCTTCGGACATTGGCCGCAGAAGGTGCTGCCGGTTTTTATGGAGGTGAGATCGCTTCGGCCATTGTTACGACCGTGCGCACAGCTCCGGGAAACCCCGGTGTCTTGTCGGGAACGGATCTGGCGCTTTATCAGGTGATCGAGCGTGAGCCGGTTTGCGCGACCTACCGGGTGTACGATGTATGCGGCATGGGGCCGCCCTCTTCTGGGGCGCTGACAGTCGGCCAGATTCTCGGAATGCTGAACGGTTATGATCTGGCCGGACTTGGATCGGATAATCATGAGGCATGGCGGTTGATCGGGGATGCATCTCGCCTCGCATTTGCGGATCGCGGCCGGTACATGGCCGACAGCGATTTCGTACCGATGCCAACCAAGGGGCTGGTTGATCCGGGCTATCTGGCTCAGCGCGGCGCGTTGCTGGAAAGTGACGCTGCCCTGCAAGAGGTCGGGCCCGGCAACCCCGAGTTTGACCATGGCATGCTCTGGGCGGATGACGAGTCGATGGAGTTGCCATCGACGTCCCATATTTCCATCGTGGACGGGTATGGCAACGTTCTGTCGATGACGACGACCATCGAAAACGCTTTTGGTTCCCGGCTGATGACCAATGGATTCCTGCTTAACAATGAACTGACCGATTTTTCATTCCGGACGCATGTGGATGGCATTCCCATCGCCAACGGGCTGGAACCCGGCAAGCGTCCAAGATCGTCGATGAGCCCGACGATCGTGATGAAGGATGGAAGCCCCGTTCTGGCCATTGGCTCTCCGGGCGGCAGTCGGATCATTGGGTATGTCGCGAAATCGATTATCGCATGGGCAGACTGGGGTATGGATGTACAGCAGGCCGTGTCCCTGCCGCATCTGGTTAACAGGTTTGGCACCTATGACGTCGAGGCGGGAACACCCGCCGAAGCCCTCGCCGAGGCGCTGACCGAACTGGAGTTCGAAGTCAACGCACGGGATCTGACATCGGGCTTGCACGCGATCGAAATCACAGATGGGCTTTATGGTGGGGCCGACCCTCGGAGAGAGGGTATCGCGCTGGGCGAATGATGATCCGCTTTTGTGGGTATTGCCCAATGGCAGGCAGCCTCTTACTCACTCATGTAAGGGACTGAGTGATGATCGAAGGGGGAGAGCACAATGGGGCAGGCAACGGAGCTACCGCGCAACGAGACCGGGATAGAAACCGTCGTCGGTGTTCTCAAACAACAGTTTGGCGACCGCCTGCAGACAGGGGCAGCCATTCGCGAACAGCACGGCCACACAACCACGTGGATCGACAATCAGAGCCCGGATGCGGTTGTCTTTCCACATTCCACCAAAGAAGTGTCAGAAATTGTAAGAACCTGCGCGGCGCACAAAGTACCGGTTATACCGTTTGGAACGGGCACATCTCTGGAAGGGCATGTGAACGCCCCTGCAGGTGGGATATCCGTTGACCTGAGCCAGATGAACAGGATTCTGGCGGTGAACGTCGGCGATCTTGACTGCGTGGTGCAGCCGGGCGTGACCCGCGAGGATCTGAATACCTATCTGCGCGATCAGGGATTGTTTTTTCCAATCGACCCCGGTGCCAACGCCTCGCTGGGTGGGATGGCGGCGACTCGCGCCTCTGGCACCAACGCCGTGCGGTATGGAACCATGAAGGACAATATCCTGAGCCTTGAGGCCGTGATGCCGGACGGGCAGATTATCCGCACCGGGCAACGGGCCAGAAAATCCTCGGCTGGATATGATCTGACCCGCCTGATGATTGGCGCCGAAGGAACGCTGGGGGTCATCACGGAACTCACCCTGCGCCTTCAGGGCATTCCCGAAGCCATAAGCTCGGCCCGCTGTTCGTTCCCTTCGGTCGATGCAGCTTGTCAGGCAGTGATGATGACGATCCAATACGGCATCCCGGTCGCCCGCATCGAATTGCTGGACGAGACCTCCGTCAGTGCGGCAAATGCCTATTCCAATCTGGACCTTCCCGAAACGCCGTTGCTTTTGTTGGAATTTCACGGATCGGATGCGGGTGTTTCCGAACAGGCCGAGACTTTTGGCAATATTGCCGAAGAGTTCGGTGGAACAGATTTCGCGGCCACCTCGACAACCGAGGAACGTAACAAACTCTGGCAGGCGCGGCATGACATGTACTGGGCCAGCCTGCAGCTCAGGCCCGGCGCGAAAGGGATTTCGACAGACGTCTGCGTTCCGATCTCACGTCTGGCCGAGTGCGTGACGACCGCGCAGGGCAAAGCGGCCGAACTTGGCTTGCTTGCCCCCGTGGTGGGCCATGTCGGAGATGGGAATTTCCATACCTTGCTGCTGATCGATATGGACAACGCGGATGAGGTCGCCAAGGCAGAAGAATTCGTGGGTTGGTTGAACGACCTCGCGATATCGATGGAGGGAACCTGCACCGGAGAGCATGGCATAGGTCAGGGGAAAAAACCGTATCTTGCCAAAGAGTTGGGCGCAGCGACGCAGTTTATGACGGCGATCAAGGCCGCTCTGGACCCGGACGGCATCATGAATCCGGGGAAAATTCTGGGTGAATGAGCCCTGATTGTTGTGATTTCGTAAACATGTCCATGGATCGTCATAACCTCGCCTGAATCCGGTGCCAAACGAAAGCAAGTCGAAATCCGTTTCGGAGAAGAAGATGGGCGTTTTGCGTGTCCTTGGATTTGCTTTGGTATGCAGCCTTGTTCTTGTGGTGTTGGACTACTTTCAGCAGGGCAAAAGGTCGGACGGGCGGTTGTCGTTCGAAGAGTATGTGCGCACCATCGAAGAACGGGCAGGCGTATTCCGCGCGGGGAAAACCGCACAGCAAGACGAGCGTAGTCGTCAAGCGCGATGGGACGCAGGTGGACAATCGTATCTGCCCACCGCGCCCGAAGGATGGCAGAGGCGCAGCCTGCTGAGCGGCGACAACAGTGGATTGACCCAAACCAATCCTGCCGCCGCAGAGCAAACCAGTACTGAACAAGTGGCCGCAACCGGAAACAGAGATTCCGCCGACGAAGAACGCGCAATCGCGCAGGACAAACGTGGCTGGGTTTACCAGCGCGGCGATGAGGTGATCTGGGTCGAGGTCGTGTTGAAGGAGGCGGGCGACGCCAACTCTTTGACCGGTCTGATGGCCCAGCGGGTTTCCGGAAGCAACTTTTATGCGGGTCAGCAGCAAGGATACTCTGTTCTGGGCGGAGTGGGATTTGTGTATGCCACCTACGGTGATTCCAGTGAACTGGGTCCGAATGACCTTCGCAAGTTCATAGGCCGAATTGGATTTGACGAAGAGGTGAACATTATCGTCGTTGCACGCGCCACGGATGACGCGATTGGCCAAATTCTTGGCACAATAGACTACGACGGTCTGAACGGTTTGTTGTCCGAGCCGATCATGTCTGTCGGTAGCGGTGCTCCGGTACAGCAGGGCGATCAGGTGTCGCTGGCGCAGGACATGAATGATCTGCGCGGTCGCTTTCTGAAACTGCAAGGTGAAGTCGCCGGAGAAAGGCTTGCGAATTCGGATGACATTTCGTTTCTGCTGAGTACTCTTGCGCAGGACAACGGATTTCCCACAGATCTGTTTGATTTCACCGGTGGCCGGGTTCCCGAAATTGGCGATGCGCTTCAGGCCGCATATCGCAGAGAACTCTCCAAACTCGTAGGCAGTGATGCCCAGCAGGCTGACGCCCGATCAGGTATCAGCAACCTGTTTGCATCTCTGATGTCATTTATCGGCAAATCCGAACAGACCGGAACGTCCGAGGAAAATGCCGCGGTCCTGGTCCACAAGGGTGGTTTTGTTGGCGGATCGGCCACCTGCGTTGTTCGGGATAGTCTAAAAACCTGCTCAGGTTTCGGAGACTGACCGGGTCGAACCGAAACGCGTCGTTTTTTTAACCCCACTGGTCGGATGGTTGTCACGCAAAGAGGCGTATTTGCGCCATATGGTGGCAACTTAATTCAAGGGGAGACGCCCGGATATGAAAACCCAAGTCAAAGCACTGGTTGTTGGCGGCGGTGCCGTCGGGACTTCGATCGCCTATCACCTTGCCAAAGCGGGCTGGGACGATGTGATGCTGATCGAGCGGGACGAGCTGACATCGGGCTCGACCTGGCACGCGGCGGGTCTGCTGCCGCTGTTCAACATGTCCTATGCGACAACTCACATCCACAAATACTCCGTCGACTTCTACAAGCAGCTCGAGGAAGAAACCGGCCTGAACGCAGGCTTTGCAGTGGTCGGCAACCTGCGCATGGCGCAGACGCAAGAGCGTATGGACGAATACATGCTCTATGCGTCCACCGCCGAGACCTGCGATGTCGCCTACGAATGGCTGACACCCGAACAGATCAAAGAGCGTTGGCCGCTGATCGAGACCTCAGATCTGAAGGGTGCGATCTATCACACCGAAGACGGCTATATTAACCCGGCTGACGTGACCCAAGCGATGGCCAAGGGTGCTCGCCAGCGCGGTGTCGACATCGTTCGCAAAATGCAGGCCGATGCGTTCCACTGGAACGGCACTCACTGGGAAGTCACCTGCACCAAGATGGTCGAGAAGGGCGGCAACCTCGTTCCTTCAGATGAGCAGGTGGTAATCACTGCGGAGCATGTCGTAACAGCATCGGGCAACCACGCGCAGCGAACCGCCAAGATGTTGGGCATCAAGATGCCCGCGATCCCGGTCGAGCATACCTTCATCGTCATGGACAAAGACCCTGAGTTGGTCAAATGGCGTGAAGCGGGCAATCCCGAACATCCGGTTGTGCGCGACGCAGACAATGAATCCTACGCCCGCGAGGAACGTGGCGGCTGGATTCTGGGCATCTATGAACACGGCGCGCCGGCGCAGTTCGAACATGGCGTGCCGGACAGCTTCCGCGCAGACCTGTTCCCGCTGGATCTGGACCGGATTGCGGATCAGTACATGGCTATGGCCGAACGCGTGCCGTCCTGTGCCGAATCCGGTCTGAAAGACGATTTCAACGGCCCGATCTGCTACACCCCTGATGGCAACCCGCTGGTTGGTCCGGCTCCGGGGCTGCGTAATATGTGGCTGGCCGAAGGGTTCTCATTCGGTATCACCGCTGCAGGCGGCACCGGTTATTATCTGGCGCAGATGATGGTCGATGGCGAAGCCGAGATCGACATGGCCTCGCTGGACCCCAAGCGGTACAGCAGCAACTGGATGACCACCGAGTTTGCGGCCCGCAAGAACGAAGAGTGCTATGAGCACGTCTACATCCTGCACCACCCGGACGAAGAGCGCGAAGCCTGCCGCCCGCTGCGCACCGCACCAGCGTATGACCGCCAGAAAGCACGTGGCGCGCAGTTCGGCTGGGTCAACGGCTGGGAACGCCCGAACTATTTCGGTCCGCTGGACGCATCGGAAAACTTCGACAAAGAGGCCCGCTCGTTCCGCCGTGGCGGTTGGTGGCAACATGCTGTTGATGAGGCCAAAGCGATCCGCGAAGGCGTTGGCCTGATCGACGCCACAGCCTTCACCAAGCACGTCGTCAAAGGCCCCGGTGCGACTCAATTCCTGGATTGGTTCACCTGCAACAAGCTGCCCAAGGTCGGTCGCATCAACCTGACCTACGCGCTGACCTCGCACGGGACCACCCGCACCGAGTACACCATCGTCCGCAATGGCGAGAACAACTACTACATCGTCTCTGCCGGTGCCTGGACCGAGTACGACGCCGACTTCCTGCGCAAGGCGGCCGAGGACAAGATGGATGAGTTCGGCTATATCGAGATCCAGGACGTGACTACCCAGTGGGGCGTGTTCGCCATCGCCGGACCCAAGTCGCGTGACGTTCTGAAAGAGGTCATCAAGGACGCCGATCCGGAAACCGCTCTGTCCAACAAGCGCTTCCCGTGGCTGTCGGCCCGTCAGATCGAACTGGGCATGTGCCCGGTCAACGCAATCCGCGTGGCCTATACTGGTGAGCTGGGCTGGGAACTGCACCACCCGATCGAGATGCAGAACTACTTGTTCGACCTGCTTGAGAAGGCCGGTGAAAAGCATGGCATGAAGCTGGTCGGCGCCCGCGCTCAAAACTGGCTGCGTCAGGAGAAATCCTATCGCGCCTTCGGCAACGAACTGGGCCGTGACGCAAACCCGCTGGAGGCCGACCTGCCGCGCTTTGTCGATCTGAACAAAGAGTTCCACGGCAAGGACAAGATGGTCGAAACCGGCGTGCGCGTAAAATGCTGCACCCTGCTGATCGACGGTCCGTCGGATGCGGACCCATGGGGCCGCGAGGCGCTGTACACCCCGGAAGGCGAGCGCGTGGGTCGTCTGACCTCGGGCGGCTATTCGGTGGCCTTCGAGAAATCCATCGGCATGGGCTATGTGAAGCCCGAGCTGGCGGTCGAAGGCACCATGCTGCAGGTCAAGATGCAGGACAAGCTGTGGGATGCGGTCGTCACCTGCGACAGCCCCTACGACCCGAAAAACGAAGTCATCCGCAAAGACGGTTGATCGAACAAAGGCCCCGGTTAAATCCGGGGCCTTTTTTTTGGACGGTCAGCCGACCAGTTCGTCGTAACACTCCAGTGCCTTGGCGGCATACATCATGGACGGGCCACCACCCATCTGGACGGACATGGACAAGACATCCGAGATTTCCTCGCGCGTTGCCCCGGCTTTCACCAGCGCCTCGGTGTGCAAAGAGATGCATGGTTCACACCGCACGGCGATTGACATGCCCAGTGCTATGAATTCTTTGACTTTGTAATCCAGCGTTCCGCCTTCTTTGACGGCTTTCCCCAAGGTGCCAAATGCACGCGCGGTTTCAGGTATTGCACCATTCAGATTACGCAGGCCAGAGCGCGTATCAGATAGCTTTTCTTGCCATGTCATTCGAATATCCTTCATACATTCCATAATGAGAATGCATACGGATTTCCGCCGGGCACGTATTGATCTTGATCAGATCGCCCGCTTTTCAGCGACAAAGGCCAGATTATTCGCTGGCATTCCGACGATCTGGATCAGGTCCAATCCGACCGACTTTAACAGTTCCAGAATATCGGCATCGTCTTTGTATCCGATTTCAGGCTCCTGGGCGCTCAGAGTTGCGTGAAAAGCAGCATCCCCTTCACTGGTAAATTCACCACTTCGCTTGAATGGGCCGTAAAGCACGAAACGCCCACCGGGTAGGAGTGCCTTACTGGTTTCGGAAACCAGAGTTTCAGTCTCGGTCCAACTGATAAGGTGCAGCAGGTTAATCAGGACTATTAGATGCTGGCCGCTGAAATTCGCGTGCCACCCCGGCGCGGTCGCATCCAGTTCGGTTGCCGGGGCCACATTTTCCAGACCAAGCGCATACTCGTCTATGCTGGCGCGCCTGTCAGAGGCTATTTCTGTCGGCTGCCATTCCACACCGGGAAGCCTCTTGGCAAAGGCGGAGACGTGCTGCCCGGTTCCGCTGGCCAATTCCAGTGCGCGTCCCTTTTTTGGTGCCACGGATTCAAGCAGATCGCAAATTGCGGCTGAATTCCGGGTCGCCGCAGGCGCAACCATTCTGGCCCCATCGGTGGAGATTGCGACACTGGCACTTGATGGGAGTTTTCGGCCCTTCATGATCGCAACCTGTCCGGGCGCAGCGTGGATATCGTTGCGGCATCCAGCTCGGGCACGGTCCCCACAACAAGATCGGTTACGAGGCGTGACGCCGCCGGGGCGGTCTGAATGCCATACCCTCCTTGTCCGGCGGACCAGATAAAGGTCGGATCCGATGGTTCCGGGCCTAGAACCAACGTCCGATCCGGCGCAAAGCTGCGCAACCCTGCCCAGTTGGCTTCGACTCGGGTCACCGGCTCGGTCACCATCTCTTCGTAGCGGGCCAGGCCTTCGGCAAGCACCATGTCATCAGCATAGGCGTCATGCGGTTCAGATGGGTCGGTATCGGCAGGGGAAACCAGCAATTTTCCGGCATCCGGCTTGGCGTACCAGCGCTCTCCGACACCCAGCATCATCGGCCAATCGCGGACGTCATGTCCGCCGGGTGCCGGAATGCGGGCCATGGATCGGCGCAGGGGGATCAGGCCAATGGGTGTAATTCCGGCCAGCTGCGCCATCACGTCGGCCCAGGCACCAGCCGCATTGACTAGATGGGCTGCTTCAAAGGTCTCGCCTGCCTCGACGATCCAATTGCGGTCTTTGCGGATTTCAACGACCCGCCTTTTTGTCAGAACCTCACCGCCATTGGCGCGGATGGTCCGGGCAAAATCCTGCAACATCCGATCCGTATCGATATCGAATGCGCCTTCCTTGATAGCGGCGTAACCGACGGTCTTTCGGTTCAGAATAGGCACCCGGTTAATCGCATCTTCCGGGCTTGTCTCATTCATGCCCAGTTCCGCAAGGTCTGTCACAAACTGGCCGTGCTGATCCAGTCCACCGACCAGAAGCAACCCCCGGGGGCTGAGGTAACCACCGTTATTGGAGTGCAGAAAATCGGCGCTTGCACGGTTCAGTTGAACCACCGATTCCGATCCATAGTCCTGCTCGAACAAGGCCGCCGAACGGCCCGACGCGTGATAGCCCAACGCGTCTTCAGCTTCGAGAACCGTGACAGACCCGTGTTCCGACAGTCGTGCACCCGCGCTGAGGCCCGCGATGCCGCCGCCGATCACAAGAAAATCTATCATGACTGCTCTTCCAGCCTGTCCGTTGCCGGAGCAGGTGGTTGGCTCAGGGCCGTCACGCGGGCGTAAAGATCAGGGGACATGGTATGAGACATCGCCGCTAGGGATGGGGCAAGTTGTTCCACATTCCGCGCCGAAATGATCGGCGTTGCGCCAAACGGGCTTGCCGCCACCCATGAAACGGCCAGTGTGGCCGGATCCAGCACCTCTTCGGATGCGAGGTCCGTCAGCGATTTGGCCGTGTCAAACATCCAGCCCTGCCCGTAGCGCGCTGCATATCGGTCGTCTTCCGCCAACCGACCCTGGCCGCCGCTTGCATATTTTCCGGTTAGCAGACCGCCACCCAACGGCGAATAGGCCGCCACCGTGATGTTCTGATCCGCACACATCGGCAGGATTTCCACCTCGGCCTGTCGTTTCACAAGGCTGTACATCGGTTGCAGGATATCAATGCTCAGATCGAAATCCGCAGCAATTCTTACGGCCTTCATCACCTGCCAGGCGGCAAAATTCGACAGGCCGACATACCGGATTTTTCCTGCCTGCTTGAGTTCGGCAAAACATTCGATCGTTTCGGCAAGATCGGTGTCGGGGTCGAACCGATGCAGATACAGAATGTCCACCATGTCCTGTCCGAGCCGCTGACGGGACACATCCAGCTGAGACCTGATGTTCTTACCGCCTGCGCCGCCGGTGTACCCTGCCTTTGTCGCGATCAGCAGGCTTTCACGCTCGGACCGGATCATGCCCCCCAGCAGAGTTTCGGACTGTCCGTCTGTATATACATATGCAGTATCGAAATGGTTCAGGCCCGCGCCCCGACATGCATCGTACATGGCTTGACTTTGCGCGGCATCGGCGCGCCCGCCGAACTGCATCGTGCCGAATGCAAAACGGCTGGCCGGGGTTCCATCAGAAGAGTTCAGCGTGGACATCATTCAAAAGCCTTTGTTTCTGCAGAGGTTCTGGGGCGTACAACCGACAAAAAGGTCTTTCATGCTTTATAAGCAGGCTTGAAATAAAGCATCAACCCATCCAAAGAAGTGATAGCAAAAACAGGAGGGCAGGGTGAGTACCGCAGAATTACACCCGATGGCCACGGGGCATATTCCGTCCTATGTGACCCAGGCAGACGGCAGTGACTTTCTATTTACGTTCATGGTTGTTTTTACAGTTGTTGTCATATTGCTGATTGGGGTTGCCTATTTCACGCTCCATTCGATTCCGGAAAAGATTGCACACGAATCCAATCACCCTCAGTTTCAGTTGGTAGGCATATTGGCGCTTCTGGCGCTTTTCACGCATAACGGCATATTTTGGGTTGCCGCCATTCTGGTGGCCGGTTTCCAGTTCCCTGATTTTGCAGCCCCTCTCAGAGCGATAGCCGATGCCATCCGGTCGTTGGCACCCGAACGCGATCCCGCTCCGGTGACCGAAGATGTTTCGGCGGGCATCCCGGACCTGTCCGAACCCACACCGCAGGAGCGCTAAGACATGCTGGAAACATTGATGTGCGCCCTTGTCACGGTGCTGCCTGATTTTCTGTTTCGCAGATTTGTCCAAGGCAAACGGATCGGTCACGAGATCACGCTTTTCACCATGTGGTACGAATTGCGGTGGGGGCTGACGACCTGTGCGATTCTGGCTTTGACCGTCATCACGACGTTGTTTTATTTCCATCCGGCCAGCAAAACCGCCGCTTCGTATTTCCGCACTGTCACGATCTTGCCGCAACTGGGTGGCCGCGTTTCGGAGGTGTATGTCAGGAACAACGAACACGTAACGGCCGGTCAACCCATTTTCCGGATTGAGGATTTTACGCAAACGGCGCAGGTCGAGGCTGCGCATGCCCAAATCGCTCAGGTTCAAGCCTCGTTGAAGGTGGCGCAAACCGATCTGGCCGAGGCCGAAGCCGGTATTGCCGGCGCGCGTGCTGCGCTGGATCAGGCGCTTGAAGATCTGGAACGTAACACGACGCTGCGCGACGAAGGCTCAAGCGCAGTTCGACTGACCGAGATCGAGCGTTTGGAAAATCTGGTTGAAGAGCGAGAGGCTAAAGTGGTCGCGGCCCAGTCGCAAAGAGCAGCTGTGGTTCAGCAGATCGAGGAACTGATCCCTGCTCAACTGGCCAGCGCCAACGCACAACTGGACGCGGCCCTTACCGAACTGGACAAAACCGTTGTCAGTGCGGGTGTGACGGGTCGGATCGAACAGTTCGGTTTGCAGGTTGGCGACTATGTCAGCCCGCTGCTGCGGCCTGCGGGCATTCTGGTACCGTCTTCATCCGGGCATGATCGTTTTCAGGCGGCATTCAACCAACTGTCCGCTCAGGTCATCAAACCCGGCATGATTGGTGAACTGGGCTGCATGACCAAGCCGTTCACCGTGATCCCGGTTGTTGTTGTCGAAGTACAAGACGTTATCCCGTCGGGCCAAATCCGGCCAAGCGACGAGTTGCGTGATGTGCAGGCAAACACAAATCCGGGTTCGATATTGGTGTATCTTGAGCCGCTCTACAAAGGGATGGCCAATGAAATTCCGCCCGGAAGTAACTGTCTGGCAAACGTCTACACCGACAATCATGAAAAGCTGGAAGACGAAAATCTGGGCTTCTGGGAAAAGGCGTTCCTGCATGTGGTCGACACGATCGGCGTAGTCCACGCCGCCGGATTGCGGCTTCGTCTGATCCTGATGCCGGTCAATACTCTGGTGCTGACCGGGCATTGATCTGCCATCCTTGGCTGAATGTGCTTCAGTTGCGCCCGCTCCCTTTCGGGGGGCGGACGCTTGTTTCTTTGTCGAGCGAGAAAAAGGCAAAAGTCCACACCGCCGCAACAAAGGTCGAAACAAGCCAGAATACCTGTGAGAAAGATTGCGTAACCGCGTAAACAGTACTGCCAAGCGCCATACCCACCGTTCCGCCCAGCAGTTGAAATGACATGGAAATTCCACTCGCCTGACCGTGCAGTGCCGGCGGAACCGAGAACATGACCGCGCGGCGCGGGGGCACGAACAGGAACGGTACGGCACAGCCCCAGATCAGGAACCCTGCGAATATGAACATGGTGTGGCGGCTCTGCATACCCAGTGCAATAAGGGCGACCGCGACCACTCCGGCAAACACTCCAGACAGGGACGGCCCGCGCGTTCCAAGCCGGTCCGAAGTTTTGCCGGCAAGCGTTGCGATCAGCACCTGCGGCACGACCGATGGAAGCAGCGCGATCCCGGCGACAAGAGGTGACACACCCAGCACGGACTGAAAGTACAACGCGCCAAAGACCAACAGAACGATTTTCACGAATTGCGCCGTAAAGATGATCATGTTTGCAGCACTGAAGCTGGGACTGGCAAACAGTGATACCGCGATCAGCGGGGTACGGGATTTACGCTCGGTCGGTATGAACAGGATCAGCAGTGCCGCTCCAAGCAAGAGCGTTACCAAAACCTCGGGCTGGGTCCAGCCACGGTCGGGTCCTTCCATAATGCCGAACACGATCATGCCCAATCCCATGACCAGCATCAGAAAGCCTGCCCAGTCAAAACCTAGCTCAGGCAGATGGGGTGGGTCCCGCCACTTGCTCAGCGTGATGGCCGCCACAATCAGAACGATGGGTGGGTTGACCCAGAATATCCACCGCCACGACATGTATTCGGTCAGCAGGCCGCCGATCAGAGGTCCCAGCGACAAAAACACCGTGCCAATCGACCCGTAAAGTCCCAGCGCCTTGCCTCGCTCATGATCTTCAAAGGACCGGGTGACAAGAACCAGAGACAGCGGAAAGATGAAAGCTGCCCCAACACCTTGTACCGCGCGGGCCAAGATAAGCGCCGTGCCGCTTTGGGACAGGCCCCCCAGGGCCGAAGACAGGCCAAAGATCAAAAGCCCGGCCGTCAGCAACCGACGGGGACCCAGAATGTCACCCAGTCGTCCCGCGGCACCAGCCAGACAGGCCAGAACCAGCAGATAGATGTTTACGACCCAATGCGCATCCAGTTCGGACAGGCCAAGATCTTTTCGGATGGTCGGCAAAGCGACACTGACGACGGTCTCATCCAGCAGAATAACGCCGAGAATGGCACCCATCGCACCCAGTATCCACCAACGGGTGTTGTCATTTGGTTCGACTGCCATCTGGCCTTTCCAAAACAAAAGATGATCGCACTTACTAAGGTAATGAGGCCCGCTCGGATCGGTTCACGTCAAGGAAATCCTTTCAAATCGTTGATTGAAATCGAAATCGCCCCGCGAAAAAGGGCCAGCCGAAACGGCAAGACACCTGCCAGAAGTGTTGCTGAGCATGTGTGAGCGGGTGCGCGATTAGCAACACCTTAGTGTCTGTTCTGAGCCCAAACCGAACTATGAGAGATAAAGAGCAAAGTTTGCCGATAAAACCTCGGTACCTCCGTTGTTCAGGCCATCGGTGATTGCTCAGTCCCCGGGATACTTGAATTCGCGCCCCAGTGCTTCTTCGGCTTCTTTGTAGATTGGTCGTACCACGTCGTCGACGTCCCAACGGCCCGCTTCGATCTCCGGTGAGTAGCCTTTCTGATCCGCAGGGTTGATAGGTTCGGGCGGATAAGCTGCAGGCGGGTTCCAGCTTTCGTGGTTGATTGCAGCCATTCTTACTTTGATATCGTCTTTTGTGACATTCCAGACCATATAATCCTGAGCAAGGCTCAGCGGCCCATCATACGTCTTTCTAATCCGTTCAAGAACGCCAGGCGTCGAGTCGATTCCGGTCCAGAAGTGATAGGCCACGGCAAGACGAGGCTGCACGGCACTCATGACCTTACCGAAAGCTTCGGGCGGGGTGTGGATCTGAGTGCCAACCTGAAGAGCGGATTCGGGAGTCAAACCATAACGCGCAACTAGGTCAGGCACTGCTATGAAGCATTCGTGGACCACCAGATCGGCGCCCTGAGCCATTTCAACAAACCACTTGTTCGGATAGGTATCGCTTGAATACACAAAGGATAGATCATTCCAGTCCAGCCGGTAGCTAACTGATCCATCGATGGAGTGGATGGCAGGAAATGCAGTGATCTTCACGCCATTGTCTTCATAAATGACCTGCGTGATCTTGTAGTCAAATTCAGTAATTTCAGTGGCAAAGCCGCGCACATCGGTCTGGCCCAAACGCCCTTCGAGATCCCAAAGGTACATTTTTTCCATCGCTTCAACAGCCGCCGCCGTGCCCAGTTCGGGTCGTGAGCCACTGGGCCCCCAAATTCGCAGAGGCGAGAACCGACCGGCTATTCCGCCCGCAACATAGAGTGCGCCGATGCCGCCAAAATGGTCCCCGTGAAGGTGGCCGATAAAGACCTTGTCGAGAAAAGCAGTTGGAATTTGCAGCCCGAAAAGCCTCTCGACCGATCCGTCGCCAATATCAAACAGAAACTTGTCGCCATTTCCTAGTTCAACAAGAAAACAGGCTGCTGCCTGAGCCGGTCGCGGGGTCGGCATGCCGGTGCCACAAGCGATAACACGCATTTCATCGGGAGCCAGCGTTTCACTGTTTGGTGCGTAGAAATCGCGTTCACGCGCTTCGGTCGGCGATATCATCGGCATCTGGCTGTCCGATTGCTGCGCCTCGGCTGAACCAATTAGGTTGATATCAGTTTGGGAAACGCCAACCCATCCGATCAATGCAGCAATCAGCGTCTTAGATACATTGGTAACAGAGTTCATCCCAATTTCCTTTCATAAAAGGAAGCGTCATAATCTCGCTCTCTAATTTGCAAGAGTATCATATTCACGTTTTTAAATCATTTGGCGCGCGATTGGCGGCGACTGATCGTTGAACCAACGTCAATTTTGCTTCGCGTCGCCGTCATTTGCATTGGGCAACGGCCGTGTTTTCGCCTGCCGCACTGCTGCAGGTCCAGTTTGAGCCCAAATTGCCAGTTTTCTGCCCTTCATCGAATGACAGTATTTGGACTGGCAGAGCAAATCATAAAAGACATGCTGACAGCAAAGCTTTAGCACAGCCAAGGTCAGTTTTTCTTGCTAAGGACCAGTCGTATTTCTTCGCTATCAAAAAATATAAGGGAAAGGTTACCTAGTAAAATTTTCAGTCGTGAATGCCAAACGATTTGTTGGTTGTACCGTCAGTAAAGACAAGACTTGGATGTTCGTCATCGCCTATAACTCCCAAACCTACTCTTGTTTCATTTTCCAATCCACTGATGACTAAACCGGATTCCGACTTCTTGGATTGCAATAGGATCGCCTGCCCATCATGATTGAAGAATCTTATTCTGGGTCCATCAACTTCTCCAACGGTAAGATAAATTCCTTTGGTTTTGTTATCATGGTGCATTGCTGTACTCGGTGTTCCATCGTTTAGGTTGCCAATTACGATGGTGCCCCCTTCTCGGTCCGACACTTCGATCACTTCAAATTTTCCCATTGGAATTCCGTTCTTTAGAACTTCAGCACCATTTCGTTAGTTAACATTGATGGAAGATCTGCTTCAATTTCCGATGCGGTGGCGAAAATCTGAGCTTCAGCATTGGATAGAAGCTCCTGGAAGACGCCATCGATATTTTCCGAATTCTCCGCAACTTCTCTTATTTCGAGCGCAACAGCTTCGACTCTGTTTCTAGCTTGCTCGACTGAGGCGTTGATCTTGTTGATGGTTAGCAGACCCCAGCCGCCACTAATGCCAAACACGAAAGCTACGGCACCCACCGCATACAGCAGCTTGTCGTAGAAACGAACCCGTGATTCCAGTTCTTTTATTCTATCTTCCATTTCGACCTCACGAGGCTTGGAAAACCGATCCCACGAAGTGGAGCTTAGAGGCTTTCAATTTCACAAGTAACCCTAACGGGTTATTGATGAAAAACAAATTAGTGCATGTACCAAACTAGAAATTCAAAAGTTCGCTGCTGCCAAAACCGGCTCAGATAGTCGGCATCGGCAAGGACAATGCGTATGTCAGCTTTGTCCGCACAGCCGCCATTCCAGACAACAAAACACCCTCGCAGAATTCCGCGAGGGTGTTTTGTTGTAACAGCCTGTTGCGCCGTGCGCCGTGCATAAACTTGCAACATTTCTGGCAAGGGGCCAGCCAATATGGCTGGCCCTTCGTTGGGTTTAGTAGCCGCGCTTACTGCGGAATTTCGCCTTCAAGGCCTTCGACATAGAAGTTCAGGCCAGCCAGTGTGCCATCATCGGCCACTTCGCCTTCGGCCAGCCAGTCGCTGCCATCCTGTTTCTTGATCGGGCCGGTGAAGGGGTGATAGCTGCCATCGGCGATCGCGGCTTTCATTGCCAGCGCTTCCTCTTTGACATCCGCAGGAACTGCGTCCGAGATTTCTCCGATCCCGACCATGCCTTTGCTGATGCCATCCCAAGTATCGATGCTTTCCCAGTTACCATCCATGACTGCCTGAGTTCTGGCGACATAATAAGGCGTCCAGTTGTCGATGATCGAGCTGACGCGCGGATGCGGTGCATATTCAGCCATATCCGCAGCCTGACCAAACCCGATCACGTTGCCGGCGTCCTTCATAGCCGCCAGCGGAGCGGTCGAGTCCGTATGCTGCAGGATCACATCTGCGCCCTGTTCGATCAGAACCTTGGCAGCGTCCGCCTCTTTCGATGGGTCAAGCCAAGTGTAAATCCAGATGACCTTGAATTCGACATCCGGGTTGACCTTCTTGGCGTGGAGATAAGCCGAGTTGATGCCACGGATCACCTCGGGGATCGGATAGGATCCGATGTAGCCCACGATGTTCGACTCGGTCATTTTTCCGGCGATGTGGCCTTGCACCGCACGGCCTTCGTAGAAACGGGCGGAATAGGTCGAGACGTTGTCGGCCCGCTTGTAGCCGGTCGCGTGTTCAAATTTCACGTCCGGGAACTTCTTGGCCACGTTAATCGTAGGGTCCATAAACCCGAAGGACGTCGAAAAGATCAGATCCGCGCCTTCAAGAGCCATCTGAGTCATGGCTCGTTCGGCATCGGGTCCTTCGGCAACGTTCTCCTGATAAACCAGCTCGACGCTATCGCCAAAATGCTTCTGCATTTCCTTGGCCGAGTGATGGTGGTGCTCGTTCCAGCCCCCGTCGTTGATCGAGCCGACATAGATAAAGCCGACCTTGGTTTTTTCCTGAGCGATGGCGCTGGTGGCCAGCCCTAGCGCCAGGGTGGCGCTTGCCAGAATTGAAGTGAATTTCATGTAGTTACTCCCCAAGTTGGTTCATTTGGCCCCGTCTAGTGCGAGGCGTGGAAAATCCGGCCCAGTGAGGCAGGTGCACTGCTCTTGTCGGCCGAAAGGATCACAAGCACAAGGATCGTGATGATGTAGGGCGACATTGCCAGATACTCGACAGGGATGGCAACGCCCGCTGCCTGCAAATTAAGCTGCAAGACGGTGATGCCGCCGAACAGATAGGCACCCAACAGAACGCGCCATGGCTTCCAGCTGGCAAACACCACCAGCGCGAGCGCGATCCAGCCAACTCCGGCCGTCATGCCATCGGTCCATTGGGGCACGCGGATCAGGCTGATATAGGCCCCACCAAGACCTGCGCAGGCCCCACCGAACAGGATCGCCAGAACGCGGATTTTGATGACCTTATAGCCCAGCGCATGTGCGGCGTCGTGGTTCTCACCCACCGCGCGCAGGACCAGACCGATACGGGTGAACTTGAGAACGTACCAGACGGTAGCAGTCAGCGCGATCCCGACATAGAGGATCGGATCATGCTGGAACAGGATCGGACCGATCACCGGAATATCGCTGATGAGCGGGATATAGAGGTCGTTCATATCCGGTGGTGTGATCCCCACATAGCTTTGTCCCATCAATGCGCTGAATCCCAAGCCGAACAGAGTCAGAGCCAGTCCACTCGCTACCTGGTTGGCCAGTGCGACCTGTGTCAGCAGGACAAACAGAAGTGACAGCAAAGCACCGCCGACCGCTGCGGCGAAGAAGCCAAGCCAGGGCGATCCGGTTTCGACCGAGATGGCAAAGCCACTGATCGCTCCCACGATCATCATGCCTTCGACACCAAGGTTCAGAACGCCAGCTTTCTCAACGACCAGCTCTCCGATCGCGGCCAATAGCAGGGGGGTTGCGGCGACCATAAGCGAGGCCACCAAAAGTACGGGATTGATTTCACCAAGATCCATGGGTCACGCTACCTCACTACGGGCCGCACGGATGCGGTAGTTTGTCAAAAGATCGAATGCCAGCAGGAAGAACAGCAGCATTCCCTGAAACACCTGAATGGCAGCGGCGGGCAGGCCCAGTTGCGACTGGGCGATTTCTCCGCCGATATAGGTCAGTGCCATCAGGCCCCCGGCCAGAAGAATTCCAATCGGGTGCAACCGGCCAAGAAAGGCAACGATAATCGCCGTGAAACCATAGCCCACGTTGAAATCGATGCTGACCACGCCCGAAGGGCCGGACACTTCGAACATCCCCGCCAATCCGGCCAATGCGCCGGAAAGACCCAGACAGAACAGGATCAGGCGGGCCGGGTTCACGCCTGCGAATTTTGCGGCGCGGGGTGCTTCGCCAGTCAGCCGGATGTGAAAGCCCAGCATGTGACGGTTCAGCAGGATATAGGCAAAGATCACAGCGATCAGAGCAGTCACGACGCCCCAATGCATCCCCGATCCTGAAATCAGCTCAGCATTATGCGCGCTGGCATAAGACTGCAGATTGCGCGAGCCGGGAAAGCCAAACCCCTCGGGGTTCTTCAGTAGTCCCAGCGAGACCGAGGCCAGCATCTGTTCAGCCACATAAACCAGCATCAGGGATACGAGAATTTCGTTGGTACCGAACCGCACTTTCAGAAAGGCCGGGATGCTTGCCCAGATCCAGCCGCCAAGCGCGCCGGCAATCACCATGATCGGAAAGACGTACCACGCCTCCAGCGGATAAAAGGCAAGCCCCGCACCTGCGCCAAAGATGGCGCCCATGATGTACTGCCCCTCGGCGCCGATGTTCCAGATGCCAGCCCGAAAGCCCAGCGACAGGCCAATGGCAATCAGGACCAGTGGCGCGCCTTTCACCAATAGCTGCGGGCGGTAATAGAAAGAAAACTCGCCAAACAGCGGCTCCCAAAAAATGGTGCCAATCGCCTGAACCGGGTTTTTGCCCAGAATGGCGAATAGCAACCCGCCAAAGAACATTGTTGCCAGCACCGCCACCAATGGGGTCGCGTAGGACCACGCTTTGGACGGCTGCGGCCGTTTCTCCAACACTATCATCTGCTCATCCCCCCAAGTTCTTCTTCTCGTTGTAAATATGGCCGCTTGAGGCGGTTCAACGGATCAAACATGCGCCACCTCCATGCCGTGTGCGCCGCCCATCATCAGGCCGATCTCGTCCACCGTCAGGCCTGCCGTTGTGCGCGGTGCACTCAGGCGTCCTTCGTTAAGGGCCGCAAAGCTGTCTGAAATCTCCATCAACTCATCCAGATCCTGACTGATGCAGATGACTGCGGTGCCTTTGGCGGCCAGATCCAGAATGGCCTGACGGATCGCGGCCGCCGCCGCCGCATCAACGCCCCATGTCGGCTGGTTCACCACCAACACATCAGGGTTCTGCAACACCTCGCGTCCGATCACGAATTTCTGCAGGTTGCCACCCGACAGCGACCGTGCCGCGTTTTCGGGGCCGGGTGTGCGTACGTCGAAGACCTCGATGATCTTTTCGGCAAAGCTCTTGGTCTCAGCCCATTTCAGGAAGCCGTTGTTTTCCAGACCTTCACGTACCGATCCGGTCAACAGGGCGTTTTCGGTCAGGCTCATATCCGGGGCCGCGGCATGACCAAGTCGTTCCTCGGGGGCTGTCAGCACGCCCAGCGTACGGCGCGCGGTAGGCCCTAGTTTGCCAATCGGTTGGCCATTGAACTTGATTGCGTCGGCGGTGGTCGGAATTTCACCTGAAAGGACTCCCAACAATTCGTCCTGCCCATTCCCGGCGACTCCGCCGATGCCAAGAACCTCGCCTTTGCGCACCGTCATATGGACGTTTTTCAGTGCCGTCCCGAATTCCGACGGCGAAGGCACCGACAAGCCGCTGACATCCAGTGCGACCTCGCCAAACTCACGTCCCGACCGTTCCGGCGTCTGCAGGGTCGAACCCACCATCATCTCGGCCATGTCCCGTGCCGAGGTTTCGTTTGGAACACATTCGCCAACATTCTTGCCCAGACGCAGGATCGTGGCGTGATCGCAGAGCGTGCGGATTTCCTCAAGCTTGTGCGAGATATACAGGATCGAAGTGCCCTCGGACCGCAATTTATTAAGCGTCTCGAAAAGGATATCAACCTCTTGCGGGGTGAGAACCGATGTCGGTTCATCCATGATCAATAGCTTGGGCTCCTGCAACAGACAGCGGATGATCTCGACCCGTTGACGCTCACCCGCCGAGAGGTCACCAACCGTTCGGAAAGGGTCCAGCGGCAGACCGTAGGTCTCCGAGACTTCGCGGATACGCGAGGCCAGATCACCCATCGGCGGCGGGTTCTCCATCCCAAGTGCGATGTTCTCGGCCACGTTCAGCGCGTCAAACAGCGAAAAGTGTTGAAACACCATCGCAATCCCATCAGCCCGTGCGGCGCGGGGTTCGGGTGGCGCGTAGGGCTGGCCGCGCAACAGCATCGTACCGCTGTCAGGCTTGACCAGCCCATAGATCATTTTGACCAGAGTGGATTTGCCTGCGCCGTTTTCGCCCAGCAGCGCATGAACTTCGCCCTCGCCGATATCGAACGAGACAGTGTCGTTGGCCACGACGCCGGGATAGGCTTTGGTCAGGCCTTGCAGGCTCAGAAGTGGTGTGGTCACGCGCTCAGATCCTTCTTCAAGTCGTTTTGCAGGGCGGGGCGCAGGATTTGCGCCGCGACGCCAACCGCGATCATCTGCGGATGTTTGCCCAAGCCCGGATCACCGATCGGGCAGGTGATCCGGCTTACCCGTTCAGGCAAATGCCCCAACGCAGCAAGACGAGAGCGGAACCGCGCCCATTTGGTAGCCGAGCCAATCAGGCCCGCAAAGCGGAAATCGTGCAAAAGCAGCCTGTTGCACAGCTCCAAATCCAGATTGTGTGAATAAGTAAGCACCAGATGCTCGGCGTCGCGCGGCGCGTGACGAACCAGTTCCGCTGGTTTGGCGGCTGGCACGACCGTCACGCCGTTCGGCACTGTTTCAGGAAATCGCTCCGGCCCTGTATCAACCCAGGTGATTGCCAGATCGGGCAGGGGCGAAAGAACATCAACCAGCGCCCGGCCCACATGACCAGCGCCCCAGATCCACAGGTCGCGGGCCGGTTTGTGCACTGGTTCGATCATCCATCCGTCAAGCAGCTGCGGTTCTGGCTGAACACCTTGTCCACGCGCGCGGTTCAGCAAACGCTTGACGGACAGAGGCATTTCACCAGCCGAAACCGGACGTGCAATCATCGTGTCATCCAGACGATTCACGGCTTTCAGGTCATAGACCTCACTCAGCAGGGTGACCGCACCGCCGCAGCACTGGCCAAGGTCCGGACCAAGCGCGTGTTGGGTCAGTTTTCTTTGCGAGTTCTGATGACGTGCCGCCTCAGCGGCCTGAAATTCCAGCGTGCCGCCGCCGATCGTGCCAGACTGCCCATTGTCCCAAACAAGCATCGCGGCACCGACTTCGCGGGGGGACGACCCCTTGATCCCGGCGATAACCACCCGGACCACAGACCCATGGGTTTTGACCGCCTCCCTCAAAGCTTCCCGATCAAATCCCATCAGATGCCTCCCTTCATCCGCTGAACACCGCGCCACACTTCCTCGGCCGTGGCAGGTGCATCTAACGCCGGGTAGGCGTCTCCACAGGCAGCGACCGCATTCGACAGGGCGAGCCATGCGGAAATCCCCAGCATGAAGGGCGGTTCACCGACCGCCTTCGAGCGGTAGATCGTGTCCTCGCGGTTTTGCCCATCCCACAGCGCGACATTGAAAATGTCGGGGCGATCCGAACAGGCAGGGATTTTGTAGGTCGACGGTGCATGCGTGCGCAGCCGCCCCTGATCGTCCCAGACCAGTTCCTCAGTCGTCAGCCAACCTGCACCCTGAACGTATCCACCTTCGACCTGACCTACATCCAGAGCTGGGTTCAGCGACGCCCCGGCATCATGCAGGATATCTGTGCGCAGAATGCGGTTTTCACCTGTCAGGGTGTCAACTGCCACTTCGGTTACGGATGCACCATAGGCGAAGTAAAAGAACGGACGACCGTGTCCCTTGATCCGGTCCCATTCGATCTTTGGAGTTTTGTAGTAACCGGTCGCTGACAGGCTGACCCGCCCCTGATAGGTGAGGGCCGCAGCCTCGGCGAAACTGTAGCGTTCCCCGCCGACTTCGACATGTCCGTCGCTGAATTTGACGGTGGCGGCGTCTGCCTGATGCCGCTCGGCCAGATAGGCCGCCATTCGGTCGCAGATCGTGTCGCAGGCTGCCTTGACCGCCATGCCGTTCAGATCGCTGCCAGATGAGGCCGCGGTTGCCGATGTGTTGGGCACTTTGGCGGTATCCGTGGCGGTGATCTTGATCATCTCAAGCGGAATGCCAAATCGAGACGCGGCGACCTGCGCCACCTTCTGGAACAGACCTTGCCCCATCTCTGTGCCGCCATGGTTCAGATGCACCGAGCCGTCCTGATACACATGTACCAGTGCGCCCGCCTGATTCAGGTGGGTCAATGTGAACGAGATGCCGAACTTGACCGGTGAAAAGGCGATACCCTTCTTGATCACCCGGTTCTCTGCGTTCCACTTTGCGATTGCCGCCTTGCGCGCCGCATAGTCGCTGGATTTCAGCAGGGCTTCGGTCATACCGTGCAACTCGAAATCGGTAACTTCCATGCCATACGGCGTCGTGTTACCGCCTTCGGGCACCGGACGGACCGGCGGCGGAGTGGTCACCTGTTCAACCGCGCCGAGGCTGGTCAGATCCTCATGCGGATCGACATGTCCCAACGGACGTTCAGGAATATGGGTTGGTTCGATCACCGGGCTGTGTGCGGCCTCATAATAGTTGCGGCGGCGCAACTCGACCGGGTCCAGCCCCAGCTCATGAGCGGCATGATCCATGACCCGTTCGATCCCGACCATACCCTGCGGGCCGCCAAACCCACGATAGGCGGTGGCGGATTGCGTGTTGGTTTTCAGCCGGTGGCTTTCGATCCGGGCGTTCGGCAACAGGTAGGCGTTGTCCGAATGCAGCATGGCGCGGTCCGCAACGGGCAGGGAAAGGTCCTGTGCCCACCCGCAGATGGCATGATGCAGAAATGAAACGCCCTGTATGTGGCCGTGCTCATCAAACCCTGCACGGTACGCGATACGGAAAGCGTGGCGTTTGCCGGTGATCACCATGTCATCGTCGCGGTCATAGCGCATTTTGCAGGCTTTGCCGGTGGCGCGGGCAGTAACTGCACAGGCGACGGCCAGCGCATTGCCCTGGCTTTCCTTGCCGCCGAACCCTCCGCCCATGCGGCGGGTTTCAACGCGCACGCCATGCATCGGTACGCCCAACGCATCAGCCACTTTGTGCTGAATCTCAGTCGGGTGCTGGGTCGAGGAATGCACCAGCATGTCCCCGCCCTCATTCGGCACGGCCAGAGCGGCCTGACCTTCGAGATAGAAATGCTCCTGACCGCCCAGTTCAAACGCGGCTTCGATCACATGTGCCGAATTTGCAATGGCACTGTCGACATCACCCTTGGCATAGATGCGCGGCCCTTCCTCGAACCGGCTGTCGGCCGCGAGTGCCTCTTCGATTGTCAGGATCGGCGTTTCCTCGGCGTATTCGACCTTGCCGAGTTGCGCGGCCTTGCGTGCCGCCAGATGGCTGGTCGCAGCCACAAGGAAAACAGGTTGGCCTACATAGTTGACGGTTCCGTCCGACAACATTGGTTCATCATGGATAGAAGGCGAGACGTCGTTGGCGAAAGGCAGATCGTCAGCAGTCATCACCATGACGACACCTTCGGCGGCCTTCACTGCAGACAGGTCCATCGCCGTGATCTTGCCCTTGGCGATGGGGCTGAGGCCAAAGGCCAGATGTAACGATCCCTTGGGGGTGGGAATGTCATCCACATAACGCGCCGTTCCCGAGACATGAAGCGGGGCGGCGTCGTGGGGCAGGGGTTTGGTCACGCTCATGCCGACACCTCCAGCACATTTGTCACTTCACCCTGATCCTCGAGGAAGTACCGTTCCAGCATGGCTTTGGCCGTCTCCAGCCGATAGCTGGCCGAGGCGCGCATATCCGACATCGGAGTATAGTCTTCGGCAAAGGCAGGCAGTGCCGTCTGCACGGTCTCGGTTGTCCACTGTTTGCCGATCAAAGCGGCCTCGACAGTTTTGGCCCGTTTCGGAATACCGGCCATGCCGCCGAACGCAATCCTTGCGCTGGTCACGGTACCGTCCGTGACGGTTATATTGAAACATCCACAGACGGCGGAAATATCCTGATCGAACCGCTTGCTGAGCTTGTAGCATTTCAGCCGGTCCGCCTGCCGTTTGAAGCTGACGGCCTCGACGAATTCACCGGGTGTGCGGTCTTGCTTACCATAATCGACAAAGAAATCTTCCAGCGGCATCGAACGGCGCGTATCGCCCTTGCGCAGATGCAACGTTGCATCCAGCGCGATGAGGGCTGGAGGGTTGTCTCCGATAGGTGAGCCGTTGGCGATGTTGCCGCCGACGGTGGCCGCATGACGGACCTGAACGCTGGCGTAACGGCGGATCATCTCGGCGTAGGACGGATACAGATCGGCCAGTGCTTCGCCCATACGGTTCATGTCGACCATGGCACCAAAGCGGATTTCGTCTTCAGTGATCGTGATCTCTTTCAGGTCGTCGCAGCGGTTGAGGAAAATCACCGGGTCCAGATTGCGCAACTGCTTGGTGACCCAAAGACCCACATCGGTCGCTCCAGCGACCAGAGTGGCATCCGGGTGCTGCGCATAGACAGCGGCCAATTCGTCGGACGAGCCGGGCAGCATGGGCGGCGTTGCCTGCGGGCCAACCGGCTTATCCTTGATCCAGACCGGAACGGGATGCTCTTCGGTGGCCTTGGCGGCACGAATGATCGGCGCGTAACCGGTGCAACGGCACAGATTGCCTGCAAGCTGGTTGTCATGATCCGTCGCGCCATTGGTGTGACTTGCAACCATCGACATGACAAAGCCGGGGGTACAGAAACCGCATTGTGACCCATGCAGATCAACCATCGCCTGCTGGGCCGGATGGGCCTCTCCGTTCGGTCCGCTCGCACCTTCGACGGTGCGCACGGCCTTGCCGTGTAGTTGAGGCAGGAACAGGATGCACGAGTTCAGCGCCTTGGCGCCATCCTCATCCGTCACCATGACAGTGCAGGCACCGCAATCGCCTTCGTTACAGCCCTCCTTGGTGCCGGTCAGGCCGCGATCCTCGCGCAGCCAGTCCAGCAGCGTGGCCGTCGGATCGACATCCGCCAACTCCACTGTCTCTCCGTTCAGAAGAAACGCGATATTCATTCGTGAAACCCGTCGCCTTACCCGGTTGCGCCCATGTGGTGCTCTCCTTCGATGCGACGTAGAAAGAGTAGCGGGCTGATAGCTTGCCGACAGATGTTAGAAAGGGCTGGCGCGATCTGGCAAGAAAAACTGCCCCTAAGATACAGCATTACCTTCCTCCAACGTTGTTTCGATCTGTCCGATAGCGGCCTAGAATTATGAAACTACAGCATTTTTCCTCTGGAGTGAATAGCGTCCCCCGAAGCACCTTCTGGAAAAGCCGAATAATCCAGAGCGATTTTTTAGCTGTTCAACGGGTCGGTTCCGGCTTTTTCACGACGCCCGACTGAGGTAGCGTCGGCGCATGAGCAGCACCCCTCGATTCATTCATCTCCGCGTTCACACCGAATATTCCCTTCTGGAAGGCGCCGTGCGGCTGAAGAAGCTGCCGGGTCTTTGTGACAAGTTGGAGATGCCCGCCGTCGCGGTGACGGACACCAACAGCATGTTTTCGGCTTTGGAGTTCTCGGTGACCGCAAGTGGGGCGGGGGTGCAGCCGATCATGGGTTGTCAGGTCGATCTGACCTATGTGCAGGCGCAGCCGGGGGAAAAACCTAAGGCCCCAGCACCGCTCGTGCTACTGGCGCAGTCTGAGGTTGGGTATGAAAACCTGATGAAGCTCAGCTCCTGCCTCTATGTGGACAAGGGCGGGCAACTGCCACAGGTCACGTTGGAAGAGTTGGCCGAACGCTCAGACGGTCTGATCTGTCTGTCCGGCGGGCCGGAGGGGCCGGTTGGGATGCTGCTGCAGCAAGGCCAGCGCCCGGCGGCCGAGGTTTTGGTGGACCGTCTTGCAACCGTGTTCCCCGATCGTCTTTACATCGAGCTTCAGCGACATCCGGGCGAAGACGGACGGCCCGAGGCTGAGCGCCTGACCGAGCGTGGCCATGTGGAAATGGCCTATGCGAAGAACCTGCCGCTGGTGGCCACCAACGATGTGTATTTCCCGACATCAGACATGTACGAGGCGCACGATGCGCTGATCTGTATCTCGGAAGGCGCCTATGTCGACCAGCAGGAAGGTCGCCGCCGCCTGACCGCGCAGCACTACTTCAAATCGCAGCAGGAGATGGTGACGCTGTTCGCCGATCTGCCCGAGGCAATCGAAAACACGGTCGAGATCGCCAAACGCTGCGCTTTCATGGCCTATCGCCGTGATCCGATCCTGCCGAAATTCGCTGATGACGAGGTGGCCGAACTACGCCGCATCGCCAATGATGGCCTGCAAAAGCGTCTGGCGGTGATCCCTCATGCGGTGACACCGGAAGAGTATCAAGAGCGGCTGGATTTCGAGCTTGGCATCATCGAAGGCATGGGGTTTCCCGGCTACTTCCTGATCGTTGCGGACTTTATTCAATGGTCCAAGGATCACGACATTCCGGTGGGGCCGGGGCGGGGTTCGGGTGCGGGATCGCTGGTGGCCTATGCGCTGACGATCACCGACCTTGACCCGTTGCGCTATTCGCTGCTGTTCGAACGGTTCCTGAATCCCGAACGGGTTTCGATGCCCGACTTCGATATCGACTTCTGCATGGATCGCCGCGAAGAAGTGATCCGTTACGTGCAGCAGAAGTACGGGCGCGACAAGGTGGGGCAAATCATCACCTTTGGTGCGCTGTTGTCGAAGGCTGCTGTGCGCGACATCGGACGGGTTCTGCAAATGCCTTATGGGCAGGTGGACCGCCTGTCCAAGATGATCCCTGTTGAAGGGGTTAAACCCGTTTCCATCGAAAAGGCGCTGAAAGACGAACCCCGCCTGCGCGAAGAAGCCCGCAATGAAGAGGTGGTGGGGCGTCTGCTTACCTACGGCCAACAGGTAGAAGGTTTGCTGCGGAACGCCTCGACCCACGCGGCGGGTGTGGTGATCGGCGACCGGCCGCTGGACGCGCTGGTGCCGCTGTATCAGGATCCGCGGTCCGACATGCCCGCGACCCAGTTCAATATGAAATGGGTGGAACAAGCTGGGCTGGTGAAGTTTGACTTTCTGGGTTTGAAAACCTTGACCGTGATCCAGAACGCGATGGATCTGATTTTCAAATCTGGGCGCCCGTTGCACGTCGCGGCGGACGGAACCGAACTCTATGAACCTGCCGAAGGGGCTGAGAACCAGATCAACGCCATCCCGCTGGATGATGAGGCGACATACAAGCTCTACTCGGCGGCCAAGACGGTGGCGGTGTTCCAGGTGGAAAGCTCGGGCATGATGGATGCGCTCAAGCGCATGAAACCCACCTGTATCGAGGATATCGTGGCCCTTGTGGCGCTGTACCGCCCCGGCCCGATGGAGAATATCCCGACCTATTGCGAGGTCAAGAACGGGCTGCGCAAGATCGAATCCGTGCATCCGCTGATCGATCACATCCTTGAGGAAACTCAGGGCATCATCGTTTATCAGGAACAGGTGATGCAGATCGCGCAGGTCATGGCCGGGTACAGCCTTGGTGGTGCTGACCTGCTGCGCCGCGCGATGGGTAAGAAGATCAAAGAGGCGATGGACGCCGAACGCCCGAAATTCGAAAAGGGCGCGGGCGAGAATGGCGTGGATGCCAAGAAGGCCTCCGAGGTTTTCGACTTGCTCGAGAAATTCGCCAACTACGGCTTCAACAAATCTCACGCCGCCGCCTATGCAGTGGTGAGTTATCAGACCGGCTGGCTAAAGGCGAACCACCCGGTCGAGTTCATGGCGGGCGTCATGAACTGTGATATCCACCTGACCGACAAGCTGGCGGTCTATTTCGAAGAGGTCCGCAAGGGGCTGGAACTGCCCTACGTGCCACCCTGCGTGAACCGCTCTCAGGCGACCTTCGACGTAGTCGAAGGGCATCTGGTCTATGCGCTGGGCGCGCTCAAGAACGTCGGCGTCGAGGCGATGAACCTTGTGGTCGAAGGGCGTGCCGACAAGCCGTTTGTGAACCTGTTCGACTTTGCCCGCCGCGTTGATCTGAAAAAGGTGGGCAAGCGCCCGCTCGAAATGATGGCACGGGCTGGGGCATTTGATGAGTTGGACAAAAACCGTCGCCGGGTATTCGACAGTCTGGAGCCGCTGGTGCAGTATTCGGCGGCGATCCATGAACAGAAGAACTCCAATCAGGTTTCGCTGTTCGGCGAGGCAGGGGATGATCTGCCTGAACCCCGCCTGTCGCCCACAGCCGACTGGCTGCCTGCGGAACGGTTGAGTGAAGAATTCAAGGCCATCGGTTTCTATCTGTCTGGCCATCCCCTTGATGATTACATGCCCGCCTTGAAGCGCAAACAGGTCCTTACGTTGGACGATGTGATGGAAAAGGCCCGCTCGGGCCCGCTGATTGCCAAGATGGCCGGCGTCGTCGCCGGTCGGCAGGAGCGTAAATCCGCGCGCGGCAACCGTTTCGCCTTTGCTCAGCTATCGGATCCAACCGGCGCGTATGAAGTTACGTTGTTCTCTGAAACGCTGGAGAAAAGCCGAGAGTTTCTGGAAACCGGTGCGCATGTCGTTTTGACTGCCGAGGCGACAATGGAGGCCGATCAGTTGAAATTGCTGGGCCGGTCTGTCGGTCCAATCGATGCGGCCGTGGCCGAGGCCGGAGCGACCGGATTGCGGGTTTTCGTAGAGGACGCGCAGGTGGTGCCAACGTTTGCGAACGTCCTTGAAGATGCGGCCACGGCAGCGCGTGGCGCGTCCAAAGGCCCGATACAGCTTTGCCTTCTCGACCCCGGTCTTCCGGGTGAGGTGGAAATGGATCTTGGTCAGGATTTTCCGATCAACCCGCAGATCAAGGGCGCCATCAAGTCTCTGGAAGGTGTCCTGTCGGTCGAGGAACTCTGATCCTTCGTTTTGTTGCCACAATGAAGGTGCCCGGTTAGGCTGAGTGGTATATCCTATTGGGTCATGCCACAGGAGGGCTCTGACATGACGATTTCAGGTATTTGTTTCAGATCACTGGGTTTCGCGGCGGTCGTATCTCTGGCGACTGCATCTGCCGGGTTGGCGGATGACAAAAAGAAAGACAACACAATCAAAGGGGCAGTGGTCGGCGCGGGTGTAGGCGCGTTGATCGGTGACGGGAAAGGTGCTGCAGCGGGTGCCGTGGCAGGTGCCATTATCGGACGTAACTGGAAGTGAATGCGATGCGATTTAACACATTAAAAACACTGACCTTTGTTGCCTTCACTGTCACTCCGATTGCGGCTCAGGCAGATGAAGAAGCGGATCAGATGGTACAGGATGCCTTGCCGGTGATGTACCACACCTGTGCATCTGTAGTTGAAGAGGCGGACGGAGATGAGACCTTTGTTTTGGCGGTCGTCGAAAAAATGACAGCCCTGTCCATCTACAACCGCCAGATCAATATCGAAGAGCATGCCTCGTCGGACGAGGACAAGGCCAAACTGCGCGAGACGTTTCTGACCGCTTTGTCTGAAGGTTGCGCCGAAGACAAGAATGCGCTGCTGGGTGGCGTTGTCGACAACGCTGTGAAAACGACGCTGGGCTTGTAACCAATTGGTGGTTTGGGTCGCCTATCACTGGGCCAAGGTACTCTCGACTAAGCTTTGGTGCGTCTTATTCTGGCCAACATCCTGAGCGATATGCAGCGTAGAATACTACAACCTATGTGTGCGCAGCATGTTCAAACTGATTTACAGGCAACGTCGCCGACTTCTGTTCGGGACGTTTTTCTTGATGATGACTGTCGCCTTTCAACATCAGGAGCAATTTGAAGGGCAATTTGTAGAAATGGTGGCCACCGCAGGCCCGTTCATCACGTGGCTGGCCCTTGGTCTGACTATCGTGCTGGTCAGCGGCATCGTGTTTGCCGGTTTTGCACTGCTTGTTCTGATCTTCCGCCGTTTGCGAATGATGGTTGAAATGCTCACTTTCTGGGCTTTTCTCAATGTCACACTTAAGCCTGCAGAACGTCTGGCTGATCAATTCAACCTATCAGACGTTTTAACAGCGATCATAACCCTCGCATTGCTCCTGAGCTTTATCTCCATCACCTACGGGACTGTTTTGGACGGGTTTCGCTTTGGTCTGGATTGGAAATCCAAACGCCGCGTGCGTGTGCGGCAACCCATTGAGAAAGTCTGGCCTGCTTTTGCGCTGGCCGAATGTGGCGCAAGCTCGAGCTGGGAACAGTTATTGTATGACGCGCAACCCGTTCCGGGAAATCCAGACAGCTTTGACGTTTCTTACCTAATGGGGCCATCCATTTTTCAAAAGCAGCAGCAAACCGTGCTGGAATGCGATGCGCCAAATCGCTACCACTATTCTTTCTCTGGAAATTCAAATCCTAAGAACCGGCGTCTGACGGACGGAGAGTTCGATGTAACGCTTGAACCAGATGGCAAGGGCGGAACTTTCGTTACCGCTTACCAGCACAACAAGGCAATGCTGCCACGTACAGCGCTGGCACTTTGGTTCGATGATCAGCTTGGCGATGCTCTGGATGGTTTTGCAGCAAGGATGCGTGGTCGGCGCGATTGGTCAATGACCGGGTTGGAGCATCGCAAGATTCTAAGCCTGGCATGATTTAGCCCGCTCAATAGTGCGGCGGGCGTTCGTCGCCCAGCACAACCCCGCCCGAACCTTCCTGCGCCCGCTCGGCCTCGCGTTGCAGCAGCATTTCGACCCGCCGGGTCAGCCGGTCGATCTCGTCCTGTTGCCGGGTGACGACTGTGTTCAGGTCTTCAACCGTACGGGTCAGGTGGGCGATCTGTTCTTCCAGTTGCTGCATGGGGTGCTCCTGTTTCCATCCTGCTCATAGCGCTGTCATGGCCGACTGACCAGAGAAAGCGCACCCTGCGGCAGTGGGTTGGCTTGCCCCGATGCAGGCCATGAGATAGACCGCGCGCGGAACATGAAAATCCCAAGGACGCCCCATATGGCCAAGCCCAAGAAACAGCCCCGCCCCAAGGCCATTACGCCGAAAGGGTTCCGCGACTATTTCGGCCAGGAAGTTTCGCAGCGCACCGAGATGCTGCGGGCTATTGCAGACGTCTATCATCGTTATGGGTTTGACGCGCTGGAGAGCAGCGCGGTCGAGACCGTCGAAGCGCTGGGCAAGTTCCTTCCGGATGTGGATCGTCCGAACGAGGGCGTCTTTGCATGGCAGGAATTCGACGAAGGTGGCAACGGCGACTGGATGGCCCTGCGCTACGACCTGACCGCGCCTTTGGCCCGCGTCTACGCCCAGCACCGCAATGATCTTCCAACGCCTTATCGCCGCTATGCGATGGGGCCGGTCTGGCGCAACGAAAAGCCGGGACCGGGGCGCTATCGCCAGTTCTATCAGTGTGATGCGGATACGGTCGGCACGGCCTCGATGGCGGCGGACGCCGAGATCTGCGCAATGCTGTCGGACACTCTGGAAACCGTCGGCATTCCGCGTGGTGACTATCTGGTGCGTGTCAACAACCGCAAGGTTCTGAACGGCGTGCTTGAGGCGATGGGGCTGGGTGAAGACGCCGCGGCCCGAGACAACGTCCTGCGCACCATCGACAAGTTCGACAAAGTGGGCGAGCAGGGCGTACGCGAACTGCTGACCAAGGGCCGTTTGGATGCATCCGGTGCGTTCATCGATGGTGTGGGTCTCAGCGACGATCAGGCCGAGCCTGTGATTGCCTTCCTGACCTCCAAGGCTGCGGAAACTGCTGGCACGCTGGCAAACCTGCGTGCTGCAGTAGGGGACAGCAAGATTGGCGCGGACGGTATCGCCGAACTGGAACAAATCGGCGCGCTGCTGGCGGCGGGCGGATACGGTGCGGACCGGATCGAGATTGATCCGTCTGTCGTGCGTGGTCTGGGATATTACACCGGCCCTGTATATGAGGCCGAACTGACCTTTGAGATTTTCGACGAAAAGGGCCGCAAGCGGCAGTTCGGATCGGTCTCGGGCGGTGGACGCTACGACGATCTGGTCAAACGCTTTACCGGGCAGGAAGTGCCTGCGACGGGTGTGTCGATTGGCGTCGACCGTCTTCTGGCCGCCCTGCACGAAAAGGGTCGGGTAAGTTCGCAGGCCACGGGCCCTGTGGTCGTTACCGTCATGGACCGCGACCGCATGGCCGACTATCTGGCGATGGTGGCCGAGTTGCGCAATGCCGGTATCCGGGCCGAGGTGTATTTGGGCAACCCCAAGAATTTCGGCAATCAGTTGAAATACGCGGACAAGCGGAACTCTCCGATCGCCGTGATCGAAGGCGGTGATGAAAAGGCAGGTGGCATCGTGCAGATCAAGGACCTTATCCTTGGCGCCAAGATCGCCGAAAGCGCCACGCTGGAGGAATGGAAAGAACGCCCCAGCCAGTTCGAAGTGCCGCGCGGCGATCTGGTTTCCAAAGTGCGTGAAATTCTCGACAGTCAGGGCTAGGCGATGCCAAACCGTTCCCAGATACAGGCCCGCGCCGCGATGATGCGCGTGCGATTTGAGGCCGCCGGCGCGCAGGTCGTGGACCCGCCGCTGTTGCAACCGGCAGAATTGTTGCTCGACCTTTATGGTGAGGACATTCGCGCGCGCGCCTATGTGACCTCGGACGCGCTGCGGGGCGAGCAGATGCTGCGCCCCGATTTCACGATGCCTGTCGTGCAGATGCATATGAGCGACGGGGCCGAGCCTGCGCGTTACACCTATTCGGGTGAAGTTTTCCGCCGTCAGGAACATGACCCCGACCGGGCCAATGAGTACATTCAGGTCGGATACGAGGTCTTTGACCGCGATGATCCCGCCGGAGCGGATGCCGAAGTGTTTTCGCTGTTCGCGCTCCAGCTGCGTGGTCTGCCTTTGCGCGCGGCGACAGGTGACATCGGTATTCTGACTGCTGCCGTGCAAGGTCTTCGTACAACGGATCGGCGCAAGGCCGCGCTGATGCGGCACCTATGGCGTCCTCGCCGATTTCGTATTCTGCTGGACCGGTTCGCGGGTCGTAAACCGGCCCCCGAGGGCCGGAACGCCTTGCTGGATGCGACGGATCCGATGGCTTTTGACGCGCCCATGATCGGTAAGCGCCGTGCCGCAGAGATCGAGGCGCGGATTGCTGCATTGCGCGAAGACCGTGACACACCGCCAATTTCCGACAACGAGCTGGCGGGGCTGGAAACCTTGCTCAACGTGCGCGAGACCATGCCCTTTGCGCTGGAACAACTGCGCGATGTGGCCGTCGATCTGCCACAGATCACGCCCGCGCTGGATCGGCTTGAGGCCCGGATCGCCTCGCTTCAGGCGCGTGGCGTTGACGTTGAGCGGCTGGATTTCGAAGCCGCTTATGGCCGTACGTCGATGGAATATTATGACGGATTCGTCTTTGGTTTCTATGCCGAAGGGCGCCCCGATCTGCCGCCCATCGCAACCGGTGGCCGTTATGATGCGCTGACACGGCAACTGGGAAATGGTGCCGAAATCCCCGCAGTCGGAGGTGTTTTGCGCCCGGACCTGATGCTTGAAATCGAGGAGGCGTCCCAATGAGCCTTAAGCTGGGCGTACCTTCCAAGGGCCGGTTGATGGAAAAGACATTCTCGTGGTTCGACAAGCGTGGCATCACATTGTCGCGCAGCGGTTCGGATCGTGAGTATGCAGGAAAAGTCGATGGGATTGACGGGGTTTCCCTGATCCTGCTGTCCGCCGGAGAAATTCCCCGTGAACTGGCGGCAGGGCGCATCCACATGGGTGTGACCGGTACCGATCTGGTGCACGAAAAACTGCCGCGTTGGGAACAGCAGGTCGAGGAGGTCTCGCTCTTGGGCTTCGGTCAGGCGGATCTGGTCATCGCGGCTCCGGCCTGTTGGGTGGACGTTGATACTCTGGATGACCTTGATGCAGCGGCGGCAGCGTTTCGGCAGGCCCATGGGCACCGTCTGCGGATCGCAACCAAGTATCACCGTCTGGTGCGTGAATTCCTGACGGATGCGGGGGTGGCAGACTACACTTTGGTCGACAGTCAGGGCGCGACCGAAGGCACGGTAGTTAACGAGACTGCCGAGGCCATCGCCGATATCACCTCGACCGGTGAGACATTGCGCGCCAACCACCTGAAAATCCTGCCAGACGGGCTAATCCTGCGATCGCAGGCGACCCTGTGGCGCAGTCGCGTGGCCAGTTACGATGCAGCAGACAAGAAGGTTCTGTCTGAACTGATGGATCGGCTGAGCTGATCTTACAGCACACCGATCTCGGCCAGGGCGCGATTTAGGTCGTCGGGCAGGGCATCGTCCTGTGATTTGCCTTTGGGCAGGTCAGGTGGCGTGTCTTCGGGCTTCAGGTATCGCCAGCCCTGAAACGGGCGCTTTTGCGCGTTTTGTGTGCGGTGAACCTCGGGCTCCAGCACGATGCCGCAGCGGCGGATGCCGTCTTGGCCCGTCACCTCATCCATTCGCAGAATACGCTGACGGCACTGAACGACGCCCTTGATCACCCAGTAGATCGATCCGCCGTTCAGAATTTCGGCCTCACGCTTGGGCCACATGCGGGTGATGTGGCGCGGCAGCCCGTCGTCAAAGCGTTGCCGATAGCTGTCCTGCCACGCAATCAGCGAATCCACGCTTTCCGACCCGACCGAGAGTTTTATGAGGTTTACGTACTTATCCACAGCTTTCCCACAGAGTCGTCCCAAGCCCACCTTATATATTGTAGCTCAAGATCGGATGTCATCAAGTTGTTGTGGTTTGCGTGGCTTCTGGTCTAAGATGGATGCCTCTTTCTAGTCAGGGAATCACCAATGAGCCGCTTTGCCGCCCCCATCGCCGAGCAGATCTGGGACATGAAATACCGCTTTAAACAGGCAGATGGCACGCCCATCGACCAGACGGTCGAGGACACGTGGCGGCGGATCGCGCGGGATTTGGCCAAGGTAGAAAAAGACCCCGCGCTTTGGGAGCAGAAGTTCTATGAAGCGCTGGAGGACTTCAAATATCTGCCCGCAGGGCGCATCACCGCCGGGGCGGGTACTGCACGGCAGGTGACCCTGTTCAACTGCTTTGTGATGGGCACAATCCCCGACAGCATGGGCGGGATCTTCGACATGCTGAAAGAGGCCGCGCTGACCATGCAGCAGGGCGGCGGCATAGGCTATGATTTCTCTACCATCCGGCCACGCGGCGCGGATGTGCACGGGGTGGCGGCGGATGCTTCTGGGCCGCTGTCCTTCATGGATGTTTGGGACGCCATGTGCCGTACCATCATGTCTGCCGGTTCGCGCCGGGGTGCGATGATGGCGACGATGCGCTGTGATCACCCGGATATCGAACATTTTATTACCGCCAAATCCGACCCGGCCCGTTTGCGCATGTTCAACATGTCCGTTCTGGTGACAGATGCCTTTATGGAAGCGGTCAAGGCGGACGGTCCTTGGGAGCTGGTGTTCGACGGCAAGGTTTATCACACGGTTCAGGCCCGCGATCTGTGGAACAGGATCATGCAGGCGACCTATGACTATGCCGAACCCGGCGTGATCTTCATCGACCGTATCAATCAGGCCAACAACCTGAGTTACGTCGAAACCATCGCCGCCACCAACCCATGCGGTGAACAGCCGCTACCGCCATATGGTGCCTGCCTGTTGGGTTCGGTCAATCTGGCGCGGCTGGTGGCAGAGCCGTTCGAGAATGGCGCGCATCTCGATGAAAAGGCGTTGCAGGAGCTTGTCGCAACTGCCGTGCGGATGATGGACAACGTTGTGGACGCCTCGAAATTCCCGCTGCCAGAGCAGGCGGCCGAGGCGCAGGCAAAACGCCGGATCGGACTTGGGGTGACGGGGCTGGCTGATGCTCTGCTGATGCTCGGTCTGCGCTATGGCTCGGACGAGGCGGCGCGTCAGACCGAGCGCTGGTTGCACGCGATCGCCCGCGCCGCGTATCTGGCGTCGGTGGACCTGGCACGCGAAAAGGGCGCGTTCCCACTGTTCGATGCAGACGCGTTTCTGGCAAGTGGTGCAATGCAGGACATGGACGAAGACGTGCGCGATGCGATCCGCGAGCATGGCATCCGCAACGCGCTTTTGACCTCAATCGCGCCGACCGGGACGATCTCGCTTTACGCGGGCAACGTCTCGTCTGGGATCGAGCCGGTCTTTGCCTATGCTTATACCCGCAAGGTGCTGCAGAAAGACGGATCGCGTACCGAGGAAGAAGTGGTGGATTACGCCGTTCAGCACTGGCGCGACAAATTCGGAGACGCCGAATTGCCTGACTTCTTTGTCAACGCCCAAACGCTGACGCCGTTGGATCACGTTAAAATGCAGGCTGCGGCCCAGAAATGGATCGACAGCTCAATCTCGAAGACGATCAACTGCCCGGAAGATATTTCGTTCGACGCGTTCAAGGATGTCTACATGCAGGCCTGGGATCAGGGCTGCAAGGGGTGCACCACCTATCGTCCCAACGATGTGACGGGGTCCGTTCTGACGGTTTCCGAAAGTTCAGATAAAGCACCGGGTGAAAGTGCCGATGCACCGCACGAAGTCGAGGGCGGCGATGTCATCTATATGTCCGAACCTCTGGATCGTCCCCAATCGCTTGAAGGGTCGACCTACAAGCTCAAGTGGCCCGACAGCGAGCATGCGATCTATCTGACCATCAATGACATTGTAATCGGCGGCCGTCGTCGTCCGTTCGAGGTGTTCATCAATTCGAAGAACATGGAGCACTATGCCTGGACACTGGCGCTGACGCGGATGATCTCGGCCGTGTTCCGGCGGGGGGGTGATGTGTCCTTTGTGGTTGAAGAACTGAAGGCAGTGTTCGACCCGCGGGGTGGGGCCTGGGTCAAGGGCAAATACATCCCTTCAATTTTGGCCGCGATTGGTGGCGTTATCGAACAGCATCTGATCGCTATCGGCTTTCTGGAAGGTGAGGGGATGGGCCTGAAATCCGATCCGCAGGCGCAGGTTGTGAACACGGACGCCCCTCGCGGCAAGGCCTGCCCCTCTTGCGGGCAATTCGATATGGTCATGATCGAGGGGTGCATGACGTGCCGCAGCTGCGGCCATTCCAAGTGCGGTTGACCCCTGTATCGAGCTGTTTGCTGTTGCGTGTCACGCGGCATGACCTAAACGTCTCAATAGGTCATTTTATACAAATCAAATGAAGAAATGGCCTCGGTTCTAATCCGAGGCCGTTTGCTTTCAGGCTGGGGCTGGCGAACATAGTTGGTGGTGGATTGAAGGTGCCACGGGTTCGTTGGACAATCACAGATAGTGGTCAAGTCGCCGTGCTGCACAGCGATGCCGCCCACGTGCGACCAGCCGCCTTAAAGCATTTGTTTTGACAGTTGCGACGTTCCGCAAATTTTATTCGTCGAAATTCCAGATGTCGCGCTGAACCTTCCAGCCGCTGTCACCTTTGCGGAAGTAGAGAATGTACTTCCCAGAGAGTTTTTGTCCGCCCATGGAGCCAGTCAATGTTCCCATCGTAATGGCAATGTCTCCGCTGACCTGTGCCTCGGTAAGATCGGCTACAACATCACCTAGGCCGCCATCAATTGCTGCCTGCCAATATTCCCGAATGGCTGCGTGACCTGACATCATCGGCGCCCCCGGGGGCATGGCTGCGCCATCTTCGGCATAGGGTGCCGTTGCCTTATCTGCGTCCTTTGCGTTGATTCCATCGATTATGGCCGCGTCGAGTGCCTTTACAGTGTCAACATCCGACATCATTTCCTCCCGAGTTTTCCCGCTGATGCCCTCAGGCTACCATAGGAGCCTGAGTCGATGCTAAATCTTGGGTAAGCCGTTGAAATACTTGGAATGCGGGAAGCGCAACGTGGTGGCTTTGGCCGCTATTCGTTTGCCACATGAGGGATGCGCAATATTTTTGCGCTCCGCCGACCTTTAGCGGTGGCACGTTAGTGCACTTAAAGCGAAAGGCCGGTCTGACGGGCCGCACAGCAGCATCTTCAAGTTGTGGCGAAGGTCCGCAATGGGCCGCCCTCAGCCAGACCAGACGCATCTAACCCTCGGATGCCGAGCTCGTTGGTTGGCACCAAGACCAATTGCCTGGATGCTGCATGTTGCGCGAATGACCGCTATCCAAGCATTTCCACCATCTTGTCCCGCATTACGAACTTCTGTGGCTTCCCGGTGATCGTCATTGGAAGCTCGTCAACGATGCGGATATGCCTCGGTACTTTGAAGTGGGCAATCTGTCCATTCAACGCATCGCGGAGCTCGCCTTCGGTCAGCTCCATGCCGGACTTGGCAATTGCCCAGGCGCAGACTTCCTCACCGAACTTCTCATCAGGAATGCCGAAGACCTGAACATCACTGACCTTTGGATGCCGCATCAGGTATTCCTCGATCTCGCGTGGATAGATGTTTTCTCCGCCACGGATGATCATGTCCTTCACACGACCCACGATGGAGCAAAAGCCATCATGGTCGAAAACGGCAAGATCACCGGTATGCATCCATCCGTCCACGATGCTCTCGGCGGTTTTCTCGGCGTCCTCCCAATAACCCTTCATGACGGAATAACCACGGGTGCAGAGCTCACCCTGAATGCCAACGGGCACAATTTGCCCATCCTGATCGACGATCTTCACCTCAAGGTGAGGATGAACGCGTCCAACTGTTTCGCAGCGTTTGTCGGTGGGATCGTCCACGAAACTCTGGAAGGACACAGGCGAGGTTTCGGTCATCCCATAGCAGATCGTGACCTCTTTCATATTCATTGCGGAATTCACGCGTTGCATGACCTCTACGGGGCAGGGTGCCCCGGCCATGATGCCGGTGCGCATGTTGGATAGATCACGTGGATTACCTTCAAGGTTTTCAAGCATCGCCACAAACATTGTTGGCACGCCGTAAAGGGCCGTGCATCGCTCTTTTTCTAACGCATCAAGTGTCTGCGGCGCATCAAAACCTTCGCCGGGGAAGATCATAGTCGCCCCTTTGCTGACAGCGCCGAGCACGCCCATGACCATGCCAAAACAGTGATAGAGTGGCACTGGAATCGCTAACCGGTCCGTCTCGGACAGACCAATGCGATCAGTCACGTACCGCGCATTGTTGACGATGTTATAGTGAGAAAGCGTGGCCCCTTTGGGCATCCCCGTCGTACCGGAGGTGAACTGAATGTTGATGGCATCATCGGGGCTAAGTGTCTTGTCGATCTCTGGGATTCGAAGTTGCTGGGCCGGGCCGCCAAGTTTCCTAAGCGTTTCGAAAGAATACGCACCGGGACCCGGTTGGTCGTCCATGATGATGACGTTTCGCAAATGCGGCAACTTCGCTGCACGCAGACGTCCCGGCTCGCAATCTTCAAGTTCGGGGGCGAGATTGCGGACCATGCCTGCGTAGTCGGAGGATTTGAAGGTTTTGGCCGCGATAAGGGCTTTGCAGCCGACCTTGTTCAGGGCGTATTCCAACTCACCCAAGCGATAGGCAGGGTTGATGTTGACCAAAACAAGCCCGACACGAGCGGTTGCAAACTGCGTAAGCACCCATTCGAAACGATTGGGTGACCAGATCCCGACCCGATCCCCCTTTTCCAGACCAAGCGCCAGTAACCCGGAAGCCAGTTCATCGACGGCGCGATCCAGGTCGTAATAGCTCATCCGTATGCCTTGCTCGTTGAATACGGCGGCTTCTCGGGGGCCAAATCGTGAAACGGCATCGCGCAAAAGCTGGGAAATGGTAATATAGGCCAATGGTGGAGTTGTGGGGCCGCGGACATATGATTTGCCGTCTTGAGGCGCCGTGGCTTCACCGATTGTCTCGGTTCGCACATCCCATTCAGAAATTCGAACCGACAGACTTTCGCTCAGGATTGACATATCGATCCTCCCTTACATGTTGCGCCAGTCGCCCGATTGCTCAAAGGCATCCGCAGCCTGGTAGATCTTCATTTCACCATAGTTTGGACCGACAAGCATCATTCCGATGGGCAGGCCCTCGCTCAACCCGCAGGGTATACTCATAGCTGGTAGTCCACCGTTAAAGGGTGCCGTGTTAGGAACCATTTCAAAGGCACGCTGTACGTATAGACTGAGCGAGCAGTCAGCAGGCGGATGAGGTTGTGGCTTGATCGGAAGAGTTGGCATCAACAGAAGATCATATTTTTTTAGCGCTGCCAGATATCGTTCGTTGCAGAGCCGCATGATGTTTTGACCTTTGCCGTAGAACCGGCCCCTGTACTGGCGCTGAAAATGCTCTCCGACAAACATGCAGGCCTTGAGTGAATGGCTGAGTTCATCCGCGCGGCCCTGCCATTGTGCCATGTGATCAGTCATCGAGGGCAAGAACAGACCCCTGTAATTGGTCCCTGTTGAATTGCCCCACATCATGCCATCCTGAAGGCCCTCAAGTGTAATCGCGGTCCACGCATCCATGGCAGTGTAATGCTCGGGGATGGAAGCCTCTTCCACCCGCGCGCCCAATTCGCGAAAACGATCTGCTGCTTGCATGACCTTTGCGTCGACATCGGCTTCGGAGTTTTCATGCCCGAAGCCCTCCTTCAACACGCCGATCCGCATCCCATGCGCACCGCGACCTAACGCTTCAGTATAACTGTAGACTGTGGGCTTGTACTGGCGCGGATCAAGACCGTCTTCGCCGGCCAGCACTTCAAGCAGTAACGCATTGTCGGCAACGTTGTTTGTCACAGGTCCGAGGTGGTCAATGGTCTGTTCGATTGGCATCGCGCCAGTGTACGGGACAAGTCCATGGGTGGGTTTCATACCGTAGACTCCACAATTGGAGGACGGAATGCGCACTGAACCACCCTGATCACCTGCGATTGCCATGTCCACTTCACCAGCGGCCACCAGCGCTGCCGATCCACCAGAGGAGCCGCCCGCCATGTAACCTCGCTTCCAGGGGTTATGTATCGGCCCTTTGGCGTTGGTGTGCGACCCTCCTGAAAGGCAGAAATTTTCGCAATGTGCTTTGCCGGTGATGATGGCCCCGGCATCCAGCATTCGGGTCACGATTGTGGCGTCAATCTCGGGCGTATAGCCTTCCATGATGGACGAGCCATTCATCATCGGTACGCCAGCGAGGCAAATCGTGTCTTTTAGAGCAATGCGTTTTCCACGCAATTTGCCATCCGGTGCCCCCCGCACTTCTGTTTTCACGTACCATGCGTTCAGTGGATTTTCGGACGGGTTCGGGAAATGGCCGGGGCTGCGTGGATAGCGAACTTCGGGCAGGTAGTCGGGCATCGCATCCAGACGGTCATAGGCCTGCATGTATGGCTCGATGATCTCGCGGTATTCGTTCAGATCTTCATCGGACAGGTTCATTCCAAACCGGCTGGCCATGTCACGCATCTGCGAAAGGGTTGGTCGTTTTATGGTCATGTTCGTCACCACGCTTGCGGCAGCCGGTTGGATCTCGGTTACTGCCTGAGATTTGGTTCGTGTTGTGGATGTTTGCCGGGTCGCCGGACGTGCACTGGCCTGCCCTCGGGTCGAGCGGGCCGCCCCGAAGCCGAGAAACTGATCAACCTTTGCCTGATCAGACAGGTCGGCTTTACTGAGTTCCCCGGTAATGCGGCCGCGTTCAAGTACAAGAACCCGGTCGGACAGGTCGGAGATGAAGTCGAAATTCTGTTCGACAAGAAGAATGGAAAGCCCCCGGCTTTCGCGCAGGGCCAGTAGCGTTTCACCCATCTCCTCGATGATCGAGGGTTGGATTCCTTCGGTTGGTTCATCCAGCAGAAGGAAATCCGGATCGCCCATCAGGCACCGGGCAAGGGCCAGCAATTGTTGTTCACCGCCAGACAGCGCGCCACCTTCACGGTCAAGCAGCGGACGCAGACGCGGAAAGTCCGCAAGAACGGCTTCCATGACATCGCTTTCAGAAGCACCAGCATATTCATGCCAGGCAAACCGTAAATTGTCGCGAACGGTCAGCTGCGGAAAAATTCCCCGCCCCTGGGGTACATAGCCAAGTCCCAATCCTGCCCGCTCGAATGGTGACATCCCGGTGATGTCGGTTGAATGAAACCTGATCGTCCCGGACCCTGCGGGCAGGAACCCCATGAGGGTCTTCAACAGTGTGGTCTTTCCCATGCCGTTATGGCCCAGAATGCCTACCACCTCATTTTCCGCTACCGCGAATTCGATCCCGTGCAGGATTGGCACTTTGCCATACCCACCCGAGACACCTTTGACTTCAAGTATGTTTGTTACGTCATCAGTCATCTCAGGCCTTCTTTCCAAGATAGACGTTTCGAACGGTGGGATCTGACATTACGCGATCAACGTGATCTTCCATCAGTACTTTTCCCTGGTGGAACACCGTCACCATCTCGGCAATTGAGCGAATGAACTGCATGTCATGCTCGACGATGATGATCGCAGCAGTCTTGTTCAGCTCATGGATGATCTCTGTCATCCGCTCAACATCCTCGGCGCTCATGCCTGCCGCTGGTTCGTCCAAAAGCACCAGCCAGGGATCTCCGACAGCGACAAGGCCTAGCTCAACGCGTTGTCGCTCGCCATGAGCCAGCCGCCCGAGATCGTCCCGGGCAATCGAGCCAAGGGCGAGACGTTCGATGATTTCCTGTGTCTTCCGATTGGCATCCTGGGGATCGTGAAACCGCCTTGCCGCAAGCCAGATGTTTTCGAACACGCTGAGGCTGTCCATTACATTGGGTGTTTGCGTCTTGATGCCCACGCCCATCGAGGCGATTTGATGAGGCATCCAATGCGTAGTTTCTACTCCGCGCATAAATACCTCGCCTTCTGTTGGCGTTTGCAACCCCGTCACGCATTTAAAGAACGTGGATTTACCGGCCCCGTTTGGTCCGATCAGGCAACGCAGCTCGCGTGCGCGGAGTTTGAAATCAACGTTGTCAGACGCGACAACACCGCCAAAACGCATCGTAAGTCCATGAGTTTCGAGAACAGCTTCAACCATTGACTCGCCCTCGGTTCATCATGCGACGTTGCTGATGAATGCGGCCCAATGGGCGGCGGCCAAAACTCACTTTCCAGAGACCAGCCAATGCTGGAACGACGCCTTTTGGCAGGAACAGGACGAACAGCACTAAAATCAGACCTGTGATCAGTGTGTTATCTACCAAAGTTTGTTGGCCCAGAAGGAACTTCAGATAGGCCAGTCCAGCGGCACCAAGGATCGGGCCCAAGCGCGTACCCAGCCCGCCAACGATGCACCAGATGATAATCTCGGCCGATTGGCCAAGGGAAAACAAGCTTGGGGTTACAATTTCGGCCCAGTTCGCGAACAACGCACCGGCCAACCCAGCAATGGCGGCGCCGGTGGCAAACAAAACGGTTTTTCTGGCCCGAACATCGTAGCCCATGAGGGACATGCGGGTTTCATTTTCGCGAATGCCGACGGCGATGCGACCAAAGCTTGATCTCAGCAATGCCGACACAAGGAAGAACACCAGCCCCAGCAAAACGGCACAAACATAGAAATAGCTGTCTCCCCATATGTAGTCGTCCGGGCTTCCAGGGATGTTCAAGGTCTGAAATCCGGGAATGCCGTTGAATCCGCCTAGTCGAGCATCTCCAATCACATATTGCGGTCCGGCGGTGGAATTGATGAACTTGAATAGGATCAATGTCACAACCAGAGTGATGACCCCAAGGTAAACATCGTTCAGTCGTCCGTAGAACATCATTGCTCCAAGAAGAGCAGCGAATCCTGCCGGAACAATAACGGCAAGGATCATCGGAACCGTGCTTTCACCGATGTTGATGGCCGCAACGGCATAGGTGTAGGCCCCCAGCCCAAAAAATGCGGCCTGGCCAAAGCAGAGGATACCGCCGAAGCCCCAGATCAAGCCAAGGCTCAGCCCTAACATCCCATAGACGATCAGAACGGTCAGCGTGTATGTGCTGATCATCAAAGGCATCACCCAGATCAGAAAGGCCGTGACGAGGATGATCGTGATGGTGTCTTTTGACAGGCTCCCTTGCATCACAGCTTCCCCTTGAAGAACTTGCCCGTGATCCCCTGTGGCAGCAGGCGAAGCAGCACGACTGCTGCGACCAACAGAGCAACTTCACCGATCACCGGAGAAATGGCGAAGGTGAATATCTGGTTCACCACGCCGAAGAAACCGGCGCTCGAGAAGAGACCTGCAATCAAGGATGGTCCGCCTGCGATCACGGTGATGAAAGCCTTGGCGATATATGCCCCACCAGATGTCGGCACGAGGCCAACCAGTGGCGCAAGAACGGCCCCGGCCAAACCAGAGAGGGCAGAGCCACAAAAGAAGGTCGCCATGTAGATGCGGTCGGGACTGTAACCCAATGCCGCCGCCATATCCGAACGCTGCATCGCGCCTCGTGCGATAAGCCCTGCGCGCGTGGCCTTCAGGATTGTTAGCATCCCGATCAGCAACAGAATTGCGACCACGATGATGAAGAAGTTGTAGCCGTTGATCTGATAGTTCCCGATGGCAAAGCCTGGGATCGGCGTCGAAATCCCTGTCGTTGTATTGCCAAAGATCATGGTGGCGAGACCAATGAAGAACAAGCTCAACCCCCAGGTCGCCAACATCGTATCGACCAACCGCCCGTAAAGATGGCGGATAACCAGCCGTTCGACCACTAGCCCGATCAGACCTACGACAATGGGCGCAATGATTAGCATGGCCACGAAAATGTTCACGCCGAGGTTCACGGCGGTGATGGTCGCGTACCCGCCCATCATCATGAATTCGCCATGGGCGAGGTTGATCACTTTCATCATGCCGAAAACAACCGCGAGCCCAGCGCTGATTAGGATCAGCGAGGCGACCGCGTAGAGCATTTCGACAAGAATGACGACGGTTAAGTCCATGAGAATGTGTTTCCGTTGGAAAGATTTGATGGCTCGACAATGGGCGTGCGGAGCGACAATGCCGCCGCCCCGCCGAAATCTGCAGGAGATCAGATTTCGATTTCGTACTGCGAGTTGTCGTCCGGGTTGGCTGACAGATCGCACACAGCCTGCGTATCGATCGGCTGGCGCTGCGGCAGCGTTTCGATCACCTTCATGCCCTGGTTCTCAATTTCCATAATGTGAACATCCAGCACTGCGTGGTGCGTTTTCGGATCGACTGTGACCTTGCCCGCCGGCCCATCAATCGACAGTCCGGATTCCAGAGCTGCAATCAACGCATCGCGATCCATCGAACCTGCTTGACGCACGGCTTCAGCCCAAGTCATCACACCTTGATAATTCGATACTGCGATCTCATGGATCAGGTTGCTATCGCCATAGGCAGCTGCCCACTTTTCTTTGAGGGCGTTGTTCGCAGGTGTATCGAGCTCCTGACTGTAGTTGTAGGCAACCATAATGCCGTTGCCTTCCTCCGGTGTCAGAACCTTGTGCTCGTTGCCTACGCCCAAAGTGGTCGAAGCCAGCGGAATGCGGTCTTTCATACCAGCGGCAGCCCACTGACGGAAAAAAGACAGATGCGCACCGCCTACAAGCGGGGCAATCACCAGATCGGGACCGACAGATTGAATCTTCGCGATAGTGGCCCCAAAGTCGCTGACATCCAGCGGGAAGAAATCGACGCCCACCGTCTCACCGCCATTGTCAGCCACAAATTTCTGAATCCAGCGCGCAGTGATTTGACCATAGTTATAGTCGGCGGCGAGGATGTAGACCTTCTTGCCGGACTTGCCCATGGCGTAGGGTACAAGCGCCTCAACCTGCTGTGCCGGTGTTACGCCGTTGATAAAGATGTTCCGGTCGCAGACGCCGCCTTCGTAAAGCACATTATAGAAATAAGGCGTTTTTGTTTTGCGCATTGTCTGGCGGATTGCTTCTCGCGAGGCCGACAGAATGCCGCCATGTACGACGTCCACCTGGTCCTGGCGGGTCAATTGCTGGCCATATTGTGAATAAAGCGCCATGTCGGACTGGGTGTCATAAGCCACGACTTCGATCTGTTTACCCAGTAGTCCACCAGCGGCGTTGATCTCGTCCACAGCCAGACGCATGGCCATGTCCATCGGCTTGCCATAAGCATCAAAAATACCAGAGGTATCAAGGATCGAGCCCAGCTTTATCGTATCTGCGGCCATTGCCATGCGGGGCAACATCGAAGCGCCTGCAAGGGCCGCTGTGCTGGCCAGAAAGTTACGGCGATTAAGTGACATTTCAATTTCCTCCCTAATGTCATGCCTGTTGGATGCCGGACGGCTTTTCCGTCACTTGTCGTTCTTAGGTTTGTCTTTGATCCGGTTGGCGTAGTCGGCAGTCCGACCTGCAAGATTTGCATCAAAATCAAACCCGATTTCTTCGCCCATCTGCTTCATCGCCGGCAGACGCACGGCCATGCCTAGGATCTGGTCCATGGCCGCACCAAATGCGCCGTCAATCCCTTCGCCCGCGCCAGAGCCATTGCCGCTGCCTGCGCCAGAGATCTGGTTGATCTTGATCGAGTCGATCTTTTCAACCGGTTTCATCATTTGCGTCATGATTTCCGGCAAGCGGTCGAGTTTGCGCTCTTCCAGACGCATCCGGATCACTGCATCACCAAGTGTGTTTTCAGCTTGATTTAGAGCAATGCGGCCAGCGGCCTCGGCTTCCATGCGCGCGCGTTCAGCTTCGCTGGCCTTGGTTTTTGCGGCAGCATCAGCCTTGGCCTTCTCAAGCAGCGTTTCGACATCGCTCTTGACCTTGGCACTTTCGAGCTCAAGCTCTTTTTCCTGTTTCAGGCGGGCGGTTTCCCGTTCACGCTCTGCGATGGCACGTTCTTTCTGCGCCTGAACGTTTTCCGCCGCCAGTATCACTTTGACCCGGGCTTCTTCCTCTTCCGCGCGCGCCTCGGATTCTGCGGCTCGCTTCCGGGCAATCAGAATGTCGTTTTCGATCTTTTCTTCTTCAAGAGCGCGAATTGCTGCCATCTCGGCCTTACGCAGAGCCTCATCACTTTCAACTTGCGTCGCCTTTACCCGCTTTTCGTTTTCGATCCGGGCGGTTTCGCTGGCGAGCTTTGCCTCGTCGCACGCTCTTTCTTCTCGGGATTTTGCGTCTGCCTCGAGCTTGGCCAAGTGCTCTCGCTGCGCAATCTCGGTTTCGCGTTCCGCGCGCTGCAACTCTAGCTGCCGCTGATGCTGGGCCAGGTGGCTTTCGCGAACTGCAACCTCGGCCTCTGTTTCGATGCGGATGCGCTCTTTGCGTTGGTCCGCAACCAACGCTGCCAACTGACGCATTCCTTGCGCGTTGAAGGCGTTGTTTTCGTTCCACTGGCTCAGATCGCTCTGATCAACTGCAATCAGCGAGGCAGAAACCAGGGTCAGCCCTAATTTTGCGGCCTGCGTTTCGATGGCGTCTGCCACATCCTTGGAGAACCCCGAGCGATCCAGGTGAATTTCTTCCAACGTGCGAGCAGCTGCTGCACGTTGTATTGCGTCCACAAGCGAACCTGCGAATACTTCCTTGACGCTGTCGCCACTGCGCGCGATCCGCGATCCCAAGGCCTGCGCAGCTGTTGAGATTCCTTCATCGGTAGGTGCCACGCGAAGCTCGAATTCGAACTGCACATCCGCCCGCATCTTGTCCCGCGTCAAGACGGCATCGCGACCTTCGCGGCTGATGCTGAAGGTCAGCGCACCCATCGACACTTTTTGAATCTGGTGCAAAATGGGAAGAGATAAGCAACCACCGTCGGTGACAACGCGGCGCCCTCTAAATCCGGTTCTCACAAGCGCAGTGTCCAAGGTCGCTTTTGCGTAATATCTCTGCAGAAACCAGATTGCGATCAGCGCGATGACTACCAGCAGAACTAGCGTGATTACCCAAGCCAAGGCAATTCTCCCCAATTGACCAATCGTCAGACCTGTGGCCCGCGATCCATTCGTTCGCTAAAGCGTGGGAGAATTTAGTTTCCATTTCAAGTAAAATAATTGAAATGGAAAATATTTTACTTAATGCTTTGAATTATAATTCTTTTATTACCTCGAGTTTCAACCCATCTGCGCGTGCAAGGTAGATTGGTGCCCGCTCGCTCTTGTTAAAAGACGTCTGTTTGCGCCCACTTCGATAGATCACCGGTAGGGCATCTGTAACACTATGCTCCCGCCAGACTGTTGCGTGTCGCTGCATCAACCCGGCCAGAAAATGCACCCCCTCATAGGTGGATTGCCCCAATGTGTTCAATACCGGTGCCTGATCCCCATGCACCCGGTAGTATTTTTCCTTGAATGCTGCGTTTGCTTCCGTTGGAAGTCCGCCAAAATAGGATGACGCGGCGAACATACGGCGGCTGTTACTTGCCCCGCATCCAAGCAAACCGTTCTCATCAAGCGCGCAGGATAACCGGACCATCCGGTCGTGTAGTTTTGCCTTGCCAAACGCCCGATTGAACGTGACAGCGTCCTGACCAATTAGAGAGATCAGTACCGCCTCTGCGCCTGATCTGGATATTTCTTCCACGAATTGGTTCATGCTTTTCAGGCCGAAGGGAAGGTATTTTTCATAGGCCAATCCAACTGACATCTCCTGAAGTTTGGACTTGGCATAGTTGTGTGACGTTCTGGGCCAGACGTAGTCGTTGCCAATCAAAGCCCAACTCCGAGGCCGATATTCGTTCTGCAGATGCTCCATTGAAGGACCAAGCTGTTCATCGGGTGTTTCGCCGATTGCAAACAATCCATGCGTTCGCTCACCACCTTCATAGAGTGGCGTGTAGATGTAAGGAATTCGCTGGCGGACAATCTTGCTGAGACGATGCCGGACCGAGCTGAGATGCATCCCGACGATTGCATCGATCGACTCCGTTTCGATCAGGTCGTTCACGGTCTCTTCGATTGAAATACTCGCCTCCATGGCGGCGTCTATCATGACGAGCTGCACCTTGCGGCCATCAATTCCGTTTGTCCGGTTCAGCTCTTCGACAGCGACCTGAGCACTTGAGATGCAGGACGGCGCCCAAAGACCCGCGGCGCCACAAAGTGGGATAAGGAGGGCTATCCGATACGTTCCCTTGCTGCGCAACACCGGATCATCGCGCAGTTCTTCAAGTTCGGTTGGTACAGCCAAAAGAGTCGTCAAAGTGGCTCAGCCTTTCCCAGACTTATCGAGGACCGCTACATACCAATTGATTTTACTTTCCAAGTCAAATAATTTCAGGCTGTCAACAACAGGTACGCCGATGCAAACGAGCCCAAGTTCAATTCAGGACTATCTTTCATATGCCCTAGCGGCGGCACATCGAAGGATGTCTGCATCATTGAGCGCACGTCTAAAGCAGCACGGAATTCAGATCGAAGCGTGGCGTATTCTCGAAACTTTGGAGACGGGCCAACGGTTAACTATGGGACAGCTGGCAGAAGTCGTTTTGATGAACCCACCAACGCTGACCAAACTGGTGGACCGTATGGTTTCAGATGGTTTGGTCCATCGACAAGTGGCCCAGGCTGACCAACGACAAATCAACGTTCTTCCAACAGCGCTTGGCAAAAAACGAATGCTGCAAATCCGGCAGGAAGTGCAAGAGCAAGATGCGGAATACCAATCCCTGCTCGGAAAGGAAGAGGCTGACAAACTCATCGAGCTTTTGCGCGGTGTGGTTCAATAGCGCTCTAATCGCAAGGCCAAAGTCCAGACAGCAGGCCTGCACTTGAGTTGATTTCATAGGAAAATTTTTAGAAAGCAGCCCTTCGCCGAAGCCCCCAAAAGGCGCCTTTGTTGCGCACAGTGTGATTTCGACCCACCGCATATTTCGCGGACGCAGCGAACGACAGCTTCGACGGGCTGCAAAGTGGCGACCCAGTGTGGTAGTCACCGGCAGGGAAGGGCCGTCGTTCACTAGAGCCTTTTCAAAGAACCACGCGCTATCACACTGCAAATTCGGTTAACCGACTTTTACAACCATTTTCCCAAAGTTTCCGCCGGCCAGTAGCTGATTGAATGCTTCCGGGGCATTTTCCAGCCCTTCAATCACATGCTCCTTGTAGTTTATTGAACCGGATTCGAGCCAGGCTTTCATGTCACGGACAAACTCCTGGTATATGTCGGGACCGAAGTTATCGTAGATTATGAAACCCTGCATTTTGACTTTCATTCGCAAGATAGTGCCCATGATCGCTGGACCCATATCCGGGCCGTCTGGGAGGCCAGGCAGGTTGTACCAAGATACAATGCCGCAAACGGGTACCCGCGAAAACGGGTTCAAAAGGGGCAATACGGCATAAAGAACTTTGCCTCCTACGTTCTCGAAATAGACGTCAATTCCATCCGGACATGCCTCGCACAACTGCGCTGCCAAGTCGCCGGATCGATGGTCCAAACACGCATCAAACCCAAGGTTTTCGACAACATGGGCGCACTTTTCCGAACCGCCAGCAATGCCAACCACGCGACATCCTTTAAGTTTGGCAATCTGACCGACTGTAGCGCCGACTGGACCTGCCGCTGCAGCCACAACGACTGTTTCACCAGCCTTGGGTTCTCCGATTTTCAGAAGTCCAGCATAAGCCGTGTATCCGGGCATGCCGAGAATTCCAAGCGACCAAGACGGGTTATCCGGGGCTTTTCCTAAGTTGACCACCTGAGTTCCGTCTGAGACAGCGAAGTCCTGCCACCCGCTTGTGTTAAGAACGTAGTCTCCGACTTCGAACTCTTTGATGTTGGATTTGACCACCTGTCCCACGACCTGCGCAGTCATAACACCGCCAATCGGAACGGGTTCTGCATAGGATTTAGCATCGTTCATTCGGCCGCGCATGTAAGGATCCAGCGACAGATAAACCGTTCGTACCAGCATCTCTTCCGGACCTGGTTCAGGAATGCTTGTAGTTTCAAGGCGCAACGTATTTTCGTCCGGTTGTCCGTTTGGTCGTTCGGCAAGAACAATACGGCGATTGGTGTCAGATGCTTGGGGCATTGTGACCTCGTTCAAAGCTGTTTGACTGCAGCAGAGACTGAAATGGGCTGGAGTGCAACCAGGCAGTGCATGTAGGTTTGCAAACTGATTTTTTTAACGAATTTTGCGGAGGTTTGGCGGTAGCACGCCAGCCAGCCATGCGCCGCGTGGATAAAGAGATGCCTCAGGAAACACTGCACAGCAGCATTAGATAGCAACGCTCAAGGTGGGTTCTCCTCCGGCCATATTGTCGGCCTGGTCAAGTAGGTTACCATTGATGGGTGGTCACACGTCGAAGGATAGATGGCGTGTCTTTTCTGGATTGCGCACCACGTAAATCGCTGTAATTACCTCGCTTTCGATCTCCAACGACGTGGTTTGCAAAATGCCGCCGGTTTCGTGGCTGAGGATCGATGGCAGATTGTTCAGGTGACAGAATTGCCATTGCTGTACCGGTTGACCGGAGTATTTGCGCGCCAGTCCAGACAATAGCCGCATCACCTTGTCCCGTCCTAAAATCGGATTGAGTGTCGCCAGAACTTTGCCGCCGCCATCCGAAACAAATCGAACGTCCTGCGCGAGCAATTTTGTAAGTGCGGCTGTGTCGCCGCTTTTGGCAGCCCAGAAAAAAGCTCTAGCGATGGCTTCGCCCTGTTGCGGCTCAACCTGAGTTCGGGGCTTGCTGCGCTGCACATGCTTCCGGGCACGGCTAACAAGCTGGCGGCATGATTCAGGTGCGCGGTCCAGTACCTGTGCCAGTTCGTCATATGAGTGCTCGAACACATCGTGGAGTAGAAAGGCTGCCCGCTCGAGAGGAGTTAGCCGCTCTAGCGCCAATAAGAGCGCCACCGAGACGTCACGGTCCAGTCGGTCGGTGGCATCATCTGTGATTAGTGGTTCGGGCAACCACTCGCCGGGATAGGCCTCGCGCCGAGTACGCGCGGCCCGCATGTGATCTAGGCATAGCCGCGTGGTGGTTCGGATTAGAAAACCTGTCGCGTCTCGTACACTGGTATGATCAACCTTCTGCCAACGCAGAAACGCGTCCTGCACTACATCCTCAGCGTCACTAACGGAGCCAAGCATTCGATAGGCGACCGCGAACACGCGCGGTCGCAGATCGACAAATGTCTGGTCGTTGTCGGGTGAAGTCATATGACTCATGCAGCCGAGGCCTCCTTGGCGGCAGGATGTGGCGTTGCAAATCCAATAGCAATGCGGTTCCAGGCGTTGATCGTTGTCACTACTAACGTCAGGGCGATCTTTTCCTGATCTGAAAACTGAGCGGCCATTTCCTGATAGGTGTGATCCGGTGCACCATTCTGCTCGATGCGGGTCAGCGTTTCGGCCCAGGCAAGAGCGGCGCATTCACGCTCGGAATAAAGAGACGACTCTCGCCACGCATTCAGCAGGTGAAGCCTGTCTTCATTCTCACCCTGCGAACGCGCGTCATGGGTGTGCATGTGGATGCAGAAGGCGCAACCGTTGATCTGCGACACGCGCAGTTTAATCAGCTCAATTAGACTGTGCTCGAGGCCCGCAGTTTTGAGGCGTTCCTCCATGTCGAGCATTGGCTGCATCAGTTGCGGGGCAACGGCGAAATAGTTGAGACGGGATTGCATTTAGTGCTCCTGTTTTTGTGGTGTACGGAAACAGGACGCGGCAGACATGGAGTTTGTGACACGGGCGCGCAACAAATCAGTTTACCGGCGCGCAGGGCAAGCAGTTTAGACGCTATTGAACAGAAGAATTTTCACCTTCGTTTCGCGAATATGTTGCCATGAGATTCCTGCTTAAGTGCTTTGCCTAATTGGCAAGTCGTGTTCTGAAAATGTGATGGTTTCTTGGAAGCTGCCTAACTCACCAGTATTCATTTTGAATCTGCATCAACCGTTTCGCCCAGTGCTTTTAGCATTGCATTCAAATTATCGCGCTGCGCGGGTGATAGCCCCTTCAATAGCCGATGTTGCGTTTCAACGTGATCTGTAACGGCTTTTTCGATTTTTGAGAAACCGGTCCTAGTCAGTCGGATCAGGAAGCCGCGTTTGTCTTCCGGGTTTGGCACGCGCTCGACCAGGCCGATTTTGACGAGCTGGTCGATCCGATTGGTCATTGTCCCTGACGAAACCATGGTCAGGTCAAGCAATTCTCCCGGCGACAAACCTTCAGGCTTTCCGGATCTACGCAGCGTCGCCAGGACATCAAAGCTGGCGGCGTTGAGACCGTAAACCTTCCAAGTTTTCTCCATTTCTTTTCTGAGTTGAACCGCCAGGCGGGCGAGCCGCCCAATCGTTTCCATCGGACTGACATCAAGGTCAGGTCGGGCCTTGTTCCATTGCAAGACGATGCGATCTACGTGGTCCATAGAGGCATAATGCGAGGATTTATCTTGACGTCAAGAGAAATGAATTTATCTTGACGTCAAGATAAACGGAGAATCCTCATGAAACATCACGTCGATATCGCGCTCACTGCTATTGCGCCGCTGGTTTGGGGCAGCACGTACTACGTTACGACTGAATTTCTTCCCGCAGGGTATCCAATCACAATGGCTGCGCTGCGTGCTTTGCCTGCTGGCCTGCTTTTGCTCATTCTGGCCCGGCAACTGCCGCAAGGTATCTGGTGGATGCGCGCCTTCATTCTTGGTTCGCTCAATTTCACACTGTTTTGGACTTTTCTGTTTGTGGCGGCCTATCGACTACCGGGCGGAGTAGCTGCAACCGTCGGAGCGGTTCAGCCTTTGATTGTCGTGTTTTTGGCTGCAATGCTGATTGGTACGACGGTCAAGACGTCTGCGGTGGTTGCGGCAACGATCGGTATCGCCGGGGTCGGTCTTCTTGTGCTTGGCTCGGGGATATCACTTGATCCGATTGGGTTGCTGGCAGGCATCGGCGGCGCAGTCTCCATGGGGGCGGGCACAGTTCTGACCCGGAAGTGGCAAGCCCCTGTACCACTTTTGACCTTGTCGGCCTGGCAGCTCACAGCAGGGGGGCTGTTGCTGATACCACTGGCGTTTCTGTTTGAGCCTACGCTTCCCCCTTTGAATGTGAGGAATATCTACGGCATCGCCTATCTGACCCTGATAGGGGCTGCGCTGACATATATTTTGTGGTTCCGAGGCGTTTCCCGGATCGAGCCCGGCGCGGTTTCAGCCCTTGGTTTTCTAAGCCCACTTTCCGCAGTCATTATTGGCTGGATGCTACTTGACCAGTCTCTGACGCCCACTCAGATCGCCGGAGCCGGAGTTGTACTCACTGCAATCTGGCTTGGGCAGCGCGCCGGGCGTTCCAGCCCTCCCGCACTTGCAAAAACTTCCTACTCACACCTCAACCCAAAAGGAGAATATTCATGAAGCTTGTCGTATTTGGAGCCACTGGCGACGTGGGTTCTCGCGTCGTGACCGAGGCGATCTCACGTGGCCATGATGTAACCGCGGCCGTAAGAAATAAGGCGGGGCTCGACAAGATGCCCAAAGGCACCAAGTCGGTCGTTGCGGACGTTGCCGACCCCGCAGCTTTGGCCACCGCCATGGCCGGTCAGGATTTAGCCATAAGCGCCGTGCGCACACCTGCGGGGCGCGAAGGCGAAATCGTTGCACTGACCAGATCCATCCTAGAAGCCGCGTCCCTTGCCAACCTTCGGGTGATCATTGTGGGCGGTGCCGCTCGTCTGCATCTACCCGATGGCAGTCCGCACACCGTCTTGTCAGATCCCGACTTTCTGCCCGAGAGCATTGTACCAATCGCGCGTGCTTCAATGGCGCAGTGGGAACTCTGTTTATCTGATGCATCAGCGAACTGGACCTATGCCAGCCCGTCCGCTTTATTGCAGCCCGGCGAGCGCCGGGGGGTGTTCAGAACCGGCACAGATAACCTGATTGTTGATGAAGCCGGCAATTCGCAGATTTCTATGGAAGACTTTGCAATCGCAATTATGAATGAGGCTCAGTCAGCCAAGTTTCCACGCGCCGCCTTTACTGTAGGCTACTGATGCCCCAATAACCGGTCGCTTTGGTAAATCGCACGCGATACTGTCGGTATCGACGTTTGAAGAATTCGCAAACTCCAAAGTCCTGAGCGCAATTTGAGTGGTGGCGAAGTGAAACCCGACATCGTCCATTCGTAATGGTTGTCACTGCCTCAGACTTTGGAAATCCGGATCGGTTCCCTGTTCAATTCTCGTAGACCGGGGAACTGTCAAAATCGAAGGTTGTTACCCCGAGTCAATCCCTGCGCGCCGTGGCAGCATTTGGCTTTTGGCCAGAACTAAACAAAGGGCCCAGCCGCGAACTGAGGGCTGAGGTTGCCAGAATCGCAGACATGGGTGATCCTTCAATAGATTGAAGGAACGCAATATGTATAGATATCTGGTAATTGCGCTCGGAATTGGTGCATCAACTGCCTTATACGCGCAAGAAGCATCCGATGCCTCGGCGTCACAAGACAGCTCAGAGACTTCGTTGGAACTCTTGACTGACGCAGAACTGCAAACGCTTGTTGCGCCGGTGGCACTCTACCCCGACACGTTGCTTATTCAGATTTTGGTGGCAGCCACCCAACCTTTAGAGATTGTAAAGGCCGAACGATACTTGCTGGACAATACCGAGCGCGATCCAGCCGAGCTTGAACCCGAAATAGAAGCGATGGGTTGGGACCCTTCCGTCAGTGTGTTGGCAACGGCTTTCCCGGAAGTCGTCGGTCAGATGGCTACGCATATCGACTGGACCGAGACGGTCGGCACCGCCATGCTGGCCCAGTCGGATGACGTGATGGATGCGGTTCAGGTTATGCGAAATCAGGCGATCGACACAGGGGCCCTTGTTTCGGGGCCCGAGCAGACAGTGGAAGTTTCGGACGACGATACGATTATTGTCACGCCCACCGAACCCGAAACTGTGTACGTCCCCCAATACAACCCTGAGACGGTTTATACCGGCCCATCGACCGGAGACGTGGTCGGCACGGCCTTGCTTACGTTTGGCGCTGTCGCGTTGATCGACGAGATCTTTGACGATGACGATGATTGGTACGGCTACTGGGGTTGCAGAAATTGTGGTGGCTGGGGCGGCGGTCCGATCTACCGAAATCCGAATATCGACATAGACGTCGACGGCAACGTCAATATTGGCAACGACATAGATCTGGGTGATCGCACAGATATTGAGTGGTCACCGGATCCGGATCGCCAGCAGCAAGCCCGTGATAAAATTGCTGATCATAAAAGACCCGAAGGCGGTCGCGGTGACTTGCCAGTCAATCGCCCCGAAGGTCGCACGGACGAACTGCGCGACAAGTTGAGCCGTGAAAGCGGTGCGGCGGACATCAGCCGGGATCGCGCCGCTGCGGCGGTCGCAGCCGGTGCCGGAGCAGGCGCATTGGCCGGTGGTGCTTTGGCAAACCGTGGCGACGGGAACAAGTCACTTCCGCAAGTGAACCGGGGCAATGTCGACCGGGACAAAGCCGCAGCCAAGCAGAAGGCGGTTGATCGCACGAAACGTCCGGATGCGGCGAAACAGCCGGTCAAAAAGAAACCGCAAGCGGCCAAGAAACCTCAGGCAAAAAAGGCGGCAGCACAGCGGAAACCGTCTGCGTCCAAGGGTCAGGCAATGAAGAAAAAAGCGTCAGGCAACAGAGCTCATAAGGCGTCCCAACGTGGACATGCCGCCAAGGGCAAGCGGAGACGGTAAAATGCGCACATCTATTTCTTCTGTTTTACTTTTGTCTTTGACGGTAGGTTCGGCGTTCGCGGATGGTGCCCGTTTCGACACGCCCCAATCGGCTTTGGATGCTTTTGTCGAAGCTCTGAAGGCGGATGATCAGAACAGGCTGATTGAGATTTTCGGAGCCGAGGCTGAAGAGTTGATTGGCACCGGTGATCCCGTGGAGGATCAGGAAAGACGGCGCGAAGTGCTTGGCATGTATGCCGAAGGCTATCGATTTCAGCCTGATGATGACGGGGTTGTTCTGGTTCTGGGTGAAGACGGCTGGCCATTCCCGATCCCAATTCTGCGTGGCGATGAGGGGTGGCAATTTGATATCGAAGCTGGGTTGGAAGAACTGTCTGCTCGCGAGATTGGTCTGAATGAGCTGGAAGTGATCGACTTGCTTGAGGCCTATGTGGACCTTCAGGCGGCATTCCGTCTTGTGGATCACAACGGTGATGGTGTGATGGAATTTGCGCGGTCGATCATCGCTGATCCCGGAGCGAGAGACGGTTTGTTCTGGCCAGACGAAGACAGCTTTGTCGGCGCCGCACTCGCCCGAGCGACAGCATCGGGGTGGAGCGACGGCGAAGATGATTATGAGGCGGAGCCGTTTCTCGGCTACTACTATACGATTTTGGAGGAACAGGGAGCGAATGCCCCTGGTGGTGCGTACTCGTACTTTATCGGCGATTATTTTGTTGCCGGGCATGCTCTGCTGGCAGTTCCCTCCGACTACGGTGAAACCGGGATTCACTCCTTTCTCGTCGGCGAAAACGGTATCGTCTATGAGGCGGACTTCGGACCCGAGACCCTTGAGGTAACGGCCGAAATATCAGCCTACGATCCCGGATCGGATTGGACGCCGGTCGAGTAGCAAACCAAGGTTTGAGCGCTTTCTCTAACAACAGCAGTGCGCCCCAACGCGACAAATGATGTACGCGTGAGCAACGTCCGCGATGAGCAGATAGCAAGTTTTGCAAACCCTGGTCGTGCTCTCAAAACAAGCACAATCGAAAGGCCAGCTTGGCCGCATTGAGCCTGGCTTAATTAATGCTGCATCTTAGACGAACGATGCATCAGCGCAGGAAACGGACAACGATAACCGAGTGGGCGGCCCGATGCTGACATTCCGGCTGTTGGCATTTCGACTTACCAAACTCCCTACACTAGGCATTCAAAGTTGATCGAGCAGAATTGCAGGTTGGCGGGGGCTCTCTCACAAGGACTGCTCAGATCAGCACGCAATTTCCATGACTATTCGACTGATCGTTGAAACAGTTCTTTGCCGTAGTCAGACGTGAATTTGCCGGAACGCAACGTGGCAACGTCGGCGAGTTCCGCGATGCGTCCTGCTCGCAAAATCGCCAGCCTGTCACACAGGAAACTGACAACCGGCAAATCATGAGTGACAAGAAGGAAAGTCAGGTGTTTTTCTTCGCGCAAGGATTTAAGCAAATTCAGAATCTCTGCCTGTACGCTGACATCCAAAGCGCTTGTGGGTTCGTCTAGAAGCAAAATGGGAGGGTCAAGCATCAGCGCGCGGGCGATGGCCACCCGCTGGCGTTGTCCGCCAGACAGCTGATGGGGAAGGCGAAAGCGAAAGCGCCGAGGCAAACCAACGGCATCCAGCATGTCCAGAACCCGCCGATCCCGATCTGGCAATCGGTGAATCGCGAGCGGTTCACTGAGTGTGTCGTCCACTGTTCGACGGGGGTGCAGGCTGCCATAAGGGTCCTGAAACACCATCTGAACTTGCCGTGCCAGCGCAAGGCGGCTTGTTTTCCCTTGGCGGTTGGTGCCGATCTGCAATGTGCCCCGAAACGGTTTGACCTGACCCGAAAGCGCCTTGAGGATGGTCGATTTGCCTGACCCGGACTCCCCGACAAGTGCAAAGCTCTCGCCCGCTGCGACCTCAAACGTAACATCATGCAAGACGGTGGTTTCACTGAACTTTACTGAAAGGTTCTGAACCTGGATCATAACGCGCCTCGATCCAGAACCGGCAGGCGCGCGCGATGTTCATCGATCTTGGGCAGGCTGGCCACCAGTCCGCGCGTATAGGGGTGACGTGCCTCATTGAGTTTGCCAGTACCCAGTTCTTCGACAATTTCACCCTTAAACATTACCAATATCCGGTCACACCAGCGTGACACCATATTCAGGTCATGTGAAATAAGCATCAGCCCCATGCCCCGACGTCGAACAAGGTCGTCCAAAATATCCAAAACCTGACCGCGCACAGAGACATCCAAAGCGCTTGTGGGTTCGTCGGCGATCATCAGTGCCGGTTCCATGACAACCATCATGGCGATCATCACACGCTGCCCCATGCCGCCAGACACCTCGTGCGGGTAAAGCTTGGCTACACGTTCAGGGTCTTCAATGCGCACGGCTTGCAAGGCGTCCATCATGCGCTGGCGGCGTTCCTTGGGACGGGCGACACCATGTACTGCCATGGCTTCTTCAATCTGTTCACCGATGCGAATAACCGGGTTCAGGCTGAATTTTGGGTCCTGTAGCACCATCGACATACGCGCTCCGCGCATCCGGCGCATGGCAGCTTCGGGCAGGCCGCGCAGATCGGTGCCATCGAATTCGAGACGGTCCGCAGTCACACAACCGGGGGAGGGTATCAGCCCCATGATGGCCCGTCCGGTCATGCTCTTGCCCGATCCGCTTTCCCCAACGATGCCCAATCGCTCTCGGCCGAGGTCAAAGGACAGGCCGCGCACAACCTCGACCGGGCCGTGGTCCGACGGGAAGGTGACGCGTAGATTTTCAACCGAAAGCAGGCTCATCCGCGCGACCTTTGTTTCGGGTCCAGCACGTCACGCAATCCGTCACCAAACAGGCAAAATCCCAGCGATACGATCACGATGGCAAAGCCGGGCATAGTGGCGACCCACCATTGATCGAGGATGAACGAGCGCCCACGTGAAATCATCGCTCCCCATTCCGGCAATGGGGGCTGCGCGCCCAGGCCGAGGAAGCCCAAACCGGCGGCAGTCAGGATGATCCCCGCCATGTCGAGTGTTACACGGACGATGGTCGATGACATGCACAATGGCACGACGTGAAGCGCGATGATACGTGCCGGGGATGCGCCCTGCATGCGCACCGCATCAAGGAATTCGGCGTTTCGGAAAGTCAGCACCTCGGCCCGAGCGATCCGTGCGTAGACAGGCCAGGCGGTGATAGCGATGGCAATGACCGCATTCTCGATACCGGGACCCAGCGCCGCGACAAAGGCCAGGGCGAGGATCAGTCGGGGCAGGGACAGGAAGATATCCGTCAACCCCATTAGGATGCGATCGATCCAGCCCCCGAAATAGGCGGCAACAGTGCCGATCAGCAATCCAAGCGGAGCGGAAATCACCGCCACCAGCAGGACGATCATCAGAGTGATCCGTGCGCCGAAAATGATACGGGACAGGATATCCCGGCCCAGTTCATCGGTGCCCATCCAGTGGGTTGCGGACGGCGGCTGCAGGCGGTTCGCCAGATCACCTTCGATGGGTGAATAGGGGGCTAACCATGGTGCAAGTGCCGCCACGATCAACAGCATAAGAATGATGGCGAGCCCGACCATTGCCAGCGAGTTGCGGGCCAATGCGCGGGCCAATCTGTAGAACTGCCCCAAACGGGCTTGCATCAGTGTTTCGGGATCGTCGGAAAGCAACCAGTCGCGTGTTGTCATGATCGCGCCCTCGGGTCGAGCAGTCGGTAAAGTGCGTCAGATGTTTTGTTGATCCCTACAAAGACCGCGCCGATCACTAGTGTCGCGCCAAGAACCGCGTTCATGTCGGCATTCAGAAGGGCCGTAGTTAGATAGCTGCCAATGCCCGGCCAACTGAACACGGTTTCAATCATCACCGAGCCTTCCAGTAGCCCGGCATAGCTCAACCCGATTACGGTAATCAATTGCACGCGAATGGGTCGGAACGCATGTCGCCACAGGATCAACCGCTCGGGTGTACCTTTGACGCGAGCGGTGATGATATATTCCTGGCTTAACTGTTCGAGCATGAAGCTGCGCGTCATGCGCGCGATATAGGCAAGGGCAAAGAAGCCAAGGATCGTTGCAGGCAGAATGATATGATGGATGGCGCTTAGCAGTGCTTCCCGGTTTCCGTCGATGATGCTGTCTATCAGCAAAAGCCCGGTGCGTGGTGGCACTGTGCCATCGAGAAAGAAATCGATCCGGCCCGGACCACCAACCCAACGCAGGTTGGCGTAGAAGACCACCAAACCAACTAGCCCCAGCCAGAAGGCCGGGATGGCATAGCCCGCCAATCCGATCACGCGGATAACGCGATCCGCCAGCTTTCCCTGCCGTGACGCTGCGAAAACGCCCATTGGAACGCCAAGAAGCACACCGATGATGATGCCGATCGTGGCCATTTCCAGTGTGGCCGGGAACACGCGTGCCAAATCCTCGGCCACCGGACGGCCAGTAGAAACTGACATGCCAAGCTCTCCATGAAGAACTTGGTTCACGTAGCGCGCGAATTGAACAACAAGGGGGTCATCCAAGCCCAATTCCTGCCGCGTCGCCTCGTATGTTTCTGCGCTGGCCCTGTCACCGACAATCGCCACCACCGGATCAATCGGAACGACCCGCCCGATTACAAACGTGATCGCGAGCAAGCCGAGAAATGTCACGACCAGTGTCATTAGGAACTGGAGGGCTGGGATAGATCGGGTCAAGTTCGGCTCCGTTTCACCCACAATATCAAAGTTTTTTGACTGAGCAAAATTTTTTTACTAATATCAAAATTTCTTGCAGGAGCGACTATGTCTGAACCCATGTCCAATATCGACCCTGCGCGTCCGCCTGCTTTTGGTGGTCGCATCAGGGACTTGCGCCGCAAGGCGAACATGACGCTGCAGACCCTTGCAGATCAGGCGGGCATTTCGGTTGGCTTTCTCAGTCAGGTTGAGAGGGACAAGGCGACGCCCAGCCTTGGAACGCTTGCCAATCTGGCGGCAACGCTAGGTGTGGACGTGGACGTCTTCATTTCCACGCCAAAACCCGCTGACAGCGTGACACGCCAAGGTGAACGTCCCCAATTCGCGCTCGCGGATTCGTCTCTGTCTTACGAACATATTTCGACGGTTTTGCCGGGCGGGACATTGTCGTCGCTGATTATCCATATCCCCGCAGGATACTCGTCAGAGGTCACCGCTCATGTCGGTGAAGAGCTTATCATGGTGCTGGAAGGGACCGTGCGCCAAACGCTGGGCGAAACACATTTCGTACTGCACCAAGGCGACAGCCTGCACTTTATGGGTGATACCCCCCACGCCTTTGAAAATGTAGGCGATGGCCCGGCCAAACTTTTATGGACCGGCACCTCGCCCAGATTGCTTGGCCCCAAGCCGGGCGCACAAAATAATCACAACATCAACAGGAGAGACCAATGAAGTACGTTCCAGACATTGCCAAAACGTTGGCGGTGAGCCTTGTCGCGCTTTCGGCCACACCTGTATTGGCCGAAACACCTGCCAATGCACTGGTGATCGCGCAAAACATAGATGATATCGTGACCATCGATCCTGCATCGGCCTATGAGTTTACTTCGGGCGAATATGTCACAAACACCTATGACCAACTGGTGCAATACGACGCCGAGGACACCACCGTTCTGGCGGCGGGTCTGGCGGAAAGTTGGGAGATCGATGCAGCCGCCAAGACCGTGACGTTCCAGTTGCGCGACGGCGTTAATTTCACATCGGGCAACCCGCTGCGCGGTGAAGACGTAGTTGGAAGCTGGAAACGCGTTCTAGTTCTGCAAAAGGCTCCGGCCTTTATTCTGGAAAACCTCGGTTGGTCCGCCGACAACATCGAAGAGATGGTCACGGTTGACGGCAACAAGGTCACGGTTCGTTGGGATGGTGATTTTGCGCCGTCTTTCGTGCTGAACGTTCTCGCCGCCCGCCCGGCTGCAATCGTGGACTTTAAAACCGCGATGGCGAACGAGGTTGATGGCGATATGGGCCACGCCTGGATGAACCAGAACAGCGCCGGAACAGGCGCCTATACACTCTCCCGGTATGCACCGGGTGAAGTTTTGATGCTTCAGGCAAATCCGAACTACTGGAACGGCGCGCCCGCGACCGAGCGTGTGATGATCCGCCACGCACCCGAAGCGGCAACCCAGCGGCTGCTACTTGAATCCGGTGATGTGGATATGGCCAAGAACTTGACGCCCGATCAGGTTGCCGGCCTTGCAGGCAATGCCGACATCAAGATCGAAACCTATCCGCAGACCGCAGTGCACTGGTTCAGCTTCAACCAGAAACATGAACCTCTGACCAACCCCGCACTGTGGGAAGCCTCGCGCTATCTGGTGGATTACAACGGCATGGCCGACAGTTTCCTCAAAGGTCAGATGGAAGTGCATCAGGCGTTTTGGCCCGAGGGTTTCCCCGGCGCTTTGACCGATACACCATTCAATTATGACCCGGACAAGGCCAAGGCGATCCTTGAGGAAGCTGGCGTCGAACTGCCGATTACCATCGAACTTGACGTGATCAACGCGCCGCCGTTCACCGATATGGCAGCCAGCTTGCAGCAGACCTTTGCACAAGCCGGCATAAACTTTGAGATCTTGCCGGGCACGGGTGCACAGGTGATTACAAAGTACCGCGCACGCACCCATCAGGGGATGCTGTTGTACTGGGGCCCGGACTTCATGGACCCGCATTCGAACGCCAAGGCGTTTGCCTACAACGCTGACAACTCCGACGATAAATACGCATCGACAACAACTTGGCGTAACGCATGGATGCCTCCTGCCGAGATCAATGAGAAGACCAAGGCGGCTTTGGCCGAACAGGACGCAGATAAGCGCAATCAGATGTATGTCGAACTGCAGAAATCCATGCAGGAGGAAGCGCCGTTCGTGATCATGTTCCAGGCAGTCAAGCAAGTTGCGATGGCGGACAATGTCGAGGGCTTCGTGAACGGGGCCAACGCGGACTATGTCTACTACCGCCTTGTCGAAAAGAACTGATGTATCAAACCGGGAGCGGTCTCCGCTCCCGGTACACACTATTGAAAGCGTTACATGACACCTGACGAAGTTTTTGCGGCGCTGCATCGCGCGGCTGACACGGCGTGCGGCGCGCGCCTTTTCACGGTGACCGTGCTGGACCGAAAAGCGGGGCTCGCCCGACGCGCCTATTCCTCGCACCCTCTGGAATACCCGGTCACTGGTACAAAGCCCATGGGCAGCAATGACTGGACAGAACAGGTTCTCGAACGGGGGGAGACCTTTGTGGCCAACCAGACCGCTGAATTTGCGCCCTATTTCTCGGACCACGCGCTAATCAACGAACTGGGTTGTGAGGCTGCGGTCAACATTCCGGTGACCAAGGAAGGGCAGGTTATCGGCACCGTGAACATCCTAGATGAGGTCGGGCATTTCACGCGGGCGCGCGTAACACTGCTGGAACAACTGGTCGCCGATGCGCGGGTAGAATTGTATGCCGCCTTTGATGAAGTGCGATTGGAGGAGAAGACATGACCAGGCTCGATCGGTTGCGGGAGCGTATGGCGGCAACCGGGGTTGATCTTGTTGCATTGTCACCTGGTGCGCATATGCACTGGCTTTTGGGGTTTGCGCCCCATCCCGACGAACGGCCATGCCTCTTGCTGATAGGACCCGACAAGGCAGGGTTCCTGATGCCTGCATTGAATGCTCAGGATGCACGGCAACACAGCGATCTGCCGTTCTGGGAGTGGGGTGATGACGACGGTCCTGATGCGGCGTTTGCCGACGCTCTACGCGCTGTCAATCCGCAACCGAAAAGCGTAGCGGTTGATGAAGCCATGCGCGCTGACCATGCGCTTTTGTTGCTGGATGCCTTGCCAGATGCCAAGCGCAGCTTCGCCTCTGGCACAATCGGTGCCGTGCGGATGATCAAGGATGATAGTGAACTGGCGGCTTTGCAGGAAAACGCCCGTATTGCCGACGCGGCTCATATCGCCATCCGAGAGGCCCTGCGCGATGGCGTTACTGAACGCGAATTGGTCGAAGTGGCAAAAGCGCGGTTCGAAGCAGGCGGTGCGCATTTTGCCTTTGGCATTGTGGGGGCAGGCGCGCATTCAGCGTTCCCTCACCACCATTCGGTGGATACGCCAGTGCGTCCGGGTGACGCGATCGTTGTCGATATCGGAGGCAAGAAAGACGGCTACTTCTCGGACATAACGCGTATGTCCTGCCTGGGTCACGCACCGGAGGGATACCAGGACGTTCACGACACTGTTGACGCTGCGGTCTCAGCGGCGCTGGCAGCCATTCGGCCGGGTATCAAGGCCTGCATGATTGACAAGGCAGCCCGCGACGTCATTGAGGCGGCAGGATACGGTGAGTTCTTCACACACCGCACAGGTCACGGGCTTGGGTCCGAGGTGCACGAACCGCCTTACCTGACCGGCATCAGTGAATTGGTCTTGGAGGAAGGCATGGTTTTTACGGTTGAGCCAGGCGTTTATCTGCCAGGCCGGTTTGGTGTCCGGTTGGAAGAAGTAGCGGTTGTCACTGCCGAAGGTTGCCGCATTCTGTCAAACCTTTCGCGAGACCTGTTCACAGCTTGAAGCAGGTCATTTCTGTATTGTCGCTCTGCTGAGCTACCGGACTGCTCTGCCGGTCCGGACATTCACCGGCCCTGAAACCACCGTTCCCAGATCGCGGTGACTGGTCGAGTTGAGCCCATCGTGGCGCATTCTGCCCTTTGCGCGAATGTTTGGTATACTGACCAAAACGGACATCCAATGCGGGTGATTGGTTGTTCGCAATTTGCCGATCTCGAACTGGCCGCTTCAATTTCAGGGATAGCTGCCTTCGGTTTGACCTGTTCAGACGGTCAGGCCAGCTCGGCATCGGCTCGGGAGGGTGGGGAATGAGACCAGAGGAATTCTTCGGAAGCGCCGATCAGCGATCCATTCTCAAACGCGCGCGCGCGTTGTCGGAAATCCTCCGCAATGATGCCCGCTTTAGCTACTATGGCCGCACGGTTGGTGTGGCCAGTTCACTTGATGGCGATGTGGATTTAGTGGCGAATCTTGCCAAAATACAAGGAAACTCAAGCTGCATCACGGTACCGGCCAACGAAAGCCAGTGTTTTTCGTCGGGCCTGAGCTCAAGAGGTCTTACACCGCTCGTCTACCAGAAGTGGGAAGGATCCAAAACAACCTTGGCAGCAGCTAGGGATGTCGTCAGCGCCATCCCGTTTCCCGATGATATCACCCTCGTTTGGGTGTCTCCGGAAACCTCCGTAGGCTTGCTGCAAGCGGCTGCGGATATGGCCTTGAATTGTGGGGTCCTGCCAACATGCGGAGCAGCATTGAGAGGAGAGCTTCAACCTACCGTGAGCTGTATGGCCATCGATTGTTCGGGCAACGTATTTTCGATTGCTGCGGCGTCTGCCATTGCTCATCCAGAACACGCGACATTGTCCGGGCAGGCATGGTGGGGAATGCTGGCAACAAACCCCTCAATGCGAGGACGTAAATTGGCTCTGGTCCTCGGTGCTCACGCGATTTTGGAGATGGAAAAAAGATTTGGGTTTCAGGAGTTCATGACCGGTGTAGAGGCGGGAAATACACCCTCAGAAGCGGTATGCTCCAAGATGGGACTAGCTCCGCGCGGCATGACAATTGTCACCTGCACGGACCCTGAAGCATCGAGGGATGGTCGGCTAACGAAATAACCGGGTGGTTCTGAGAATGAGTAAAGGCCTGACACCCACAAGAATTTTATTTCAATGTCTGCAATAGGTTTGCGAATGCAGTATCATCTCAATGGTTTCCGCGCTGGAGATCCTTCAATTGCCTCCGCCAGTTCAGCCTCGGCGAGGGAAACCACCGACGTGCTGATTATTGGTTGTGGGCCCGCTGGATTGACGTTGGCGACTCAGCTCAGTGCTTTTGGTGACATCTCGGTGCGTATTATCGAGCGTAAATCTGGCCCTCTGGAGTTTGGCCAAGCGGACGGTATCGCCTGCCGCTCTGTCGAAATGTTCGAAGCATTTGGTTTTGCAGAGCGTGTGATCAAGGAAGGCTATCAGGTCAATGAAGTGAGCTTTTGGCGACCTGGAGCTGACGGAACGCCACTTGTCCGGGTCGAGCGCATCCAAGACGTGGAAGATGATCTTTCTGAGATGCCACACATCATTCTGAGCCAAGCCAGAGTTCATGATTTTTACCTTGAGAATATGGCCAAATCACCGCGCCGCCTCGTTCCTGACTACAACCGAGAACTGATTTCCCTGACTCGAACGGAAGGTCACGACTTTCCAATTGAAGCAACAGTTGCCTGTGTGAACAGGCCTGAGGATACCGAGACCATTCGAGCCAAATATGTCGTTGGCTGCGACGGCGCGCACAGCAAAGTGCGATCCGAATTGGGACTTGTCCTAGAAGGAACATCGGCACGACAGCTTTGGGGCGTGATGGATGTTCTTTGCAACACCAGTTTCCCCGACATCAGATTAAAATGTGCAATCCAATCTGCGGATCAGGGCAGTATCCTGATTATTCCCCGCGAAGGTGGCTATCTGGTTCGCCTGTACATAGAACTTGATGAACTAGGCCCTGATGAGCGCGCCGCTGATCGAGGTGTCACGACAGACGAGTTGGTCGAAAAGGCTCGAAAGATCCTATCCCCTTTTGACTTTGATGTCGCACAAGTCGCCTGGTGGTCGGCATACGAGATTGGGCAGCGTGTTTGCGATACCTTTGATGATGTCGACGACACGGAACGTGGAGCAAAATCACCTCGAATATTCATTGCCGGTGATGCCTGTCACACGCACAGCCCGAAAGCAGGACAAGGCATGAACGTCTCAATGGCTGATGCCTTCAATTTGGGTTGGAAACTGGCCGCAGTTCTTCGCGGCCAATCGCCCGTTGAATTGCTGGACACTTACTCCATGGAACGTCGCGCAAAGGCGCAGGAATTGATCGATTTTGACCGCGACATGGCGCGCCTGTTTAGTGAAAAGCCAAAGACCAAAGAAGATGCCGCCCAATTTCAGGCATATTTCAAGAAGCATGGGCGTTACACAGCGGGTGTTGAAACCTGTTATGACACTTCGTTGATCAGGGGAGATACACGCCATCAGGAACTGGCGACAGGTTATCCTGTTGGCAAGCGGTTCCACTCTGGACCTGTCATCAGGCTTGCCGATGCGAAACCAATGCAGTTGGGGCACAATTTGAAGGCTGATGGGCGCTGGCGGATCATCATTTTTGCGCCAAGATCAGACGGAGGCGAGGCAAATGGACCTGTGGCTGCTATGTGTGCAGACTTAGAGACGTTGCTGGAGCGAGTGACGCCAAAAGGTGCTGATATCGACGCGGTGATCGATGTCCGTGCGGTCTTTCAGGTTTCTCACCGGGATATGGACATCTCGAAACTGCCTAATCTGCTGAAGCCTCGAAAAGGGTCACTGAACCTCACTGACTATGAAAAGGTTTTTTGTCCAACCCAAGATGGAAGTGACATTTTCAACATGCGGGGCATCAATCGAAACAAGGGCGCAGTCATTGTTACCAGACCGGATCAATACGTGTCCTTGGTGACACCAATCACTGGAGGCGCAGAGATTAGAGTCTTCTTCGCCCGCGTATTACCGTTCTAGGCAAGTCACTCTCGGGGCAACATGCCAACCCGTTATTCAGACAAACTCAGCGAAGGTCGGCTCCGTTGCGCGATGAATGAATTCACCAGCCTCAAAATGTTGCACCTGTGTCGAATGACCGAAAATCGGGTGCTGGCAAGGAACTAGCATTCACGTGTCAGCCAAATCCAGCGTTTGTTAGATCACCACGGTGCGCCCGAAAACCAAAGGCTTGGCGAAAATAATCAAAACGCCGGCTGAAAAAGCATAGCTCAGAATCTCACCCGAAATAGAATTAGCCTTACTTGGGAGGGGCAATATGGCTGATTCAGAAACAATTTCCTTTGGTTATCACGTTGATCCATCGCGCTCGAGCTCGTTGCAGGCTGCTGCATACACCAAGGGCAAGTGGTTTGACGCTGACCTTCGCTTCATTCTCTCCAAGACTTGGCAATGGGTGTGTCATGGCGAGAAAACACGTGAGCCGGGGGCCTATGTAACGGTGGATATTGCCGGTCAACCTATTGCGGTTGTGCGTGACAAAGAAGGTAAGCTTCGTGCCTTTTACAACGTTTGCAAACACCGTGCGCACGAACTGCTAACGGGTGAAGGCAATACCACACGGATTATGTGCCCCTATCATGCTTGGGTCTATAAGCTTGACGGGCAATTGGCGCGAGCGCCGCATACCGAAAACCTCGAAGACTTCAACAAGGACGAGATTTGCCTCGACGAAGTGCAGGTCGAAGAGTTTTGCGGATTTGTTTTTGTCAATTTGGACCCGACTGCCGCCTCGTTGTCAGAGCAATCCGGAAACCTGGAAACCGAGGTGCGGCATTGGGCGCCGGATGTGGATCAGCTCACTTTTGGTCACCGTCTGACCTATGACATCAAATCGAACTGGAAGAACGTCGTGGACAACTTCCTGGAGTGCTATCACTGCCCAACGGCACATAAGGATTTTTGTGACCTCGTGGATATGGATACCTACAAGGTCACAACCTACGGCATCTACTCAAGCCATATGGCGGACGCGGGCACCAGTCCAAATACCGCCTATGACGTGTCAAATGCCACTGTCAAAACCCACGCGGTTTGGTGGCTATATCCTACCACCTGCCTGATGCGATATCCCGGGCGCTCTAGCATGATCGTGTTGAACATAATCCCTGTTGGACCGGACAGAACGCTAGAAACTTATGACTTCTTCCTCGAGACGCCGGAACCTGACGCGATGGAACTGGATGCAATTCGCTATCTGGACGAAGTACTTCAGGTTGAAGATATCAGCCTCGTCGAAAGTGTGCAGCGCGGAATGAACACACCTGCGTTCACCCAGGGTAGGATCGTCAATGACCCGGATGGGTCCGGCAAGTCCGAGCACGCCGTGCATCACTTCCATGGTTTGGTACTTGATGCTTACGCAAAAGGTGCTGCGTGACGCGGCCAAATATCCTTGTGATCATGGCGGACCAACTGGCCCCTCATTTCACAGGGGCTTACGGACACAAGGTCGCAAAAACGCCGCACCTTGATATGCTGGCTGCGCGTGGCATGCGCTTTGATGCGGCTTACTGCAACTCTCCTCTCTGTGCGCCTTCACGGTTTGCTTTTATGTCAGGTCAGCACATCAGCCGCATCGCAGCTTATGATAACGCGTCCGAGTTCAGGGCTTCGGTGCCAACATTTGCGCATTACCTCAATTCGCTAGGCTACCGGACGTGCCTTTCAGGCAAGATGCATTTTGTTGGCCCGGATCAAATGCATGGTTTCGAAGACAGGGTAACGACAGATATCTATCCCGCAGATTTCGCGTGGACCCCGGATTGGGAAGCCCCGGACGAGCGGATCGACAAGTGGTATCACAACATGCAGACGGTCAAGGAAAGTGGTGTGGCCCATGCTACATTCCAGATCGACTATGACGACGAGGTTGGCTTTGCCGCCAAACGCTGGCTGTTCGATGCGGCCCGCGACAAAGCACTTGGCAACGACGCGCCTTTTGCGATGGTGGCAAGCTTCATCCATCCACATGATCCTTATGTGGCGCGACCAGAGTGGTGGAACCTGTACGCGGACGTTGACATTGACATGCCTGCGTTTGTGCCCGCGCTAGAAGATCAGGACCCGTTTTCTCGTCGTTTGATGGATGGGATCGAAGCATCCTACGTGCCGCTCAGCGAGGCGGAAATACGGCGCGCCCGTCATGCTTATCTGGCGAACGTCAGTTACTTCGACAGCAAAATCGGAGAGCTTGTTCAAACCCTCGAAGAGACGGGCGAGTTGGACAACACCATAGTGATTGTCACAGCCGACCATGGCGACATGCTGGGCGAACGTGGGCTGTGGTACAAAATGAATTTCTTCGAACACTCCGCGCGAGTTCCACTGGTCATGGCCGGGCCGGGCATTGCAGTTGGGACCGCGCAAAATGCGGTGTCGCTCGTCGATCTGCTGCCAACATTCATCGACATTGGGGGCGGTGATGAGACGATGCTTGGAGAACCAATCGATGGTCGCAGCCTGATGCCTTTGGCCCGGGGCGAGGGCGATCCAATTGATGAGGCCATCAGTGAATATTGTGCCGAAATGACGGGCTATCCAGTGATCATGATCCGGCGCGGACCCTTGAAGTATATTCATTGCGATAGCGACCCGCCGCAGCTCTATGACCTGAGTGCTGATCCGATGGAAACGCAGAATCTTTCTGTGGACCCTGGTTACGCTGACGCGGCAGATCGTTTTTCAGTGGAAGTTGCCGAGCGTTGGGACGGCAGTGATTTGCGAAAGAAGATTATCGCGACGCAAAAATCCCGCCGCGCGTTACATGCCGCGATGGAAGCAGGTGCCAGCGAGCCATGGGATTATAACCCTCCGTCTGACGCAAGCCAGCAGTATGTACGCAACAATATGGATTGGACTGTGGCCGCAAGCCGCTATCGCTATCCGCCTTTGAAGGACTGAAGCCGATGATGCTGAACGGAAAAATTGCCCTTGTGACCGGTGCGCGCGGAGGTATCGGTCGCGCGATTGTCACTCGCTTCCTGAAAGAAGGTGCAACTGTATTTGCCGCTGACCTCACACCGGAAGGATCGTTAGATCAGCACGATGACGATGGCAGTCATTTTGTTAAGCTGGATGTCACACGAGAGGCAGACGCGATTACCGCAATGGATCATGTGCGCGCGGCACACGGCAAACTGGACATCCTTGTCAACGCTGCCGGGATCGAGATCGAAAAAACGGTAGAAGAAACCACTTTGGAGGAATGGAACCAAAGCTTTGCGGTCAATTCCACGGGCACTTTTCTGACCTCAAAATACGCCATTCCGTTGATGCGCGAAGCGGCGAATACGGGGAACAGCGCAAGCCTTATCAACTTCGGGTCCTATGACGGATTCATTGCCGATCCAGGGCTTGCCGCTTATTGCGCAACCAAGGGTGCAGTTCACGCTTTGACGCGTGCAATGGCTTGCGATCACGGTCCTGAAGGCATCCGCGTGAACGCCATCTGCCCGGGCTATATCGACACTCCGATGTTGCAGAGCTTTTTCAACGGCGATGGATCCGGCGGTGGCGGTGGCAACATTGAGACACTGCAAAAGGCCGTGCGCGATGTTCATCCGATGCGCACCTATGGGACGCCCGAGGATATCGCAAATCTGGTCAACTGGCTTGCCTCGGACGAAGCGCGGTATGCCTCCGGTCAGTTGTGGGTTTTGGATGGAGGGCTGTCTGCGCAAGTGCAGCAGATGAAGCTCTGATGGCCAAGTCCGTCATCATCACCTGCGCGCCAACGGGGGGCATCCATACACCGTCGATGTCACCGCACCTGCCGATAACGCCCGCCGAGATCGCGACGGCCAGTATTGAAGCAGCGCAAGCAGGCGCATCGATCATTCACTTGCACGCACGGCATCCCGAAACCGGAAAACCCGATCCCCGACCTGAGCTGTTCAAGCAGTTTCTACCTGTAATCAAGCAGTCCACTGATGTGGTGATGAATGTCTCGACGGGCGGCGGTTTGGGGATGTCAATGGATGAGCGGCTGCTGGCGGCGACCTCGACCAGCCCGGAAATGGCATCACTCAACATGGGGTCCATGAACTTTGGCATCTTTCCGATGCTGCAAAAATACAGTGAGTTTCAGCACGATTGGGAAAAGCCATTTTTGGAGATGACAGAAGATTTCATCTTTCCCAACACCTTCAAAACCATTCGTTACGCCATCGAAAAACTTGGAGGCGATCATGGAACCAGGTTCGAGTTCGAATGCTATGATCTTGGCCATCTCTACAACGTCAAATGGTTTGTCGATCAAGGCCTGATCAAACCGCCATTTTTCATTCAGATGGTATTTGGCATCTTGGGCGGCGTTGGCGCAGATGCTGATCATCTGACCCACATGCACAACACGGCCGACAAGCTGTTCGGGGCAGAGAATTACGAATGGTCTGTCCTTGCCGCTGGTCGTCACCAAATGCCATTTGCGACTCAAAGCGCCATGCGGGGTGGCAACCTGCGGGTGGGCCTCGAAGACAGCCTGTTCATAGGCAAAGGAGAGTTGGCAAAATCCAATGCCGAACAAGTCACGCGCATCCGGTCAATCGTTGAAAGCCTTGGCCTTACGGTCGCGACGCCGGCTGAAGCGCGCATGCGGCTTGCACTAAAAGGCGGCGATCAGGTTGGGTTCTAAGGAGACACTTATGCAGACGAAAATGCTGATCAACGGCGAAATGGTGGAAGGTATCGGAGAAGCCTTGGATATCCTGAACCCTGCAACAGGAGAGGTTATTGGTACGGTAAAAGAAGCCAGCGAAGCACAGATCGAGGCGGCAGTGCGAAGCTCAGCAGAGGCTTTTGAAACCTTTTCGGTTACGACCCCTGCTGAACGCTCTGCGATCTTGCTTCGGATAGCCGATGTAATTGAGGCAAACAGCCAAGAATTAGCAGCACTTGAAAGCCTTGATGTGGGAAAACCCTGGCCATCAGCTCATGATGATGAAATGCCGCTAACAATTGATGTCTTTCGCTTCTTCGCGGGTGCCGCGCGCACCATGATAGGGTCCGCTTCTGGTGAATATGTCGCGGGTCATACTTCGATGATCCGGCGTGATCCAATAGGTCCAGTCGCGGCCATCGCCCCGTGGAACTACCCGCTGATGATGGCGTCCTGGAAGATTGCCGCACCTATCGCGGCAGGATGTTCTGTCGTGTTGAAACCTTCCGAGATCACGCCGCTATCCACTCTGCGACTGGCCGAATTGATGCAAGACGTCCTGCCAAAAGGCGTGCTGAACGTGATCCATGGCCGGGGCCCCAGCGTGGGCAATACCTTGATGAACAGCCCACAGATGGAAGGGATCAGTGTCACGGGGTCTCCGGCGACAGGCATGGCTGCAATGCGGGCTGCTTCCCAGAAAATCAAACACGTTCATCTGGAGTTGGGCGGCAAGGCGCCGGTCATAGTCTTTGATGATGCTGATCTGGATTCTGTGGCCGAGACGATCCGATATGGTAGTTACTTTAATGCTGGTCAGGACTGCGCACAGCCTTGCCGTTTGATGGTTGCAGACAAGGTTTACGACAAGCTTGTTGCCGCCATTGCTGATCAGGTCGGTCAGATCCAAGTTGGTGAACCAAAAGCCGAAGGAACAGAAATGGGCCCGCTTGTCTCTGCGGCTCAGCGGGATCGTGTTGCGGGTTTTGTGGATCGTGCGCGTAGCAGTTCCGAAATTGTTGCCGGTGGGGCGTTCGGCGAAGAACGCGGTTTTTTCTACCAGCCGACTGTTGTCGCCAATGTCGACAACAATGCCGAGCTTGCCTGCAATGAGGTCTTTGGCCCTGTCGTTACCATATCCCGGTTTTCTGACGCCGAAGAAGCGCTGAAGATCGCAAACGACAGTCCCTACGGGTTGGCCTCGTCGGTCTGGACACGTGATGTCGGGCGCGCGATGAAAATGACGTCCAAGCTGCGCTATGGGTTTACGTGGGTAAACACGCATGGGGTCGCGACCCCTGAGATGCCATGGGCCGCTATGAAGGGTTCGGGCACAGGCAGCGATATGTCGGTCTATGCGCTGGACGCCTACACTGCGATCCGTCACGTCATGGTGGCACACTGATGCGGTTGGCTGGCAAACGCGCCTTTGTGACAGGCGGCAAGCAGGGCATTGGGCGCGGTATCGTTGAGGCGTTCGTAACCGAAGGGGCCGCTGTCACCACCTGCGGGCGTGGTCCTCAACCAGATGATCTGCCGGAAAACGTGAATTGGTACACGTTGGATGTTCGCGATTCCGAAGCGGTTGCACAAATCGTCAGAACAGTCGGAGGGACAGATATCCTTGTAAATAACGCCGGTGTTCAGGTTGAAAAAACGGTTACCGAAAGCTCGGACGCGGATTGGGACTTGGTGATGGGAGTAAACGCACGAGGCGTTTTTAACTGTTGCCGCGCCTTCATTCCGGAAATGTCACAAGGTGGCTCGATCATCAATATCGGTTCGATCTCGGGCAATGTCGCAGATCCATCTATGGCGCTCTACAATGCGTCAAAAGCGTTTGTACATGGGCTCACACGTTCCATTGCGGTGGACCATGGACCGGCGGTGCGTTGCAATGCGATCTGCCCGGGATGGATTGAAACGGGCATGTTGGACGCAGGGTTCGATCTCGCCCAAGACCCGGAAAAGGCCAAATCAGATGCGCTGGCTCGCCACGCGGTCAAACGCTTTGGCAAGCCAGCCGACATTGCTGCGATGGCCCTTTGGTTGGCCTCGGACGACTCGTCTTTTGCGACCGGACAGTTGTTTACCGTGGACGGGGGAATGACGGCTGCTTCCCCCCTTAATCCAGGACTATTTTAATGTCAGAAATTGAAAGAACCGCCATCCTTGGAGCTGGTGTCATCGGGGCCAGTTGGGCCGCGCTATTTCTCGCCTCGGGCCGTAGTGTGACCGTCTATGATCCCGATCCGAACGCAGAGGTATCGGTCCGTAGGTACGTCGAAAAAGCGTGGCCTGCGTTAGAGGAACTGGGCCAAACAGATAACGCTACTGCCGATGCGATCACTTTTGTGTCGACCGCTGCTGAGGCCGTGCGAGACGCCCAGTTCATACAGGAGAATGTACCAGAGAGGTTGCCGATTAAGCACTCGATCTATGCTGAAATTGAGTCAGACTTGGACGTTGATGCAATAGTTTCAAGCTCAACTTCCGGCCTGACGCTCGAAGCTTTGCAACAGGGATGGCGCGATCCGAGCAAACTGATCTTGGGTCATCCGTTTAACCCGCCACATCTCATCCCTCTGGTCGAGTTGACTGCGAATGACTTCACCGGTTCAGATGTCTTGGATCGCACGGAGTCGTTCTACAAAAACATTGGTAAAGTCACGATCCGGATCAAGAAGGGCATGCCCGGGCATGTCGCGAACCGGTTGCAAGCCGCGGTGTGGCGCGAGGCCGTCCATATGGCGGTCGAAGGTGTTGCCAGTGTTGAAGACATCGACAAAGCGATGTGGGCTGGCCCGGGACTGCGCTGGGCCGCGATGGGTCCGACGACCCTTTTTCATCTGGGTGCAGGCGACGGTGGTCTGAAGGCCTTCTGTGACCATTTCAAAGACACATTTAATGGCTGGTGGGACGATCTGGGCAATCCACGTCTTGATGAGGATGTAATCGATAAACTGGTCTCTGGCATTAAGGATCAAACACAAGGGCAAAGTACAGAAGAGCTATCAGCAAAACGCGACAAGATGCTGACAGCGATGCAAAAGGCTACGCGACACCTTCGGACTTGATATCGGGCTTGAACATCGGCCAAGCGCGAAATTCGAACGGCGTACGGCCTTCAATGCGGTCCGCACTTGGTGTCAGGCCAAAACGTTTTCGATATGCCCGGCTGAAATGAACCTGCCCGTTGAACCCTGATGCTTCTGCTATTTCGCTGAACTTCAACTCGGTCTGTGTCACCAATCCGCGCGCGCGATCAAGGCGTATGTCACGGTAATACTCGATCGGCGACTTTTGGACATATTGCTGAAACAATCGGCTCAGTTGTCGTTGCGAAATCTTCAAACGCGCTGATACTTCCGGGATCGACAGGGTCGTTTCCAAATGCGCCTCCATTAGGTCGATCGCGTCCCGCACTATCCCAGAGGTGACATACCCAAGCGGTTCCACGTCTTTCGGGTTCTGAGACTGGCCTTCACCGCGCACATTGTGATGAAACAGATATCGTGCAGATGCATTTGCGATACTTTCACCAGCGATAGAGTGCACAAATCCCAAACCCAGATCGGTTGCTGCTGATCCCCCACAGCACGTGAAAATCCTACCATCCGCAACAATCATGTCTTCTGAAACGGTGGTGTCCTGTGCCATTTCTGCAAATGCATCAATATGCTCATAGTGAACAGTGGCGGTCTTGCCCTTCAGTAGTCCAGCAGCTGCAAGAACAATCGCACCAGTGTCCAAACCAACAACGATTGCTCCACCCGACTCCCATTTCTGAAGTGCTACCTTGAACTGAGGTGTCCCGTGCCGTTCAGGTGTCCAACTTGTACTCACAAGAACCAGCCAAGGCATGTGTCCCGTCAAGTCCGCCAATGGGGCAGTGTCAACAACCAGGCCACTGCTGGACTCAACTGGACCACCGTTGTCTGAGGCATAGGTCCAGGAAAATCGAGCCGAACCTGTCAGATAATTTGCAATTCTGAATGGATCCACGAAAGAAGTCGTAGCCGAAACATTAAAATGCGGACTCACCAAAACAACGATTTCCAGCTTGCGTTCTATTGGCTGCATCATGACCGATTTTGTAAAATAGCGTCCAAAATTGTCAATTGAGTTCTGAAAAAGCAAACACCAATTCGCGGGCTCAAAAGAAACCAAAGTACTAAGGAAATCACTGCCTGAACGCGACAGATGAACCTGCGAGATCAGCGCCGTTTTAGTTTGGCATCAAGCAGCCGTTCGCTGCTTTTGCAGTACAAAGCACAATCGATGGTAGCAACGCGAAGATAGCAACCTTTGCATAGACTGGCTTGCTCCCCAAAAACTGACTTTCAAAAAGGACTCTCAAATTGCCATTGTTCCTCATGGCGGTCATTCACCAATTTTTAGCGTCAGCTAGTTCCCAACGCTTCCCTGAGCAACGCTCGCAATCGGCTTCCCGATTTCAGCACCTATGGCCTCAAAGGCATCGCGATGCGATTCCGACAATTCCGACAGCGTCACGATGGACTCGAAAGTTGCCAGTGCCACCAGGTCATTTAGGAAAGGGGCAATTATCTTTTCATGCTGTTCATGAGCTGCGGCGTCGACGTAGCGTTCGTAACCATATACCCGCTCCCCAGAGCGTGCGAATTCATAGATGAGCAACCCGGAATTCTCAGATGCGGCTTCAACCATTTGGCCTGCGAGTTCGTCAAATTTTTGTTGATTTTCCTTAGGAACGTTCAGAATGGCGATAAAGGCGACATCTGCGTGAACTGCCGCCGGAACAGCCACTGCAAGCGCAGTTGCAGTTCCGGTTAAGAGGTTGCGGAGCAAGGTCAGAGACCTTCCCGATGCGTAAACCGACCATCCATCACTGTGCCCAGCACCTTGATACCCGAGATATTGGCGGTTTCGGCCTCCAATATATCCTGATCAAGCACCACGAGGTCAGCATACTTACCCACTTCGATGGAGCCAATCTTGTCTTCCATTGCTTGTTGCGCAGCAGGGTAGATGGTCACGGCTTTCAAGGCTTCCTGCAACGATGCCGGTTTGCGGGAAAGCGGGAACTGTTTGGACTCGTCATTAAACGGATCACGAAGCGTCATCGCGATCTCTACATTCAGCAGAGGTCCGATCAGATCAATGGGGGCTGATGGTACGTCCGAAGAGATAGACACGTTATGCCCCAATGCCATCAGGGATGAATAGCGTGCAAAGGTTGCCTCAACCCGCGCACGGCCCAGCAAGTCGAGGGCGTTAACATCCTGCGCTTCCCAATCGACATGAAAAATGGGTGTCGTGTTCACCATGATTTCGTTTTCGATAACCGTTTCGTGGTCTTTGTCGGTAACCCAGAAATAATGGTGCAGCACGTTGTTGGGAACGTCGTAGCCGGCGCCGCGCGCTGTCATGATCGCGTTCACGGTGTTACGTACGGTTTGCGAGCCGTCCACATGTGTCCCCACCGGAAGTCCGTTTTGATTTGCTTGCAAGTAAACAGACGTGATCATCGGACCCTCAATTGCCGCGGCACCCCGTGTTCCGTCGGTGTAAGGATCAATCATCCACGCTGTTTGAGAACTCCAATTGCCTTCAGGGTGAATTTTGATGCCCCAAACACGCAGCATGTCGCTGTCATATTTTTCCCGCAGCTCAAGGGTGTGCTGGACGATGTCGTCCGCATTGGCGGTTGGGTCCTTAAAACCAGTTGCAACGAAGGTGCGGATATTCAGCTCACCTGCTTTTTCAAGCTCGTGAAGGTGGGCCAGTGCAAGTTTCTCGTCTTCTTTGCCCAGCGAAAGATCCGTAACCGTCGGCATAGCGATGAGCGGGACGTGAACTGACGTCAAACCGGTTTTTACAGCTTGGTCATAAAGCTGTTTTTGGATGTCCGGAATGGACGAAGCAGCATCCCATGCTCCGGCGTTTCGGAAAGCCGAAGCCCACTGAAACTCAACCCCGATGCCTGTCTGGTTTCCTTCAGCATCCCGTTGCCAAAACATAACGCCCGGCACCTGATCAGGATCGTCCGGTGGCACTTGGCCGACCTCAAAGGCTTTCGAGTTCATCCATACATCATGAATTGTGAAATCGAGGATAAAGATCGGGCGGTCAGGCACAACGGAATCCAGATCTTCCTTTGTCGGCCACCCGCCAAACGAAACTTGATTGAAACCGTATCCAAGGATCAGGTCTTCGTCTGGATTGGCCTCCGCATATTCCTTAATCGCAGCAAGTGCCTCGTCCAGGCTTTCGATTCCGAACAGGCTGACCCCGCGCGTTGTCCAGCCCGAGGCGATTATGTGATCGTGACCGGACACGAACCCTGGCAAAAGCGTGTTCCCGCCCAGATCAAGAACCTCTGTATCCGTTCCAACAAAAGCCTCTGCCCCGGCGGCGTCACCCACATATGTGATTTGGTTGCCAGTGACTGCAACGGCCTCGGCGGTAGGATTGGCGTCGTCCATTGTCAGAACGCTAGCATTGGTAAAGACGATGTCTGCGTCTTGGGAATAAGCTGAGGTCGCAAATGCGACGAAGGCGGCCGATAGAAGGAATTTTGGGCAACGGCTAATAATACGCAAAGTCTCCTAAACGTTGGTTCTCAACTATTTGACGCTAGCAACTGTAACATATTGCGATATCCGAATAGTGCCATTTTTAAAGTTGACTTAGAAAGGACCACTGCTTCCAATGCTCAAATGAATGAAAATGCTCGTTCAAGCAGGTATGGCCTAACTGCCTATCAGGTCGAAGAAATGCCGTCGGATGATGAATGGGAACTTGAAGTTCTTCAGCTCTCCAGCGGTCCTCTGAACTACAAGCTTTATGTGATCGACCTTGGAAGGGTGGCATTCGAGTTTCCGCGTTGCGACGCTGCGCTACACGTCGGCGACGTGCACAGCGCTCCGTATTATAGTTTCGGCTTCGTTACGGATGGAGAGAGCGCCCCAAAGCTACTTGGAAGATCAATCGACAAAGATGAAGCCATCGTTTGGCAGCCCGCCGACCCGTTTCGCTATGAATTTGTTACTCCCAAAAGCATGCGCGGGCTTATTGTGAGAGTAGACGAAAAATTTGCGGAGCTGCGTGGCTGGGCTGCAAAAATACCCAGATACCTCAAGCCGAAGCCTTCTGCGTTCAAAAAACTGCAATCTCTTTGCTATGCGATCAGGGACCGAAAGATTCCAAATACGCGTGGCGTCGACTACGTACTTGTTGAGTGGTTAGAGATGGCCTTTGGCAGGCAGTTATTCGTCGACGCAGATGCAAGGAGGGATCCTTTCAACGCGCCGGTTCTGGCCCTCGTTGATCAAGCGCGAACCTATTTATCGGGGCCCGACGTACAAGAGATCGAGAACATTGACGAATTGGCATGGAATATGGGTGTCAGTCGAAGGACGCTATTTCGCGCGTTCCGGCAGTGGCCCGGTGTTAGCCCGGCACGATATTCGTGTGCGCTGCGCCTTGGCGAGGTGCGTCGACAGCTGATTGAATGCGGGCCTGGCGAAGCTAGTGTAACTTCTCTGGCGCAGGATCACGGATTTACGCATGCGGGTAGATTTGCAGCAGAGTACCGCAACTTCTTTGGAGAAAAGCCCTCAGAAACGCTGCGTCGGCACAATTGACTGGGATCATCGAGGATTGATCAGCTTCGCTTCAGGATTCATAGGTTGCCCCTAAGATACACCGACATTTACCCCTCGGAACCGCTGCTCAGCAGCGATGCGATGGCGCGTCCGTCAGCAGCGGGGCTTATGTCAGTGCGATATTTTCAGGCCGAACCGGATCAGATGCCGGAAGAGGTGTTTGAAGAGCATCACGTGCTTCTAAACCTTAATCCCAAGGCGCATCGCGTGCAAAATTGGCGGGATGGTGAACTGCGCGATTTCACGTTCCAGATGGACGAGATTGTTGTCACGCCGGCTGGGATGCGATCCGGCTGGCGGTGGCATGAAAAGTCGGACGTGATCGTGATCACACTGGACCCCGCTAAGGTGGAGCAGTTTGCGCAATCCGAGCTTGGCATGTTGCTGGATCCCCAGCAGTTTCGGAACCTTCCGCAGTTTTCCGACCCCGACCTTTGTGCTGCCGGGGTTATCCTGCGGGACGCGCTTGAGGCAGACGATATGTCTTCGGCCGTGATGTTCGAAGCGATGAGCCGTGTGTTTCTGGTCAAGCTTTTACAGAAATACGGGAAACGCCGCGCTGACGAGATCGAACTTTCGGCGCGATTCACATCAGGGCATTACCAGCGCGTTCTCTCCTATGTGCAGAACCGTTTGGATCGGACGATCACGGTGGATCAACTGGCCGCAGAGGTCGGGATGAGCCAGTCCCATTTTGCCCGTGTGTTCAAGGAAACGCTTGGATCTACACCCATGCAATATGTCATGGCCTATCGGATCGAGCAGGCCATCAAGATGATGGACGACGCAGAGCGTCCGCTTGGTGACATCGCTCTGGCGTGTGGCTTTGCGGATCAAGCGCATTTCACACGCAGCTTCAAGCAGGTCGTAGGGCAGACCCCTCGGGCGTATCGGGCGTCAAAACCTGTCTGAAGCAGGATCATTCAAAAACCCGGCAGTCAGGTGCAATTAATCTAGGCGAGTGCGCCGTATCTCTTTGGTCATCGGGCTTGAGCCCAAACAAATCAACGGAGATACAGTCGTGAAAACTCTTGCTCTGACTGCTGCCGCCGGGCTTATGGCCTCCACTGCTGCCATCGCTCAGGTCGAAACCCGGACCGTGACCTTCGAAAACGAAGGCGCCATTCTTTCGGGTACGCTCTACTTGCCGGAAGAACGTGGTGACGCGCCGCTGCCAACTGTCGTTGTGACCGGTGCCTGGACCTCGGTTCAGGAACAGATGCCTGCAAACTATGCCCGTGAAATGGCCGAACGTGGTTTTGCCGCCTTCACCTTCGATTTCCGCGGCTGGGGCAAATCCGGCGATCTGCCGAACAACGTGCGTTTCGTAGAAAGCCCCGAGGCCAAAACTTCGGATATCAAGGCTGCATTTGAGTTTGTCGCAACCCTACCCGAGGTCGACGCCGGCCACGTCAACGGCTTGGGGATCTGTGCCTCTGCTGGCTATATGGTCGACGCTGTGGCAGGCAACCCGCTGGTGGATCGCCTTGGTCTGGTAGCCCCTTGGTTGCACAACAAAGAGATTGTTGAGGCCGTTTATGGCGGTGAAGAAGGCGTTGCGGGCCTAATCGAAGTTTCGCATGCCGCCGAAGCCAAGGGTGGCGAAATCATCCCCGCTGCGGGGCCCGAAGGCGCTGAGGGCGTTCTGATGCCGATCGGTGGCTACTACTACGAAGCCGACCGTGGCGCGATCCCGGAATATGACGACAAGTGGAACAACGCGGGCTGGGAAGGCTGGCTGACCTATCATCCTGCCGATAACCCACAGCGCTTGGACAAGCCGCTGGCTATCGTGCACTCGGAAAGCGCCGCCATCCCGCAAGGCGTGCAAACCTTCCTGGCAGGCTTTGCTGGCGAGGCCACCGCTCGGTGGTTGGAAGACGTGACCCAGTTCGACTTCTACGACAATCCCGAGGATGTGACCCGCGCCGCCGACACAGTGGCCGACCATTTCCGCATTGGCCTTGAAGGCTGAACAGAACCGGTAGATGCCGGGCGATGCTGCCCGGCACTTCCTCATTCCGTAGGAAAGCCAATGACTCGCAAAATTCTCGCAACCCTTGCAACCGCATCCCTGATCGGAGGCACCGCGATGGCCGAAACACCCGAAGACAACATGAAAGTCGTCCAGGATTTCTTCGCTGCTTATGGCGCCAATGACCTCGACGGGATCAGTGCTGTCATGGACGAAAATGTGAAATGGCACATTCCGGGCCGCCACCCTCTGAGCGGTACCAAGAATGGCCGAGACGAGGTTCTGGCCTTTTTTGCCCAGCTCGGCGTGGCCGGATTTCAGGCTGATCCGATCTATTTCGGTGCCGATGAAACCCATGTGGTTGATATCCACCGGGGCTGGTCCAATGCCGAAGGCAAGCCGAATGTCGATACGATCTGGGCGCTGGTCTACCGGATCGAGAATGGCAAGATCGTCGAGGCAACCAATCTCAGTGCTGATCAGGACGCTGCCAACACCTTTTTCTGGTCACAATACCAACTGGCACCTGTGCCCGAGCGCTTGGCCAATGAGTGAAGCAACTCCGCCAACCGATGAAAGGACACTGAAATGACCCGTGGATTTATTGCAACTCTCGCGGCCGCAACCCTGATTGGAGGCACTGCCATGGCCGACATGATCCCCGCCGACACCGCCCAAGGCATCAGCAAGGCAATCACCGACATCGCCGCCGGGGCCGACCGTCACGATTGGACCCGCGTGCGCGGCGCCTTTGCCGACACCGTCACCATCGACTACACCGGACTGTGGGGCGGCGATCCCGTTACTCAGCCCGCCGATGAACTGATCGCCGGTTGGGCCGCCTTCCTGCCCGGCTTTGAAATCACGCACCACATGGTGACCAATCACACGATCGCCGAACTGACCGATACCAGCGCCAAGGCAGAGGCCGACTTTACCGCCACCCACCGGATTGAGGACGGGTTCTGGGTGCTGGGAGGGCGGTACAGCTATGATCTTGTGAAATCGGATGACCGTTGGCTTGTTACATCCATGACCATGACACCTCTGTGGGAGACCGGTGACCGCGCTATTGTGGGGCAGGCTGGAGAACGCGCCGCTTCCGAAAAGTGAAAGGGTTCACAATGACCAAGCCACGTATTGCTCTTGTAACCGGCGCCAATCGCGGGATTGGGAAAGAGGTTGCCCGGCAGCTGGCCCATGATCACGGAGTGAAAGTTCTGATCGGTTCACGCGATCTGGCAAAGGGAGAAGCCGTTGCACATCAGATCGGACTGGACTCAGAAGCCATTCAGCTGGACGTGTCCGATCCCACTTCGGTCGCGGTCTCATTCGCCAAGCTCGAAGCGGAACATGGTCACCTCGACATCCTCGTGAACAATGCTGGTGTGGATTATGACACCGATCAGCGGGCGCATACCGCCGATCTTGCCCGCGTCCAGCGCGCATTTGAGACCAACCTCTTTGGTCCTTGGGCCACAACCATTGCTGCGGTGCCGCTCTTGAAGCGGGGAGACAGCGCCCGGATCGTGAACGTGTCTTCCGGGGCCGGGGCTATTCATGGAATGTCCTCAGGGACACCGGGTTACGGTATCTCGAAAGCGGCGTTGAATGCGCTGACCTTGAAGACGGCAGCGGAATTGAAGCCGCAGCGTATCCTCGTCAACGCCGTTTGCCCCGGCTGGGTGGCGACAGACATGGGTGGCGGTGGTCGCCCGGTGTCCGAAGGTGCCGAAGGGGTCGTTTGGGCCGCAACCCTGACCGATGCAGGCCCCACAGGAGGCTTCTTTCGCGACGGGAAGCCCATCGACTGGTAGCCTCAGCCGGTCGCCATGTGGTCGATCAACCTTCTGACTCGTAACGGCAACAGGCGGCGGCTGGGATAAACCGCAAACATGTCTCTGGTCAGGGGGATGGTATTCTCGACGTGCAAGGGCTGAATGTCCCCCCCGACCATATCTAGCGGCAGCATCGCGATACCCAGATTGCGACGAACCGCCTGCTCGATAACATCAAGATCACCGAAGCTATGCACAATCTGTCCCGGTTGCAGTGTCTCACCGGTTTCAAGCACCCATGACTGTCCTGCCGCCAATGCAGGAAGGGTCAGTAACTCTTCACGCGACAATGGCTCACGCAAATCACGATCTTCGACGAACTTCGCCCCGGCGCAGAAACAATAATCAATCGACCAAAGTTTCTTGGCGATTAGGTTGGAATCCGAGAGCGGCCCAACCCTGAAAGCAAGGTCGATGTTGTCGCGAAAGAAATCGAGAAACAGGTTTGTCGTTGTCAGTTCAAATTCCACATCTGGGTGTTGCTCAGCAAAATCCAGCAAGCGTGGGCCGACGGTCTTGCGGGCGGCAAGGGGTGGGGCAGTGATGCGGATCATATGCCGCCGCGTGTCATCGGCAAAACCCGCCACCTCTTGAAGCGCCTCGATCGGATTCTGACACCGATCCAGAAGCCGGCGACCCTCTTCGGTCAGGCGCACCTGTCGGGTCGTGCGTTCAAACAGTTTTGCACCAAGATGATCCTCAAGCTCCGCAATACGGCGGCTGACCCGGCTAAGCGGGATGGCCAGTTGCTCGGCAGCGGCGGAGAAGCTGAGGTGATTAGCGACGGCGGTGAATAGGGCTAGGTCATTGTAGATCATTATCCTTTTTATGGGATTAATAGTTCTACTTTCAATTATTATCCCTGTACGCCGCTTTCTCTATCTTCTCCTCAACAAAAGGAGAACACCATGTCATATGCAATCGAAATCACTCAGACCGGCGGGCCAGAGGTCTTGCGCGAAACTGATCTCGCGGTGCCTGCGCCGGGCGAGGGTGAAGTCGTGATCCGCAACCGCGCCGGGGCCGTGAACTTTATCGATACGATCATCCGTCGGGGCGAAATGCCCGAAGGAATGATGCCCGATCTGCCTCTTGTTCCGGGTGTTGAAGGCGCCGGGATTGTCGAAGTCATAGGCGATGGTGTTGCTGGAATCACCGTGGGTGACCGCGTGGCTTGGATGGGTCCGGTTGGCGCAGGCGGCTATGGTACGCATTCTGTGATCAGCTCTCCTTACGTGGTTCGGCTGGCCGATGAAGTCAGCTTCGAAACCGCTGCATCGATCCCGGTGAACGCGATGACCGCCTATCACATGCTGGTCAATCTCGGCGGTGCCTCAGCCGGAAATACGGTGCTGGTTCATGCCGCCGCTGGCGGCGTTGGCACCATGGCTCTGCAGATCGCGAAACACCTGGGCCTGACAGTGATCGCCTCGGTCAGCACAGACAAGACCAACTATGCGCAAGAGCAAGGTGCGGACTACGTGATCGATTACCGCAAAGAGGAAGTTGCCGCACGGGTAATGGAACTCACCGGTGGGCGCGGCGTTGACCTGACGCTGAACCCGATCTCTGGGGAAACCCTGAAATTCGACCTCGACGCGCTGGCCCCGCTGGGAACGGCGGTGCTGTTCGGGTTCCTTGCCGGCTCGCCCGCAGGCAGCTTTGCCGACGATTTGGCGAAGCATTTTCAGAAATCCGTCGCGGTACGTGTAAGCGATATTTACACCTATTTCACCAATCGCCCCAATGCCTTCAACTCTGACATGGCGAATGTGTTTGACATGTTGAAACAAGGCGTTCTGCGTCCGCATATCACGCCTCTACCAGTTGCAGAGGCTGCAGAAGTGCATCGACGTCTTGAAGCAGGCGAGACCACCGGAAAGCTTGTACTGAGCATCGATTGATCCAATCACATCGACTGATCTTAGGAATGACTGAAATGAATACAGTTTTCGACACCGCCCTTAAGGGCAAACATGTTGTCATCGTTGGCGGCAGCAGCGGCATGGGCAAAGCTACCGCAAAACTGGCCGCGGCGCTTGGGGCATACGTCACTATCTCCAGCCGCAACGTGGACAAGCTGAACGCCGCCGCGACCGAGATCGGGGGAGGCGCCAAAGTGGCGCCTGTGGACACGACCGACGAGGCCGGTGTGAAAGCTTGGGCCGCTGAACTTGGCACGGTGGATCACTTGGTGATCTCGGCCTCCAGTGCAGTGCATGGTGCCTTCATCGAACTGCCAACCAATGAATTGCGTGGCATGTTTGAAGCCAAGTTTACGGGCCCGTATGTCACCGCACGAGAAGTGCTGCCGTCACTGGTCGAAGGCGGTTCGATCACCTTCTTCTCTGGTGTCCTCAGCCGTCGCCCATCCGCCGGGGCGTCAGGTCTTGGGGCCGTGAATGCGGCGGTCGAAGCGCTGCCCAAAGGACTGGCGCTTGAACTTGCCGGACGCGCGCGGGTTAACTGCATCAGTCCCGGCATGGTCGCCACAGAGGCCTACGAAAAAATGCCTCAGGAAGCACGGGACGCCATGTATACCGAAGTCGGTGGCAGCTTGCCCGTTGGTCGTGTTGGTCAGGCCGAAGACATCGCACAGACCGTCATCATGGCAATGACCAATGGCTATCTGACCGGTGCCGTACTCGACGTAGACGGTGGGCATATGGTGCGGGCCTGAAGCGATAGGCGAAATCGCATGGGTGAAAGAGCAGCGCTGCACTTTCACCCGTTTCATTAACTTCATGCCAGAGGGATAAAGGTAAACCCGTCACCACTGCGCGTCACGCGCCCGGTTCCGGGGTAGCTCAGATGGGTGGCCGAGAAGACCGTCTGATTGTCGGCCAGTTGGCCAAGCAGCTTTGTCCGGGTTGCGACGGCCTTTTCTGGGTCGGAATCCAGCGCATAACGTACCGATGGGTTCGCGAACTGAAGTACTTCTGAGATGATGGCGTCACCAACAATCAGCAGCTCAGTGCCATTCTCGGCCATGATGCGCACTCCGGTGTGCCCCGGGGTGTGACCATGGAGTGGAACCAAAGTGATGCCACCGCCCAGATCCGCTTTGCCCTCATAGGATTTAACTCGACCTGCCAATGGGGCCGCAATGGATTGCAGCAAATCAATCATCGGCTTGTCCGCATCAGGAGCAGCGGCTGGCAAGTCCGGGTTAGTCCAAAACGCCCATTCGGCTTCCGCGACATGAATGGTTGCGTTTCGGAACCCGCCCGCGTCCGGCCCCATCAGCCCGCCGATGTGATCGGCATGCATGTGGGTTAGAATGATATCGGTGATCGCGTCCTTCTCGATCTCTTCCGCAGCAAGCAATGCGTCCAGCTTGCCGACGGTTGGAAACATCTCGGAAAGTGCCGCGCCCGATCCCGTGTCGACTAGAACGGTGCGCGCACCGTCGCGCACCAACCAGATCGTTGCTCCAATTTCGATGGGATCCCCTGCGGCTGCCGTGGCCGCGTCGTCTGCACCCTGAAAGAAGGCGGGCGGGATTTCAAAATAACCATCCGATAGCATCGAAACCGTCTTTGTACCAACGTTCAGCGTGGCGATCTCAGCCGCAAAAACAGGCTTGGGTAAACCGGCAGCAGCGGCAGTCCCAAGCAGGGCGGTTGAAAATGTGCGGCGAGTAAGCTCTGGAGTTTTCATCTGCTGATCCTTTCACGTTTCTGGATCCCAATTTGCTACTCTCAAGTTTTTCTGCTATTGGCAGAGAAGACAAAAACTATGCACAAACTGCCATTATGACCGATCAATCACGTATTGCGGTTGTCAGATACCGGGGCGCTTTGACCTCAGCCGTTCACGGCATTGAAGAGATGTTGAGTTTTGCCGGAGCTCTTGATGGGCATCGTCCCCTGAGCGTGACCATTATCGACACAGTAGCTCCCGGATATGACGCCTATATCTTGCCGCCGGCGGGACAAGAGGTTGACGTATCGGCCCAACCCGACATTCCAAAACTCCTGAAACAAGAACACACACGCGGAGCGCTTGTGTGTTCGGTGTGCGTGGGATTGGTCTGGTTGGCAGAGGCGGGTGTATTAGGCAATCGGCCAGTGACAACCCATTGGGGATTGGAAACACTCATGTCCGAGCGATACCCCGAAGCCGCTACGGACGTGGACCAGATCCTGATCGAACACTCTGACCTGACGACTGCGGGGGGTATGATGGCATGGGTGGATTTGTCCATGGCGTTGATTGAGCGGTTTGTTGGCCGTGACGCGATGATCGAAACCTCGCGCCGGTTTGTCGTTGATGTTGGACGGATGGATCAACGGCGCTATCGCAGTTTTACACCAGACCTATCGCATCAGGATGCCGCGATCCGAAAAGCGCAGCTGGCCATCGAAAGCAACTATGCGTTGCGTTTGTCGGTGGATGATCTTGCCCTGCAGGCGGGTCTGGCAGAACGCACTTTCATCCGTCGCTTTGTATCTGTGACCGGAATGACGCCGATCGCCTATGTTCAGGCCGTCAGGATCGAGAAGGCCAAAGACTTGCTGATCCATTCGACAAAGCAGATCCAGCAAGTTGCGTTTGACACGGGGTACGCGGATCATTCCTCTTTTGGTCGAAAATTCCATCAGGCAACGGGGATGACACCCAAGGATTTCCGGCGGAAATTTTCGGCCTGACTTGAAACTGGAAACTCGTTCGGCGCGCTGATCAGTCGTGGCCAACGGGAACAGGTAATGGGCTTTTATCCCGATGTGTTCTCTGAGTTCGAATGCGCGGTGATTGGCGGTAGCCGCAAATGGCAGCGACTGAGGTCTCATAGCAGTCGGAGGATTGGCGCGTCCCGCGATATATATGGCGGGTGTTGCCATAAGCTATCTTGGCAGAATTGGCTATGTTCTATTCAGATGCCAAGGGACAGATAAATGCCAACGCCTGATCGGATAAAGACGCCAGACACTTTCTGGAAGGCTCTCGGAAGCCTGTCGATTAATCGCGCAGCTCTGCTGCGTGAGGCCAGGCTACCACCGAGTGCGTTTTCGTCAGAGGCGCGTATGAGTACCAAGCAGCTCTTTGCAATATGGGAGGCGCTTCAGACTTTGGGCGGCGAAGATATTGGGCTGGCCTTGACGCAGGCCATGCATGGGCCGACGTTGCCCCCGTCCTTTTTAGTCGCTTTTCACGCCAAGAACGTTGGCGAAGCTCTGCACCGTGTTGCGCGGTTCAAGGCGCTTTGCGCACCGGAAGAATTCCAAGTGGCCGTAGAAGGTGAAAGCTGTGTCGTGTCTACCGCCTGGACATACGCCAAGCAGACAGAACCCGACGCGCTAACGGACGCCACCTTTACATTTCTTGTGAACATGGTGCGTGCTGGCACTGGGCTGAAGATCAAACCCAAGGTAATCGAGCTGCGACGTAGCCCAAGCGATAGGCTTGAAAACTGGTACGATTGCCCGATCACATGGAATGCGCCACAAGCTCGCCTTGTCTTTGACAAAGCCGATTTGGATATTCCCTTCACCAGCTATAACAGCGAGCTTTTGGTGATGCTGGATGCCGCGCTTGAGGCTGATTTGAACAAGGCCGAAAACACGACATCATTAACCGATCAGGTGCTCTGGCACCTTCGCCGTGCGCTGACTGCAGGGCGCCCGGAATTGCGCAGCATCGCGCGTGAAATGGCGGTCAGTGAACGATCCTTGCAGCGGCATCTCAAAGGCGAAGGACACAGCTTCAAATCACTGCTGTCGGACACTCGACATCAGCTGGCGCAAGAGTATCTGGCCGAGCCGGACTTCGATATCAATGAGATCGCATATTTGCTTGGGTGCGAAGACCAGGGATCGTTCTACCGCGCCTTCCAAAAATGGGAGCGTCAGACCCCAGCTGAGTGGCGCGCCAGATTGCCGAACAGCCCGGACAAGGTGCCAAGCCGAAGCTAGCCTGCGCCAAACTGTCAACGCAGAACTTAACCCCCATTTTTACGGGACCAGCATGTCGGACCCGCACCATGAAACACGTCAAAATCAGGAGAAATGGCATGACCGTTCAACCAAACGAAGACCAACGCGCAACCCTCAAGGCCGTGGCGCGCTGCCTAGTGTCAATCGATGGTGGACGCGCTCCTATCCTGGAAACTCCAAAGGACTATGGGCTCGAATTCGAAAACGTCACATTCCACGCGGAAGATGGCGTCAAACTTGCGGCTTGGTTCATTCCGGCAGAAGGTTCTGACAAGCTCATCATTTGCAATCACCCCGCGACCTTGAACCGCTACGGTTTCCCCGGCCACATGAAACCTTGGAGTGATTTCCAGAATATCGAGGTGAAATTTGGAAGGGTGCACAAAGCCTTGCACGACGCGGGTTACAACGTCCTGGCTTATGACTTGCGCAATCACGGCGAAAGCGACGGTGTTGCGGACAATGCTTGGGGTCAGGGCTTCGCTGATGAGTACAAGGATGTTCTGGCGGCCTTCGACTACGTCAAATCTCGGGGCAAACTGAAAGACATGAAAATTGGTCTGTTCAATCCCTGTGCCGGTGGAAATGCCGCGATGCACGCCATGACAGAACGCCCCGACTATTTTGAAGACGTGAAAGCGTTTATTTGCGCGCAGCCAGCATCAATCAATATCATGTCTAAGGTTTCATTAGACGCCATGGGGCTGGGAGCGTTCCACGATGTTCTGGGTGAAGAAATTGAAAGGATCAGAGGCGTGACGCTCAACGAGATGACCCCACATCTTCACGCCAAGAACGTTACCATGCCAACTTATATCGTGCAGAATAGGGATGACGTCTGGACTATCCCCGATGACGTGCAAACGACCTATGATCTGATCCCGGTTGACGACAAGAAACTGCACTGGATCAAAGAAGGCGATACCCGGCGTTTCATCGGCTACAACTTCTTCGGTGAGCATCCCGAAACGATGATCGAGTTCTTCGACAAGTATATGAACTAACTGATGTTTCGGCCTGCAAGATCGCGTGTTGTTTCAGCAATGTGCGATCCACCGTTTGGCTCATCTGTCGGGTTCGTAGTGTGTCAGGAACATCGCGATGCATTCGTCCATTACGCTCTTCGGCGTGGGGCTTTCGCCCTGAAAGACACTGATGAGAACGAGGAGCTGACTTGTCGCAAAAGCCGGATCGGTTCTGCGGATCACGCCCGCTTCCATAGCGTCTCCGATCAGTCTTGTGACCGGATAGTCATGTGTTTCAGAGTCCAAGTGGATTTGTCGGGAGCGATCCAGATCAACGATCAACTCTGATATGGCCATGCGGTTCAGGCCAATGGCCGTCTCGTCAGTGATTACCCGAACAAAGCGCTATAAGGCATCCTTCAATTGTCTGAAGAATTCGCGATCCGGGTCATTGGGCACCGGCTCCATTCTCCAGTTGCGTTCGATCATGATCTCAGGGGGCGCCTCAAACAGCACCTATTGGCTCTCCAAATGATTGTAGAAAGAGCGACTCGATACATTCGCATTTTCGGCGGTCGTGGTCGCCTTAGCCCCTGGAAAACCCTGCTCACGGAACTCTTCGATGGCTGCATCGAGAAGTATTTTCGTTTCTTCTCAATGCGTTTCATGATTTTCCCCAAAAAGTAAAAAGAATTGTTTACAAGCGCCATTTCAGAGTCGTAAGTAAACAGAGAAATTTACTTATGTAAGGCGAGATGCCGACCAACTCGAAAGGACTATGAATATGGCTCCTCAAAATCTGACTGCTGGCAAAAACTCTGTAACGTTCAAATCCTTTGGAGTGGAATTGGCAGGTGATCTCTACCTTCCCGAAGGATTTGATAGATCCAAGACCTATAAGGCCATCGTGGGCGCCAGCCCGTTCCCACAGGTCAAAGACCAAATTCCGGCGACATACGGGCCGGAGATGGCCGCACGGGGTTTCATCTATTTGGGGTTTGACTACCTGGGCATTGGTACTTCTCCGGCGCTTCCGGGCGAATTCAAGCAGTCCCGCTATGTGTTCCGCCTGATTGAAAACACTTGGGACGCAGTGTCTTTCTTGGGCACCTTGCCTTTCGTCGAAGAAATCCACGGTCTGGGCGTGTGCCAAGGTGGTTCGATTATCGCTTCGGCCGCTGTGACCGATCATCGTATCAAGAAGATCGCCATGGTGTCCGGCATGATGGCGGCGGATGCATTCCAATGGGCAGACCGCGACATGGTCAATCAACAGATTGCGGCCTCCAATGCGTCGATGCAGAAAATGTACGAAACAGGTGAGCCGGACTATGTCGCCCCCTTCGGCCTGAACGATGAACAATCAAAAGAAGAGTTTGTCGGCTCGGGGGTCAATCCGATGGCGGAAGAAAGCTATAACTACTATGGGCGCGATGGGGTCAAAGGACCGACTGCCGTACCGACATATACCAACATGCATATTGGCGATCAGGGCATGCAGTCTTTGATTTCGATCGGGGAAGCCTATGCAGACAAGATCGTGCAGCCTTCTCTGACCATCTATAGCAAGTCGGCCTTTACAGCGATTTGCTCGACCCAATTTGTCGAGAAGCTGACAAACGAGCATGAGGAACTGGCCTTCGACGAATTTAGCCATGTTGATTTCTACTACAAGCCTGAGGCGGTGAAGGCGTCAACCGACGCTGTAGCGGAGTTCTTCAACAGGTGAACTAGTTTGGCAAAGGTCACGTCGTGACCTTTGCCTTCTCAATATTGTTTGGCGCAAGCTTTTGAGAGGCAAAATCGCAAACCAAACAAAGCGTTAAAACCTTCTTTATTGCGCCATCCTCAGTTTATTCCGTTGGCACGCTGGATTTCACGAATGTACGCGATCACCGATGATACGTCCCCTCGCGTCAAACCTTCAACGGGTGGCATGTCACCAAACCGCCAATGATGGCTTCTTACACCTTGTGAAACCGCCCTCTGAAAGGCTTCGTCAGCGTGGTGGCTGGGTTCGTATATTTTGTGGATCAGCGGCGGTCCGGCACCTTCTACTCCGACCGCATTAACGCCATGGCAAGAGGCGCAGGAGACATCAAAGATGCGCTGGCCGATTGCTGCATTGCCCTCGATGGACGGCATCTGAATTGCGACTATGGCGCCGCCTTCACTTGCCTCTGGCGGTGCCGCTTCTTCGGCTGGGTTGGGTCGAAGAGTTAATAAGGCGGCAAGGGCAGCGACGGCGCAGACGCCGATTAGTAGGTAACTTTTTTTCATTGATTGATCCTGACTTTGTAGAAGCTGGTAGTGTTGCGGCACTTTGCGAACAGCCGCGTGTGCCGGTCGCTCAGGTGCGCAAGGGTTTTCGCAGCTTCAAAGGTCAGGGGGTCTGTAGGGGCTGTCTGGTTCGGTAAGCCTGGTAAGGGCTCCAATCTGGAGCTCCGGGTTGATCTCACGCGGGGATCGTAAAACGTCGTGGTTCTGAGAGACCAATACAACTGCTTGGCAAAGAGCGAGATTACACTCTCCAGTGTCAGAGACATACGGTTCGTGTTGGTGGTTTGGGGGCGATATATCGGCGCTGTAATTCGCCATCGCTGCTTGTTCAGCCGACTGCATTTGGTCCATGCAGTGAAAGCCGATGCAGCCATTTGACAGAGCGTGAGCAACGCCGCCAAGTCCGGTCAATAAAGCCAGAACGCTAACCAGTAGCACAAGTGAGTATCGTCTGATGGCCATAGTTCAGGACGCTACTGCACAAGATCTCGAATGACAACGTCGGGCGATCCCATTGCGGACCAAGTGATTGTTCAACCGCCAACTATCGTCGGCGGCTGAACAAAGTGTTTTAGGCACTGCCTAAGCGACGACCTGTGCCACGGGCAGTTTGCGCGGGTAGGGATCGCCTTGCTTATACGACCCTGCCGCGGTGAACAGGACATCTGTCGATGAGTTCAAACCGGTTTCAGCAGAATCTTGCAAAACGCCGATGATGAAGCCGATACCAACCACTTGCATAGCCGTCGCGTTGTCGATGCCAAACAAACTGGCAGCCATCGGGATCAGCAACAGTGAGCCGCCTGCAACGCCCGAAGCCCCAGTAGCGGCAATCGAGGCAATGATGCTCAGGAATAGGGCCGAGAGGAAATCGACCTGAATGCCCAATGTATGAACGGTTGCCAGCGTCATGACTGTGATGGTTATGGCAGCACCGGCCATGTTAATCGTCGCACCGATTGGGATAGTGACCGAATAGGTCTCTTCATCCAGATTCATACGGCGGCAAAGTTCCATGTTCACCGGAATATTGGCGGCCGAGCTGCGCATGAAAAAAGCGGTAATCCCGGATTCTCTCAGGCATGTGAAAACCAACGGATATGGGTTCTTGCGAATGCGCAGGTACACGATCAGCGGGTTCACGACCAGCGCCATGAAAATCATGCAGCCGATCAACAACGCCAGTAGTTGGCCATAGCTTGCAAGTGTTCCAAAACCGGTCTCAGCAATTGTCGAGGCCACGATACCGAATATACCGATTGGGGCCACACGGATTATTGCTGCCACGATCTTGGTGATTGCGCCATCCAGATCCGACATCAGGGTCTTGGTCGAGTCACTAGCGTGGCGGAAGACCAGCCCAAGGCCAACGGCCCAGGCGAGAATGCCGATGTAGTTAGCGGTTGCCAGCGCATTCACGGGATTGTCCACGATTTTCAGCAGGATGTTCTTGACCACTTCGGCCAGACCGTCAGGGGCATCCAGCAACTCGGGCGTACCCGTTAGATGCAATGTGATCGGAAACATATAGCTGGCTGCAACGGCAACCAGTGCAGCTGCAAAGGTTCCGAGTAAATACAAAAGTATCACGGGGCCCATGCGCGCCTCGCTGTCCTTTTTGTGGTTTGTGATCGCCGCGCAAACCAGGATCAGAACCAGTACCGGTGCAACGGCTTTCAATGCATCGACAAAGAAGTCGCCAAGCAGGCCAGCGGCCGAACCGGCAGCAGGCCAAAGAGTGGCGAGAAGAGCACCAGCCACGAGGCCGATGATGATTTGAGTAACCAGGCTACCACGCAGAACAAAATTCATGGGGACCATCCTGTTCGAATAGGGGCCTGAGGGGTGAAACTCACACCCACGCAGGCTCGGTTAAAGTTGAAAGGCTGGTGGCTATTTGGGCGCTTTAGAATCATTTTAAACGCCTCAAGAAGGCCAAGACTTTTGTCAGGCTTGGCAGAAGCAATTGTTTTTAGACCAAAAATGCGTGAATTACTTCGGTATTACAAAGGCTTACCCTGCGTCAACTTGGTTGCCCGCTAAGTGATTTCTAAATGATTCTTAATAACTTTCCCAAAGTGGTGGCGCCATAAATCGACCCCCAGCTGGCCGCTGCGGTCCAGTGACGAACCAACAACAGCATCGGCCACGATGGTCGGATGAAGCCCCGCATCGAAGAGTGCAAACCCTGCGGCCAGAACGCAGGCATCCGCCTGAATGCCACAGACCAATACGCGCTCGATCTTCCAGTTTTTGAACTGCTCTATAACCTCTGAAGGTGGACCATATCCATGTTTAATAACGGTGCGATCTGTTTGAACGAGGCTGGCATTGTCCAGGTCGGGCTTCCATCCAAGCTGCTCGAAGAAAGGTACCTTGACCTCATCATGGCGCACTACCGTGGCAATAGAAGGCAAGCCGGACGCTAACACCTGGCAACGCTCGACCAACCAGCGCGGCGGGTTAAAGTTGGGCTGAACATCGATTACCAGTACGGCTTGTTTCAATACGCACCTCCAATACAGATCAAATCGCCTGATGGACCTCGATAATATTCCCCTCTGGGTCGTGAAAGAACACTTGGTGCCACTCTTTTGCGAAGGCGGTACCGTAGTCCGAATAGGAGATTCCGTTGTCGTCCAGAAGCTTTTTGAAGGCCACTATGTCGTCGGTACGGAATGCGATATGGCCACGTTCAACGGGATTGATGGCCTCATTGTTCTTAAATGCAACGTTGAGGTTTTTTTCAGCCAGATGCATCTGCATTCCGCCATCAGTCGCGAAACGGATTTTGCCACTGTAGCCACTATCATCGGTCTCATCTGGCCGGGGGAAGTTCTCAATCGGTATATCGGCAAGCCCCAGCACCTGCGTGTAAAACCGGTGCATCCGATCGACGTCTTCCGAGACAAAGTTGATGTGGTGAAATTCAAGTTTCATGAAGGCCAGGCCTTTTGATTGGTCAGTCTGATCAGAAAATCTCAAGAAAAGGCGACAGGCAAGCCCTGTGCCAAAGAGAATGAAATAGCAGGGAAGGGGGCCGGATATCGATCATGTGTTTTTCCTAGTCTTCTTGCACCGAAAGTGCCGGACCTTCCGCGCGGCCGGTTGTTCAGCAGACCAGGTTGGACGTCTGCTTCGTGGACTTAGCTACCGTTGAGATGCGCTCAACGGCTGCCGGTACTTTGTAAATGTCGGAATTCGAATGCTCTCGGGTCAAACATGTAACTCGACTAGCTGGATAAGGTTTCCGCAGGTGTCGTCAAAGACAGCCATCGTCGCGCCACCAGCCTTCACAGGGGGTTGTGTGAACTCGACACCAGCTTCCTCTAGTTTGGCAACCTCGGCCTCAATGTTGTCGACGCTGAATGCCGAAACGGGAATACCATCGGCCATAAGCGCTTTCTGATAGGCGCGCGTTGCAGGGTGCGCGTTCGGTTCTAAACCCAATTGTACTCCGTCAGTTTCCTCCATTGACACCAATGTCAGCCAACGATGTTCGCCTAGAGGGATATCGTGCTTCACAACGAACCCGAGTTTGTTCGTGTAGAAATCAAGAGCCTTAGATTGATCATCAACAGCAATGCTCTTCATGTACATTTTCATACTCTGTCTCCTTGAGAAAATAATTCCACCCAGGGATTGATCGCATAAGCAATTGGCGCAGCCACCAGCGTGTGAATTTTTGTGCGCCCTCGCCATGCAGTGCTGATTAGGCCTGCCTGCTCCAGCGTATTCAGATGCCTTGTGATGCCTTGTCTGGATATTGTGACTGAATGCTCTTCGAGCAGCCGTGCGCAGAGTTCGAAAAGCGTCTGTTCGTCACGCTTTCTCAACTCATCAAGCACCAACAAGCGTGTTGTGTCACCAAGGGCGTTGAACAAAATGCTTAGCTGCGGATCGAACTGAATGCTCATACCTTATAATGCAACAATATTGTTGCATGTCAAATTGAACCGACCAGGCACTAAATCAATCAAACAACCGCACTGAAAACGGGATCGCGGCCAAAGTTGCGAAAAGTCACGCGATGAAACAGAACCTAAAATTTCTTGAAAGCGGGCGTATGGCGAGGATGCAATCGTCGCCACTCCCTTAAAAATCACTTGATCCGGTTTCCGTTTGCCAGCACATGCCCTTCTTCGGTCAGCTCAATCCGAGAAACCAACGCATCCGGGCCTGCGGACGGGTCGGGTTTGGCCATGATCGCCAGCATCATCCGAAAACCCTGTACCTCAGCTTCGTCCATAACACCCAGCGCTGATAGACGATCAATCAGGCTGTTGGCGCCGCTCATTTCCAGTGCAATCGCCCCGACAGGTTTGGGGAATCCGCCATAGGTCTGGAGATCGTCATTATCAAACTCCAGTGCTCCGGAACCATTGAGGGACGCACCGGCCACTTTGATTTCAAGCTCATCAAGAGCAACAGATTCAGCGGTCACTGGAACCTCGTCTGCTTCAAACACCTGGCTGACCAGCGGAAAATTCATCCAGTCGATGAGGTTGCGGACCTTGCCCGACATATCAACTGCGACAGTGGCTGGATCGCGTGGTATGACTGCCTCGGGGTCGATCATTGCCCAAAGATCATCACTTGCTGTCAGCCCGCGCATTTCCAAACGCATATTTGCCTCTTGCGGGTCATCACTGGCGGAGATCGGCCAGTTCATTTCACCCTCAATCAGATCAGCAGCAAATTCCCAGATAACAGGGAAGACTTCTGGGATGTTCATTTTGGTGACGTTCTGTTGGGCCGCACCAGCGAGGACCACACCATTCCGGTCAAAAACGATATGTGCGGTTTGAACCTCACTGAAGGACCACTGATCGGAAAGTTCCTGACCGTCGATTTCCACGCTCTGCTTCGATTCATAGCCATGCATGCTGGTATCAGTGGATATGCTCAACCCTTCGGCCAAGGCAGCAGCCAGATTCATGATGTCCATGCCATTTCTCGGCAGAGCAATTTCAGTTTTGCTCACGACACGCTCGGCACGTTCCGAGCCGATGCTTTTTCCTGTTTCGGCTCCCACAACTTCGAAATCGAACCTCTGTGCCCCTGTTTCATAGTGGGCACTCACCTTGGCCATCTCGCTCATTGTTATTTGGGTTCGGCCAGAAAAATCTTCGATGACCCCAGTGAAGGCAACTGTGTCAGCCTCCAAGTCACTGGCCGAAGCGCTGTATTCCTCCAGCGCCATATTCATTCGGCCAACAGAACTGTCGAAGGTAATGTCTCCCGCTTTGCCGGCAGCCAGCAATTCGAAGTTTTCCAGTTCGAACCCAACTGACATGCTGATTTCGTCCTGCTCGGAAAGCTCCGCAGAAATCTTCAGAACAGCCGGCTCCACGTATCCTATGCTGACAGAACCATCGTCATTTTCTGTAAGCGTCATTCCTGTAGTCGCAAAGCTGATAAATCCGAGTTCAAGCGGCAAATCGAAATGGAGTGAAACATCCCGGATCGTTTCCGTCTTGCCTGCTCGGCTCGTGCTTCCGGTTAGTTGTCCGCCTATGGTTTCAAAGTAGTCTTGCTGAATTTGCCAGACATCAGATGCGGAAATCTCGGCAAACGAAACATCCGGGGCGTGCAACGCAATGGCTGAAATGCAGACAAATTGATGGAAGCGGATCATTCAGGCGGCCTCTATTTTTTTGAAAGGGTATATTACGACCCTGCATTACTGACTGCATCAGGCATTGTTGTGACGTTTTGTGAAAAAACTGGTTTGTATAGCGGAACAACGTGCTTGGAAGGCGGCCGAACTAGTAGGTGTGAAATCGTCGGGTCTGCCACAGTAGGCGAGAGAGACGGTTGCCACACTGATGTATCAAAAACCGACATTCATTCTTGTTGCGGAATATGGCGCGATGGGTTCGCCCCGGCCATTTTCTTCGGTCCTCACGAATGGTGTATGAGCGCACAAAGAGCGCTTTCGCTGAATTTCTCAAAAGGTCCGCAAGGCCACACCCATCCCTTTACTTGGTGAGGTTGTGATCAAAGTGCGGATTTTCGTGGCGACAAGTTGCCCTTTAATCAGTCTATTAAGGTGTGTCAAAATCAGCTGGCACCAATATTCTTAGGTGACATCTGGGTTGAGTTGAGGTACACGAGTTATCATTATAGTTGTTTGAGTATCAATTTGATTTGATACACAAGCAACATGTTCGTGATTTCATCATCTGGTCTCTTTTCTGCCTGATTCGTCGTTATTATTGTCCGCTAAGTAAATGGTGCGGAGTAGTGAAGTGCGGGCAGGCGGATGAGAACCGGGTTAAACGGTCGAGTTGCCATTTCATGGACACAGACGGAAATCGACGGATTGGAGGCAGCGCCTCTGGAGTCTTTGGTTGTTGGTGCAGCATGGGAATGGCGGGGACAGGCCACTGTTTTGATTGAGCAGAAGGAGCTTGGGCGCGAAGAAGCCGGGTTCTCTTCCATTGTTTCAGCACGTTCGACGATGCCCGGTAATGCATCGGTTGCGGACATTCAAAAGGGCAGCCCTTCACTGGTTCTGAGCAATGGCGCACAACGTTATCAGGCGTATCTTGTGACGCTGGTGAATGAGACACTGCCGACATTGATTTTCGAATCCGGCCCGCCCCCGCGGGAGCAGGAATTCTGGATCAGCGAAGTGTCGGAACCTCAGCCGTATTCGGTGTCGAATGCAAATGGGGGCGGGGTCGTAACCTATCTGGCCGACAGGCGTTTGGCCGTTACCCACGAACCGGAAAGAGTGCCCGGGTACGCACGAGCGTTTGGCACCACGGACTAATTCGTCCACCGGGCTTTGAGGGACAGCGTCTTGCGCACGCTATTTTCTCCTTTCCCGCCTTGCGCCCTGTTGACTCTGTCATTCCCGCAGATATAAGCGCGGCTTCATTGGTGTTGGTGGCCCCCGCAAGGGGATGCCTGTCATGGGGGAGACCTCAAGAGGACAACGCCCTTCATAGTGGTCCGTTCGGACCTCGACCAAAACGAAGGAGATCAGCCGTGACCAAACGCACGTCTGCCAAGTACAAAATCGACCGCCGGATGGGCGAAAACATCTGGGGTCGTCCGAAATCCCCGGTCAACCGTCGCGAATACGGCCCCGGCCAGCACGGCCAGCGCCGCAAGGGCAAGCTGTCGGACTTTGGTCTGCAGCTGCGTGCCAAGCAGAAGCTGAAAGGCTACTACGGCGACCTGACCGAAAAGCAGTTTCGCCGCATCTACGCCGAAGCCGAGCGTGTAAAAGGCGATACTGGTGAAAACCTGATCAGCCTGCTGGAGCGCCGCCTGGACGCAGTCGTCTACCGCGCCAAGTTTGTGGCAACTGTTTTTGCCGCGCGTCAGTTCGTGAACCACGGCCACGTCAAGGTTAACGGCAAGCGCGTGAACATCCCGTCCTACCGCGTCAAGGAAGGCGACGTGATCGAGGTTCGCGACAAATCCAAGCAACTGGCTGTTGTTCTGGAAGCTGTCGCTCTGGCCGAGCGTGATGTGCCTGACTACATCGACGCTGATCATTCGAAAATGACCGCGACCTTCGTGCGCGCACCGGGTCTGGGCGATGTGCCTTACCCTGTCGTCATGGAGCCGAACCTGGTCGTCGAATTCTACGCGAAGAACTGATCTTCGCAGAACCGGTTTCGAACCAAGGGCCGCGCGTTTCGCGCGGCTCTTTTTTTGCGGCTATACTGACTTGAGCTGATATCTCCCGAAGGACTTTAGATCGGCAGGGGCCGTCCTTCGGCTATGGCTTCCATTGCAAAATATGATGTCACGCTGTCCAGTTCGACCTTTTCGATCAGCCGTTGATAGACTTTGTCATAGGTTGCCATGTCCTGCGTGACCACTTTGAGCTGATAGTCATAGTCCCCGCCGATGCGGTGAAAATCCACCACCTCCGGAATTGTCAGAACATGACGGCGAAAGGCTTGCAGCCAGTCCGCTGAATGATGCCGTGTACGCAGCATTACAAAGACGACAAGATTCAGTCCGAGTTTCTCGCGCGCGATCCGCGCGGATGACCCTAGCAGCACGCCGTCTTCGTTCAGCGCCTTCAGACGCCGCCAGCATGCATTTTGCGACAGGCCGACCCGTTCCGCTAGATCGCGTTGGGACAATGTGGCGTCCTTTTGCAGCTCACGCAGGATACTTGCGTCAATCTGATCGATTTTTTTGCTCATATTGAAGCATATGACACAAAAATTGGGAAAACTAAACCGATTCAGGGGAAGTTTCCTCGGGTTCCGTCAATCATATTTAAAGAACAGTAAGGAGCCCGTGACATGACCCTTTCCAAGTTTCGCGCAGCGATTGAAACCGCCACTCACGATGACAGTCTGCGTAATGGATTGATTGGTGAGAACATTCTCATCCCAGGTCTGCACGGGGACGTACCGCTTGTGTATGCGGATTACGTTGCTTCGGGCCGCGCGTTGCAGCAGGTCGAAGACTTTGTGGCCGGGCATGTGTTGCCGTTTTATGCCAACAGCCACACCGAAGCCTCCTATTGCGGTTCCTACATTACGCGGTTGCGGCGCGAAGCCCGCAATGAAATCGCCCGCATTGTTGGCGCAAGGGGAGACGACGCGGTGATCTTCACCGGGTCGGGCGCCACTGCAGGGCTCAACCGGCTGGTCAGTATACTCGGAGTGGAAGGGGCTGACCGGCCGGTTGTCTTGATCGGACCCTATGAACATCATTCCAACATCCTGCCGTGGCGGGAAAGCAAGGCACAGGTGATCGAAATTCCCGAAGCACCGCAGGGTGGCCCGGATTTGCAGGCGCTCGAGGCAGCGTTGATCGCCAACGCGGATGCCGACCTGTTGATTGGATCGTTTTCGGCCGCATCCAACGTGACCGGGATCATTACCGATCCCGACCCTGTTACCCGGATGCTGAAAAAACATGGCGCGCACGCCGTCTGGGATTATGCGGGTGGTGGCCCGTACCTGCCCATGGATATGGGGCCAGACGATGCCCGCAAGGATGCCATCGTGGTTTCCCCGCACAAATTTCCCGGTGGTCCGGGGGCGTCGGGTGTTCTTGTTGTCAACCAGAATGCGGTAAAGCGCCAGCGACCCAGCTGGCCGGGCGGTGGCACCGTCAGCTTTGTTTCGCCCTGGCGGCACGACTACAGTGACGATCTGGCGACGCGGGAAGAGGCTGGAACCCCAAATGTTATCGGCGATATCCGTGCTGCTCTGGCTTTCATCGTCAAGGACGTTGTGGGCGCGGACGAGATCGCGAAACGCGAGGCGCAGTACAACCGAATGGCGCTGGAAGGCTGGGCGAACAACCCGCACCTGACTCTGCTGGGTACCAATTCGTCGCACAGATTGCCGATCTTTTCCTTCCTCGTGCGGGACAAAGCGGGCCAACCGGTGCACCAGCAGCTGTTCACCCGGATGCTCAGCGACATCTATGGCATACAGGCACGGGGCGGATGTGCCTGTGCAGGGCCATATGCGCACCGCCTTCTTGGTATTGACCGCCCCACGTCCGAGGCTTTGCACGCAGCACTGTCCGCAGGGGAAGAACTGAAGAAACCGGGCTGGGTGCGCCTGAACTTTTCCTATCTGATGAGCGAGGAAACCGTTCAGTTCATCATCGACAGCGTCAATGACCTGTCCCGGCGTACCGAGGAATTTGTGCCTTTCTATGCCGCTGACCCCGTCACGGCTCGATTCAAGGCCGCCTGAGGGAATTGCCGCTTTTCTGAACGCGTGCAGATCGTTAATAGGGGCTCATCCAAGGAGCCCCTTCATGAACAAGATTACCCCACAGCCCGGCATCATGGACATCGCCCTTTATCAGGGCGGCAAGTCCCATGTGGAAGGCGTGGCCAATGTCATCAAGCTGAGTTCGAACGAAAACCCCTTTGGCCCCAGCCCGCGCGCGATTGATGCCGTGCGCGAAAGTGCCGCCAATCTACATCGTTACCCTGGCACCGATCACTACAGCCTGCGCGCGGCGATCGGCGAACGCCACGGGCTGGATCCCGACAGGATCGTCTGCGGTGTCGGCAGCGACGAGGTTCTGCAATTCGTGGCGCAGGCTTATGCAGGGCCGGGGGATGAGGTGATCTATACCGAGCACGGGTTTTCCATGTATCCGATCATCGCCCGCATGGCAGGGGCAACGCCTGTCATGGTGGCCGAGCGTGACCGCAAGGTCGATGTCGATGCAATCCTCGCAGCAGTTACCGGTCAAACTCGAATCGTGTTTGTGACAAACCCGGGCAACCCGACCTCGACGATGATTTCCACAGCGGAACTGGAGCGTCTGGCGGGTGCGTTGCCATCGCATTGCCTGATGGTTCTGGATGGCGCCTATGCCGAATTTGTCGATGGCTTTGATGGCGGTGCATCAGTTGTTGATGAATTTGAAAACGTCATCATGACGCGCACGTTTTCCAAGATCTACGGGCTTGGTGGCATGCGGGTCGGTTGGGGCTATGCGCAAAAGGATATCATTGACGTACTGAATCGGGTCCGCCAGCCCTTCAACCTGTCCTCTACCGCGTTGGACGCCGCCGAAGCGGCAGTGCGCGATGTCGAATACGTTGAATTCTGCCGATCTGAAAACGCCAGATTGCGGGTGTGGCTTTCGGAAAGTCTTGCCACGATTGGCGTGCCTTCGGATCCGTCCTGCACGAACTTCATCCTTGCCCGCTTTGCCGATCAGGCCGAGGCCGAGGCTTGTGACAACTACCTGCAATCTAAGGGTTTGATCGTGCGCCGCGTTGCGGGCTACAACCTGCCGAACGCGCTGCGTATCACCGTTGGCGACGAAGAAGCCTGCCGCCGGATCGTGGCGGCCATTACCGCGTTCAAAGGGGGCGCCGCATGAGCCAGATTTATGATCGTGTGGCGCTGATCGGGCTGGGCCTGATCGCATCGTCGATGTTCTGGGCAATCAAACGCGCCGGTCTGGCAGGCGAGGTTACGGGTTATGCCCGATCCGAGGCCACACGCGAAACCGCCCGACGTATCGGATTGTGCGACCGTGTTTGCGACACCGCTCGCGAAGCGGTCGAAGGGGCCGATCTTGTGGTGCTTTGTGTGCCGGTTGGGGCGATGGGGGCCGTTGCGGCCGACATTTCAACAGCGTTGAAACCCGGCGCGACGGTTACGGACGTGGGCTCGGTCAAAAGTCACGTTGTCGATGCGGTGCAGCCTCATATTCCTGCCGGGGTTCATTTCGTTCCCGCGCACCCGCTGGCGGGCACCGAACATTCCGGCCCCGAATCCGGTTTTGCCGAATTGTTCGACAATCGCTGGTGTCTGCTTGTGCCGGTCGAGGGCTCTGACACCCAAGCGGTCGCCAACCTGCGCGCGCTGTGGGAGGGCATGGGAGCCAATGTTGAGGAAATGGAGGTCGAACGCCACGATCTTGTTCTGGCCGTTACCTCACACGCGCCGCACCTGATCGCCTATACCATGGTTGGCGTCGCGGATGATCTGCGCCGGGTGACCGATAGTGAGGTGATCAAGTATTCCGCCGCGGGTTTCCGTGATTTCACCCGCATCGCTGCATCCGATCCCACCATGTGGCGCGACGTTTTTCTGACCAACAAGGACGCAACCCTGGAAATTCTGGGCCGCTTCACCGAAGAACTGTTCGCCCTGCAACGCGCAATAAGAACGGGTGACGGCGAGCTGTTGTTCGAGTATTTCAGCCGCACAAGGGCCATCCGCCGCGGGATCATCGATGCCGGGCAGGACACGGATGCGCCGGATTTTGGCCGGGGGAAAGCCAAGACATGAAAAAGGTCTGGGGAAGTGCGCTGATCGGTTTGGCAACGGTTTGCATGACGGCAAGCTCTGCCGCACCTCCCGAGACCTCATTGTTTCCCGTTGCGCGAACGCAGCCGGACGCTGCGCTGGTTGCCGCCGCAAGCGCGGTTGCAGTGGATGCCGTTGCCGTTGTTGCACAGGCTTCGCGGTTGCGCCCCAGCCTGCGCCCGCAATCGCCTCAGGCAATTCTGGCCGCCGCCCGCCCGGCTGACCTGCCGTTTCTGGGGCCGGATGTTTCCCTGCACCCGTATTTGCGCCCCGAGTCTCTGGAACAGGAAGTGTTCTTCAAAAAGCGGCGGCTGCGCAAATCTTCGGTTTGCGGGAATGTGGAAATTCAGGGTGAAAAAGTCGGCAACGTCCCCGGGCGCATCAAGGCCTGCGGAATCAAGGATGCGGTCGAAGTCAAATCCGTGTCCGGTGTCCTGCTCAGCCGCCCGTCCATGATGGATTGCGGCACGGCCGAGGCGCTGAACAAATGGGTCGAGCGCACCGTCAAACCCACCTTTCGCCGGCGCGGTCCCGTGGTTGAGCTGAAAGTGGCCGCGCATTACGCCTGCCGCACACGGAACAACCGCAAGGGCGCCCGGATATCGGAACACGGCAAAGGTCGCGCCATCGACATTTCGGCCTTCAAGATGATGGATGGCGAGGTGCTGACGGTTCAGGAAGGCTGGAAACGTAACCCGTCCCGCAAGCTGCTGCAAAAGGTGTGGCGCGGTGCCTGCGGCCCGTTCGGAACGGTTCTGGGCCCGAATTCAGATGGTTATCACAGGGATCACTTCCATCTGGACACCGCGCGCCATCGTGGTGGGCCTTATTGCCGCTAAGCTCAACGCAGTATAAGGCGCGGGGCAGGGCCAAGGGGCAGGGGCCCCAGCGCCACGAACCCGTCGCGGAAATTCAACTGCAGGTCCAGCGCATTGGGGTTACCGCCAAGCCCGGCCAGCAGGGACAATGCCCGCGTGACCGGATCGACCGCCTGATCAGGCAATGCACCGGCGGCGTTCGCCATCGAAATCATGTCCCGCCAGTTTTCCGCTTTGATCGCAATCTCACCGGTCGGAATGCCTTGCGCATCCACTTCCAGATCACCGGTGGCAAACAGACGCAATTCGCCCCACTTCATCTCGGCCAACCTCAGATCAATAGTCACGGGTTGGGGGCGGCGTTCCTCCAGCCCGGATCGATCCCACGGCTTGTCAAACTCCACGGTCATGTCGAGTTCAAGCGTCTCGAATTCCTGCGGTAGCGAGGTGGCGGATTGCATCAGGCGGCGCAGGTCATCACCGGGTGTAAACGCATCAATCGTCGCCGAGATCACGTAGGTTTCCGGCATATCGGTCTGCGTCATTATCAGGTTCAGGTTGCTGCCGCCCGCCAACAGCTCGGCCTGGTCCGTGATTGTCCACGCGCCCGACGTCAGCGCCATCTTCTCCAGAACCAGTGCGATACCCGGCTGCAACTGCAACTCTGCCTGCATGTCGCTGGCCTCGACGGTGGCGGTTTGATCGAAATAGGACAACAGCTGCGGCGTGTCTGCAAATCGCAGAACCTGTCGGCCGGGCCAGATTGATGGGCTTTCAAACTCGATCCAGTCCGCGCTCCAAGCGGTGCCGTTCACCGGATCCGCAAGTGCCGGGTAGTCCAGCCGTGTTACATGATGGGTTGGATAACCCGCTGTTGCAACTTCGGAAAAATCGGCTTGCCATCCCTGTTCCTGCTGTCTGTCGAACCAGTTTGTCAGTGCCGTGCGCAGGCCATATCCGGCAACGAACCAATAGGCGCTCCATGCGATGGCGATAAAAACGATAACTCGTAAAAGACGGCTCATGATGAATGGCCCTTTTTCCTGCCTCGGAATTGATGTTTATAGGCGCAAACGGGCAAGGACCAGTGCAATGACGATGTGGGTATTCGGTTATGGATCGCTGCTGTGGAACCCCGGCTTTCCGGTGGCGCGCAGCGAACGTGCAACCCTGCATGGATATGCCCGATCCTTCTGCATGAGTTCGATCCACCACCGAGGCACCGAAGAACATCCGGGCCTTGTGCTGGCGCTGGACGAGCAGGACGGCACTCATTGCAAGGGACTGGCCTTGTCTGTCGAAGCCGGGCATGAGGAACGAACGCTGGACGAACTGCGCGAGCGTGAGCTGATCTCTTCGGCCTATCTGGAACGCATGCTGGACGTGCATCTGGAAAGCGGCGAGGTGGTGAATGCGGTCACTTATGTGATCGACCCGCACCACGTTCAATATTGCGGCGGCATGCCCCTGGAAGAACAGGCGGGCATTATTGCGACGGCGGTTGGCGGCAGGGGACCCAATACCGAATACCTTTATAATACGGCCGAGCATCTGTCTGAAATCGGATTGCGCGACCCGGATCTGGAGTGGCTGTCAGAACGCGTGCGGAACCTGACCGCATAAACCCTTGGCGTCACCGGTGTAATTTCGATAGGTTTGGCCCAAGAGCAGGCAAAACCAGGAACCGGGCGCATGGCGCAGGCACACCAGGACGCGAGACCGCATTTCTCGCAACCGATCAGGCAAATCGTAATGATGCTGATCGCAATCGGGCTTTCGGGTCTGGGGGTATTCGTCGCGCTTCCCTACGTGCTGCCGGTGTTTCAGGCGAACCCTTATCTGAACGGTTTCATCCTGCTGGTCTTTGTCATCGGTGTGCTGGCCTGTTTCTATCAGGTGACACAGCTTATCGGGTCGGTCCGCTGGATCGAGGCCTTTGTCGGTGGGGTGGAACGTGATGATACCAGACCGCCTCAATTGCTGGCCCCGTTGGCCTCGCTTCTGAGGGCGCGCGGCGCGCGGATGCAGATCAGCTCTCATTCAACGCGGTCAATCCTCGATTCGGTGGCCGAACGTGTCGAGGAAGAACGTGAGATTACGCGCTATATCACCAACGTTCTGATCTATCTCGGGCTTCTGGGCACGTTCTTTGGCCTTGCCACCACCGTACCCGCAATCGTCGACACAATCCGCAGCCTGAATCCGCAGGAAGGCGAAGAAGGTCTGGCCGTATTCAACCGGCTGATGACCGGGCTTGAGGCGCAACTGCAGGGCATGGGCGTCGCGTTCGGATCGTCTCTATTGGGTCTTGCCGGATCTTTGATCGTGGGCTTGCTGGAACTGTTTGCCGGGCATGGCCAGAACCGTTTTTACCGCGAGCTTGAGGAATGGCTGTCCACCATCACCCGCGTCGGTTTTTCCTCTGGTGACGAAGGCGGTGCGGAACTCGCGGTTCTGACCCCGGTGCTGGATGCCATGTCGGAACAGATGGATGCGCTGCAGATCATGTTCGCCAACAACGACGCGGATAAGGCGGAAGTCTCAGCCAGACTGAGCGAGCTGATTGAAACAATTGGGCAGATGAATCTTCGTCAATCGGATACCGAAGGCGTCACGGCCGCCTTGGATCGTGTGGCTCTGGGCCAGGATGCCCTGCTGGATCACATGCGTGAGCATGGCGCGGGCGACGGCGGAATTGATGCCGAAAGCCGGATGAGGTTGCGGTCTATGGATGTGCAGCTGCTGCGCATTCTCGAAGAGATTTCCGCGGGCCGTCAGGAAAGCATGATCGAATTGCGCAAAGATATTGAGCTGTTGGTCAAGGCGCTGTCGCTGCCTCGGGGCGCGGTCCGGACCGCACCGGAAGGAGAGTAACGGATGGCCCTGTCCCGGCGCACAGGTCAACGTTTTCAGGGCTCGGTCTGGCCCGGATTCGTTGATGCGATGACAGGGCTTCTGATGGTGCTGACTTTTGTCCTGACCATCTTCATGGTGGTCCAGTTTGTGCTGCGCGAAACGATTTCGGGCCAAGAGGACGAACTGACCGCCCTGTCGGACGAGGTCGCTGCGCTGGCCGACGCGCTGGGGCTGGAACAACGCGAAAGCAGCCGCCTGCAAGCGCGCCTTGGGGCGCTGAGCACGACCCTGACGCAGGCCGAGGACGATCTGGCGCAGGCGCAGTCGGTGATCGCGGCGCTTACCTCGGAACGGGATCAGCAGGCTGCTGCGCTGGATCAGGCCCGCACCCGCATCACCGGTTTTGAGGCTCAGGTGGCGGCACTGCTGGCCGATCAGGAACGCGCGCTGGGGAATATTGCCTCCCTTGAAACCCAACGCGACCAGCTTTTATCCGAACAGGAGGCGCTGAACCTCGCCCTTGCCCAAAGCCGGGACGAGATCGACGCACAGGCCGAAGCCGCCCGTCTGGCCGCCGCCCGGCGCGAAGCGTTAGAGGCGATGGTGGCCGATCTGGAGCAAAGCGGGGAAACCCGCGCTGCGCAGATAACCGAACTGGAACAGCAACTAAGCGAAGAAGAGGCCGCAAAACTGACCGAGGCTGCTGCCGCCGAGGCCTTGCGCAACAGGTTGCAGAACGCCGATGCGGAGCTGACCGCCATGACCCTTGCACTTGAGGCGCAGCGCAAGGAGGCCGAAGAGACCCTGACCTTGCTGGCCGCCGCGCAGGCCGCGAAGGCAGAACTGGAACGGCAATTCGGCGAGCTCAACACCGAGGAGCTGAAAGCGCAGCTAAGCGCCGCATTGGCCGCACAAACCGAGGCGGAAACCCAGGCCGCGGGTCAGAAAACTCTGGCCGAGGAACGTGAGGCCCTGCTGTCCATCGCCCGCGAAACGATTGCGCAAGAAAAAGAGATATCGGCCAAGGCCCAACGTGAAACCGCGCTGCTTAATCAACAGATTGCCGCTTTGCGGGGTCAATTGGGATCGTTGCAGGCTCTGCTTGATGACTACGAGGCCCGCAATGAGGCCGCCGAAGTTCAGATCCAGACCCTTGGGCAGAACCTGAATTCGGCTCTGGCGCGTGCGGCATCTGAGGAGCGCAAGCGCCGCCTGCTGGAAGAAGCTGAGCGGAAGAGGCTGGAGGCCGAGGCCATTGAGTTGGCAGGCCAAAATCAGGAACTGGCGGCTCAGGCAGAAGATCTGCAGCGTTACAGGTCCGAATTCTTTGGCCGCCTGCGCGAGGTTCTGGGTGAACAGGAAGGTGTGCGCATCGAAGGCGACCGGTTCGTTTTCTCATCAGAGGTACTGTTTGACCCTGGTTCTGCCGTTCTTTCGCCTGAGGGCCGACTGGAGGTCGCCAAGGTCGCCAACATCCTGCGCAGCGTCGCGGTCGAGATACCCGCCGGGATCAACTGGGTGATCCGGGTTGATGGCCACACGGACAACATTCCGGTTTCAGGCGGGGGCCGTTACCGGGATAACTGGGAACTCAGTCAGGGCCGCGCCTTGTCCGTTGTCCGTTATATGGTCGACGCACTGGGCATTCCACCCAACAGGCTGGCGGCCAACGGGTTCGGAGAATTCCAACCCGTCAACACTGACAACACACCGGAAGCACGCGCGCAAAACCGGCGGATCGAGTTGAAGCTGACCGAGAAATAGGACGAACATGCACGCAGTTGGTCAAACCAGCCCGTGGATTTCCGCGAACGGATCATGGGTCTTGTCCTTGTGCCATGAATATTCGCACCATACGGACACCTTTTCGGCGACCTCTTGGCCATGCATGATCGCAATGGCCCCCAGCGCCATATCCATGCCTGCCGATACACCAGATGAGGTCAGGAACGCCCCGTCCTCGACCCAACGCGCCTGAGGGACCCACTCAACTTCGGGGCCTTGCTCGCATACCCACGAGAACGCAGCTTTGTTTGTCGTGGCCCGCCTGTTGTTCAACACACCGGCCTTGGCCAGCAGGGCGCTGCCGGTGCAGACACTCAGGGTAAAATCGGCATTGTCGGAAACTCGCGCGATCCAATCCAGCAAACGTGTATTCCCGACCTCCCGACGTGTCCCCGCGCCTCCGGGGACGAACAGGATGTCGTACCTGCGTCCGTCGTCAATGGATGTGCCTGCAAAGGCTGATAGCTTTTGGTTGCTTTCGACGGGCCCCGGAGTTTCCGAGACCAGTTCAAGGCTGAAATCATCAGTCAGAAGGCCGAACATTTCCATCGGGCCAAATACATCGAGCAATTCGAAACCCGGGAAAACCAACGCTCCAATCTTACGCATGGATTGCGCCCTTTCTGTATTCGCTCAGAAAAACGCCCGCCTGATAAAGGCGGGCGCTCTTGTCTGTTTTTGGTAATCCGATCAGTCCGCCGTCAGCAATGGCGGCCTGTCGCCCGGAATGCGGCGTTGGTCGGGGCCGAGGATTTCCAGGTCCAGATCGCCGTCCTTGACCGAAACGCGGACCACCCCACCTTTGGCCAGCTTGCCGAACAGCAGTTCCTCGGCCAGAGGCTTCTTGATGTTTTCCTGAATTACACGACCCAGCGGGCGGGCGCCCATCTTGTCGTCATATCCCTTGTCGGCCAGCCATTCGGCCGCTTTGGGCGTCAGGTCGATGGTTACACCGCGATCCAGCAATTGCGCCTCAAGCTGCAGTACGAATTTTTCGACAACCTGCAGGATGACCTCTTTCGGCAATGGCGCAAAAGAAATCACCGCGTCCAGACGGTTGCGGAATTCCGGCGTGAACATGCGCTCGATGGCAGCGGTATCCTCGCCCTCGCGACGGTCGCGGCCAAAGCCGATGGCGGATTTCGCCTGCTCTGCCGCACCAGCGTTCGAGGTCATGATCAGCACAACGTTGCGGAAGTTCACGGTGCGGCCATTGTGATCGGTCAACTCACCATGGTCCATCACCTGCAACAGGATGTTGAACACATCCGGATGTGCCTTTTCGATCTCGTCCAGCAGCAACACGCAATGCGGATGCTGGTCCACACCGTCGGTCAACAGGCCGCCCTGATCAAACCCGACATAGCCCGGAGGCGCGCCGATCAGGCGGCTGACAGCATGTTTCTCCATGTATTCCGACATGTCGAAACGCAGCAGTTCCACACCCAGCGCATCGGCCAGTTGCTTGGCCACTTCGGTTTTACCCACGCCGGTCGGACCGGCAAACAGATAGTTGCCGATGGGTTTTTCGGGCTCACGCAGACCGGCGCGTGCCAGTTTGATGGCGCTCGACAGGGCCTCGATGGCCACATCTTGACCGAACACCACCCGTTTCAGTGAAGCCTCAAGATCTTTCAGAACTTCGGCATCGTCCTTGGTGACGTTCTTGGGCGGAATTCGGGCGATCTTGGCGACGACGGCCTCGATCTCTTTCACGCCGATGGTCTTGCGGCGCTTGCTTTCCGCGACCAGATGCTGTGCCGCACCGGCCTCGTCAATCACGTCGATGGCCTTGTCGGGCAGCTTGCGGTCATTGATGTACCGCGCTGACAGTTCCACCGCGGTCTTGATCGCGTCCGCCGTATACTTGATCTCGTGATGCTTTTCGAAATAGGGTTTCAGACCGCGCAGGATTTTCACGCTGTCCTCGACCGAAGGTTCATTCACGTCGATCTTCTGGAACCGGCGGCTCAGCGCGCGGTCCTTTTCAAAGTGCTGGCGGAATTCCTTGTAGGTGGTGGAACCCATTGTACGCAGCTTGCCGCCCTGCAGGGCAGGTTTCAGCAGGTTCGATGCGTCCATCGCACCGCCCGATGTTGCTCCGGCGCCAATCACCGTGTGAATCTCGTCGATGAAGAGGACAGCATCGGGATGCTCTTCCAATTCGGTCACCACGGCCTTGAGCCGTTCTTCAAAGTCGCCGCGATAACGCGTTCCGGCCAGCAGCGCGCCCATGTCCAGCGCATAGATGGTGGTTTCTGACAGAACATCGGGCGCCTCGCCCTGCACGATCTTATAGGCAAGACCTTCGGCGATGGCCGTTTTGCCAACGCCCGGATCGCCCACCAGCAGCGGGTTGTTTTTGCGACGGCGGCACAACACCTGAATACAGCGTTCCACCTCGTCCGCACGACCGATCAGCGGATCGACGTCACCGGCGCGGGACTTGGCGTTCAGGTCCACGCAATATTTGCCAAGCGCGCTTTCCTTCTGTTCGGATTCGCTGGCTGTGGCCTGCACCTCTTCGTCGTCCTGATCGGCACCGGTTACGGGGCGGCTTTCGCCATAGGCCGAATCCTTGGCGACACCATGCGCGATAAAGTTCACGGCGTCGTACCGCGTCATGTCCTGTTCCTGCAGGAAATAGGCAGCGTTGCTTTCACGTTCCGCAAAGATTGCAACCAGAACATTCGCCCCGGTCACCTCTGTGCGGCCTGAACTTTGCACATGAATGGCCGCACGCTGAATGACGCGCTGGAAGGCGGCTGTCGGCACTGCCTCGGACCCGTCGATATCGGTGACCAGATTTGACAGGTCCTCGTCGATGAATTCGATCAGTGTGCTGCGCAATTCGTCCAGATTGACGCTGCACGCCTTCATGACGCGGACCGCGTCCGGTTCTTCCAAAAGCGCCAGCAGCAGATGCTCCAGCGTTGCGAATTCGTGCCGCCGTTCGTTCGCAGCCGCAAGGGCCGCGTGAATGGCTTGTTCCAGTGTGCTCGAGAATGAAGGCACGCGGGTGCTCCTCTGTCTTGGGTCGGAAGGGGGGTAACCGAGATGCGGTCAGACCCCCAGCCCAACCATGTCCTCATACTATTAGAGTTTGGTTGATCAGGCCCCGGCTTCAAGGGTTTTCTTGCTCTTGACAGTCACATTTCCTGTGACCGTGGCCGTGAGGAAGGCTTGACAGGGCCTAAAACCGGTCTTTTCGGGCGCGGATTTCGGTGAAAACGGCAGCCGGATCAGCGCCGCTCATGCCCAGATTCGCCTGAATTCCGGGCTCTGTAGCCCGCAAAAACGGGTTTGTCGCTTTTTCCAGTGACAAAAGTGACGGCACCGTGGGCTCTCCGGCGGCGCGCGCACGGGCGATCTGCGCGATCCGCTTCTGCAATTCCGGGTTCTCCGGTTCGATTGTTTCCGCAAATTTGCCGTTCGACTGCGTGTATTCGTGTCCCGAGCAAACCAGTGTCTCGTCTGGCAGGGCCGCCAGTTTACTCAGCGATGCCCACATCTGGGGGCCGGTGCCCTCGAACAGCCGGCCGCAACCGAGTGCCATCAGACTGTCTGCCGTGAACACGACGCTGCTCTCCGGAATATAGAACGCGATGTGTCCGATCGTATGCCCTGACACGTCGATTACCTCGACCGTTTCGCCCCCAACGGTAAAAGTATCGCCTTCGGCAACCTGCAAATCCAGCGGGGGCAGCCGGTGCGCATCCGCGGTCGCGCCGACGACTTTTGCTGGTTGTTTTTCCAGAATACCAGCCAGCCCGTCGACATGATCCCAATGATGGTGCGTCAGCAGCACATGGCTCAGGCGCCAGCCGCGCGCATCAAGTTCGGCCAGAATGGGGCCGGGCTCGGGCGCATCGACCAATGCCGTCTCGCCGGTTTTGGCATCATGGGCGAGAAAAGCGTAGTTATCGCTGAGACATGGGATGGTGACGATCTCAAGAGGCATGGCCTTTTGCCCTTTCGTTGCTAGACTGCGCCCAGCTAAGCCGATTGAGCAGGTGTCCGCAATGCATCTCGATGTGCAGGATCTGAGGAATTTCTACTATCGCAGCACGCTGGGCCGTGCTGCGCAGGCGGCGATCCGCGGGCGGCTGGTGGATATATGGCCCGAGGCCAAGGGGCAGACGGTTGCTGGATTCGGCTTTGCGGTGCCTCTTTTGCGCCCCTACCTGTCCGAGGCGCGCCGTGTGATTGGCCTGATGCCCGGTCCGCAGGGGGTGATGCCCTGGCCTGCGGGGATGCCCAACGTATCGGTCCTGACGGAAGAGACGATGTGGCCTATCGAAACCGGGCATGTAGACAAGCTGGTGGTAATGCACGGGCTGGAAACCTCGGAGCGGCCCAGCCAACTGCTGGATGAATGCTGGCGCGTTCTGGGTCCAGGCGGGCGGGCAATCTTTGTCGTCCCCAATCGAGCAGGGCTGTGGTCGCGGACAGACAAAACGCCGTTCGGCTACGGTCGACCCTATACGGCATCACAGTTGGAAACGCAGTTGAAGGCGCACCATTTTCTGCCCGAAAAACATTGCTCGGCCTTGTATCTTCCCCCGTCTTTTCGCCGGTTCTGGCTCAAATCCGGCAGTCTGATCGAGAAAACCGGGCAGCGGCTTCCGACTATCATGGCGGGCGGCGTGCTGATGGTCGAGGCCGGAAAACGGGTGCATCCGCCGAAAGGTAACGTGACGAAGGATGTCGAAAGGCGGCCGATCAAAGCGTTGGATGGCTTGCTGAAACCCGCGTGATTTTTGCCGCAGATTTGGACTTATCATCCTTTCCAGTCTGGGGCGAAATTGCGTGATATTGGCCACAGGAATCGCAAAAACCTGCAAGTCAGTAACATTTTTCAAGTGCGCAGGCCGGTAAAAAGGGTCGCACCTTGTGTAAGTGATTGAAATAAAACAATTTGGGGATAAGTGCATTACCGCTATATTATATTGCTAGGTTGGATAGGCTCTGCTACATCCCCGGTGATTTTGATCCCCTGCCTTTATAGGCGGGGTTTCCTCACGCCCCAAAGTAGCGGCCGCTACTCAAAATCGGGGCCTCAAATATCGGAAGGGTGGACGTGTCCGAACCAGCTTCGATTTCCACAGGCATTGCCGAGCGCTATGCCACCGCGATCTTCGAGATCGCTAAAGAGAATAATGACCTTGCAGGTCTGGAAACCGGAATCAACGATCTGGCAGCAGCACTGGGCGAAAGTGCCGAACTGCGCGACCTGATCGCCTCGCCTCTGGTTTCCCGGGCAGAGCAAGAAGGCGCAATTACAGCAGTCGCTGACAAGATGGGTCTGCACGCGATCCTGCGCAACACGCTGGGCCTGATGGCGCAAAAGCGTCGTCTGTTCGTCGTGCCGCAGCTGGTGCAGGTTCTGCGCGACATGCTGGCCGACGAGCGTGGTGAAGTGACCGCCGATGTTGCTTCGGCCAAGGCGCTGACCAAGACCCAACTAGATAAACTGTCCAAGACGCTGTCCGAGCGTGTGGGCAAGACCGTGACAATCAATGCGACCGTTGATGAAAGCCTCATCGGCGGTCTTGTCGTTAAAGTGGGCTCGAAAATGATCGACAGTTCGATCCGTTCGAAGCTGAACTCCCTACAGAATGCAATGAAAGAGGTCGGATAAATGGGAATCCAAGCTGCAGAGATTTCTGCAATCCTGAAGGACCAGATCAAGAATTTTGGTCAGGAAGCCGAAGTGGCCGAGATCGGCCGCGTGCTGAGCGTCGGTGACGGGATTGCCCGTGTATACGGCCTGGACAACGTGCAAGCGGGTGAAATGGTCGAATTCCCCGGCGGCATCATGGGTATGGCGCTGAACCTGGAAAGCGACAACGTCGGTGTCGTTATCTTCGGTTCCGACCGTGACATCAAAGAGGGTGACACTGTTAAGCGCACCAACTCGATCGTGGACGTTCCAATCGGTGACGAACTGCTGGGCCGCGTTGTTGACGGTCTGGGCAACCCGCTGGACGGCAAGGGCCCGATCAATGCCTCCAAGCGTGGCGTTGCAGACGTCAAAGCCCCCGGCATCATCCCGCGTAAATCGGTACACGAGCCGATGGCAACCGGCCTGAAATCGGTTGACGCGATGATCCCGATTGGCCGTGGCCAGCGTGAGCTGATCATTGGTGACCGTCAGACTGGTAAAACCGCCGTTGCTCTGGACGCGATCCTGAACCAGAAAGTTTACAACGACGCAGCAGGCGACGACGAGTCGAAGAAACTGTACTGCGTGTACGTTGCGATCGGTCAAAAGCGTTCGACCGTTGCGCAGCTGGTGAAGAAACTGGAAGAGTCCGGCGCGATCGACTACTCGATCGTTGTGGCCGCAACCGCGTCCGACCCGGCTCCGATGCAGTTCCTGGCGCCCTACGCCGCGACCGCGATGGCCGAATACTTCCGTGACAACGGCCGCCACGCGCTGATCATCTATGATGACCTGTCGAAACAGGCTGTGTCCTATCGTCAGATGTCGCTGCTGCTTCGCCGTCCGCCCGGACGTGAAGCCTATCCTGGTGACGTTTTCTACCTCCACTCCCGCCTGCTGGAGCGTTCGGCCAAGCTGAACGAAGACTTCGGTGCTGGTTCGCTGACCGCTCTGCCGGTTATCGAAACTCAGGGTGGTGACGTTTCGGCGTTTATTCCGACCAACGTGATCTCGATCACCGACGGTCAGATCTTCCTTGAAACCGAACTGTTCTACCAGGGCATCCGTCCCGCCGTGAACACCGGTCTGTCGGTTTCGCGTGTGGGCTCCTCGGCTCAGACCAACTCGATGAAGTCGGTTGCCGGTCCGGTTAAACTGGAACTGGCTCAGTACCGCGAAATGGCTGCGTTTGCGCAGTTCGGTTCCGACCTCGACGCCGCGACCCAGCAGCTGCTGAACCGTGGTGCACGTCTGACCGAACTGATGAAACAGCCGCAGTACTCGCCGCTGACCAACGCGGAAATCGTCTGCGTCATCTTCGCCGGTACCAACGGATACCTGGACAAGATCGACGTGGCTGACGTTGGCCGTTACGAGGCTGGCCTGCTGGCGCACCTGCGTGGCAAGCACGCGGACCTGCTTCAGTGGATCACGGACGAAGACCCCAAGATCAAGGGCGACGCTTCCGACAAGATCAAGGCTGCGATTGAAGAATACGCCGCAACCTTCGCTTAAGGGAGAGGCGGGCATATGCCAAATCTTAAGGACCTTAAAAACAGGATCGAGTCGGTCAAATCGACCCGCAAGATCACCAAGGCCATGCAGATGGTCGCGGCTGCAAAACTGCGCCGCGCCCAGGAATCTGCCGAAGCCTCGCGTCCCTATGCCGAGCGGTTCAATGCCGTGATGGCTGGGCTGGCGGCGTCGGTCGGGGGCAGCGACAGCGCCCCCAAGCTGCTCCGTGGTACGGGCAGCGATGATGTACATCTGCTGGTTGTCATGACAGCTGAACGCGGCCTGTGTGGCGGCTTCAACTCGAACATCGCCAAGCTGGCCCGCCAAAAGGCGGACGAGCTGCGCGCCAAAGGCAAGACGGTCAAGGTTCTGACTGTCGGCAAGAAAGGCCGCGACGCGCTCAAGCGTGATTTTGGCGATCTGTTCGTTGGACATGTCGACCTGAGCGAGGTCAAGCGTCTGGGTTACACCAACGCGCAGGACATCGCCAAGGACATCCTGTCCCGCTTTGACGGGGGTGAGTTTGACGTTGCCACGATCTTCTACTCGAAGTTCGTCAACGTTGTGACCCAGATCCCGACAGCACAGCAGGTCATCCCTGCCTCGTTCGAGGAAACCGAGGATGACGACAGCGGTGCCATCTTCGATTACGAGCCCAGCGAAGAGGCCATTCTGGCCGACCTGCTGCCCAAGGGGGTTGCGACCGCAATCTTCTCGGCTCTGCTCGAAAACGGAGCGTCTGAACAGGGAGCACGGATGTCCGCGATGGACAACGCGACACGCAACGCGGGTGAGATGATCGACAAGCTGACGATTCAGTTCAACCGTTCGCGTCAGGCCGTGATCACCAACGAGCTGATTGAAATTATTTCCGGCGCCGAAGCGCTGTAAGAAAACCGGAGACAACAATATGGCGAATGCAAAAGGCAAAGTCACACAGATCATCGGGGCCGTCGTCGACGTGCACTTCGACGATCAGCTGCCTGAAATTCTGAACGCGCTGGAAACCGAAAACAACGGCAAGCGTCTGGTACTGGAAGTTGCCCAGCACCTGGGTGAAAACACCGTCCGCACCATCGCGATGGACGCGACCGAAGGTCTGGTCCGCGGTGCCGCAGTCACCGACATGGGCGCACCGATCTCGGTGCCGGTTGGTAACGCCACTCTGGGCCGCATCCTGAACGTCGTTGGCGACCCCATCGACGAAAAGGGCCCGGTTGAAGCAACCGAATCCCGTGCCATCCACCAGCCTGCGCCGACCTTCGCGGAACAGTCGACCGAGTCGGAAGTTCTGGTTACCGGCATCAAGGTTGTGGACCTGCTGGCCCCCTACGCCAAAGGCGGTAAGATCGGCCTGTTCGGCGGCGCCGGCGTTGGTAAAACCGTTCTGATCATGGAACTGATCAACAACATCGCAAAAGTGCACTCGGGCTTCTCGGTGTTCGCGGGTGTTGGTGAGCGGACCCGTGAAGGGAACGACCTGTACCACGAGATGATCGAATCGAACGTTATCAAGCCGGACAACCTGTCGGAGAGCCAAGTGGCCCTGGTTTACGGTCAGATGAACGAACCTCCGGGTGCGCGTGCGCGTGTTGCTCTGACCGGTCTGACCCTGGCCGAGCAGTTCCGCGACCAGTCCGGTACCGACGTTCTGTTCTTCGTCGACAACATCTTCCGCTTCACGCAGGCGGGTTCCGAGGTTTCGGCTCTGCTGGGTCGTATTCCTTCGGCGGTGGGCTACCAGCCGACGCTGGCCACCGACATGGGCGCCCTGCAGGAACGCATCACCTCGACCAAGTCGGGCTCGATCACCTCGGTGCAGGCGATCTACGTGCCTGCGGACGACCTTACCGACCCTGCGCCGGCAACCTCGTTTGCGCACCTTGACGCGACCACCGTTCTTAACCGTGCGATCTCGGAAAAGGGTATCTACCCCGCCGTGGACCCGCTCGACTCGACCTCGCGTCTGCTTGATCCGGCCATCGTCGGCGAAGAGCACTATCAGGTTGCGACCGACGTTCAGCAGATCCTTCAGCGCTACAAGTCGCTGCAGGACATCATCGCCATCCTCGGCATGGACGAACTGTCGGAAGAGGACAAACTGACCGTGGCTCGTGCCCGTAAGATCGAACGCTTCCTGTCGCAGCCGTTCGACGTGGCCGAAGTCTTCACCGGTTCGCCGGGCGTTCAGGTTGCTCTGGATGTCACCATCTCGTCGTTCAAAGCGGTTGTGGCCGGCGAATACGATCACCTGCCCGAAGCGGCCTTCCTGATGGTTGGCGGTATCGACGATGTGGTCGCCAAAGCCGAGAAGATGGCCGCAGAAGCCGCCTAAGGAGTATCCCTGATGGCAAACACGATGCAATTCGACCTCGTAAGCCCCGAGCGAAGCCTGGCTTCGCTTCAGGCGAGCGCGGTCCAGATTCCCGGCGCGGACGGGGACATGACGGCAATGCCCGATCATGCCCCCACCATCACCACCATGCGCCCGGGCATCCTGAAGGTCGAAGCGCCCGAAGGGTCCAGTGAATACCTGGTCACCGGCGGGTTTGCTCAGATCAACGGCGACAGCCTGTCGGTTCTGGCCGAAAAGGCCATTCCGGTTTCAGAAGTGAACCGTGCGCAACTGGACGAGATGATCGCCGAGGCGCGCGAGTCGCATGAAGCGGCCAGGAATGGCGACGATCAGACCATCGTCGACGACGCCGCCAAGCTGCTGGCCGACATGGAAGCCCTTGGAACGCATATGAGCCTGTAAGGTTCACTACATTTAGATTGATGAAACGGCCCTGCTTGTCAGGGCCGTTTTTTTGTCGTGATTTTGTCGAAACACCGCAGTAAGGTACGGGAATTCAAAGACAAAGACGACAAAATGAAGACGTTTCGAACCCATCCTATTGGCATCGACCAAGGCGAGGTAGTGCTGTTCTCCGACTTTGCCGACGGCGGAGATATGTGGACCGGAGAAGGCCTGCGCGAACGCCGTTCAACCATCCGCTTCAGCGACTCGTTCCGGTCTCCACCGTTGGTTCAGGTTGGAGTGTCCTTGTGGGATGTAGACTCTACATCGGCTCTGCGCGCCGAGGTACAGGCTGAGAATATTACCCCCGAAGGGTTCGACGCCGTGTTTCGCACATGGTCCGACACCCGCGTCGCCCGTATCCGAGTTGCCTGGACGGCGATTGGGGAAGTGGCGCATGAGGATGATTGGAACATCTCTTAATACGCAGGTTTGACGAACCGAACAGTTTTCCGGCTACCAAAATCCGATTACACTTCCTGTTCAGCGTACAGGCGGAGACTTTCGGGTGTTGCGGATTCTTGTGGGTTTCGGAGTTCTCCTGATTGCGCTTGAAGCAATGGCCAGATGGGGACTGGGCTTCGGAGACCCGCCGCTGTCACGCGTGGACGCGTCCATCGAATACGTGAATGTGCCCGGAGAGTACCGCCGCTTTGGCAACCGCGTTTTCTACAACGAGCATTCGATGCGGTCGCGCTCTTTACCGGATGCGGGCACGGGGCGCGTTCTCGTCGCGGGTGACAGTGTGATCCATGGAACAGCGTTTCTTGACCAGTCGGATCTGGCAACAGAAGCTCTGGACGCTGCGCTGCCTGCCATCTGGGTCGGAAATGTTTCTGCGGTCTCGTGGGGACCGGAAAACCTTCGGAAGTATTTCCGCGAATTTGGCTGGTTTGATGCAGAAACCGTGTTCTTTGTGTTCAGCACGCACGATCTGGACGATTTCCCCCGTTATTGCACCACGCTTGGCCGAGACTTCCACACAAACAAACCGATCTCGGCTCTGACCGACGCGATCGCACATCACGGGTCCAGGTATTTGCAGCTTGAACCCAATGGCCGAGGATGTCGCAATGTCGAGAACTCCGGTGAACGCGGTCTCAAAGCTCTCACTGCCCTTCTCGACGAGGCTTTGGGCAATGTCGACCGCGTTGTGGTTATGCTCCACCCGACAGTGGGGGAGTTGTCGGGCCCTGACTTGGACAAGCGACGCCTACTGATGGAGACGGTTGCTGCGACCGGTGCCGAATACGTCGATATGCGGACAGCTCTGCAAAGTCAGGATGCTGTGTTTCTCGATGAAATACATATCGATGCCGCCGGCCAGCAGGTGTATTTTCACGAGTTTCTGAAAGCGCTGCAACAAGGCGCAACACAGGGATAGATATCCGGGTGGCCCAGCAAAAACCCCGGAGCGTTTTGAACACTCCGGGGTAGTTTGTTTCAAACTTGTGCAGCGGTTCCCCATTACAGGGTTATTGCTGCGATTGGCGCGTTGCCCGTCAATCCATGTGATACAGAGACTCGTAGATCGGTGTCAGGGTCTTGTCCTCGAACAGGGACGACACGCTGGTGCCGTTCCAGATGTTCAGGATCGCCTGCGTAAAGATCGGTGCCGTCGGAACCGTGCGGATATTGGCGGCCTTCTGAATTTCCTTGGTCGGCTGGATGGTGTCGGTCAGGACCAGCGATTTCATGACCGAATTCGTCACACGCTCGACCGCCGGGCCGCTCATGACGCCGTGGGTGATGTACGAGTGAACTTCCTTGGCACCATTGTCCATCAGCACCTGCGCCGCCTTGCACAGCGTGCCTGCGGTGTCACAGATGTCGTCCACGATCAGGCAGATCTTGTCCTTCACATCCCCGATCACGGTCATCTCGGCGACTTCACCGGCCTTTTCACGGCGCTTGTCCACGATCGACAGTGGTGCACCGATCCGCTTTGCCAGCTCGCGCGCGCGGGCAACACCGCCGACGTCGGGCGAAACCACCATGATCTCGTCAAGCTGATCCTTGAACTGGTTTTTCACGTCCAGCGCAAAGATCGGTGAGGCATAGAGGTTGTCCACCGGAATGTCGAAGAACCCCTGAATTTGCGCGGCATGCAGGTCCATTGTCAGAACCCGTTCGATCCCGGCGCCGGTCAGCATGTTTGCCACCATCTTGGCGCTGATCGGTGTGCGGGCCTTGGTACGGCGGTCCTGCCGGGCATAACCGAAATAGGGGATCACGGCGGTGATCCGATCCGCGGACGACCGGCGCAGCGCGTCGGCGATGATCAGCAGCTCCATCAGGTTGTCATTGGCCGGGTTCGAGGTCGGCTGGATGATGAACATATCCTCGCCGCGCACGTTTTCGAACACTTCGACAAAAATCTCGCCGTCGTTGAACCGTTCGACCCGCGCATCGACCAGTCCCTGGTCAACGCCGCGATACAGGCTCATGCGGCGGGCAATGGATTCGGCAAGAGGAAGATTTGCGTTCCCAGCGATAAGCTTGGGTTCGTTTGGTGTCGGCATCGGCTGAGATCCCCGGGCAGCAATGGCAATGTGACAGATTCGTGATGTTGACACCGCTTAGCATGGCCTTACCGTCCCGCAAAGATAATGCAGCGGAGAAAGTGAACATGGCCGACATTGACTACTATTTTGCGACACTCTCGCCTTATTCCTATCTGGCAGGAACACGGCTTGAGGAAGTTGCCGCCAAACATGGCGCTTCCATTGCCTATAAGCCGGTGGATATCATTGCCCTGTTCGGCCGCACCGGTGGGACGCCCCCCAAGGACCGGCACATCTCGCGCATCGAATACCGCGCACAGGAATTGGTGCGTCAGGCGAAAAACCTCGGGATGAAGCTCAACCTGCAACCGGCGCACTGGCCAACCAATGCGGCACCTTCGTCATACGCCATCATAGCCGCGATACAGGACGGCAGCGGCGATGTCGGCAAACTCTGTCATTCGATCCTGCGTGCCTGCTGGGCCGAGGAAAAGGATATCGCGCAGGACGACGTGATCCGCGACTGTCTGGAACAGGCCGGGTTTGATCCCAATCTGGCCGACAGCGGCCTGCTGTTGGGCGCCGAAACCTATGCCGCCAATCTGGAAGAGGCGGTGGATCGCGGTGTCTTTGGCGCTCCGTTCTACATTACGCCCGATGGGCAACGGTTCTGGGGGCAGGATCGCTTGGACGATCTGGACCGGCATTTGGCGGATCTCAAGGGGTGAGCGAATTACTTCAGTTGCCGCAAGCGGCATTTGTTCGGACGCTGGGGCAGGGGCCGCGAAAGGTCCTTGCCCTTCATTGTACGATCGCCCACTCGGGGGCCTGGAAAGGGCTGGCAGGTGAATTGCACGAGGAGGCCACATTTGTTGCCCCCGACATGCTGTCGCATGGCCGCAGCCCCGACTGGGATCGGCAGGGTGATTTTCAGGACCGGATCACACAGATTTCCCTGACCCACCTGACTGAACCCATGGACGTGATCGGCCATTCATTTGGAGCAACGGTGGCCCTGCGGCTGGCGGTGGAACATCCCGAACTGGTCCGAAGCGCCACGTTGATCGAGCCTGTGTTCTTCGCAGTTGCCGTTCAGGATGCGCCGCATCTGATCGAACAGCACGCACAGGATGCGCAACCCTATATGGATGCGATTTCGCGTGGTGACGAAGCGCTTGCCGCCCGCCTGTTCAACCGCATGTGGAGCACGGATGACAGCCCGCGCTGGCCGGACCTGCCGGAAAGCACCCGCGCCGCGATGATCCGGGGCATTCACGTTGTGCCAACCGTCGACGATGCCCTGTTTGCGGATCGGGCAGGTCTGCTGAAACCGGGTATGCTGGACAGGGCCAATATGCCGATCCGGCTGTTGCGCGGATCGCTTTCTCACCCGGTCATGGTCGCGATCAACGACGGGCTGACCCGGCGTCTGCCCAATGCGACTGGTGCCGTGATAGATGGGGCAGGGCACATGCTGCCCATTTCTCACCCTGTTCAGACAGCCGCACAGGTGCGCGCTCTTTGGGCGCAGGGCTGATCACCCCAGCAGAGAAAGGAACTGGTCGATCATCTCTTCGCTGATGGACCAGTCACAGACCAGACGGCAGGCCAATGGCTCGTCCTCATCCGCGCCTTCCAGTTCCGCTCCCCAAAAATGATAGGCAGCGCCTGCGTCATGCAGGCGCCGGTGCGTGCTGCGGGGGAAGCTGGCAAAGATCATGTTGGCCTGCGGCTCGTGCAGGAACGAAGCCCCCGCCGCGCGCAGACCATCCGCCAGTCTTGCGCAATTCGCGTTGGCCTGACGCGCTGATTTCAGCCACAGATCGTCTTTCAGATAGGCAGCCATCTGCGCCGACAAGTAGCGGTGTTTCGAAAACAGATGCGCTCCGCGCTTGCGGCGCAGCTCGAACTCCCAAGCTTTGCTTTCGTCAAAAAACACCACTGCCTCAACGCCCATCAGGCCATTTTTGGTGCCACCGAAACTGACCGCATCTACACCGGCCTTCCACGTCATTTCAGCAGGCGAACAATTCAGCGCCACCAGCGCATTGGCAAAGCGTGCGCCGTCCAGATGCACCGGCAGGCCGTATTCCTTGGCGACACCGCACAGGCTCTGCAACTCTTCCAGAGAATAGACAGACCCGCGCTCGGTCACCTGCGTGATCGACACCGGCCCGCGTTGCGGTCCATGCACCCCGCGGGTTTCTTCTGCCAGGATCGACTTGCGCAAGGCTTCGGCGGTCATCTTGTCATCACCCGGCACCAGCGTCAGCTTTGCTCCGCTATAGAATTCAGGCGCGTTGCATTCATCCTCGTGAATATGGGACACGGGCGAGCAGAACACGGTTTCCCACGGCTTTGTCAGCGTTGCCAGCGCCAGCGAATTCGCCGCCGTTCCGGTCGCCACCAAATAGACCGCAGCACCGGGGGCCTCGAAGATACCGCGAATCTGATCGCGCACTTCGTTCATCAGCGTGTCCGCGCCATAGGCCATCTGATAGCCCTGATTGGCCTCGGTCAGCGCGGCCAGAACTTCTGGATGAACAGGCCCGGAATTGTCAGAGGCGAAATACATCAGATAGGCTCCTCGATTATATAGTCTTCCCAGTCTTCTTCGGGTGTCTCAAACTCAGACACGGTGCGCCCCTGTACCGAAACGCCGGCCTTGTGAACGCTGTCCGGCGTACCTGATATCAACGGATGCCAGTCGTAAAGGGGCTTGCCCTCACAAAGCAGCCTGTAGGCGCAGGTTTTGGGCATCCAATAGGCGTGGCTGTCGATATTGTCGGGTTTCAGTACGATGCACTCGGGCACAAATTGATGGCGGATGTCATACTGCGTGCAGCGGCAGCTTTCATCGTCCAGCAAACGGCAGGCGACACAGGTCAGCTCAACCCGCCCGGTATCCTCGTCTTCCAGCTTGTTCAGGCAGCATTTGCCGCAACCGTCGCACAACGCTTCCCATTCACGGTCGTTCAGCTTGCGCAATGGTTTGCGCTCCCAGAAACGCGAGGGCAACCCCGCGCGGTCGATCGGATCCTTGGTCATTCTGCTGCCAGAATTTCGCGGGCTTTGGCGCAATCGTCATCCATCTGCGCAATGAGGGCATCCAGACCGTCAAAGGTCATCTCAGGTCGCAGATACTCGACCAGTCCTACCGATAAGGTGGCCCCGTACAGATCGCCTGAGAAATCGAACAGGAAAGTTTCGATATTGGGTTGTTCGCCCTTGAACATGGGTCGCGTACCGACCGACGCGGCCCCGCGATAGCTGCCCTGGTTCGGGCCATCCAGCACATCGACCAGAACCGCGTAAACCCCGAATTTCGGCTGGTGCAGCCCCTCGATGGACATGTTCGCCGTGGGAAAGCCCAACTCGCGCCCTCGCTGCTCGCCGCCGATCACCTCACCTTCAATGCGGTGCCAGTGCCCCAGCATCGCGGCCGCATCACGCGGGCGGCCATCGCTCAGCGCGGTACGGATCGCGGTCGAGGATACAACGTTTTCCGATCGCTCCATCAGCGGTGCAACGGTCACACCAAACCCCATCTCCTGTCCGAAACGCACCATGTCATCTGCATTGCCGCTGCGACCTTTACCAAAACAGAAATCGGCCCCGACGACGACATGGGACAGTCCCAGGCCGTCACAGATGACATTGCGGGCAAACTCCTCGGGCATCAGCCCGGCCAGTGCCGCATTGAACTGCAGCTCATACAACTTTTCGACGCCCAGCTTTTCCAGCCGGTGCGCGCGCGCGTTGCCACGCATAAGGCGGAACGACGGTGTGTCGGGCGAAAAAAACTCGCGCGGATGCGGCTCGAACGTCATGACGCCCAGCGGCGCCATTGGTGCCGCGTTTCGCGCCAGTTCGATGACCGACTGGTGCCCGATATGAACACCGTCAAAATTGCCGATCGCAACGCTGGCGCCGCGATCTTCTGGCTCGACATACTTGAAATCACGGATGATGCGCATGAGCGTTTGCGTAGCGGGACAGCGGCATATGTTCAAGCGCAGATCGAATTTTGTACCCCAACACCTTCGGAATATCGGACCAATTGCAGGTGTTGTTTCCGGACCAACCATCGCTTGATCCAAATAATCGGGGGTGTAGACTGGTAGCCCGGCCAGATCAGGCCATGATTACCCTGGTCAAGCTTCGGGCCGGCCATCGGCGAAAAAGCCAGAAGGGTCAGTGCCATGTATCGACTGCGACTGTTCGCGATCCGCCATGCCCGTGCATTCGAGTGGATTTACAAGCGTGTCGAAGGTGGCATGGTGGCGCTGGACCCTCTGTTTGCGAAAATTGGTTACAACCGCGTCGAACGCCCGATTGCACTGGTCGAGAAAGGCGTCAAAACACTGCTGTTCGACTGCAAGATGTGCGGTCAATGTGTGCTCAGCTCGACCGGCATGTCCTGCCCGATGAACTGCCCCAAACAATTGCGCAACGGACCCTGCGGCGGCGTGCGCCCCGGCGGGTTCTGTGAAGTAAAGCCTGAGATGAAATGCGTCTGGTCCCTGGCCTGGGACGGGGCCAGCCGAATGCGCGAAGGTGGCGCGAAAATCAAAGAGGTCCTGCCACCGGTCGAACATACACTAAAGGGCTCATCCTCGTGGCTTCGCGTCAGCCGCGAGATTGCCGCCCGAAACCGCGAAGCGCGAAATGCGGCCCGACAGACATTGGCGCAGGCATTCCCCGAGGCCCGCAAGAACGAACCATCCGCTGCCCCACTGGCCGCAGAACCACCCAACGCGGTCAACCGGGAGCTTCGGAAATGAACAGCTCGCACCACAGTGAAATCGAACCGACCGGCTATGTCCCCGTACCGGATGGTTTCGTGTCCCACAGTCGTCTTGAACGCGTGCTGCGCTCGGGCCGGTTTGCGGTGACAGCGGAACTCAATCCCCCCGACAGCGCCGACCCCGAGGACGTGTTTCAGGCCGCGCAACCGCTCGGCGAGGTTGCAGATGCAATCAACGCCACTGATGCGTCCGGCGCGAATTGCCATATGTCCTCAATCGGGATCTGCGCCTTGCTGACGCGCGCGGGCTATTCGCCGGTATACCAGATCTCCTGCCGCGACCGGAACCGGATTGCCATTCAGGGCGATGTGCTAGGGGCCGCCGCATTGGGGGTCAGCAACGTATTGTGCCTGACCGGTGACGGCGTCGGGGTCGGGGATCAGCCGGGCGCAAAACCTGTATTCGATTTCGATTCGCTGACCCTGCTGCGCACCATCCGAACCATGCGGGATCAGGGAACTTTCCTGTCGGGTCGTAAAATCACGCGCCCCCCGCAACTGTTTCTGGGTGCGGCGGAAAACCCCTGCATCCCCCCATATGACTGGCGCCCAAACCGTCTGGCCAAGAAGGTCGAGGCCGGTGCTGAATACATCCAGACCAATTACATCTACGACATTCCGTTGTTCGAGAAATTCATGACGCGGGTGCGGGATGAAGGCCTCGACAAACAGGTCTACATCATCGCCGGTGTCGGCCCTGTCGCCTCGGCCCGCGCGGCCCGGTGGATGCGCAGCAACGTTCCCGGCATCCATATCCCGGACCAGATCATCGAGCGGATGGAAAAGGCCGAAAAACCATCTGACGAAGGTAAGAAGATCTGCATTGAACTGATCCAGCAGATCAGGGAAATCGCAGGCGTGTCAGGTGTGCACGTCATGGCCTACCGGCGCGAGCACCTGGTGTCCGAGATCATACTCGAATCCGGCGTTCTCAAAGGGCGCGGTCCGACGCGCAGGGCATGACGGTGCTGACAAAAAAAAGGCGCCCAAAGGGCGCCTTGCAGGGTGTGATCAGGCAGGGATCAGTCGAACTTGCGCGACGGTGCCAGAACCATCGCTTCGCCGACCAGAACCTTCTTGCCATCAACCGAACAATGACAATCCAGCTTGACCCGGCGCTTGGCGAAATCGATGTCGATCACCTTGACCTCGGCATACACCATGTCACCGGGACGCACAGGCGCCAGAAACTTCAGCGACTGCCCCATATAGACCGTGCCGTGACCCGGCAACTGCTCTCCGATCACCGCCGAAATCAGGCCGGCGGTCAGCATGCCATGGGCGATGCGGCCCTCGAAGATGGTATCACGGGCATAGTCATCATCCAGATGCACCGGATTCCGGTCAGTCGACACTTGGGCAAACATTTCGATGTCTTCGTCCGTCACCACTTTGCGCAGGTAACGGGACATGCCCATTTCGATGTCTTCGATACAGATCGTTCCGCGCGGCAGATTGTCCAACATGTTGCCCTCACTTGATGTCGACCGAGTAACAATAGATTATTTCCGGTCACAGGTTGGCAACTTTATTACTTTGCACGCGCAGAAAATCAAGCCCCAAAATTGTTATCGTAATCTTCCGATCGAGTAGGTCGGATTGACCTTTTCCTTTTCAATATAAAAGCTTAGCGCGTCCGGGTCCGGCTGGTATGATGTTTTTGTCTCGGATGCAGCCAGACCACCGGTGATGAACAGGGAATCAAGCCCTTCGCCCATCCCGCCCGCGATGTCGGTATGCGGGCCGTCGCCGATGACTAGAATTTCAGAATCCGGAATATCAACGCCCAAAGCCGTCAGTCTACGGCGTGCCAGATCGTAAATCGGCGGGTGCGGTTTCCCGAAATACAGGCTCTCGCCGCCCATCTCGGTGTAAAGCCGGGCCAGAGCGCCAGCGCACCATTCGCGCACTTCGCCGCGATCCACCACGATATCCGGGTTGGCGCAAAGCAGTTTCAGGCCCATCTGCTTGGCATACAGAAAATCGGGCCGGTTCACATCCGGGTCCGCCATGGGATCAAACGGGCCACAGCACACGATGCCTTCGGCCTGATCCAGCGGAACACGTTCGATGTGAATGGGATGGTGCAGAAGTTTCAGGGGTTCGAAAAAGCCTTCGTCCCGTTCCCATTCGCCCATGAAGTATACTTTGTGACCAACTGCGCCTTGAAACATCGCCGACCGAGCCGAGTCGCCACTGGTCGCAATCGTGTCATAGGCGTCGTCCGGAACATTGAACTGCGCCAGTTGCGTGGCAACTCCGGCGCGTGGTTTGGGCGAGTTGGTGACAAGTACGACCAATCCACCCTTCGCCCGGTATTCCTTCAATGCTGCAACAGCCTCGGGGAATGCGGTGACGCCATTGTGTACGCAACCCCAAAGATCGACGAACAGCGCTTTGTAACGGTCGGAAATCTCGGTCAGAGAGGTGATGATCTGGGTCACAATGTTCTCTTTCAGGCAAAAGGGTGGGATGCCCAAGCCTATGGCAGAGGTGACAGCGTTTTACCAGAGGGGCGCTGCCTCCGCCCGTCGGGCGTGTCCCTCGGAGTATTTGAGGCCAGATGAAGAGGCGGATCCTTCATCTGGCTGAAAATACTCCGGAGCGCGAGACAGAGCCTCGCAAAAAGTCTGCGCAGATACCGTTCCGGCGAGGATATTCAGTACAAATAGCGGAGACTGATCGAACACCGCTGAATGCAGGTCGCGTCATTCCCGAAAACTCTCCAATGTCTGACCCGTCCGTTTTCGCATTGCCCGCCGCAACGCTGTTGCGTCTGAGTATCCGACGCGACATGCAATTTCGTCTTGGTTCAGATCGCTGGTACGTGCCAACCGGATCGCTTCTGTTACGCGAATGGTCTGAATGAAGGCTGAGGGCGTCATCGTGGTCGCCCGCGAAATTCGGCGCGCGAATGTTCTGCTTCCCAATCCCGCAGCCCCGGCCAGTTCGTCCAGGCTGACTTGCCTAGTGATATTGCGGCGCAGGTGCAATTCCGCCTTTTGTAATGTCGGATCACCAGCAATCATCGTGGCCACGGACATGTATGGCAATTGGCTTGGACGGCTGTCCGCCATAAGAAAACGACGGCAGTCTTCAGCGACTGCAAATCCTGCGAAATGTTCGATCAGAAACACCATCAGATCGATCTGGGAAAAGGCGGCCCCTGCGGTAAATAGATTGCCGTCGCGCAGAACGATCTGACTTGATTTGGTTTTGGCCCGCGGAAACATGGTCTGAAGCAGCGGGACAAGCCACCATGATGTGGTCACTTCGCGTTTGTCCAGCAATCCGGCAGCGCCCAATGCAAAGCAGCCGGAACAGGCCCCTGAGATGATGGTCGGCGTTTCGGACAACTCGCGCAAAACGGCGACCAGCTCTTCAAAGGCGGCCGAGGTCATGGCCCTGCGCAACTCCCGCTCGGTTGACAGGCCAAGCCCCGGAAGGATCAACAGGTCGGGTTTTGCGCCAACAGCCCGGTATTTGGCCGGTGACAGCGTGCAGAAGTCAAAAACATCGTCCCTGTTGTGTCTGCGGGACACCCTGTTGGCTGTTTCCAGCATCTCGTTCGCTATGAACAGGCTTGATTTCTGGCAGGGGTCGGGTTGCAGAATGACGGTTTTTATCGGGTGCATTTGTCAAAATTGGTTTGTTTAGTGTCAATATGGACACTGACGGAATACACAATTCCTGTCCATTGTTTTCCAAACAGCAGGAGAAAGATGGATGAAACTGGAAGGTGGATGTTTCTGCGGCGCACTTCGATACGAGGCCGAGGGCAAGCCGATATTCAAGGGGCAATGTCATTGCCGGGCGTGCCAGCACTTATCGGGCGGGGCGCCGAACCTGTTCATGCTGATGCCGCGCGAGGGGTTTCAGTATACAGCGGGTAAACCGAAACAATATCGGCGAACGGATCGCGACAATCCTGTCACGCGCGAGTTTTGTGCGGACTGCGGGACGCATGTGGCAACACACAGACCGGGGCTTGATCCCGTCATCGTCAAAATCGGGACGCTGGACGATCCCGCAGTATTCCGCGGGGCAAAAGCCGCGTTGTTTGTTGCGGAAAAGCAGGATTTTCACCTGATCCCCAACGGGATGCCATGCTTTGAGGGCATGCCGCCGATGTCATGAAAAAAGGCGCCCTTTCCGGGCGCCTTTCCTGTTCTTCAGGGCCAATCAGACCTTGAGGTTGGGGATGATCTGTTTTTTCCGGCTCATGATGCCCGGCAGGACTACGGCGTCGCCGTTTACTGACGCGCCAAAGCTCTTTTCGGCAACGCCTTTGACCAGATCGTTTGGCACCAGCAGGGTGGCTTCTTCGTTCAGGATGTCGACCACAAACAGCAGGACCTGATCGACGCCGTCTTCTTTGGCAACATCCACCATCGAGTTGGTCAGGCTGGCCTTGCGGTCCAGAACGATGCCCGGTGCGGTGGTTTCCAGAACCGATACACGGAACTTGGTGCCGTCGACTTCGTATTCCTTGCTGTCCATGCGGATCAGCTCAGCGTCCGAGAACGAGGACACATCCGATTTCGCCGCAAACATGTCGGCGGCGTAAGCTGCGATATCCAGACCCAGATCGGCTGCCAGTTTCTCGGCAACGGCGCGGTCATGGTCGGTGGTGGTGGGCGAGCGGAATTCCAACGTGTCGGACAGGATGCAGGTCAGCGCCGCACCCTTGATGGCCTCGGGCATCTTGGCGGCATCGTCGCCCATCAGGTCGTGCATGATGGTGGCGGTGCAGGCCAGCGGGCGCACGGTGATGTCGATGGGGCCTTTGGTTTCCAGACCTCCCACCAGTTTGTGGTGGTCGATGATGGCGCGAATGTCGGCGCTGTTGATGCTGGCCGGAAGTTCTGCCGGGTTGTTGGTGTCAACGATGACAACCGGCGCGCCTTCGGTCACGTCTTCGATGATCGCAGGTTTGTCCAGACCCCAGCGCTGCAGCATGAAGGCCGCTTCGGTGTTGGGCTCGCCCAGCAGGACGGGGGTGGCGTCGACACCCTTGATCTCGTTCAGGTACCAGGCCCAGACGATAGGTGAGCCGGTCGAGTCGGTGTCGGGGGATTTGTGTCCAAATACTTGGGTTGTCATGTCAGCGTCCTGCAGATTGGAAATTTGCGCGCCTTATAGGGTGGTCGAAACCGGATGTCACCCAGCGGCAACCCGGATGCGACGGAAGGTCTGATTTTCCCCCTGATCAGAAATCCGCGCGGCTCAATGTGTACCCGGCCTGCTGCAATTGATTGAGCAATCCGTGATCTGCACTCAGGTGGCCTGCGCCCACGGCAATAACTGCGGTCTGATCCTCAAGTTCCAGAATCTGGCGCATCCAGTTGGCGTTGCGCACGACCAGCATCTGTTCCTCAAAACTGCGCCACTCGGCATCGAATTCCTCGTGCGACAGTCCAGAGGCTTCAAGCCCCTGAAGGCGTGCCAGTTCTATGATCTCGGCGTGCTTTTCCTCCATATACGCATTGGCCATGGTCACCATCTGATCGTCACCGGCCTGCAACGCACCGGCCAGCCGCACGATGGACTGGGCCTGTTCCTCGATCGGGTGGCTGTCGAACATGGCGATCAGATCCTCGACCCGCTCCAGCGAGTGTTGGGGGATGTTGTGCGCATCGGCAAGTTCCGACAAGCGCTTGTCCATGCCGCGATCCGCTTCGGGGCTTTGCATCAGGCAGGGCGGGATGCCCAGCATCATGCTTAGGAACCAGGGTCGCATCTTGGCGGCCATCCAGCTTGGAAAACCGCGCTCGGCCAGTATCTTGGACAACTCAGTCCAGTCTTCCTCGTCGATCAGGTCGACCAGTGTCGGGCCAGACGTAATCAGAACCGGGCTGAAATCATTTGCCAGATCGCGCTCGAATTCTTTCATATCCTTTTGGGTGATCTCAAAGAAAAACGCATCGGCCTGCGTCAGGGCAGGAGCCAGACGCTCGACCGCTGCGCCCATGCGCTCGTCATTGGTGTGCAGCGTGCCGATCAGGTGCAGGGTGGTGTTGTCCTTGGTGGCGATCCAATGATTGCCCTCAGGAAACAGAATGTCACTCAGTGCGGCATCAAGGTCGCTGCGCATATCCGGCGACAGGTCGTGGCGCAGATCCCGGCCTTCGCAGGCGGCAAAGGCGCCAAGCGGAAACAGACAGAAAAACAGGCAGATCAAAAGTCGCATAAGGTCGATCCCGGCAAATCAGAATTCAGCGCGGGTCAGCTCATATCCCTGTTGTTTCAACAGGTTCAGAATGCCCGATTCACCCGCAAGATGCCCTGCACCCACCGCAACCACAAGCACTTGTCCCTTGGTCCGCAGAATAACCGGAACCCAGGCCCGATTTCTCTGATCCAGTATCTGCCGGTCATACTGACGCAGCAGGCGGCTGACCTCGGGGCGGGCGATCTTGATATCGCGGTACAGCGTCCATTTCTGGATCAGCATCGCCTCGGCCAACCTCTCTTCGAAATAGGCGTTTTCCAGCGTTACGACCTGATCGTCATAGTTCAGGCCGCTTTTCATATCCAGTTCCAGCAGGCGCAACTGGTCCTTCACCGGCTGGTCGGACAGCGCGCGCATCCCGTCCCCCACACGCTCAAGCGATCCCACGGCCACGCCGTTGCGGATCGCCAACCGCTCGATGCGTTCGTCAAGACCGGCATATGAGGCAATACCGCGTCCGCCGCATCCCGTGCGCGTTAGTGCCATCGAGATGTACCAGGGCTGCAGACGCGCAAGAACCTCCTTGTTCACACCCTCCGGGCGCATCCGCAATTGCAGCATGCTCCAGTCCTCGGCGGACATGAGTTCCGGCAGGGTACTGCCCCGGGGCATCATCAGGATCGCCGGATTTTGCCGGATCACATCATCCAGCCGGTCCAGTTCCGCATTCGTGACCTCAAGCAGAACCGCGTCGGCCTGCCGGATGACGGGCCGCAGCGTTCGCATGACCCGGCGCATCCGTTTATCGCCGCTGTGCTGTGTGCCGATGACATGAATGCGCTGGCCATTTCCGGTGGCAATCCAGTGGTTGCCATAGGCAAAGGGCACCCGCGAGATTTCCTGCTCCAGCCGTGCCGCTGCCTCAGGCGTCAACCTGTCGCGCAGGTCGCTTCCCGAACATCGCGCATAGGCCGCTGTTGCCGTGCAGAAACAAAGCACCAGGGCAAGCGTAGCGCGAAACATGAGAATCCTCCTGATGCCAAGCCTCATCCCTATCGTCGCGCGAGCGCGCACCGGATCGCAAACGTTATTTTTGCATTTCGCAGGATTGCGCCTAGCATGTGACCATGGAACGCGAGCAGGATCTTTACGCCCCCGTCAAGCAATTGCTGGAAAGACAGGGCTATGACGTCAAGGGAGAGGTCGGCGCGGCGGATGTCGTGGCCGTTCGGGGCGACGAACCGCCGGTTATTGTCGAGCTGAAGCTCAGGTTTTCGCTGGCCCTGTTTCATCAGGCCATCGCCCGCCTCAGGATGACCGATCAGGTCTATATCGGTGTGTGTAAACCCCGTGGGAAATCAGCGCGGCGGGCGCTGCGTGATAACCTGGGTCTTTGTCGCCGTCTGGGGCTGGGCCTGATTACGGTCCGCCCTGATGGAAGGGCCGAGGTTCATTGTGACCCCGGCCCCTATGCTCCGCGTAAATCTGCGGTGCGAACGGCCAAGCTGTTGCGTGAGTTCGACCGCCTGCAGGGCGATCCGAATTCAGGCGGGGCGACACGGCATGGCATCGTCACGGCCTACCGTCAGGACGTATTGAAATGCGCGGCCTATCTGGCCGAGAATGGATCGGCCAAAGGGGCCGTCGTGGCCAAGGCAACCGGGGTTGCAGGGGCCACACGAATGATGCGGGACAATCATTACGGCTGGTTCGACAAGGTCGAAAAGGGCGTCTATGCCTTGTCCCCGACAGGCAGCGACGGGTTGAAGCATTGGGCCTACAGCTGGGAAGAGGCTGGCTGACCTCTCGTTTCAGGCGCGCCGCTGAATGAACTCCTGCACCATCCCGACGATGACGGGCGACAGGTCGGGCGTGATGATGTGCCCCATCCCCTTGATAGCCTGAAACTCGCTTTCGGGAATATGTGCGGCGATCTCTTGTCCCAGTTCCAGCGGGATCAGCGTGTCGTCCGTTCCGTGCACAACCAGACAGGGCAGTGAAACCTGACGCAGGGCAGGGCGCCGGTCGGGGGCGCCTGCTATGGCCAGTACCTGCCGGTTCATGCCTTCGTCATCCACACCGCGCGCATAGGCCTTGGCGGCCATCGCCCGAATATCTACCTCTGGCATCGGGTAACCGGGACTTCCCCAGTTCGCATGTTCCTCAACCTGCGCATCCTGATATTCTTCCAGACTGCGGGGCCGTACCAGCAGGCTCTCGGCCAGCGCCAGCATTGCCGCGCGGTCGCCCGAGGTGCGGTCAACGAACGGGCGGCACGCGGTCATGACGATGGTGGCGGACAAAATGCGACCCGGGTGGTCGATGCACAGCTGCTGCAGAATTGCGCCGCCCATGGAAATCCCAAAGAAATGCGCGGCCTCAAGGCCCATCGCGTCCATCAGACCGATTACATCGGCTTCCATATCCTCGATGCCATAGGGGCGCGGCAGGTCGCCGCCTGAACCAATCATCTTCAGCACAGCATCGGCGTTGCCCGGTGCCTCCCGGGCTGGACAGCGCTGCGACAGCCCTACGTCACGGTTGTCGAAAACGATTGTTCGGTAACCTTCATCCACAAAGCCCTGAACCAGTTCATCGGGCCAGTGCACCAACTGACTGCCCTGTCCCCGGATCAGGATCAGAGGCGTCCCGTTCGATGGTCCGTGGTCTTCTACTTCCATAGAAATCCCGTTGGCTTTTATCTGCATCTGCGCCTCCTCTTCGAAATCCCGCGAACGGGGCTTGAACTCACGGCATCCTATTCCTTCATTGGGGCGAGTAAACAGTTCCGCTGCGGCGCAATTCGATCTGCAAAAAATTTCATCACGCCTTGTTGACTCGCTGTTTCCAACTGCCTAGCTATGCGTCGTTATCACTCTCCGTCTATGAGTGCTAACGCCCCGCTGACCAGCGGGGGGAGGATAAACAAACTTTGAGCCCAAGGAGCTGCAAAGATGGCATTGAAACCGCTTCATGACCGCGTGCTGGTTCGCCGTACCGAAAGCGACGAGAAAACCGCAGGCGGACTGATCATCCCCGACAGTGCAAAAGAAAAGCCCAGCGAAGGTGAAGTCGTCGCAACCGGCGAAGGCGCACGCAAGGACAGCGGCGAGCTGATCGCGATGGCTGTAAAAGCTGGCGACAAGATCCTGTTCGGCAAATGGTCCGGCACCGAGGTCCAGGTCGACGGCGAAGAGCTGCTGATGATGAAAGAAAGCGACATCATGGGGATCATCGCGTAAGCCACGCGCTGCCGCTGATCTCATACCGCTTTAATTACAAACATTTTTCTCAAGGAGAAAGAACATGGCTGCTAAGGACGTCAAGTTCGAAACCGATGCCCGCAACCGTATGCTGGCCGGTGTAAACACTCTGGCAGACGCCGTGAAAGTGACCCTGGGCCCCAAAGGCCGCAACGTGGTTCTGGACAAATCCTTCGGCGCACCGCGCATCACCAAAGACGGTGTTTCGGTTGCCAAGGAAATCGAACTGGAAGACAAGTTCGAAAACATGGGCGCGCAGATGGTGAAAGAAGTCGCCAGCCGCACCAATGACGAAGCAGGCGACGGCACCACCACCGCAACCGTTCTGGCACAGGCCATCGTTCGCGAAGGTCTCAAGCAGGTTGCAGCGGGCCTGAACCCGATGGACCTGAAGCGCGGCATCGATCTGGCGACCGCCAAGGTTGTCGAAGGCATCAAGAATGCTTCGCGTGAAGTGAAAGACTCGGCAGAAGTTGCTCAGGTCGGCACCATCTCTGCCAACGGCGAAGCCGAAATCGGCCAGCAGATCGCAGACGCGATGCAGAAGGTTGGCAACGAAGGCGTCATCACCGTCGAAGAAAACAAAGGTCTGGAAACCGAGACCGATGTTGTCGAAGGTATGCAGTTCGACCGTGGCTACCTGTCGCCCTACTTCGTCACCAACGCAGACAAGATGATCACCGAGCTCGACGACGTGATGATCCTGCTGCACGAAAAGAAACTGTCCTCGCTGCAGCCGATGGTTCCGCTGCTCGAGTCGGTGATCCAGTCGCAGAAGCCGCTGCTGATCATCGCCGAGGATGTCGAAGGCGAAGCGCTGGCAACCCTGGTTGTCAACAAACTGCGCGGCGGCCTGAAAATTGCTGCTGTCAAAGCACCGGGCTTCGGCGACCGCCGCAAGGCCATGCTGCAGGACATCGCAATCCTGACCGGTGGTCAGGTCATCAGCGAAGATCTGGGCATGAAGCTTGAGAATGTCACCATGGACATGCTGGGCACCGCCAAGAAAGTCTCGATCACCAAAGACGAGACCACCGTTGTTGACGGCGCAGGCGAGAAGGCCGAGATCGAAGCACGCGTTGCTCAGATCCGTACCCAGATCGAAGAAACCTCGAGCGACTACGACCGTGAAAAGCTGCAGGAACGCGTTGCCAAACTGGCAGGCGGTGTTGCCGTGATCCGCGTTGGCGGCATGACCGAAGTGGAAGTGAAAGAGCGTAAGGACCGTGTGGACGATGCTCTGAACGCAACCCGCGCTGCTGTTCAGGAAGGCGTTGTCGTTGGTGGCGGTGTCGCACTGGTTCAGTCCGGCAAAGCTCTGAACGAACTGAAAGGCGAGAACGCCGATCAGGACGCAGGTATCAACATCGTTCGCAAGGCCATCGAAGCGCCGCTGCGCCAGATCGCCGAAAACGCAGGCGTTGACGGTGCGGTTGTTGCCGGCAAGGTTCGCGAATCCTCGGACGCAGCGTTCGGCTTCAACGCTCAGACCGAAGAATATGGCGACATGTTCGCATTCGGTGTGATCGACCCTGCCAAGGTTGTGCGTACCGCTCTGGAAGACGCATCGTCGGTCGCTGGTCTGCTGATCACCACCGAAGCGATGGTTGCAGACAAGCCGCAGAAAGACGCACCTGCCGCAGGCGGCATGCCCGACATGGGCGGCATGGGCGGCATGATGTAAGAACGGCGAATTTCCGTCAGGAAATTCTGCCGACCCCAACAGGCGCTTGGCTGCAAGGCCAAGCTGCCAAAAGGGGGAGCTTTGTGCTAATGGATCGGGGTCGCCTTCGGGCGGCCCCTTTTCATTTGATAGGCTCGTGATACGGGCAGGCCTCAGGCGGGGATAATGGGAGCAAGAGGAAGAATGGCAATCGGACCTGATGTCAGCCGGGATATGCGCCCCGGCGAAGAAGCCGAAGTGGATGCGCTGCTGCGGGCGGCCTTTGAAGGTGAGGGTGAAGTAGAGCTTGTTCACCGGCTACGCCGAGATGGAGACATGGTGTCTGAGATCGTAAAGCCTTGGCAGGGGCGGATAGCGGGTTACGCCGCGTTGTCACGGATGCTTGCACCCGCAGGGTGGCTATGCCTTGCGCCAGTGGCAGTGTTGCCCGAGTTTCAGCGGGGGGCTTTAGCACCATCAGGGCAATCAAAAACGCATTGGCAGGTCGGACGGCGATTGGTGAGTGAGCTTGTCGGTGCGGCGCAAATACCGGAGTTGTCGGAGGTTCCAGTGATAGTTGTGCTGGGGCAGCCGGAGTTTTACGAAAAATGCGGCTTTTCCCGTGCGCGTGCAGCGCAACTGACGACGCCTTACCCGGTGGAATACACCATGCTTGCCGCGCCGGGGGACGACATTCCGCAAGAAACGCTGATCTATCCCGCGGCCTTTGAGGGCGAGTAAGCGGGAATGTGAGTGTCCAAGACGCGGCGAAACCGCTATGCGTCTGGTATGAAACTGTTTCTGCTGACATCCCTGACCATGATCGCCTTTGCGGCAAACTCGATCCTGAACCGGCTGGCCATTGACAGCGGCGCCAGCGACCCGGGTACGTTCGCCGTTGTGCGCGTTCTGGCGGGGGCGCTGACGCTGGCGGTGCTGGTTACGCTGCGGGGCAGGCGGCTGCCCTTGCTGAACCCGAGGCGATTGGTCGGCGCGGGGGCGCTGTCGCTCTATATGGTCGGGTTTTCGATGGCCTATCTGACACTGGATGCGGGGCTGGGTGCGCTGATCCTGTTCGGCGTCGTGCAGATCACCATGTTTGCCGCCACGTCGGTGACCGGCGCACCGCCACAGATGCGGCAGGTGATCGGCGCATCGACAGCGTTCGCCGGGCTGGCCTATATCCTCTGGCCTGCGGGACAGGTTCAGGTAGACCCCGCTGGGGCTGCGCTAATGGTGGCGGCGGGCATCGGCTGGGGCGCCTATACGCTGACGGGACGGAGCGAGCCGGACGCGCTATCCGGAACCGGCGCGAATTTTGTGGTCGCCCTGCCGGTGACTGCGCTGGTCTTTGCGCTGGTCGGCACTGAATGGGCCATGACGCCTGCGGGTATCGTTCTGGCCGCTTTGTCCGGTGGCGTGACCTCGGGGCTTGGATATGCGCTGTGGTATCGCGTTCTGCCGCAACTGGCGCCAGCGGTGGCAGCCACCGTTCAGCTGAGTGTTCCGGTCATCGCCATTGCGGCAGGCATCGTCTTGCTGGGCGAAGCTGCCAGCCTGCGTCTGGCCGTCGGCACGCTTCTGGTGCTTGGGGGAATTGCCCTGGCGGTACTGAAAGTGAAGCGGGCTTAGGGGTTTCACCCGATCCCGTTTGGCCTTATCTGGCCTATATGAGGTTTCTTGTCTTCATATTATGCCTGCTCCCGGGGCTGGCGCGCGCCGATTGCGTTGTGCTGTTGCACGGTCTTGCACGTACCGAAGCCTCGTTTTCGATCATGGAGCAGCTGTTCCTTGCACATGATTACAAGGTGGTGCGGCCCGGCTATGCCTCGACCGACCTGCCGATACCTGACCTTGCGCGGCAAACCCTGCCCGCTGCTTTTGCCGAATGCGGCGATCAGCCAACGCACATCGTGTCGCATTCGATGGGCGGCATTCTGGTCCGCTATTGGCTGCAGGATCACCAGCCGGACAATCTGGGCCGTGTCGTCATGCTTGGCCCGCCCAATCAGGGCAGTCAGTTGGTGGATGAACTGGGCGATTGGGAAGTGTTCGGCCTGTTGCACGGACCAGCGGGCCTCTCGCTTGCGACTGGCCCCGATGGGTTTCCAGGTCAACTGCCTCCGGTCAATTTCGAACTGGGCGTGATCGCGGGTGAAAATTCATTAAATCCAGTGTTTTCTTCGATGATTGACGGACCAGATGACGGCAAGGTTTCGGTGGAAACAACCAAGGTTGACGGTATGTCCGACCACATCGTCCTGCCGGTGACGCATACCTTCATGATGAACAACCCCCGGGTTATGGCGCAGGCATTGCATTTCATCGAATTCGGCCGTTTCGACCCCGAGATCACCTGGCTTGACGGCGTAATGGACGTCATCGACGAGATCTGCATCGGGCGGGACTGCACCGAGCCAGAGTCGGAGCCCACAAGATGAGCGCACTGGAACTGACCCTGACCGGCGCGGACATCCTGCTGCCGGATAACACGATAACACGCGGCGAGCTGAGCCTGGCGGAAGGCATGGTTCAGCAAGACCGGGCAGGGCGCCAGATCGATCTGTCCGGGTACCTCATCCTCCCCGGTATTATCGACCTGCATGGCGACGGGTTCGAACGCCACCTCGCCCCACGTCGCGGTGCGATGAAACAGATGGACGAAGGCGTCATCGCGACTGAGGCTGAACTGGCCGCAAACGGCATCACCACCGCCGTCATGGCGCAGTTTCACAGTTGGGAGGGCGGCGTGCGCGGCCCGGAATTTGCTGCGCAGGTATTTGCCGCGATCGCTTCGGTCAAAGCCACTGTAGTGACGGACCTGATCCCGCAATTGCGCTTTGAAACTCACATGCTCGGGGATTACACCAGCCTTCCTGACCGCATTGCCGACTGGCAGGTGCCATATGTCGTGTTCAACGATCACCTGCCGCATGATCGGCTGTCACAGGGCCGGACGCCTCCGCGCCTGACCGGGCAGGCGCTCAAGGCCGGGCGCAGCCCCGAGGCGCATCTGGACATGCTGCAAACCATGCACGCCCGCAGGGACGAGGTTCCAGCGGCGCTTGACGCGCTCTGCGCAGAACTGTCACGGCAAGGCGTGCGCATGGGCAGCCACGATGATGCGACGGCGGCGACTCGCGCTGGATGGCGGGATCGCGGCGTGGCCATCGCGGAATTCCCCGAGACGCTCGACGCAGCCGAAGCTGCCCGCGCCGCCGGAGATCAGATTATTCTGGGCTCGCCAAATGTGGTGCGGGGCGGCTCACACAAAGGTAACGCCAGCGCCTTGGACCTGATCACCATGGGGCTGTGTGACGCGCTGGCCTCGGATTATCACTATCCCAGCCCGCGCCGGGCCGCGCTGATGATCGCCAGAACCGGCCTGCTGAATCTGGCAGGCGCATGGGCGCTGGTATCCTCAGGTCCCGCAAGGGTTCTGGGGCTGAATGATCGCGGCACGCTGGCGCTGGGTAAACGCGCCGACATCGTGATTCTCGACGCGGAAACGCATCGGGTCGCCGCCACGCTGGCCGGTGGCCGGGTCAGCCATATGTCTGGCGACATCGCGGCGCGCTTTCTGGGTTAGACGCACGCCGCGTCTTCATCTGGCCAAAATTACACCGGGCGTAGGCTTCGCGCGATACGCGCGTACTCCCTCAGCGGATGATGCGGTTGAAATGCCCCATCTTGCGGCCCGGTTTTACGTCGGCCTTGCCATAAAGATGGATGGCCACATCGCGCTCCTGCGCCAGTTCCGGCACCCGGTCCACGTCATCGCCGATCAGGTTTTCCATCACCACGTCCGCATTACGCTGACCATCCCCAAGCGGCCAGCCCGCCACCGCGCGGATATGCTGTTCAAACTGATCCACGGCGCATCCGTTCTGGGTCCAGTGGCCCGAATTATGCACACGTGGCGCAATTTCATTCACGATCAGTCCCTGCGGCGTCACGAACAGCTCAACCCCCATGACACCGACATAATCCAGCGCATTTAGGATATTGGCCGCCAGCAGCACCGCATCCGTCTTTTGCGACTGTGACAAACGGGCCGGTATAGTCGTTGTATGCAGGATACCATCGCGATGCACGTTCTCACCGGGATCAAAACAGGCGACCTGACCGTCCAGTCCGCGCGCGGCAATGATCGACACCTCATGGGTGAAATTCACAAACCCTTCCAGAATGGCAGGCGCCCCGGCCATGTCGGCCAGCGCAGCCCCGGCATCTTCGGCAGAGTGCAGTCGTGCCTGCCCCTTGCCGTCATAACCAAAGCGGCGGGTTTTCAGAATGGCCGGCGTGCCAATATCGGCAATCGCCGCGTTCAGGCTGTCCAGATCGGTGATATCGGCAAAGGGGGCCGTGTTCAGCCCCAGCCCCTGCAGAAACGTCTTTTCGGTCAGCCGGTCCTGACTGACCCGCAACGCCTCGCGCCCAGGGTGGATCGGGCGGTGCGCCTCCAGCAGATCCAGCGCCTCGGTCGGGATGTTTTCGAACTCATAGGTGATGACATCGACCGAGTCGGCAAAGGCCTTCAGCGCCGCCGCATCGTCATAGGCGGCTGTGGTCACGCGATCCGCGACCTGACCAGCGGGCGGGTTGGCGCCCGGCTCATAGATATGGGTGATAAAACCCAGCCGTGACGCCGCAACAGACAGCATCCGGCCCAACTGGCCGCCACCAAGAATTCCGATCACCGCTCCGGGGGCGAGCATGTCCGTCATCGTCCGTTCTCCAACCGTTGACCAATGGCCGTCAGCGCCGCACGCAGCGCTTCATGTGCACGACCTGTTTTCAGTGCATCCGTCATTTGCAGGCTCAGCGTACCGTCCGTGGCCAGCGCATCGCGTTCCGATGCCAGCGCACCAGCCTTGCCCTTGTCCATTGTCGCAAGGAACCCGGACAACAACTGCGCCGTGTAGAACTCTGCCGCGTCTGTATCGCCGGTTTGTTCCGCCAGCCAGCCAGCACCAGTTGCCATCAGGTCCAGCATGCCCGGAACCATTGCGCAAATTGCAAAATGCGCGTTCAGCGCGGCCTCGTCAGCGACTTTCACCACCGGGTTTTCCGGCTCGAACAGTTCCGCCAGCAGGCGATCGTCGCCGAATGCTGCCAGTGGGCAACCACCCACACGTAAGAACCCCAGCGGTATTGTCTGAACGAAATCCGAAGCGGGTGCGCACAAATCGGCCAGTTGATCCGCCGACACTGCTGCCATGACGGAAACGATCCGATGATCCGCACGAAAGGTCAGCGGTGTCAGAACCTCGGCTGCCAAATGCGGGCGCAGGCACAAGAACACGATCTCGGACGCGTCGATGACAGCCTGCGGGGCCGCAATGGTGACGTTCAGCTCTTCTTTCAGCTCTGCCGATACGCGAATATTGCGTTCGGTGACTGAAATCACGTGCCCCTTGGCGGCCAGAAACCGCGCGATCGGGGCCGCGATATGCCCGGTCCCGATAAAGCCGATCCGGCTCATCCTTCGGGCTCCTCCGGGATCGAGGCCGACAAGGCCTCGCGCCACGCATCCAGACGTTCCGCCAGTGCTTCGTTCTGCAATGCTAGAATGCCAGCCGCCATCAGGCCCGCATTGGCCCCACCGGCCGATCCGATGGCCATGGTCGCAACCGGAAAGCCCTTGGGCATCTGCACGATGGAATACAGCGAGTCGACACCCGACAGCGCCCGCGTCTGAATCGGAACGCCAATCACCGGCACGCGGGTTTTCGACGCCATCATGCCCGGCAGATGCGCAGCACCTCCGGCCCCGGCAATGATCACCTGCAGACCGCGCCCGGCGGCTGTCTTGCCATAGTCCCACAACCGGTCAGGCGTTCTGTGCGCCGAAACGATACGCTTTTCATACGCCACGTCCAGTTCGTCGAGAATGTTCGCCGCTTCCTTCATGGTCGGCCAGTCCGACTGACTGCCCATGATGATCCCAACCCTGATATCGCCCATACGCGCTGTCCCCGCCTGCGGAAAGAGCGCGCACTATAGCCAAAAGCAACATTGGCGCAATTGGCAACATGTTGCATCGGGACGAAAACTCGGGAACTCTTTGACCCAAACAGGGAATGAGATGATGCTGGAACTGCGCCCCAACTGCGAACTGTGTGATCGTGACCTGCCACCCGATGCACCGGATGCACGCATTTGCAGCTACGAATGTACCTATTGCGCTGATTGCGTCGAGAATCAGTTGCACAATGTCTGCCCCACCTGCGGTGGCGGATTTGCACCGCGTCCGATCCGCCCGAAACGGTCTTGGCGGCCGGAACTGAACCTTGGGCTGGTCAATCAACCGGCAAGCGACAAACGCCGTCACTCAAAGTTCACGCGTGATGACATCGACGCGCATGTCGCGCGCATCCGGGATATTCCGCCCGAAAACAGGTAGTTTCAGGCGATTATGTCCGGGGTCAGGCGATCCTCGATCATGCGGATGATGTCTTTCAGACGAAGCTTCTGCTTTTTCAACCGCTTGATTGTCAGCTGGTCCGCCGTACCGGTGGCTTGCAGCGCCTCGATGGCTTCGTCAAGATCGCGGTGCTGACGGCGGAACACCTCCAGTTCAACCCGCAGAACTTCATCGGTTTTCATTGAAAGATCGGTAGGCGCGTTCATTGGCGACTCAGTATTTCCCTTGTTTATTGACACACAGAATAGTGTGTCCGGGTGAATCCGCCTAGACCTTGTGGACATCCTGTTTTCTTCCCATATTCTACATTGCGCGGTTGCCGCTACGGGGCCGCACCAACACGTCGCTTTGACAAAAAAGGACGAGGATAAAGTGTCGAAACTTACTCTTGGCTCCTACCCGCATCTGTTGGGGTTCGAGCAGCTGGAACGCCTTCTGGAACGCTCGGCCAAGGCCGGGAACGAAGGTTACCCGCCCTATAATATCGAGCAGACCTCGGATTTTTCCTATCGGATCACGCTCGCCGTGGCCGGATTTGCCGAGGAAGATCTGTCAATCACCATCGAGGATCGCCAGTTGGTGATCCGGGGCCGTCAACGCGACGACAGCGAGGGGCGCGTGTTCCTGCACCGTGGCATCGCCGCACGCCAGTTCCAGCGCATGTTCGTGCTGGCCGATGGCGTCGAGGTGGGCGAGGCCGTGATGGAAAACGGTCTGCTGCATGTCGATCTGACTCGGGCCGTTCCGGAAACCGTGGTGCAGACGATCAACATAAGAAAGGGGTAAGCCATGAATACGCCATATGAAATCAATACCGAAGGTGATCGCATCGTCTATGTAAAGGCGGTCGAGGTTTCGGACCTGCCGCAGGAAGTGCGCGATCAGGCCGGCGATCTTGAACAGCTTTACGCCGTCCATGATGCAAACGGCCAGCAACTGGCCCTTGTCGCCGACCGCAAGCTGGCCTTTGTTCTGGCCCGCGAACACGACCTGTCGCCTGTGGCTGTTCACTGAACGGCCACGCACTCTCTGAAAATACGTGACATTTGCCGTGTGACCGGCGAAACATGCCTGCCGTACAGACCGCCATAACCGGGAGAGGGCGCATGAGCTGGTTCGAATTCGATTGGGTGGATGCCTTCAGTGACCGCCCCTTTGGTGGCAACGGGTGTGCTGTTGTCTATGACGGCGCCGGCCTGTCCGAAAAGACCTGCACCGCCTATGTCCGCGAAACCTCGCTGGCTGAATGCACCTTCACCGGACCATCAGACGTGGCCGATATCCGCGTGCGATACTACCTTGCCAGTCGAGAGATTCCCTTTGCAGGTCACCCCACTATCGCCACCGTCGCGGCCATGCGGTCGCGCGGTATGGTCACGGGCGATACGCTGACGCTGGAAACCGGGGCAGGGATTGTCTCGATCCGACTGGATGGCGAAGAGATCGAGATGACGCAGATAGCCCCTGAATTCAGGGCGGTTGTCCCCGCCGATCTGGTGGCCGATTGCGTAGGTCTTGATGCCGACGCAATCATTTCTCCTCCGCAGATTGTATCAACGGGACTGCCGTTCTGCGTCACCATCCTGCGTGATCACGCGACACTGAGGCAGGCAAAACTGAATGTGGATGCCCTACGCCGTCTCGCCGAAAGTCAGGGATATTCCGGCACCGACATGATGGAACCATTTCTTGTGACGCTTCAGGGTGCAACGGATGCAGGTGACACGTTCTCGCGCCTTCTTTTGGCGCCGCCCAGCCTGCCCGAGGACCCTTTCACCGGCTCAGCCACCGGTGCAATGGCTGCCTATCTGTGGAAGTATGGGCTGATGGGTAAGGACTGTTTCATTGCCGAGCAGGGCCATGACATGGGCCGCCCGGGGCAGGCCACCGTCACGCGTGTCGGCACGCCTGACGCGATGACCGGCATCAAGGTCGCGGGCAAAGGCTTTGTCCTGATGCGCGGGCAGGTCGATCTGCCGGATGGAACGCCGCAATGACAGAACCCGCCATTGCGATTCTGCCCTATGGTCACCGACTTGGCCCGAAACTGGCCGAACTGCCACTGTCCGAGCTTTCCTGGCCCCTCGGCTGCCCGGATCGCCTGACCGGCAAAACCGTAGGCGATCTGGAACGTACCGACCACTTGATCATGTATCCCAACACCAAGGCGCATTTCCGCCTGCGCAGGGGGACACGGGCGCAGATTTCGCTGATGATGGGCGAGCCTTCGGCCATTCACGCCAAACACGACCGTCTGCTGCGTTATTCGTGGCGACGGTTTTTTCGGGTGTTCACCTTTCACGATGTTCTGCTGAAAAGCCTGCCGAACGCGGTTTTCCTGCCTTATGGGGCGACGCTGGTACCCGAATGGCGGGACCTGCCGCTGAACAAGGTGAAATCCTGTTCGCTGGTCGCCTCGGCCAAGCGCGATCTGATCGGGCATCAACTGCGTCACTCGGTGATCGACTGGGTGCGCGAGACGGAGCAGGACGTTGATATCATGGGGCGCGGTTACATGCCGTTCGACCAGAAATCCGATGGTCTGGCCCCCTATCGCTATTCGGCCGTGATCGAAAATGTGCGCGAAAAGAACTATTTCTCGGAAAAGCTGGTCGACGCCATTTTGTGTGCGACGGTGCCGATCTATTGGGGTTGCCCGAACATCGCGGATTTCATGGACACGTCCGGCATGATCCTCTGTGAGTCCGAGACCGACATCCGGGATGCGATAGCGTCCGTTTCCGAAAGCGACTTTGAACAACGATTACCTGCGCTTCAGGCTATTCAACCCGTCGCGGACACGTTTGGAGATTTCGAAGGCCGTGCAGCGCGGGCCCTCAGGGATCAACTTTGATTATGGCGGCCAAGTTTCAGGGAAAGACAAACAGATGACTGCAGATGACGAGCCCCGGGTTTTTCTGAACGGATATCTGGATGTTCCGGCCGACAGACTGGAGGCGGTCAGGGCCGCCTTGCCCGCACATATTGATCTGACGCGGGCGGAACCGGGCTGCATGTCCTTCGATGTGACCGAATCCGACGACCATCCCGGGCGTTTCATCGTGGCCGAAATCTTTGAAAATCAGGCTGCATTCGATGCCCACCAGACCCGGACCAGAAATTCCGGCTGGTTCGCGGTGACCAAAGGCATTCCCCGCGACTATTCGGTCACGACCGGGGCGCCGCAAAAGGGCTGAAACCCGGCTCGATTTCCGAGCTGGCTGGCTATCCTGTCGGTTGCCCCGACTTCATCCAGTCCAGCAGAGGTATCGGATTTTCTGTCGGATCGATACCGTGCCGATCGCAAAGCCTTGCCAGATAGCTGCCCGGTTTCGGAAGACCCTGCGCGGCGCGGGCCAGATATTTTTTCTGATGCCCGTAGATGTGAACCGAATAGACACCCTCGCGTTCGATATCGGCCGTTTCGATCTCGGGGGCGTGCAGCTTCCAAAGGTGGTCCGGCAGCAGCGGATAGAACGCATCGGCAGGCATCGCGTGTCTGTCTTCGCCGGTCTGGCGCAGGAAGTGGCCGAACGCTTTTGGCCCGGAACATCCCCATGGCAGGGTTTCGATCCCCCAGGATTCCCCGTTCGACACCCGGCGCCGGTTGATCCGCCGCAAGCGATCACCCCGCCAGGGCTGCGTTGGGTTAGGGTCGGTGACGAACTCCAACATCAGCTTCAGCGTCTCTGAATCCTTTGGCAGCCGCACCACGCCATTCGGAAATCCGCCCACTCCGGAATGGGCGAAGACATAAGGTGTTTCAAAATCGAAGGGACGAACGCAATAGGCATCCAGATCAACCCAGATGAAATCGGTTTTCTCAAACAGGTGCAGCCGAAAGATGTCCGAGAACACAGCGACCTTCAGCCGGTCGTTGTCTTCGATGTCAAACGGTGCTGGCCAGAGGACGTCCGAGGCAGGTTTGACAGTTGTACAAATCGGAATGTTGGCGATTTTTTTTGGTACAAACAGAACAAAACGGTGCCCCCGATCCAGAAACGACTGAATGCACAGCGCCTCTAGCCACGATAGGTCAGACCCAAACCAAAAGCTGGCAACCGTGGGTAACGCGTGATTCATTCAACGACCGGATCAGATGAGAGTTGCCGATTTGCAGCAATCTCACGAGGGTTTGTCAATGCCACCGGGAACGGCCCAAAAAAAACGGCCCCCGAAATATCGGAGGCCGCCTATCAAAATTTGGTCGGGTTGCTTTACGAACCCGCGATCAGACCCATGCTCTCCAGTTTCAGCAGAACCTGATGGGCGCAGTTGTCGACATCGACATTCTCGGTCTCGACACGCAATTCCGGGTTTTCAGGAACATCGTAAGGGTCGGAAATTCCAGTGAATTCCTGAATCTTCCCTTCACGCGCCAGCTTGTAAAGACCCTTGCGATCGCGGCGTTCGCATTCCTCGATCGAGGTCGAGACGTGCACCTCGCAGAAGGCACCAAAGGCTTCGATATCTTCCCGCACGGCGCGGCGGGTTGTGGCATAGGGCGCGATGGGGGCACAGATGGCGATACCGCCATTCTTGGTGATCTCGGACGCGACATAGCCGATACGACGGATGTTCAGGTCGCGGTGCTCTTTCGAAAAGCCCAGTTCGCTCGACAGGTTTTTCCGCACGATATCGCCGTCCAGCAGCGTCACGGGACGGTCGCCCATCTCCATCAGTTTGACCATCAAAGCATTGGCAATAGTGGATTTTCCAGAACCCGAGAAGCCAGTGAAGAACACCGTAAAGCCCTGATGCGAACGCGGCGGGAACCGGTTGCGCAACTCCTGAACAACCTCGGGGAACGAGAACCATTCCGGAATCTCCAGCCCTTCGCGAAGACGGCGGCGCAGTTCGGTTCCGCTGATGTTCAGGATCGTGACGTTTTCCTTGTCCGCGATCTCGTCATTGGGCTCGTACTGGGCTCGTTCCTGCACATAGACCATGTGTTTGAAATCAACCATCTCAAGGCCGATCTCGTCCTGATATTCACGGAACAGATCCTGCGCATCGTAAGGTCCGTAAAAATCCTCACCGGCCGAGTTCTTGCCGGGGCCTGCATGGTCGCGGCCAACAATAAAGTGGGTGCAGCCGTGGTTTTTGCGGATCAGACCGTGCCAGACAGCTTCACGCGGGCCAGCCATACGCATCGCCAGGTTCAGCAGCGACATCGAGGTGGTTGAAGCCGGATATTTGTCCAGAACGGCTTCATAGCAGCGCACGCGGGTGAAATGGTCCACATCACCTGGCTTGGTCAGACCGACAACCGGGTGGATCAGCAGGTTGGCCTGTGCTTCCTTGGCGGCACGGAATGTCAGTTCCTGATGCGCCCGGTGCAGCGGGTTGCGGGTCTGGAACGCTACAACACGACGCCAGCCAACCTTGCGGAAGTAGGCGCGCAACTCGTTCGGCGTATCGCGGCGGGCCTTGAAATCATAGTGGATCGGCGGCTGGATACCGGTGACAGGGCCACCCAGATAGATCTTGCCCGCCTCGTTATGCAGATAGTTGACGGCCGGGTGCGCGTCATCGTCAGCACCAAAAACCTTTTCCGCCTCGTTGGCCTTGTTCGGGGTCCAGCGGTCGGTGACGGTCATGGTCGCCAGGATCACGCCTTCCTGATCGCGCAGGGCGATGTCCTGCCCCAGTTCGATCTTCTCGGCGAACTCTTCGCCCACATCCAGCGTGATCGGCATGGGCCAGAGGGTACCGTCTGCAAGGCGCATGTTTTCGACGACGCCGTTATAGTCCTCTTCGGACAGGAACCCCTTGAGCGGGTTGAAGCCGCCATTCATCAACAGTTCCAGATCACAGATCTGGCGCGGTGTCAGGTCCCAGCTTGTCAGGTCTGCGGCTTCGACTTTCAGTTTCTGGGCCGAGTCATAGGACACATAAAGTTCGGGGATCGGGGCCAGATTACTTAACATCGTCATTGGAATACTCTTGTCAGATCGGTTGAATTGCTGCTGTTTCAGTGGCATTTCGCGCCATTTGCACTGTCATTCAGCAGAAGTCCAGACGGCTGCGAAAACAAAGAACGGAATGCGCGGATTTTGCACAGAACAGAAGGATGTTCCAAGGATGCGCATTTGACGCGAAAATGAATTCGAAAAATTCAGTTTGCGGGAGGGTTTTCGGACACATTTTCCGATGCTGTCAACTGATCTGTGAGCTGAGATGCCCGCTGGACAGGCAGCGCTGCGATCGGCTCTGCAACCCCACGTAACTGGAACTCTGTCAAAGGCAGCCGGGTGGTATCGATCCCCGCTGCCGCAAGCACCGCGTCGGATACAAGCAGCTCGACGCTCAGGCCTTTGGTTTCACCCTCCAGTCGGCTTGCGACATTGACCGCGTCCCCGATGATCGTGTGCGAGGCGTGGCCTTGCGCACCAATTTCCCCAAGTACCAGATCACCCAGATGCAGCCCCATGCCGATTTTGATTTCGGGGCTGTTTTCACCGGCAAGCTGCTTGTTGAAATTCTCCAAGGCCCGGCTGACATCCGAAGCCGCTTTTAGCCCGGCTTTCGCCGAACTGGCGGTGTCGCGGGTTTCGAAGACGGCAAGCAGCCCGTCGCCCAGGTATTTGTCGACCACGCCGCCATCGTTTGTGATCGCAGGTACGATTGCGTCGAAAAACCGGTTCAAAAGAAACACGACATCATAGGGCAACTGGCCTGCCGTTCGCGCCGTAAAACCCCGCATGTCCAGAAACAGAATTGCCAGCATCCGTTCCTGCCCCTGACTGGCATGGGCACGCGTACGGCCGCCGTCGGGTTTAAACACGCGAAAGACAGTCGACGGATGCGCCGGCCGGATCTGGCAGGCCAGACGCGTCCCCGGCGGTGCATTGACGGCTGCAAGGCTGCGCGCTTCGATGTCGGTTGGTGGATGCAATAAATCCGCACCTTGCTCCACAACAACGCGGCAGGTTGTGCAGCGCCCCTTGCCGCCACAAAGGGCGGTATGGGGGATGCCGTTGGCCTGCGACATCTCAAGCAAGGTCATCCCTGGTTCCGACAGGATCTCGGGGCCGTCGACATACCGCACCCTGACTGAATGCCGCTTGCGCCAGATCTTTCGCCCAAGGAACACCGCCGCCGTCAGGGCAAGTGCTGCCCAGAATACCGTGTGACCCCAGTCTTTCACGGCAAAAAGTGCTGTGAATTCCTGATTGGTGGGCCAGTTAAAGTACTCGACATATTGAGCGCGCAGATCCGGGTCGGCAAAGTCCGCCATCATTCGCCGGCCCTCGGTGATCAATCCGACATAGGCAAATCCGGGGACCAGTACCGCAACGCCGATCAGATAGGGGATCGCGGTGCGCCACCATCGCGTCAGACGCAGCCAGAAATGCAGGCCGATACAGCCATGTATCCAGACCAGCAACAACAGGATGCTTTGATACCAGATCGAGTTGTTCGGCCACATCAGAACCATGATGTAGCTCATCGCGTCGTTTACACCGAAAACCTCGTGCGCATACCGAGTCTGAACAAGATGAGAGAGCAGTTGCAGCGGGATCAGCAGGCCCAGAACCATCTGCAATGCGGCGCTGAAAGGCATACGCAGGGTGCGCCTTTGTGCGATCGAGGTCAGGGCAAGTCCGGCATGGATCAACAGTGAGGCATACAGGATCACGGTGCCCGGCACGCTGCGCGTCACCCACTGGCGGGCGCCCTGCATCGCGTTCATCCAGACGGGGTCAATCAGGCCGAGGCCGATATTGATAAAGTGAAAAAACGCATAGAGAAGCAGGATCAGGCCGGTCGCGATCCTGAGCCGTGTGGTCCAGCTGCCTCGCCAGAGGGCACTTGCCAAAATCTTCTCCGGTTTCTTTTTAACGGCAGGCAAAGTCTGTGCCGCGCGCAAGCCCGGGTCAAGGCACAGTTACGAGAGGCAAAATGAAAGGGCCGATCCGCAGTAAGGACCAGCCCTTTCCTTAGAGATAGGGAATTAATGCCTCAGGCGTCGTGTTCCGCCAGAAAGCGTTCGGCATCCAGCGCCGCCATGCATCCCATGCCCGCAGATGTCACGGCCTGACGATATACGTGATCCGTCAGATCACCAGCAGCAAAGACGCCCGGGACCGAAGTTTCAGTGGTGCCCGGTTTGGTCACCACATAGCCACCCATGTGGGTTTCCAGCGTATCCTTGACGAGTTCGTTGGCCGGTGCATGACCAATGGCAACGAAAACGCCCTTACACGGGATTTCGGTGATTTCACCGGTTTTCACGTTCTTTACGCGAACGCCTTCAACGCCAAGCGGGGCATCCGTGCCGATCACTTCGTCAAGCTCGTGAAACCACAGCGGTTCGATCTTTTCATTCTTGAACAGACGATCCTGCAGGATTTTTTCAGCGCGCAGCTCGTCGCGGCGATGGATCAGCGTGACTTTGCTGGCGAAGTTGGTCAGGAACAGGGCTTCTTCGACCGCAGTATTGCCGCCGCCGATTACTACGATTTCCTGCCCGCGATAGAAAAAACCATCGCAGGTCGCGCAGGCGGAAACGCCAAATCCCTTGAACTTGTCTTCCGAAGGAAGCCCCAGCCATTTCGCGCGGGCTCCGGTCGCCAGAATGACCGAGTCGGCGGTGTAAGTCGTTCCGTTGTCGCCCTTGGCAGTGAAAGGGCGCTTGCTGAGGTCCAGATCACTGACGATATCGCCAATGACTTCGCAGCCCATGGCGGCAGCGTGTTCCTGCATCTTGATCATCAGGTCCGGGCCCTGAACTTCGGTGAATCCGGGATAGTTTTCGACTTCGGTCGTTGTGGTCAACTGACCACCGGGTTCGATACCCTGTACCAGAATCGGCTGCAGCATTGCCCGGCTTGCGTAAACGCCCGCGGTGTAACCGGCAGGCCCCGATCCGATAATCAGAACCTTGGTGTGTCGTGTCTCGGCCATGGTACCCCCAATGAAACTGCCTCTGCGGACCTGCGATCCTCAGCGTTTGGATATAGCGGTCAGTGAAACGGGCTTAAACCCCTTTTCCCATGCAGGGCCGTCATGCACCCACGGGGATGCACTGAAAAAGAGCATTGAGAATAAAGAATATTGCTTAATCGCGAAAGATTATTGCGCATCATCCGTGCGCTGCTATAAGAACCGAAAATTCAGGAGCATTCCATGGTCGCGACACGGCTGGATGAAATTGACCGCAAGATATTGGCGGAATTGCAGGCAGACGGTCGGATGACCAATGTTGAGCTCGCAAAACGCGTGGGAATTTCGGCTCCGCCCTGTTTGCGGCGCGTGCGGACACTGGAAGAAGCGGGCCTGATCCGCGGCTATCACGCCGAAGTGAACGCACGGGAACTGGGATTTGAGGTTCAGGTGTTTGCCATGGTTGGTCTCGAAAGCCAGGCCGAGACGGAATTGCGGGCCTTCGAAGACCGCTGCCGTGAATGGCCGTTGGTTCGGGAATGTCACATGCTGAACGGTGAGGTCGATTTCATTCTAAAGTGTGTCGCGCCGGACCTCAGCAGCTTTCAGCAGTTTTTGACAGGAGAGTTGCTGACCACGCCGAACGTGGCCAGCGTCAAGACTTCGTTGGTTATCCGCGGCGCAAAAGACGCCCCAGGCGTGCCGTTCGACGTATTGGAAGAACGGCTGAGCCGGTCGGCGTAGCAGCGACGTTTTTTGGTGTTGCGTTGCACGGCGGTAAAAACGCCGCGATGGTTAACGAAAACACCCAACTCAGTAACAATTGCATAATAGCCCCCCCAGGATTCATGCAGTGATAGCGTCAATCTCACCATCTCCGGCGCGCGGAAGCAACAGCGGACCGAAATCGTTCAGAGAACTGATGTGTGAGAACAGATTCAGATAGATGGATCGCAACGATTGGCTGAGCATCCGGATGGCATTTGTCCCCGGATGATAGGTTTCGAATTGCAATCCGTCGATGCGAATAACCGAATGCCGGCGCAGGCATATATGAAACAGTTCCACCGGTGTTGGTGGGATAGTTTCGACTACGCTCATTCCATCCTGAAACTCCTGCACCGGTGTCAGCATCGGATCACCACCGCTGAGATGGTGCAGATGCGCGGGCGAGGCCAGCAGACGGGCCGACGGGCCGGCAATTACACCAGACATCGGTTTTTGCATGCCAAAAGTATCGGCCATGATTCGCGTCAGCGGATGCGTCCGACCACGGGCGTCGGCTTTGCCAGGTAGCAGCGTAACTGACCCCTTCCAAAGAACCGTTTCTGCCGCACCGTCCAAGGTGATCACCTTGTCACCAGGCATCAGATCCTCGATGGCCATCGGGCCGATATCGGTCTCGACAAGCGAGCCGCGGGAAAATGCACAGAAGGCGTCCTCGAACAAGGGCAGGGCAGGCGCGATGTGGCGCACCTGAGACACCTCACCGTTCTTTAGAAGTGAACTGACTTCGTAGCGTCTGAGTTGGGCCCGTTGCGGGCTGGCTGGCGTTTGTACATCGCGCAGCAGTACAGATGTCTCGACCGCGTTTTTTGCTGCTCGAGCCAGCGAATGTGGAATAGTCATATGTATTCCGTCCCCTCTAATTTATGCCGATTCCCGATCATCCCCTCTGATCTACCTGGTTCGGCATTTTGATTTTTTGTCTTGAAATGAATGTATTACCACGAGCGCATACATAATTTGTCGCCACAAGGCGAAGCCGTATCCGCTTACTATTGGTCAAAACATTGACCCCCCAGACAAACTCACAACAAACGCAGCCAAAATGTCTGCGCACACACGACCCCGAATTTTGTCGCAACAGTTGTTGCGGATATTCCACGCGGGACCGAGGCCATGTTCCAGCGTGGGTCTTTCCAAAAGACCGGGCAGCTTGGTCTTTCAGGACTTTCGTTCAGCTTCTTGCGGCCAAGCGGCGCGCAATTCTGACTGACTCGCTCGAAACACGCTTCCAGGGCATTTCAAGCTTTTGATCTTTCGTTGCCGCGATGACGGCACTGAGAAAGCGAGATTTTGTTTTCATTATCTTTACCTGCACTGCCGGGACCGATGTCCCCCTCAACAATTCTCCTGACCTTCATGCTCATTTGAGGCGCCGATAAGGCTGATCCGAGAAGAATTGAGGACAAATATGCAGGTGTGGCGTACCTCTTTCCCAATTATGCCGGCGTCTGGTGGCCTGAGGCTTCAGGTAACCATCTGAGACACCGCGGTAAATTCCGTTCGATTCTTAGAGAGATAGACTAAATAAATGCGTCAAAATCGGGGCGAAACTGCCTTAATTCGACCGCAATTCATATGCGAATAGCAGAAATAAGCCTTCCGTAATCGGCTTCTCCTGCATGGGTCGTGCGGCGATACGAAAAGAACCGATCAGCGTCAGAATAGGTGCAATATCTGGTCCATTCGGCTTCTCCGATCCCTGCAGCGCGTAGCCGGTGCAGGCCGTAGGACGGCAAATCGAAATGCAGGCGGTCCCCGTTTCCATTGGCGAAAAACCGGGTATTTTCCGGTGACTCTGCCTCGAAAATGTCCAAAAACTCTGGGCCGACCTCGTAGGCGCGCTGCGAAATGGTCGGACCGATGACGGCAACTGTATTGGAACGGCTCGCCCCAAGTGATTCCATGGCGTCCAATGTCGCTTCCAGAACGCCTTCCAAAGCGCCACGCCACCCAGCATGGGCGGCGCCGATCACTTTAGCGTCAGGATCGGAAAACAGGACCGGCTGGCAATCCGCCGTGAGAATGGTCAGCGCCAGATTCGGGGTCGCGGTGACCATCGCATCGGCTTTTGGCCGTTCGCCGGAAATCGGGCCGGTCACAGTAACCACATTCGGAGAATGAACCTGATGAACGCCAATAAGCGCCTCGGGATCTACTTCCATCGCACTTGCCACGCGACTGCGATTCAGCATGACTGCCTCGCGCTGGTCCGACGATCCCAGGCCACAATTGAGCCCTGAAAATATGCCCGAGGAGGCGCCGCCGCGACGGCTGAAAAAGCCATGTGAAACGGGGGACAGCAGGTCCGAGGTCAGAATTTCCAGTGTCATGGCTCCAGTCCGGGTGGTGGCGCGGCATGTGCAGGGTAAAGCCCAAGCACCTTGAACAGGTTTCCCATTTCATCCGGGTGCGTCAACCGCCGATGTGCACTGACAAGCAATTCCAGCTCGTCCCCCACAACTGAGCTCGCCAGAGATTGCGCCCGGGCGGTGATTCCCAATCGTTCCAGAAACACGCCCTGTGTCGAAAGACGCGTATGGGAGATGCCCGCCGCCCTGGCGGCAGAGGCAAGGGATTCGAAATCCACATGCGCTGTCAGGTCGGATGCTCCGGGGGCGGCCAGAGGATCAGTTGCCTTGTGCGAATGCACCGCCTGAAAGGTATCCCCCAAAGATCGCCAGTCGCCATAATCGACTATCAGAGCGGCACCACCATGGTCGCGTATTCTTTGTGAAACGGTCGCCATGATCGGCGTCGAAGCTGAGCACAGTTCGACAAGGTCGCCGTCGTTCGTGTCGTCCATCCTGTATTGGAGGGCAGGCTGTGAAGCGGTTTGCCCAAGTCCAAAGGTCAGCGACTCGTCCTCGCAGCCAATCAGACGCTCGCGCCAGCCATCGCCGTCTCTTATGAACTGGCGGATTGGTAGGGCGTCAAAGAATTCATTGGCGATTAGAAAAACCGGGGCCTTGGGCAGGTCCTCAATGGAATCTGCCCAGATCGGTGCGTAACCCGCCAGCGTTTTCGCCTGTATCTTGCGCAGCGCTGCCGAGGCTTCGACCAAAAAAATCTGCGCGGCTTCGTGGAAACCCGGAATGCCGCGGGTTGCGCGCAGAATATCCGCCATCAGGGTTCCCCGGCCCGGACCTAGTTCGGCTAGGGTAAACGACGATGGCCGCCCTTGATCCAGCCAGCATTGCGCCAGTGCAAGGCCTGTCAGCTCTCCGAACATCTGGCTGATTTCCGGTGCAGTGGTGAAATCCCCGGCAGAACCAAAAGGGTTCCGCGTTGTATAGTAACCATGAACGGGATGCAGCAAGCACTCCGCCATGTAATCCGCAATGGTCAACGGACCGTTCTGGCTAATGCGCTCGATCAGCTGTTCCCTAAGGCTCATCCTTTCGTCCGTCCGGATCGCAATACGAACCACAGACCCAGGGCAATCATCGGCAGGGACAAAAGCTGGCCCATTGTCAGACCATAGCCGTCGATATGCCACGCCAGTCCCAGAGGGTTCCCCGGCGATACAAACTGCGCATCCGGTTGCCGAAAGAACTCAACGATAAAACGTGACAGGCCATAACCTGCAAGGAAGACCCCGGTGATCAGCCCGGGCCTGTGAAACCCGCCACGACGATAAACCAGCCACAGCAGCAACAGGCCAAGCAACAGACCCTCAAGCGCCGCTTCATAAAGTTGCGAGGGATGGCGGGCACACAGCCCAATGACATCGGGGCAGTCCTGTGCGGCTGCACCGGGAAAGATAACCGCCCAGGGCAACTCGCTGGGGCGGCCCCACAGTTCGGCATTCACAAAGTTGGCCAGCCGACCCAGCAACAGCCCGGGCGGGACGCCGTGGGCCACAAGATCGGCCAGCGGCAGTTTGGGTATTCCGTGCCGTTGCGCAAAGATCAATGAGGCCAGAACCACACCGATCAATCCGCCGTGAAAGGCCATGCCACCTTGCCAGACCTTGAGAATCTCGATCGGGTTCTGAAGATAATAGGCCGGTTGATAGAACAGCACGAAACCCAGCCGTCCGCCAAGTATGATGCCAACGATGATCCAGGTCAGCAGGTCTTCGAATTGCTGTGTCGTCAGGGGCGGAGAGTTGTCGTGCCATAGGGCAGGGCGGCGCAGGGCGACAATCGCCAAACGCCACGCGATGAGAATACCGGCGATGTAGGACAAGGCGTACCACCGCAGGGCGAACTCTATCCCGAATAGTGAGATCGAGAAAAGTTCGGGCGAAAGGTCGGGGAAATTCAAAACTGCCTGCATGTGCGTCTCATTGCCCGGGGTTTGTGGGGCAAGTCAACCTTGAGCCCGGGCCTTTCCTTGCCCATATAGGGGGTAACCGCGACACCGGAGTAAAGACATGCAAACCCGCAACAAGATCCTGGACGACGTTTCCCAACTTATGACCAACGCCATGGGCGTGGCGCAGGGCGCGCGGGAAGAGGCCGAGAATGCCATGAAGTCGATGATCGACCGCTGGCTGGCTGATCGCGATTTCGTCACCCGCGAAGAGTTCGACGCCGTGCGGGCGATGGCGCAGAAAGCGCGCGAGGAAAACGCGGCCCTCGAAGCACGCATAGCGGCACTTGAGGCCAAGCTGGGCGACTAGGCCCGGGATTCTCCAATATTTGGGGTAAAACTATCCCACCGTGCAATCCGGTGTCGGTTTGCGCGGCTCGGGGTATTTTGACGCGCTGCAGAATTATTTCAAGAAAAAGCTGTGTCTGGCGCCAATATTTTGGGCGGCGTTGCCAGCTGTCCACAACTTATTGCTGTTATCCCCAAAAATAGGGGTTGTCAGGGTACCTGCCACATCGCACCATATTTAGTACAGGCCAAAGGGGGAAGCCCGGCTTGTAGAGCAGGCAACTAGCGCTGGGGCGCTGCCAGCCCCAACCAGCTAGAAATTAGTGAGGTGGTATTATGGCCCTTTCCGAACAGTACCTCGAAGAAGACATTCATCCGATCGACATTGTTGAGCATCTCGCCGAACATCACGATTGGGATTTCGATCGCATCGGTGACGATCAGATTGCCATGGCGGTCGAAGGTCAGTGGCGTACATATTCAATCACTCTGGCTTGGTCCGGCTTTGACGAAACGCTGCGGATGGTCTGTTCGTTCGAGATGGAGCCGCCGCAGGAGCGGGTTCCGGAACTGTACGAACTGCTCAACGCCATGAATGATCAATGCTGGGCGGGTGCCTTTACGTACTGGGCAAACCAGAAACTGATGGTTTACCGCTATGGTCTGGTTCTTGCGGGTGGCCAGTCGGCCAGCCCGGAGCAGATTGACACGATGATCACCGCGGCGGTTCTGAGCGCCGAGAGGTACTATCCGGCCATCCAGCTGGTGACATGGGGCAACCGTACCCCGTCGGATGCGATGCAAGTCGCCATTGCAGAGGCCTATGGCCGCGCGTAAAGCTTTGCCCCGAACCTGAAGACATTGGGGAGGGGCAATCATGGACATGTCGCACGTCGCGGATCAGGGGCTGGTGCTTTTGGGCTGCGGGAAAATGGGATCGGCCATGCTTGCAGGTTGGCTGGAGCATGGCCTTCCCGCGTCTTCGGTCTGGGTCGTCGACCCGTATCCGTCAGATTGGCTGAAGGCGCAGGGCGTCAACATCAACACACCTTTGCCCGAAGCGCCAGCAGTGGTGCTGGTGGCAGTAAAACCACAGATGATGGGCGAGGCGCTGCCGGCGATTCAGGCTCTGGGTGGGGGTGGCAGCTTATTCGTCTCGGTTGCTGCCGGTACTTCGCTTGAGACGTTCGAAAAGGTTCTTGGCGGCGGAACTCCTATCGTTCGTGCGATGCCCAACACGCCTGCCGCAATCCGTCAGGGCATCACCGCGTTGATCGGGAACGCTCATGCAGGGGATGCGCACCTGACGCTGGCGGAGAATCTGTTATCCGCCGTTGGCGAAACCGTGCGGCTTGAAAATGAGGCGCAGATGGACGCCGTGACCGGCGTCAGCGGTTCTGGCCCGGCATACGTATTCCATCTGATCGAAACCCTGGCCGCAGCTGGCGAGGCGCACGGCCTGCCGCACGAACTAGCGATGAAGCTGGCCAAATCCACCGTGGCCGGCGCGGGGGCTCTGGCCGTCGCAGCGGATGATCATCCTTCGCAGTTGCGCGTCAACGTCACCTCACCCAACGGCACGACACAGGCCGCGCTTGAGATTCTGATGCATGAAGAGACAGGTTTCCCCGACCTGTTGCACCGGGCCGTGAACGCCGCCACTGAACGCTCAAAGGAGTTGTCGCGTGAGTGAGATTTCTTTTGACGACTTTCTCAAGGTCGACATCCGTGTGGGCGAGGTCATTCGGGCCGAAGATTACCCAGAAGCCCGCAAACCCGCGATTAAACTGTGGATCGATTTTGGTGGCGAAATCGGTGAACGCAAAACCTCTGCCCAGATCACGGCGCATTACGATCCGTCCGCTTTGGTGGGCAAGCAAGTGATGGCTGTAGTCAACTTTCCACCGCGCCAAATCGGTAAGTTCATGTCCGAAGTCTTGGTGCTTGGATTGCCCGACGATAGCGGCGAAATCGTTTTGATCGGCCCCGATGGCAAGGTGCCTGTTGGCGGCAGGATGCACTGATGAAACTGTGGATCACACGCCCCATGCCGCCCGCAGTCGAAGCGCGCGCGCGTGACACGTTCAACGCTGAAATCCGTTCCAGCAACCTGCCCCTTGATGAGGGCGAGATGCTGCGGGCGCTTGCCGAGTTTGACGTGGTGGTACCCACATTGGGTGATCTGTTCTCGGCTGCTGTGTTTTCTCAGGTTCCGAACCCGCGTTGCAAATTGCTGGCCAATTTCGGTGTCGGATATAACCACATCGACGTGGCTGCTGCGCAATCGGCGGGCTTAAAGGTGTCGAACACACCCGGAGCTGTCACCGATGCGACCGCGGATATTGCGATGACGCTGATCCTGACCACGGCCCGCCGCGCGGGCGAGGGGGAGAGGCTGGTTCGTTCCGGTAACTGGCAGGGATGGCATCCGACGCAGATGCTGGGTCACCACGTGACGGGTAAACGGGTCGGAATTGTCGGCATGGGGCGTATTGGGCAGGCTATCGCCCGGCGCTGCCATTTCGGATTCGGGATGCAGGTTTCCTATCTGGCCCGCAGCCGGAAAGAACTCGATTTTCCTGCGGAGTACATTGCTGATCTTGATGCTTTGGCCGCATCGGTCGATTTTCTGGTGCTGGCCGTTCCCGGTGGTCCTGAAACCCGGCATCTGATCAACGCCGGTGTTTTGGCTGCAATGAATCCGTCGGCAAACCTAGTGAACATCGCACGGGGTGAGGTTATCGACGAATCTGCCCTGATCACCGCTTTACAAGACGGTCAGATCGCAGGCGCGGGTCTGGACGTGTATGAATTCGAACCAGCGGTGCCGGATGCTCTTTGCAAGATGGAAAACGTGACCTTGCTGCCGCATCTGGGGACGGCAACCGAAGAAGTGCGGACGGATATGGGGCATATGGCGTTGGACAACGTCGCAGCCTTCGTAGAAGGGCGCCCACTTCCCAACGCGGTCTGAGGTCACATTCCGACGGCTTCACGCCAGTGCTTGCGGCAGAGCGAGACATAGGTCTCGTTCCCGCCGATCTGTACCTGTGCGCCTTCGGTGATGGCGTTCCCGTCCTCATCCCGGCGAATCACCATTGTCGCCTTGCGTCCGCATTCGCAGATGGTTCGAACTTCGCGCATCTCATCCGCCAGGGCCAACAGTGTGGCAGAGCCCGGAAAAAGCCGTCCCTGAAAGTCGACCCGCAAGCCATAGGCCAGAACCGGCACCTTCAGATCATCAACGGCCCGTGCCAGTTGCCAGACCTGATCTTCAGACAAAAACTGCGCCTCGTCCACGAATACACAGGCCACAGGTCCCTGATTCAGGCGGCGCTCAATCATGCTGAAAACATCGTCTACCGGGCTGAATGTGTCGGCTTCGGCCGAGATTCCGATTCGCGATGCAATCTGGCCATTGCCAGCACGCCCATCAATGGCGGCGGTCAGAAGATAGGTTTCCATCCCACGCTCGCGGTAGTTGTGAGAGGCCTGCAGCAATACCGTGGATTTGCCTGCATTCATGGTGGAGTAGTTGAAGTAGAGCTTTGCCATGCGCCGGGTCTAGAACGACTTTTTCGGGCGGGCAAGTCAAACCAAAGCAAACGACGCCACCGTTGCGGTTGCAGAGGCTGAGCAGATGCTCTTAGGGGATGGAAACCCCGCTTCCGCAACAGCGACGCCGTTGGTCAACATGCGACCAAACCAGCGTAAGGCGATAAATGTTGCCTTCACGTCACTCTTTACCGGCATGAACTGCCGCCACTCACTCACAAAATCCCCCGTAAATCTGAGGGATAGCCAAGGTATGACATTTGACTTATTAGTCTTGAATGGGAAAATTTCCGGCCCTTTCCCCGGCAGACATGATCGGGAAGGGGTGAGCGCAGGTAGCGAAGGTAAAAAAATGGCCGAAATCGGTACATATCTCAAGAAACATACCGAAGCTTTGGTTAAGGACGTCGGAATCGAAGCCGCGTGCGAGATTACCGGTAAATCCAAGGCAACGCTGGGGCGATATTATTCAGATAACGCGGAACATGCCGACCGGTTTATGCCGGTGGATGCTGTCGCGAAACTGGAGAACGCTGCAACCTTTCCGCATGTGACCTCGGCGCTGGCCGATCTGAAAAGCATCACCTTGTCGTATGGCGACCGGAACACCGACGCGCCCCGCACCGGAGGTGTGAATTCCGATGTGATCGCGCTCAGCCAGCGGTTTGCAATGCTGATGACCGAATACCAGTCCGCTATCGAGGACGGCATTATCACTGTGAACGAGGCCAAGCGTCTGCTGAAAGAAACCAGCCTGTTGCAGCAGGTGTTGATCGAGATGAAGCTTCACCTTGAAGAGGAAAGCGTAAGCTGAGCTACTTGGGCTGGTTGGTGGTAACGTCCTGTACAGGTCAGGCGTGCCGGCGGACGATCACCGACCCCACTGAATATCCAGCGCCAAACGAACAGATCAGCCCCACGTCGCCACTGTTCAGATCATCCGAATGCTTGGAAAACGCGATGATTGATCCTGCGGATGAGGTGTTTGCATAGTCCTGAAGGATATTGGGCTGTTCATCCGGTTCCGGCTCTCGGCCCAGCACTTTTTTGCCAATGAAATCGTTCATGGTCTTGTTGGCCTGATGCAGCCAAAGGCGTTTCAGATCACTGCTGCTCAGCCCTTCGGCATCCATGTGATCCGTGATGTGCTGGCTGACCATCGGCAGCACTTCCTTGAACACCTTGCGCCCGTTTTGCATGAACTGCATGTCGCGACGGTCCGCCAGACCATCCGGGCGGGCCCGTCGCAGAAAGCCATTGTTGTTTCGGATATTGTTGGAAAATTCCGTAGCACAACGGGTCGACAGAATCTCGAAATGCGGCCCCTTTGCATCTTCGACTCGCTCAATCACGGTTGCGGTGGCCACATCGCCAAAAATGAAATGGCAATCCCTGTCCCGCCATTCCAGATGTCCCGAACAGATTTCGGGGTTCACAACAATCGCTGCCCTGACCGAACCGGACCGCACCATATCGGCCGCCGCCTGAATGCCAAACGTTGCAGAGGAGCAGGCGACATTCATGTCGAATCCGAAGCCCCTGACGCCCAGAGCTTGCTGAATCTCGACCGCAACAGCCGGATAGGCGCGTTCATGGTTCGAAGCGGCACAGATCACCAGATCAATGTCTTCGGCTGTTCGACCAGCCTGTGCCAGTGCCTTGTTGCAGGCATCAACGGCCATCTCGGTCATTATGCCCGGCTCGTCATCGCTGCGCTGACGCAGGATCGGGTGCATGATGTTCGGGTTCAGAATGCCGGTCTTGTCCATGACGTACCGGTTCTCGATCCCTGATGCCTTTACGATGAACTCTTCCGAAGAGTACTGGATCGGCTCCATCCGACCCGCAGCAATCGCTTCGGCGTTCTCGGCATTCTTCTTGTCGGCATAGGCATTGAAGGCCACGACCAGTTCGGCATTCGTGATGACGTTATCGGGCGTAAAGACACCGGTTCCGGTTATGGCGGGCGTGTACATGGCGGGTCCTGAATATTTTTGGATTTGCACAAAATGCAGTCAGTACCGCACCGGATCAAGGGTGGCTTACCCGAGGGAATGCACGCCCACAGGTGGTTTTCCGCCATTTGCGTGGCGGTTTGAAACAACCCGGGTGATCGGTCGTCATTTTTTGCGGAGGGAATAGAAACATTGGCAAAACCGGCTAAAACCGGTCCCGCCAATGTTCGGGGTGTTTTATCCCTGCAGGGATTTGACTTCGACATCCCCTTCGGCTTGCGCCTTGATCGCCAGCGCGGCTGCGTGGCTGGCCGCGGCGGTCGTGAAGTAGGGGATTTTGTCATAGAGCGCGATCGAGCGAATTGCTTTGCTATCCTCGACAGCCTGCGCGCCTTCAGTTGTGTTCATCAACAGCTGTACCTGCCCGTCTTTGAGCATGTCGACCACGTCGGGACGACCTTCATACACCTTGTTGACAACATCACAGGGAACTCCGTGCCCCTCCAGCCAGCTTTGCGTGCCTCGCGTTGCAACCAGTTTGAAGCCCTGTGCTACCAGCACCTGCGCGGCCTCCAGCATTGCAGCACCCTTGTCGGCATCTTTGATCGAGACAAAGGCCCGGCCCGATGACGGCAGCACCATACCTGCCCCCATCTGCGCCTTGAGGAAAGCGCGCGGGAAGTCGCGATCCCAGCCCATGACCTCGCCGGTCGAACGCATTTCCGGACCCAGAATAGTATCGACGCCGGGGAAACGGGCAAAGGGCAGCACGGCCTCTTTTACCGAGAACCACGGCATGTTCGGATCGGCCAGCGTCATCTGATCTGCGATCTTGGTGTCCTTGCCTTCCTGATAAGGCGGGCGCATCGGGAAGTTCGACAGCTTTTCCCCGGCCATAACCCGCGCCGCGATTGAGGCAATCGCGCTGTCCGTCGCCTTGGCAACGAAAGGCACGGTGCGGCTGGCGCGTGGGTTCACTTCGATTAGATAGATCTCATCATCCTTGATGGCGAACTGCACGTTCATCAGGCCCACGACGTTCAGCGCCTTGGCCAGTTTGAACGCCTGATCCTTGATCTGGTCGAGGATCTCTTTCGAGAGCGAATAGGGCGGCAGCGAACAGGCCGAGTCACCCGAGTGCACGCCTGCCTCTTCGATATGCTGCATGATACCGGCTACGTGCACGTCGGTGCCATCGCACAGCGCATCCACGTCCAGTTCGACCGCTCCGGCCAGATAGCTGTCCAGCAGAACCGGGCTGTCACCCGAAACCACCACGGCCTCGTTGATATAGCGTTTCAGCTGGTCCATATCGCGCACGATTTCCATCGCGCGGCCACCCAGCACATAGGAGGGGCGGATCACCAGCGGGAAGCCGATGTCTTCGGCAATTTCCAGCGCCTGTTCGTCGGTCGAGGCAATACCGTTATTGGGTTGTTTCAGACCCAGATCGTTGACCAGCGCCTGGAACCGCTCGCGGTCTTCGGCCAGATCGATGGCGTCCGGCGTGGTGCCGAGGATCGGAATGCCTTCGGCCTCAAGCGCGTTGGCCAGTTTCAGCGGCGTCTGGCCACCGAACTGTACGATAACACCGTGTAGGGTGCCGTTTTCCTGCTCTTTCGTCAGGATTTCCATCACGTGTTCAAAGGTCAGCGGCTCGAAATACAGGCGGTCCGAGGTGTCATAGTCGGTTGAAACCGTCTCGGGGTTGCAGTTGACCATGATGGTCTCATAACCCGCCTCGGTCAGCGCGAAACAGGCATGACAGCAGCAATAGTCGAACTCGATCCCCTGGCCGATCCGGTTTGGACCACCGCCAAGGATGACGACCTTTTTGCGATCACTGGGCCGTGCCTCGCATTCGACCTCACCCATCATCGGGGCCTCATAGGTCGAGTACATATAGGGCGTCTGCGCCTCGAACTCGGCGGCGCAGGTGTCGATGCGCTTGAACACAGCCGCTACGCCCAGATTGCGGCGGGCGCGGCGGACGTTGTCTTCGTCACGGCCAGTCAGGTTGCCCAGACGCGCGTCGGTGAAGCCCAGCATTTTGAGTTTGCGGATGCCTTCCTCGGTCAGGGGCAGTCCGTCCTTGCGCACCTGACGCTCGGCATCGACGATCTCGCGGATGCGGGCCAGGAACCATGGGTCAAATTTGGTGACGCCGAAAATCTCATCATCGGACAGACCGTGACGCATAGCCTGCGCGATGGTGCGCAGACGGTCGGGCGTCTGCTGGCTGATCGCCTTGATCACGGCGGCCTTGTCGTCGGCCTCGTCCCAGACACCCACGTTCAGGCCCGGAATTTCGATCTCATCAAACCCGGTCAGGCCCGATTCCATCGACGCCAGTGCCTTTTGCATCGATTCGTGGATCGTGCGGCCGATGGACATCGCCTCACCCACCGACTTCATTGCGGTGGTCAGATAGGGTTCCGAGCCGGGGAATTTCTCGAATGCGAATTTCGGGATCTTGGTGACAACATAGTCGATGGTCGGCTCGAACGAGGCCGGGGTCACCTTGGTGATGTCATTGTCCAGCTCGTCCAGCGTGTAGCCAATCGCCAGTTTCGCCGCGATCTTGGCAATCGGGAAACCGGTCGCTTTTGAGGCCAGCGCCGAGGACCGCGACACGCGCGGGTTCATTTCGATCACGACCATACGGCCGTCATCGGGGTTGATTGCCCACTGCACGTTCGAGCCACCGGTTTCGACGCCGATCTCACGCAGAACGGCGATCGAGCCGTTGCGCATGATCTGGTATTCCTTGTCGGTCAGCGTCAGGGCAGGGGCCACGGTGATCGAGTCACCGGTGTGAACGCCCATCGGGTCGACGTTTTCGATGGAGCAGACGATGATGGCGTTGTCGGCGGTGTCGCGGACCACCTCCATCTCGTATTCTTTCCAGCCCAGCAGGCTTTCATCGACGAGGATCTGATTGACCGGCGAGGCATCCATGCCCGAGCGGCAAAAATGTATATAGTCCTCGCGGTTATAGGCCACACCTCCGCCGGTGCCGCCCAGTGTAAAGGCAGGGCGGATGATGGCGGGAAGGCCGATTTCCTCAAGCTCATCCAAAGCCATCTGCACGCCTGCATCCAGATCGGTAGAGCCGTCCTCGCGCTTGGGGGCGGTCACGATGGTTGCCTTGGGGTTCTCAAGACCCAGCCGGTCCATCGCCTCGCGGAACAGGGCGCGGTCTTCGGCCATTTCGATGGCGTCACGCTTGGCGCCGATCATCTCGACACCGAATTGTTCGAGCACACCCATCTCTTCCAGCGCTAGCGAGGTGTTCAGCCCGGTTTGTCCACCCATCGTGGGCAGCAGGGCGTCGGGGCGTTCCTTTTCGATGATCTTGGCAACCACCTCGGGCGTGATTGGTTCGATATAGGTGGCGTCGGCCAGCCCGGGATCGGTCATGATCGTGGCCGGGTTCGAGTTCACCAGAATGACCCGGTAACCTTCCTCGCGCAGTGCCTTGCACGCCTGAGCACCGGAATAGTCAAATTCACAAGCCTGACCGATAACAATGGGCCCCGCCCCGATGATCATGATCGACTGGATGTCGGTTCTCTTCGGCATGGCCTTGTTCCTTCGATTTTCCGCGAGTCAGGGGCACCGCCCAAGCGCCCAAATTGTCGTGCGTTATAGGGACCACGCGAAAAGGTTCAAGGGGGATCGGAAACAGAGATGAAAATGCCGCTTTCCCCCTTTCGCTCATCCCTGATATCTCTATATCGCGCAATACGGCAAATGGGGATGCAATTGCGTATTCGCTTTGATCAGGGACCAGCCGGGCCGGGAACGCGTTTTGACCGACCAGTCCGGATGATCCGCGCGGATTTCGCGCATGAAGTGCCGCAGGCTTTGGCGGCGCTCGATGACGCGCGGGCCGAGGGCTTCTGGCTTGCCGGATATGCCAGTTATGAAATGGGATACGCGCTGGAACCCCGTCTTGCATCGCGAATGCCCGCGAACCGGCGTTTGCCGCTGATGTGTTTTGGGGTTTACGACGCACCTGACACTACTGATTTGCCCGAAGGGCGGGGTGGGATTACCCGGTTCGAACCCCGTTGGGATGAGGATCGCTATGCCCGTGCCTTCCGAAAGGTGCATGAGGCAATCGGGGCGGGGGATATTTATCAGGCCAATCTGACCTTTCCCATTGATCTTGGCGTCGAAGGAAGCAGCGCGTCGTTATACACAGCTCTTGCAGAGCGTCAGCGCGTGGGGTTTGGCGCGTTGGTGGAACAGGCAGGCCTGCCAGACCTGCTGAGCCGTTCGCCCGAGTTGTTCTTTCGCACGGATGCATCGGGGACAATCGAAACCCGCCCGATGAAGGGCACCCAGCCCCGCAGTCCGGATGCAAACGAAGATGCGCGCCGTCGGGCGTTTTTGTCGTCTGATGAGAAGAACCGGGCCGAAAACCTGATGATCGTTGACTTGCTGCGCAACGATATCAGCCGGGTGGCGGTGCCGGGGTCGGTCAAGGTGCCGGAACTGTTCAAAGTAGAAACCTATGCCACGGTGCATCAGATGGTCTCGCTGGTTCGGGCGCAGCTTCGCGGCGATGCAGGTTTGTCCGATATCATGACTGCGCTGTTTCCCTGCGGATCGATCACCGGTGCACCCAAGATCAGAGCGATGGAGATTCTGGCTGAACTGGAGCCATGGCCGCGGGATATCTACTGTGGCACGATTGGCTGGGCCGCCCCTGATGGGCGATCCGAGTTCAATGTCGCGATCCGGACCATGATGGTTGACGGTGACACGGCAAAACTGAACGTCGGCGGCGGCGTGGTTTGGGACAGTACCGCCTCGTCGGAATATGAGGAAGCGCTATGGAAAGCCCGCTTTGCTCACCAGTTGAGCCTAATTTCCGCCTGATCGAAACGCTGGGTTTTCGTCCGGGACAGGGTGTCATTCGTGGGAACCTGCATCTGGATCGGATGGCCCGATCTGCCGATGCTCTGGCTGTGCCGTTTGACCGAGATAAGGCTTTGCAGATGCTGGGCGGTATATCGAATGATACCGCGTTGCGATGTAGGCTGACACTGGATGCATCCGGCGGATTGGAACTGACAACCGGGCCGTTGGCCGACAACCCGCCGGCCTGGGCCGTTGCCATTTCAGAAAACCGGCTGAAGTCCTCGGATTTCTGGCTGCGGCACAAAACAACCCGGCGCGAAGTTTACGATACGGCCCGCAAGGGTATGGCGGTCGGCGTGGATGAGTTGCTGTTTCTGAACGAACGTGGCGAACTTTGCGAAGGCACCATCACCAACCTTTTCATCGAAACGCAGGATGGCCGCCATCTGACACCACCATTGTCATCCGGCTTGCTGCCGGGTGTCCTGCGTCAGGAACTGCTTGAAAACGGTGACATATCAGAGGCAAGAGTGACCTTGACCGATCTGAAGAATGCACGAAAGGTGCAGGTGGGTAATTCGTTACGTGGGCTGATCCGGGCCGAGTTGGTGTTGACGTGAGCAGTGACAGAACTTCGACATTATCATTCCCGACACATCTGCGTCTGCGCATAGAGTTTGCTCTGTTTTTCCTGGCAGCGCCGCTGCTAATTGCCGTGCTGTTGCCGCCAGACTGGATGTTCCCGGCCCTGTTCACCTTCACTGCGATCGGTGTCGTCCTGCTGCATCGGACGCCCGGATTTGCTTGGGCGGAATTGCGATATGGCTGGCGAAACTGGTCCTGGCGCGAGGTCGTTCTGTTTACGCTTGGGATGGTGGTGTTCTGCTCGGTTCTCATCCAGATCACGCGGCCTGACGTTGCATATTTCCTTTTGCTAAATAGGCCGGAGTTTTTGCTGATCATCTGGATCGGCTATCCTCTGGCCTCGGCCCTGCCGCAGGAGTTGCTGTTTCGGCCGCTGTACTTCCGGCGTTATCATGCAATTCTGCCGGATGGACGCGCATCCTATGTCCTGAACTCGGCAATCTTTTCCTTTGCGCACCTCATGTACTGGAGCTGGATCGTCGCCGCGATGACCTTTGCCGGCGGTCTTCTGTTTGCGTGGGCTTACAGAAAACGCGGCTCTTTCTTCTATGCGGTGTTGTTGCACGCCATTGCTGGCAACATCATTTTCGCCGCCGGGCTGGGTGTCTATTTCTATTCGGGCAACGTGCAAAGGCCATTCTAACGGATTACTCTGCCGCGTCGCGCAGGTGGGCATCGGGGCGATACAGGTAACCCCGTGTCAGCGGTACTGCGTCACTACGGTGTCCGAGCTGTAACTGAAACACTGTCTGATCGCGTTCCTCAAAAACCAGAATACAGGCCGTCAGATAGAACCGCCACATTCGGATAAACCGCTCGTCATACATGGCGCGCACTTTGTCGAGGTTCGCCTCGAACCGGTCGCGCCAGCACCGCAGGGTCTTGGCATAATGCAACCGCAGACTCTCGATATCCAAAAACCACATTCCTGTATGCGCAAGCGGTTCGATCAACTCGGACAATGAAGGCACGTAACCGCCCGGGAATATGTATTTGTTCAAAAACGGAGACTGATTCTTGGGCGGTCCGTTCCGTCCGATCGTATGAATCAGGGCTACGCCATCCGGATCAAGCAGGTCCGAGACCTTGCCGAAATATTCGGGGTAATGCGGCACCCCGACATGTTCCAGCATACCCACGGAAACGATGCGGTCGAATTTGCCATCAAGTTCGCGGTAATCCTGCAGCCTTATTTCGACGCTGTTTTGCAATCCCGCCTGCTGAACGCGCTGACGAGCCGTTGCGTGTTGGTTGTCCGACAAAGTCAGGCCGGTAACCTGAACACCGTAATCCCGCGCCAATGTAAGGGACAATCCACCCCAGCCGCACCCGATATCCAGAACCTTCATGCCGGGCTCCAGACACAGCTTGCGCGCGATATGGTCTTTTTTTGCGATCTGGGCCTGTTCCAGTGTTCGGTTGGGGGAGTCGAAGTAGGCGCAGCTGTACTGCATATCCCGATCCAGCATCAGCCGATAGAAATCGTCCGAAATATCGTAATGGTGGGCAACGTTACGGCGCGCTGAACGAAGCGAGTTCCTTTGCAGGATGGGGCGTAACAGGAACTGCCCTCTTGCGAGCCACTTGTGCGCCTTCGGCAGGTGACCGCCCACGATATTGCGAATCGCTATGCGCATGACGTCTTCCAGCCCACCGGTTGTGATCGTCAATTTCCCGTCCATGTACCCCTCGCCAAAGGCCAGTTCGATATTGCGGCACAGTCGCGGCAACAGGGCTTTGTCATGGATGTGAATTGCGGCGTTCAGACCGGTTCCGTCCCCGTATACATGTTCGGAACCGTCTGGATATGTCACCCCGAGCGAGCCCCGGATGATAAATTCTGTCAGCAATCTGTGAAAAATAGCCTGCCACATGAGCCGTCATCCTCCTTTCAGAAATTGGCCTGGCACCCGATAAACGGGCTCAACTATCCGAATTCATTGTACTTATAACATATGGCAAAAACAGGTTTTGTCTTGCATTTGCGTGACACCGGGTCTGGTTGGGCGCGGAACCCTTGACTTCCTGTGGCTATCGCGGTGTATCGGCGCGACGAATTCTCCGCCCGAAGGGATATGACTGATGCACGCCTACCGCAGCCACACCTGCGCCGATCTGACTGCCGCCAATGTCGGTGAAACCGTTCGCCTGTCCGGCTGGGTTCATCGCGTGCGCGATCATGGCGGTGTGTTGTTCATCGACCTGCGCGACCATTTTGGCGTAACTCAGGTTCTGTGCGACGGCGACAGCGCAGCTTTTGCCGAGCTGGAAAATGTCCGGTCCGAATGGTGTATCCGCATTGATGGCACCGTCAAGGCGCGTGCCCCGGAACTGGTGAACCCCAAGCTGCCTACCGGCGAGGTCGAGGTGTATGTCCGCGAACTGGAAGTTCTGGGATCAGCCGCAGAGCTGCCACTGATGGTGTTCGGAGATCAGGAGTACCCCGAGGAAACGCGCCTGCGCTATCGTTACCTGGACCTGCGCCGCGAGGCGATGCAGCGCAACATGACCTTGCGCTCGGACGTTGTGGCCTCGATGCGTCGCCGTATGTGGGATCAGGGCTTCCGTGAATTTCAGACGCCGATCATCACGGCATCCTCTCCCGAGGGCGCGCGTGACTTTCTGGTGCCTTCGCGGCTGCATCCGGGTAAATTCTATGCCCTGCCGCAGGCTCCGCAGCAGTTCAAACAGCTGATCATGGTCTCGGGCTTCGACAAATATTTCCAGATCGCACCGTGTTTCCGTGACGAAGATCCGCGTGCCGACCGGTCGCCTACGGACTTTTACCAGCTGGACCTTGAGATGTCGTTTGTCGAACAGCAGGACGTGTTCGACACGATTCAGCCTGTCCTGACAGGCGTGTTCGAAGAGTTCGGAGAGGGCCACAAGGTCGATCAGGAGTGGCCACAGATTTCCTACAAGGATGCAGCGCTGTGGTATGGCAGCGACAAGCCTGACCTGCGTAACCCCATCAAGATGCAAAGTGTGTCCGAACACTTCCGCGGTTCCGGCTTTGCGATTTTTGCCAAGCTGCTGGAACAGGAAGGCACCGAGATTCGTGCGATCCCGGCGCCTACCGGGGGCAGCCGCAAGTTCTGTGACCGCATGAATGCCTTTGCCCAGAAAGAAGGCCTGCCCGGTATGGGCTACATCTTCTGGCGCGATCAGGGCGAGGGGATGGAGGCCGCGGGTCCGCTGGCCAAGAACATCGGCCCCGAACGGACTGAGGCGATCCGTCAGCAGTTGGGTCTGGGCGTTGGTGATGCGGCGTTCTTTTTGGGTGGAAAGCCGAAAGCCTTTGAAAAGGTTGCAGGAAAAGCGCGTGACGTCATCGGCGAAGAGCTGGGTCTGACCGAGAAAGACCGCTTTGCCTTTGCCTGGATCGTGGATTTCCCGATCTACGAACAGGACGAGGAAACCGGCAAGATCGACTTTGAGCACAACCCGTTCTCGATGCCTCAGGGGGGCATGGAGGCGCTGAATGGCGATCCGCTTAAGGTGTTGGGATATCAGTACGATCTGGCCTGCAACGGTTATGAGATCCTGTCGGGCGCGATCCGGAACCACAAGCCCGAGATCATGTTCAAGGCCTTTGAAATCGCCGGTTATGGCGAGGACGAAGTGCGTAAGCGCTTTGGTGGAATGGTCAACGCGTTCCAGTACGGCGCTCCGCCGCATGGTGGCTGTGCTGCCGGTATCGACCGGATCGTCATGCTGCTGGCCGACACCGTGAATATCCGCGAAGTCATCATGTTCCCGATGAACCAGCGCGCCGAAGATCTGATGATGGCAGCGCCGTCAGAGCCGACTTCGGACCAGTTGATGGAGCTTGGTCTGCGGGTCATTCCGCAGGAGTAAGACTACCCGCCCGCGTCTGGCGCGGGCGGCGCCTTTTGCCGCTGGTGGCGGAAAAGTGTGGATTTGTACCAGTTGAAACCGGCCAATCTTCCGGTTTGTACAACTATTCAAGGTCCTGAAAACTGCATCGGCGATGGGTTAACGTCCCCACCGTTTGCTTCGGCAATGCAGTCTTAACGATCAGTTCACTATTTCCGCGAGGCTGCATCGGGGATCACGTGACCCAGCAGATCGGCATCATGAGTGCGGCCGTCGCGAATGGAGCGTGCGGCCGATCGGGTCTGCCAGTAGAGCCAGAGGCACAGGCATGTTGCCGTGATGAAATAGGCCGTCACCATCTCAGATCGCCTCGCGCTGTTGCAATCTGTTCTGCACCAGCCCGACCAGCCGCGCGGTCTGTGCCGTGACAGGTGCCCCCCGAGAGCGCGAGGCAGTCAGATCGCGTGCGGCGTCTTCCAGTACGTGATCCCCGGCTGCACGGGCGATGCCCCCGATGAACTGGGCGGCGTAGCCCAGAACCCGGTCATCACTCGGCTCGGTCAGAAGCTCAGCAATATGAGTGATGTCGTCCTGATAGGCCAATGGATCGGGGCAGATCACCTGATCATGCTGATCGACCGGGACGGCAGGGCGCCTGTCTGCGGGCAGCAGGTCAAGAATGGCAGTCTGGAACTCGGCCAGCGAGGTCAGCGGTTTCGCCAGAAACCCGTCCGCCCCGGCGTCGAGGGCGGTGGTGCCGGCGCTGTCATCGCCGGAGGTTCCCAGAATCACACCGATCCGGGGGCTGTTTTGGGAGAGTTCGGCAATCAGGTCCGCGCCGTTGCCGTCGGGCAGACCCAAATCCACTACGATCACAGAAGGACGGTAGAGTCTGAGATGGCGGTGCGCGGATTTCAGGCAATCTGCGCGACGCATTCTGGCCCCGCTGCGCAAGCACATCAACCGCATGGCATCGCAGGCATACCGGCTGTCTTCGACGACAAGAATGGTTTGGCCCAGCAGTGGGCGCATGGTGCCGGGAAACGCGTGCGACGTGGTGGAAGGAACCGAATCGTTCATTGCAGACCTCCTTAACAGCGGGTGCTTCACGTTAGGAAAATCCGGCTAACACAGGGTTAATGCGTTTTACGTTTGACTTGAATCGGAATGCGCTGCCTCTCCCTTCGGTCGAACGCGCATTCCGATGAATATGCCTGGGATAAAACGCAAAACGCAGTAATGCGATTTGGCGCACTTGCCCTTTGACGGGTCTGCCCGCATAACCGCGCCAACGGAGATAAGAGGAGATTGTCATGATCGGCAGGCTGAACCACGTCGCAATTGCTGTTCCGGATCTGGAGGCGGCGTCCGAGCAATATCGCAGCGCGCTGGGCGCCAAGGTCGGCGCACCGCAGGACGAGCCCGATCATGGTGTCACCGTGGTGTTCATCGAGCTGCCCAATACCAAGATCGAACTGCTGTATCCGCTGGGTGATGACAGCCCGATCAAGGGGTTTCTGGACAAGAACCCCTCGGGCGGTATCCATCATGTCTGCTATGAGGTAGAAGATATCATCGCCGCGCGCGATCATCTGAAAGAGACCGGCGCGCGGGTGCTGGGCTCGGGCGAACCCAAGATCGGGGCGCATGGCAAGCCGGTGCTGTTCCTGCACCCGAAGGATTTCAACGGCTGCCTTGTCGAGCTTGAGCAGGTCTGAGCGCATAAACCCGGAGGCTGACGCATGACCATCACTGCAGCCATAGTTCTGTTTGCCGTCATCTGGTTCATGACGTTGCTGGTGATCCTGCCCATCAGGATCAAGACCCAAGGTGACGTGGGCGAGATCGTGCCGGGCACCCATGCGGGCGCACCCGAAGAGCATCATCTGAAAAAGAAGATGTGGATCACCACGGCGGTTTCCGTGGTGCTGTGGGCGATCATCGCGGGCATCATCATTTCCGGCCTGATCACGGTGCGCGATATCGACTGGTTCAACCAGCTGCCACCGCTTGAATAGAGCCAAAACGCTGTAGAAAACGGCGTGGCGGTCACCGGCTGGTGGCTGCCACCCCGTGATAGATATGGGTAAAGGTCGCCGCGCCGATAATCGGGATCAGCAGGTTGATCAGCGGTATCGACAACGGAATGGCCATCAACGTCCCAGCGATCCAGATCGTTGGCATATGCTGCGCACGAAGTTTGCGCGCCCCTTCGCGGCCCAGACGCCGCATAGCGGCCAGCGTGAAATATTCCCGTCCCAGAAGAAACCCGTTCATGGCCCAGAATATGAACGGCGCCAGCGGCGTGAACATCGCGTATAATATAAGGGCCAGCAGGTTCGCGACGATCAGGACGCCCAGAAAGCTGAGCGTGTCGCGCAAGGAATCCCAGATCGGGACATGAGGAACGGCCGGTAGGGCCGGGTAATGCTTGTCCTCGACCGCCTGAGCGACTTCGTCCAGAAACATCGAAGTGATGGCCGACGCCACCGGCACCATCAGAAAAACCGACAGGACCATCATCAGCAGAAACGACGACACGCTGAGCAGGTCGTTCAGCCACGTCACCTCGCCCAGTATCGGCAGGGTGACCTGTTCGCCGACCAGCGTATTGAGAAACCACAGGAAACCGGCATAGGCGGCGACCAGAAGGGCAAATGTCAGGCCGACGCCCAGCAGCAGCACCTTTCGAAACCTCGGATCGCCGATCTGGCCAAGCGCCATGAAGAAGGAATTGAGGATGATCATTCCTTCACCCATTGGGTGATCGCATCAATGTCCGGCCGGGGCCGTTCGGGCGGTGCAGACCCTTCGGTCGCGATGTGAATCAGCCCGGCGACACGTTCGTTTGACGCAAGCCCGAATGCCTGTTCGCAGAATTCCCGGTCGTGGGTCTGCCAGCCAGACAGCCAGTTCGCCCCCCATCCGGCCGCCAGTGCCGCGTTCAGCAGCGACAGGCACACGGCACCGGCTGAATAGGTCTGTTCGAGTGCCGGGATCTTTTCGGATGGCTTTTGCACCTCGATCACGGCAACGGCCAATTGTCCCAGCTCGAACTGGTTTTTGGCCTTGGCGATATCTTCCGGCGTTTTTCCCAGCGCCTCGCCGCGCGATCCGGTCAGGTCCGCAAGGCGCGGCATTGCGCCTTTTTCCAGAACGATGAACCGCCATGGCTCAAGCTTGCCATGATCCGGACAGCGCGCCGCGGCGGTCAGCAGCGGCATCAGTTCTTCCCGCGTGGGGGCGGGGGCGATCAGCGTTTTGGCAGGGCGCGAACGCCGGGACAGCAGGAATTCCAGCGCGGCGGGGTTTTTGAGCGTCATATGTGAAGCCTTTTTACATAAGCCATCTGTATCTCGGGCAGGGACGCCTCTGATTCAAGGGGAAAAGTGCGATTTTTCAACTTTCTGAACCGGGATGCCCGCCAGTGTTCGCGGCGGCGGAAACCTGCGCCCGATGTCTGTGCTGCTTCAGGTTTCCTGAGGCGGCGTTTCCCGAATCTGGTACACCCCCTCGGGCAGGTCCAGTGCGGCGGCCAGATCACGCACCTGTTCAGGCGACAGAGTGATTTTCTGTACCTGCTGCGTTCTGGGGTCCAGTTGTTCCAGCGTCACGCATTCGGCAAAACTGTTGATGATCACGTCCTCTTGCAGGGGTGCGTCACCTTCGTCCACCAGAGTGATGACGGTCGAGTCGAATTCATGCTCAATCGAAAACATATCGGTAGACTGCAGGGCAAATCGGGGCTTGGCAACCCGCTGAAAGAAAAACCGACAGTGGAAGTGGCTGATTGCCCGGGCTATTCTTTCTGTCCGTTCTGACCGTTAAAGGGGCCCATGATGCGCCGGATTGTTCTTTTGCTGGTTCTTGCGATTGCCGGATGTACGGCGACAGCACCCGCGCCCATTGCCTATCCCGAGCCGCAAGGGGGGCCTGCCACGGTCAATGCGCAGGCTGCGCCCAAGGATTTCAATGCGATCAGCCGGAACATCGGGGCGCAGGCACGGTCCGAATGCCGGCGCCGGACCAGCGGCGGAAACTGCGATTTCAAGATCGTTGTTGATCCAAATCCGCGCGCGCAGGTCAATGCGTATCAGACACTCGACAAAGAGGGGCGCCCGGTCATCATCTTCACCCAGTCGATGATAAAGTCTGCGCGCAACGGCGATGAACTGGCTTTTGTCATGGGGCATGAGGCCGCGCACCACATTCGCGGACATCTCGCCCGGCAATCCGCGAATGCCGAGGCTGGCGCGGTGGCTTTGGGCGGGCTGGCTGTTTTGCTGGGAAGTGATGCGGCGGGCATCGAATCGGCGCAAAAACTGGGCGCAGTTGTTGGCGCGCGCAGCTATTCCAAGGAATTCGAGTTGGAGGCGGATCAGCTTGGGACGATCATCACCTACAAGGCGGGTTACAATCCCCTTATCGGCGTCAAGTTCTTTGAGCGCATCCCCGATCCGGGCGACCGGTTTCTGGGAACGCATCCCCCCAACGCCCAGCGTGTCCAGATCGTAAACCAGACCGCTGCCCGGTTGGGGCTGGTGCAATGACCGCGCTGACAAAGCTGGGTGTGGTTCTGACCGACCGTGGTTCGAAATACGCCGTGAGCGGTGCAAAGGTTTCAAGCCGCGCTGAGGTGGATGCGGTTCTGACCGAGCTGAAATCCGATCGCGCCTATGCGAAGGCAACGCACAACACGTGGGCGGCCATGCTGCCAACCGGCGGCCTGAAGGCCGATGACGGTGAGTCCGGGGCCGGTATGGTGATTCTGCGCATGATCGAACGGGCGGAACTGCGCGATCATGTCATTGTCGTTACGCGCTGGTATGGCGGCAAAAAACTGGGCGGAGATCGCTTTCGCCGCGTTCAGGACGCGACGCGTGCCTATCTGGAAAGCATCGGTTCGGGGTCTTGACCTGTATCAAGGGCAGGGCGCCCGCGCTGCGGTATCCACTGTACAGCGCAACAGAAAGGAACCGACGATGTCCGACCCGAAAACGCTCCGCCATCATGCTGAACTGGTTGACAGAATGGCCGGAACCCTCGGTATCGACCTGCAGGAGTCTGCTATTGGCGGCCAGGTTTCCGTCGATGAGATCTCGGACGCGGTGCTGAGGTGCAGTGATTGCCCGAACCCAGGACATTGCGCACGGTTCCTTTCGGAAAACCAGCACTCTCCGATCACCCCGGAATACTGCAGAAATCAGGAGCTTTTCGAACGTCTCAACCCCTGAACGGTGGACCCTGCAATGCCTCGTCTTGGAGATATCATGAAGCACCTTCGATTGGTGTTGAGAATGGGCAAGGCAACCGGTGTGGACATCGTGTCCGAGCACCGAAGCGGGCGGCTGAGTCAGGATGAGTGGGCTGGGATGGTGCAGTCGTGCCGAAGTTGCGAATGGGCCGGGCGCTGTCCCGCGTGGCTGGATGAAAACCAGAGCGTAGCCGAAGCGCCAGAGACCTGCCCGAACCGGGCCCGTTTTTCCGAGCTTCGGAACGGACGCACAGAGGAATGATGATGGCGCAGGTCCCGATTGGAGATATCGAGAAGCACTTTTGGCTTACACGCTCGGTCGCCCGCTGCATGGGGGTATCGTTTACCGAAGCCATGGCCGAAGGCCGTATGTCGTCGCACCAATTCGCCGAACTGATCACCGGATGCCGTGCGGCGCATTGCCATGAGAAGTGCGCGTTGTGGCTGGCGTGCAAGCAGACCAGGGCTGATGCGGCGCCGGACTTCTGTGCGAACGCCGATGTGCTGAACGGCCTGCGATAGGTCAACCGGGCGATTTGAGCGGTTTTGCGAAGCGCAAGGCGGCTTTGCGCCCGCGCAAGCGAAAATGAGCAGCCGATACCGCCTGATTCATCCGACAAGATTGATATTACGGCATAGTTTCGCCTCATCTTCGAACCGACGGGCGGATTCGGTTGCCAGATCGTGAACAACCACGTATCCTATGCAAAGCCCCGAATAGTTGGGCAATATCAGAAAAGTATTAGAGGAATGATGGACATGAAACTTAAACTCGCTGCTCTCAGTGCCGTCGCAGTTGTTTTGACCGCGTGCTCGCAGCAGGAAGAGCCGACCCCGGTTTACATCCAGCCCGACTATGACAAGTACGGCACCCCGAGCTGCTCGGCAGGCTATGAACTGGCCACCACCGAAGCAGGTCAGACCGTCTGTAACCCGGTCGCACAATAAGAATTCCACAGGCGGTCCTATTGGGGGCCGCCTGTATTCCTTTAGAGACCGCGCCGCCCTTGGGGCGGTTTTTTCTTGTCCGCCGGGCAGGATTTTCGATCCTTATCCTGAAACGACCGGAGCCCTCATGCGCAACTTTTTCGAACGTCTAAGGGATCGCACCCGCTGGAGCTGGCAAGGTCTGGTTGTTACCTGGCGCGCCGAGTATTCCTTTCGCGTGTGGGTCTGGGCCAATCTGATCTCGGGCGCGCTGGCCTTGTGGCTGCCGCTTAGTACGGCAGAGCGCGCACTGATCCTTGCGCTGGGGATACTGGTGCTGGTGGCCGAACTGTTCAACACCGCCATCGAGCGGGCGGTGGATCACACCTCGACCGATCACCACAAACTGGCGGGGCAGGCCAAGGATGCGGCAAGTGCGGCTGTGGCGTTGACGGCCGTGGCGGCGGGCGTGGCCTGGGTGGTGGTTTTGGTTTCGTTGGCGTAGCGGGCGTGTTCGGCTCAGAAAATGTATTTTCTATCAAGGATATAAAGACAAATCAGCCCATGAGTGAATCACGGGCTGATACGGGTGATCGTTGACTTGCTGGAGGGCGAAATCAGATCACTTTAGCTTTAGTATGATCGGTTTGTAGCTGTAAGCGTCTTCTTCTTTTTCACCGGTGACGCTTCCTGCGACAGCACCTCCAACTATTCCTCCAAGTAAGATTCCTGCGCCAACTGCGTTTGCCCTACGGTTTTCAGCCGAGAGGTTTGCTGGCTTGATCGTTTCAGAGACGTTTTCGTTTTTGACTGAACAGTTTACTTGAATGGGCTTGGTCTGTTTTCCGTAACTTGGAAGGTTTACGACCGCTGGTGCAGTGAAAGCTGCCTTGAAACCTTCACCAACAAGGTTGCAGTTTGCCGTTGTTCTTGAGTTTTCGTACCGCTCCACACGCACGCTGGTCGCCTTAAAGCCGAGAACGGAGTCTTGCGCGCTTTTTGATACGAACTCGACGTTAGTAGCACCGTCCTTAGACTTGAGGATTTTTTCCTGCTTCGTTGCGCAGCCTGCGCAAAACAAAGCCAGCGATGCGATTGTTATTGTAGTGAATTTCATTAGGAGCCCTTAGTCAGTGCTTATCTGATTTATTATCCGGGCGCTTGCTATGTGTTCAACCAGGGGCAATCAATTGGGGGCTGTCCTCCCTTATAGGGATACATTGGGGCTGTGTAATTTAAAACACACATTCCTCTCGCGCTTTTGCCCGTCAGGCGGCGAGACGATTTCCCCGGGGCGCCCGGAATCTCATTCCATACTCTATGGAGGTCGAGATATGCCAAGCTGAATCAGAGGGTTACGCCTGTTTTCCCCACAGGTCATACTCCCCGGCTTCTTCAACTTCAACGGAAAGGATGTCGCCAGGTTTCAACCCGTCGAACCCCTCGTCAATGAACAGGTTCCCGTCGATCTCGGGGGCGTCGGATTTGGTTCGGCAGGTGGCGGCTTCGTCGTCGACCTCATCCACGATCACGTCGATGGTCTGACCGACCTTGGCGGCCAGTTTGGCCTCGGAGATGGCTTGTGCCTTTTCCATGAACCGCTCCCAGCGTTCCTGTTTGACCTCGGCAGGTACGTGATCGGGCAGGTCGTTCGACCGCGCGCCGTCGACGTTTTCGTACTGGAAGCAGCCGACACGATCCAGTTGCGCCTCGTCCATCCAGTCGAGCAGGGTCTGGAATTCGGCCTCGGTCTCGCCGGGATAGCCGACGATAAAGGTCGAGCGCAGGGTTATGTCGGGGCATGTCGCGCGCCAGGCGGCGATCTCGTCCAGTGTCTTGGCGGCAGCGGCCGGGCGGGCCATGCGTTTCAGGACGTCTGGATGGGCGTGCTGGAACGGGATGTCGAGGTAGGGCAGCACATTGCACCCCGCATCCGCCATAAGCGGGATCAGATCGCGCACATGGGGGTAGGGATAGACGTAATGCAGCCGCACCCAGGCATCCAGCTGACCCAACTCGCGCGCCAGATCGGTGATGTGGCTGCGCACTTCGCGGTCTTTCCACGGATTCACGTCATATTTGCGGTCCAGCCCATAGGCCGAGGTGTCCTGAGAGATGACCAGCAACTCACGCACGCCGTTGTCGACCAGCTTTTCCGCCTCGCGTAGGACGGCATGGGCCGGGCGGCTGGCCAGTTTGCCGCGCATATCGGGGATAATGCAGAACTTGCAGCTGTGGTTGCAGCCCTCGGAAATCTTGAGATAGCTGTAATGGCGCGGTGTCAGTTTAACGCCGGATGCGGGCAACAGGTCCACGAACGGGTCCGGATCAGGCGGCACGGCGACATGCACCGCGTCCAGCACCTGTTCGTACTGATGCGGGCCGGTCACGGCCAGAATGCGGGGGTGATGTTCGCGAATGTAATCCGGTTCTGCCCCCAGACAGCCCGTGACGATGACCTTGCCGTTTTCCACCAGCGCCTCGCCGATCGCTTCCAGCGATTCCGCCTTGGCGCTGTCGAGGAACCCGCAGGTGTTCACGATCACGGCATCGGCACCGGAATAGTCGGGCGAAATGCCGTATCCTTCGGCCCGAAGGCGCGTCAAGATGCGTTCGCTGTCGACAAGTGCCTTGGGACATCCCAGCGAGACCATGCCGATGGTCGGCTGGTTGATGCGAGGCGTCTCGGTGATCCGGGCGGCGGGCGCCAGGTCGGGGCGGAGGTTTGGCGGGTTCGTGGTCATGGCGCGGCATATAGTGGGGAACTTCTCCCCTTGCAAATGTTGTCCGCGCAGGGCTGACTTGCACCAAACCCACAAGACCGAACAGGCAGGGAGCAGAAACATGGGCTGGTTGTTACGGATCGTATTCATTCTGATCGCGGTGATCGGGCTGGTCATCGGCGCATTGTTGCTGATGCCGGGCGACAAGCTGGGCGCGATACTGGCCGAGCAGGTCAAGGCGCAGACAGGTCGGGAGTTGACCCTGACAGGCGATGTGCGGCTGTCCTTCTGGCCGGTTCTGGGATTGGAGACAGAGGCCGTCACCTTTGGTAATGCCGCCTGGGCGGGGCCGCAGCCCATGCTGGAGGCGGACAGTCTGGCGGTTGGTGTCGACGCCGCAGCGTTGTTTGCCGGTGAACTGGCCATCCGCCGCATCCTTGCCGAAAACCCGGTGCTGCGCCTTGAAATCTCGGATGGTAAAGGAAACTGGGAATTCAGCGCCCCGTCGCCCGCGGCGGGCTCAGCAACCCAGCCCTCGGCCGCTGGTGGTGGAACGGATGCGGTGGCGGCAGATGTACCCAGCGTAACGCTGGATATGCTGAAGCTGTCAAACGCGCGCCTCGTCTATGTGGAAAACGGTCAGGCCACCTTTGATTTTGATAATGTCGATCTGGAGGCCAGCTGGCCATCACCGGATGCGCCGATGGAAATGCAGGCGCAGTTGAATATCGGAGAGGGGCCAGTCGACGTTGATCTGAAAATCCCCGATCTGCCCGAATTTTCATCGGGTGCCGCAACCGGGATGGAGATGAAATTGACTGCGCCGGGGGGGCAGATCGGTTTTGCGGGCCGCGTGAATATTGCTGGTGAGTTGGACGGAACCGCGCAGATCAAGGCCGGGAATTCGAAGCGGATGTTTGCCGCACTTGGCCAAAGCGGCATTCATGTGCCCTACGGTCTGGGGCAGGCGGCCGATATTTCGACCCGGATGACATATACCAGTGACGGGCGCCTGTCCCTACGCGAGATGGTTTCGAAGCTAGACAACAACCGGTTTGAGGGTGAGGCAGATATCGTTGTCGCAGACCCGCCGCGCATTACGGCCCGGCTGTCGACGGACCATCTGGATCTGTCCAAAGTGATCGGGACAGAAGAGGAAACGGGCGCTGCAACGAATTCTTCAAACACGTCGGGGGGCGGTCAATCTGGCCAGGCTGGTCAGGGCGACGGCTGGTCAAAGGACCCAATCGATGCGTCGGCGCTGGCGCTGGCAAACGGGTTGATCCGGCTGAACGCAAACGCCATTTCGGTTGCGGGGCTGCAATTCGGCAAAAGCAAACTGACACTGAAACTGGAAAACTCGCGGGCTGTGGTCAAGATGAACCCCGCCAGATTGTTTTCGGGTCAGATTTCCGGGCAGGTTGTTGCGAATAACCGAAACGGGTTGTCGGTCGGCGGCAAGCTGAAGGCCGATGGCGTCGATCTGAAGCAGGCCCTGACCACGCTGGGAGGCATTGAGCGTCTGTCAGGCAAGGCGTCGGGGTCGCTGGAATTTCTGGGAGTGGGTCAGACCGAAAATCGGATCATGCGCTCGCTCAGTGGCAAGGGTCGCATCGACATGGATGGCGGTGTCATCTCGGGCGTCGATCTGGACCGGCTGATGGGCAAGGGCAAAGGGAGCGGTGGGACAACCGTTTTCAACAGTCTCAGCGCCAGCTTCACGATGAAGAACGGCAATCTGAAAAACAAGGATCTGCTGATGTTGCTGGACAACTATCGCGCGGATGGAACCGGGCGTATCGGTATCGGCAAGCGCAACATCGATTATCTGTTCACGCCTGTCGCCTTACGCGCGAATTCCGGCAAAGGGATCGCGGTACCGGTGCGGATCGTGGGACCGTGGAGCGATCCGTCGATCAAACCGGATCTGACCAAGGCGATCGAGGCCGCGACCGAGGTCAAGGTCAAGGAACTGGAGGATGACGCCAAGCAGAAGGTTTTCGAGAAAGTGGGCGAAGAGCTGAACACCACGATCACCGAAACCGAGCAGATAGAAGAAGCGGTCAAGGACAAGCTGGAGGACGAAGTCAAAAAGGGCTTGCTGAAACTGCTGGGCGATTAAGGGCCGTTTGCAACACCGTCCACCAAAAATAGGCGCCTTGCGGCCGGCCCTTTGCAGTAATTGTTGCACGCGCGGCCACGGGTCTGTGGGCTTGTTATTCTATGTCGAGCAAAACCTCCCGGGGGTTTCTTCGGGCGCAGAGTTTTGAGGCCTGGTCAGCGGACGAAGTTGCCATTCAATCGTGAATTGCGAATGTCCGCTTGTGAGAAAACTCTGAAAGATGCAAATTTAGCCAACAGAAACAAAAATGCAGGGGGCAGGATTGTCACCTATCGAAGCTGTACGTACGCCAGACGACCGTTTTCTGAACTTGCCTGATTTCGTCTGGCATCCTCAATACGAAGATCAGTTGGCCGGGTATGAAGGTCTGCGGATGGCAAGAATAGACGAAGGTCCACAGGATGCAGAGCGGGTGTTCTTGTGCCTACATGGGCAGCCGTCTTGGGGATTTTTGTATCGGCATATGATCCCGGTCTTTCTAGAGACTGGTGCCCGAGTTGTCGTTCCTGACCTGTTCGGTTTCGGCCGGTCCGACAAACCTATCCAAGACAATTGCTACACATTCACATTTCACCGTCAGAGCTTGATTGGGTTGATTGAAACGCTCGACCTAAAAGGAATTACACTCGTTGTACAGGATTGGGGTGGGCTTCTTGGTCTTACTATTCCACCGGACATGCCTGATCGCTTCAATCGGCTATTGGTTATGAACACGGTTCTCGGCTTGGGTGGCGGTAGCAGCGAAGGATTCGATGCCTGGCGGGAGTTCCACCGAACCCACCCGGACTATGACGTGGCCGCATTGTTTCAAAAGTACGTGCCCGGCATGAGCGATGAAGTTGCGGCTGCTTACGCCGCCCCTTTCCCGGACGCGCGTTATCGGGGCGGGGTGCGGAAGTTCCCGTCGCTGGTGATGACTGAACCCGACATGGAGGGCGTTGATGTGTCGCGACGCGCAGCGGCATGGTGGAAAACTGACTGGTCTGGCGACAGCTTCATGGCGATTGGAGAAGCAGATGTTCTGATCCCTCCGAGGCTGATGAAACGCATGCACGAAATATTGGGCGTAGTTCGCCCGCCACTGATGCTGCCAGACGCAGGTCACTTCGTTCAGGAGACCAACGGAGAACAAGTTGCTCGCGCGGGCTTGTCTGCATGGGAAGACGGGGCGCATCCCATATAGCCCCAAAGTTTGAGATTTAGGACCTTCGTGCAGACCGCAGCACCTGTTACTTTGGGCTCGGAACAGACATTAAGTTCCGAGCCTCACTATCATTCACCTGTACCACTTACTGTAAGGGGCTGAACCTTGCGGCGTTCTGGTCCGGATTAGATGGTCTGATCGTATTCTCCGACGCCCGGCTCGGTCTGAATGACGGCGTCGATGTCCCGGAAGATCGCCCGCATCTCATCCTCGCTTTCGCTGCTTTCGCAGACGACAACCAGATTGGGCGTATTGGACGAGGCGCGCACCAGTCCCCAGCTGCCGTTGTCCAGAATGACCCGTGCGCCGTTGACGGTGACGACCTCTTTGATCGCGCGGCCCGCAAGGGGTTCCGACGCTTCGGCTTTGGCAACCAGCTTGTCCACCAGTCGGGACAGGATTTCGTATTTTTCCGTGTCCGACGCGTAGGGTGACATGGTCGGTGTCGACCAGGTTTTCGGCAGAGCCTTGCGCAGGTCCGACATGCTTTTGTCCGGATTGCGGTCCATCAGCTTGCAGATTTCCACAGCGACCCGCATCCCGCAGTCGTAACCGCGACCGATGGGTTCGGCGAGGAAGTAGTGACCCGACTTTTCGAACCCCGCCAGTGCGTCGATTTCCTTGACGCGGCGCTTCATGTGGCTGTGGCCGGTCTTCCAGTAGTCGGCTTTGACACCGTGGGCCTGGAGTTCAGGATCGCTGGCGAACAGGCCGGTGGACTTCACGTCGGCCACAAAGGTCGCGCCGGGGTACAGTTTGGCCAGATCGCGCGCCATGATGACGCCGACCTTGTCGGCAAAGATTTCCTCGCCCTCATCATCGACAACGCCGCAGCGGTCGCCGTCGCCGTCAAAACCCAGCGCCAGATCGGCACCGCTGGACCTGACCGTGTCGGCCATGTCGTGCAGCATCTCCATCGCTTCAGGGTTGGGGTTGTAGTTGGGGAAGGTGTAATCCAGCCGGTTATGGCTGGGCACGACCTCGACCCCCATGCGTTCGAAAATCTCGGGCGCAAAGGCCGAAGCGGTGCCGTTGCCGGTGGCGCAGACAACCTTGAGCGGGCGGGACATTCTGAAATCACCCACCAGATCGTCGATATAGGCTTCTTTCACGCCATCGACGAATTCATAGGACCCGCCGGGCCGCGCCACGCCTTCACCGTTCAGAACGATATCGCGCAGTTCGGCCATTTCGTCGGGGCCATGGGTCAGGGGGCGGTCAAAGCCCATCTTGACGCCGGTCCAACCGTTGGGATTGTGGCTGGCTGTGACCATCGCAACCGCGGGCACATCAAGGTGGAACTGGGCGAAATAGGCCATCGGGCTAAGCGCGGGGCCGATATCCTTGACCTGAATACCGGCCTGCATGAGACCGAGGATCAGCGCGTTCTTGATCGCCAGAGAATAGTCGCGATAGTCGTTGCCGACCGCGATAACGGGTTCGATCCCGCGCTTGTGCATCTGGGTGCCCAGACCAAGCCCAAGGGCGGTCATGCCCGGCAGATTGATCTCGTCGGGGTACTTCCAGCGTGCGTCATACTCGCGAAAGCCCGTGGGCTTGATCATCGCGTCGCGCAGAAAACTCCAGGTGTTCGGGGTCACCTCGGCAAGGGGTTTGGTCATGTCAAATTCCGTTGGTTCAAATCTGAATTGGGTTGGCCTTCGCCAGCTCGTCAAGGCGCATCAGGGTTTCGATCAGTTTGGGCATCTGATCGAGGTAGATCATGTTCGGGCCGTCACAGGGGGCATTGTCCGGGTCCTGATGGGTTTCCATGAACACCGCCGCAGTTCCCACGGCAACCGCCGCGCGCGCCATGACTGGAGCGAATTCCCGCTGGCCGCCGGACGAGCCGCCACGACCGCCGGGCTGCTGCACCGAGTGGGTGGCATCCATCACCACGGGGTATCCCGTCTGTGCCATGATCGGCAGGGAACGCATGTCGGCGACAAGGGTGTTGTAACCGAAAGAGGCACCACGTTCGGTCAGCAGGATGTTGTGGTTTCCGGTGCTTTCGATCTTGGTGACGATATTCTGCATTTCCCACGGGGCGAGGAACTGCCCCTTTTTGACGTTGAGCACCGCACCGGTGTTCCCCGCGGCCAGCAGCATGTCGGTCTGGCGGCACAGGAAAGCGGGGATTTGCAGCACATCCACCGCCTCGGCAGCGATGGCGCACTGCGCCTCGGAATGCACATCGGTCAGGACAGGCACACCCATAGTCTTGCGGATGTCGTCCAGCACCTTGAGACCGGCGTCAATTCCCATCCCGCGCGCGCCGCTTAGCGATGTGCGGTTGGCCTTGTCGTAGGAGGCTTTGAAAACGTATTGCGCGCCCACTGCTTCGCAGGCCTCTTTCATGACACCGGCGATCATCTGGGCGTGATCGGCGGTTTCAAGCTGGCAGGGGCCGGCGATGATGGTAAGCGGAAGGTCGTTGCCGACCGTCAGATCGGCGATTTTTATATGTTTCATGGGACTTATGAAGATACCTGTTCACGAAGGACCGACGCGGTAAGCGAGATCATGAGGTAGATACCAGCAAAAAGCAGGAAAGCCAAAATCGTATTTTCGAACTTGCGCGGATAGCTTGGTTCCTGGCTGGGCACGGGGTTCACGGATACGGTCAGATAACGGACCTGACGGTTCGCCTCCAGCCGGGTCGTTTCCATTTGCTGCAAGGCCGTCTGCAACATCATGTCCCGTGTCACGAGGTCTGCCTGAGCCATCTGAATCCTGACACTCAGCCGGGCCAGCGAGTTTTCGCCGTTGGATGCATCGACCATCTCATTATTGAGGTCGGCCAGCACCGCCTCTAGCCGTTCGATATCGCTGCGCGCACCCTCGACCTTTGCTTTGTTGGGGCGTGCGTTATCCAGCAGTGCCGCAAGCTGAAGCTCTTTTTCCTGCAACTGGACTTCAACCTGATTGATCCGCGCCCGCAGGCTGGCAATGACGCCTTCGGGATCAAGAACGGCGCCTTTTAGCTGCAGGTCCACCAGATTTTCCTGCGCATTGCGACGCTCTTGCTGCGCATTTTCAAAGCTTTGGAGGGCTTCGCGCATCTGATCCTCGCGCTTTTGCTCGGACAGGTTGTTAATGCGATCCTCAGAATATTCGATCAGTTTCTCTGAAAAGACTGTTGAGGTTTCCGGATCTGCGGCCACGACCTCCATGCGGATCACACCCTCTGTCGGGTCATAGCCGATTGTGACAACACGCTTGTAAACCTTGTAGATGTCTTCGGTCGTCGCGTCCGGAGCCAGGCGCAATATGGGGTCGATCCAGTCCTGTTTGAAATGGTCGGCAAAACCTGTCTCTTGGTCGAGTTTCAGCATGATTTCCTTCGACTCGAGATAGGATTGCGCTGCTATGGAATCCTGGGTTGTCGCGAACTGAGTTCCGGCGAACAAACCGCCGATGCTGCCCGGCCCGCCATCGGCCTGCAGGATCAGAAACTCTGAATTACTGGCATAAAGCGGGGTCGCGATGCGGTAGAAGTAATACCCGACAATGATTGTCGGCAGCAGCACGAATACGGCCAGCCGTGCAAACAACCCCATGAGCTTGCGGCGGCGGCGTTTTGCGATGTCTTTCTGAATCTGGCCGATTTCGATGTCGCGACGCTGGGACGGGTTCAGCTCTGGCGAAGGTAGCGACTCACCCTTTGCTTTGAGGGTTTGCGGCAGCTGGACTTTCTTTGGGTCCTGCCCATCGGCGTTCTGTCCGTCGCCGGTATTTTCTGATGCCACCAGATCAAGCAGGTTCGATTTCTGAAACGGATCGATTCCGGACTGCCGCAGCAGCCGCACCGCGTCATAGTCCGAGGTTGCGGCCAGATTGTGCTTTTGGGCAAGGCGGCGCGCCATCCGCAACTGTCGTCCTGTCAGCCCCTCGCGTTTGATCGCGTCCAGTTCAGTGCCTGCCGCCGTCTGGTTTTCTTCGGGGTTCTGCGGTTGGGTCGCACGGCGAATGGTTTCGATGGCCTGTGAACGTGACAGGCCGTCACCGTCGCCTTTCGCACCATCGGGTTGGGGAACCCGGTATTTCCTAGCCCTGGGTTTGGTAGTCATACAACTGCTTCGCCTCTTCCAAGGATTCAAACATATAAAGCTGCCCATCCATCAGGACAGCCGCCTTGCGCGCAAATTTTTCCAGTGTTGCAGGGTTATGGGAAACGATGACAAGTGTGGTTGTCCGCAACCGCTCCTGCAGGATCGAGCCTGCTTTCCTGTTGAATTCAACATCCGTCGTCGCCGGCATTCCTTCGTCGATCAGGTACATGTCGAAATCGAGCGCCAGCATGAGAGCAAAGGTGAATCGCGCCCTCATGCCCGAGGAATAGGTGGCCAGCGGCTGATTGAAGTATTCGCCCAGATTACACAGCCACATGCAGTAGGCTTCGACATAATCCGGGTCCAGCCCGTAAATCTTGGCGATGTAGCGCGAGTTTTCCAGAGCCGAGAGTTTGTTTGATACGCCGCCGGTGAACCCCATGGGGAACGAAACCTTGCAGTCGCGGCGGATCACGCCCTCGTCCGGTTTTTCAAGCCCCGCCATCATGTTGATAAGCGTGGTTTTCCCGGTGCCGTTCGGGGCAAGAACCCCAAGCGAAGTGCCGAGTTCAACGCGGAACGAGACCCGGTCCAGGATCACCTTGCGGCGCGTCCCGGTCCAGAAGGATTTGCTGACATTTTCAAACTCCAGCATGTGCTGCCTTACACTTGTGAAGGGCGGGTCCCGATGTGTCTGTCCCGGTTTGAAAGGGTTGTGCCTGATACCGGTCCATGTTGGCCACATTATGTCGAAATATGAAACAAATGTTCAATGCGTCCGCGATTAGGATTTTTTGGTGGTGACATGCCGGCACCAAGCGCGGGCAGGTACATCTGGACGCCGGGCCCGTGATGCCTATCTTTCCGGGATGGCCTGTTCAACCCCAGCAGACGGAACTTTGCGCGCCGATGACCTCTCTCGCAGATGAAATACGGGGGTGCCGGTTGTGCGCTGAGAAATTCGCAGATACGGCGACTGCGCACGAACCAAGACCGGTTGTCTGGTTCCGCCCCGGTGCGCGCCTTTTGATCGCAGGGCAGGCACCGGGCGCGCGGGTGCATGCCTCGGGGCGGCCGTTTACCGATCCGTCCGGTGACCGACTGCGCGCATGGCTGGGCATCGACGAGAGCACATTTTACGATCTGAGCCGTGTTGCCGTGGTTCCGATGGCTTTTTGCTTTCCGGGCTACAACGATCGCAAGGCCGATCTGCCGCCGCCGCCGATCTGCGGGCGGACATGGCATGGCAGGGTGATGCAGGAACTGGGAGAGGTCCCCCTGACGGTTCTTGTCGGGGGGCATGCGCATAAATACCATCTTGGCGCGCAGACACCTGTCACCGAAACGGTGCGCAGCTGGCGGGACCATGCGCCGCGGGTCTTTGCCTTGCCTCATCCGTCGTGGCGCAATACGGGATGGCTGAAGAAGAACCCGTGGTTCGAGGCCGAGCTTTTGCCGGTGCTGCGCGCGCGGGTGCAAGAGGTGTTGAATGACTGAAGCGACGGCGCTGGACGATGCCCATGGTGCGATGCAGGCCGCACCGCATGACGACGCCGCCCGATTGCGGTTTTTCGAACGTCTGGCGGATAGCGAGTTGTTCCTGCTGCTGACTGAAGAGGCGCGGGACGAAAACCTGTCTCCGGAAGTGTTCGATGTGGCGGATGGCAGGTTTGTTCTGGCCTTTGACCGCGAGGAACGGTTGGCCCGGTTCACGGGGCATCCGGCGCCCTACGCCGCTTTGTCGGGGCGGGTTCTGGCGTCGATGCTGTCCGGGCAGGGGATCGGTCTTGGTCTGAACCTCGAGGTTGCTCCGTCGTCGTTTCTGATCCCGGCCGAGGCTTTGGCATGGCTGCATGAGACGCTGGATCATGCCCCGCAGGAAGTTCAGGCGGCGCTGGCAGAGTTTCGGCCGCCCGAAGGTTTGCCGGAACGCTTGCTGACGGCGCTGGACGCCAAGCTGGCTACGGCAGGCGGACTGGCGCAAACCGCTTATCTGGTCGGTACCCGGGACGACCGGGGCGGGCAGGGGCACATGCTGGGTTTTGTCGATGCCGTCGCCGGGGCCGAAGGCGCGCTGGCCAAGGCTGCGTCCGAGGCGCTGACATTCTCGGGCATTGAGGCCGGAGAGATGGATGTGGGTTTCTTTTCAGCGGATGATCCTGCCGCCGCGATGATGGCCAGGGTCGGGTTGCGGTTCGATCTGCCCCAGCCTGAACAACCGGACATCGTGCGGGCCGCACCGGGAAGTGATCCGGAAAAGCCGCCGATTCTGAAATAGCAAAGGCCACGGAGCGGCCCGTTCACCGCATCCGTGGCCCGATCTGGTGGTGCCGGGTTATTCGGCGGCGGGTTCCAGTTTGTCCTGCGTGCGTGTTTCGAAATCGCTTGCGTCGTGGCGTTCGTGCAGTTGCGTATGCAGTTCGCCAAATGCGCGGTTGACCATGCGGCCGCGGCTGACGGCGGGGCGTTCGTCGATGGCCTTGGCCCAACGCAGGACGTTCTTGTAGGACGTCACATCCAGAAACTCGGCAGCGTCATAAAGACGGCCCAGCACCAGTTGGCCATACCAAGGCCAGATCGCCATGTCCGCGATCGTGTACTCTTCGCCCGCGATATAGGTCTTGTCTGCCAGTTCTCTGTCCAACACGTCCAGTTGGCGCTTGGCTTCCATGGCAAAGCGGTCAATGGGGTACTGCCACTTTTCCGGGGCGTAGGCGTAGAAATGGCCAAAGCCGCCACCCAGATAGGGGGCGCTGCCCATTTGCCAGAACACCCAGTTCATGACCTCGGTCCGCGCCGGGCCTTCGCCGGGCAGGAACGCATCGAACTTTTCGGCCAGGTGGAACAGGATCGAAGCGCTTTCAAAGATGCGAACCGGTTCGTCCCCCGACCGGTCCCACAGCGCGGGGATTTTCGAGTTGGGGTTGGCCTCAACAAAACCGGACGAAAACTGGTCGCCTTCACCGATATTGACCAGCCAGGCATTATATTCCGCGCCTACGTGTCCCAGCGCCAGAAGCTCTTCGAGCATGATGGTGACCTTCACCCCGTTGGGGGTGGCCAGCGAATACAGCTGCAGCGGGTGCTTGCCGATCGGCAGATCACGGTCGTGTGTCGCCCCGGCAATGGGCCTGTTGATATTTGCGAAGCGGCCGCCGCTTTCGCTGTCCCAGGTCCAGACCTTGGGTGGGTAATAGGTGGATTGTTCGCTCATATCACGCCTTTCTGGTCACATGCGGGTTAGGCACCCGTGACCAGAGCTAATGTTGCAAACGGCAAAGTCCAACCCCCGGAATTCGGATCGGTACTGAAACATTTCCGGAAATCACCTCACATATCCTCGTGGATCGTCACAGGGGCGCGAGCAGGTCTTCGCAAGATTTCAGAATCGCCTATTGTCTGGTCAGTCCCGCCGAACAGGCATCTGAGAAACTGTCGATCCGAAAAGGAACCGCCTAATGAAACGATTTGCTTTTAGCTTTGCTGCAGCCATGGTTATGGCCGTCCCGGCATTTGCCGGGCCTCAATATGTCGACGGCACCGGCTTTGCCGTGTCCGGCTATGATGTCGTTGCCTATCGCAGTCTGGATCAGGTGCCAGTAGGGCAGACCCAGCCCGAAGGTGTTCGCGGTCGCGCCGACATCACGGCTGAGTATAACGGATCGACCTGGGCGTTCGCGACCGAGGAAAATCGCGACAAGTTTCTCGAAAACCCGGAATATTATGCGCCGCAATTCGACGGTCACTGTGCTTATGGCGTTTCGCGTGGCGGCAAGGTACCTGCCAATCCGAACCTGTGGCGGATTGTGGATGACAAGCTGTATCTGAACATCACGGATGTGGTTGTCGGCTTCTGGGAAGAGGATGTTCCCGGTAATATCGATCTGGCGGGCGGCAACTGGCCGGGCATCGAGCCGGACGACGCATCGACCAGCGTCATCCCGAAATGGACATCGGAAGGCCCGGTTTCCAACTGATCGGTTCGCTGAAATTGAATATTGCCCGGGTCACCAGTGACCCGGGTTTTTTTCATGAACACACTTAATGTGTCAGGTCATGAATTCGCGGCGGTTCTCGTGGCTGGCTTGGAACCGGACCTTCACGCTTTTGGCGCCAGGAAACTTGCGTTCGCGAATCCCGTCGGGGACGATGATTTCGCCTGCGCCTGCGCTTTTTGACTGAAAGGACAGCACCTCGGTCGTCAATCTGCGGGACGCATCCAGAATAGACGTCGGCAACGCCACCCGGTTGCCGCCTTCGCAGACCGACGTGGTGACAAAATAAGTCAGATGACGGCCATGGCAGCCCACGGCGTCAGGAATGTGTTCCGCGGGTTTGTCCGGGGTTGCGTCGTCCATATCTGCGGCAAGCTGGCCTCGGCAGGCCTCAACCTCTTGCGGGCTCAGGTCTACAATGCGCGATCTGAGTTTTGGTCGCCGCGGCTTTGGCGGCCCCTCCGGGTCGGACCGGCCGTTTTTCGTCAGGCCGTCCTCGCGCAACAGATCAAAGGCTGCTTTCGCACGGGCAAAATCAACGTGGTCACCACCGGCATGATCCGGGTGCGCCCGAAATGCCACTCGCCTCCACGCCTCGCGGATTTCGTCTGAACTTGCAGTTTGTGCGACACCAAGATCCCTGAGCGCAGCCGCCCGGGCTTGGATTCTGTCAACTGGCTCCATACCAAAATACTCTTTAAACACTTACAGTTATTACCCTTGGCCCCCGCCATGGTTTTGTCAAATTTGAAGGGTTTTTGAACCTGTGGGGCAAACAATCCATGGGTGCCGCCGGTTTTGTTCCCGTGGCTTGGTTCAATCCATGTCGGAGGCGTGAAATTTCACCGTCAGGGGTTTGCCGGGGCTGTCATAGCCCGTGACCGGGATTCGCGGGCATCGGCAACGCGTTATCGCGCATTAAACAAGGGGCAGGTGTCAGGCGACGTTCTGCAGATCGACCTTTGGCGTGACCCCCAGCGCAAAACAGACGTCGCGCGTCAGTTCCGGCCGGTTGAGCGTATAGAAATGCAGCTTGTCGACACCGCCCTCAATCAGATCCGTGCAAAGCTCGGTGCAAAGAGCGGTGGCAAGCAGATCTTCGCGGTCGTCACGCTGCGCTTTTGAGAATGCGTTTTCGACCCAATCGGGGATGTGTGTGCCGCAGCGTCTGGCAAAGTTGCGCGCGCCCTTCCAGTTCTCGATTGGCAGAATTCCGGGCGTGATCGGTTTGTCTATCCCGGCCTTTTCGCAGGCGTCGCGGAAGCGGAAAAACGTCTCGGCCTCGAAAAAGAACTGTGTCAGCGCTTCGTCGGCTCCAGCGTCCAGCTTGGCCTTGAGCCAGTCGACATCCGAGGCGGAATTGGGCGCCTCGGGGTGAATGTCGGGATAGGCGCCCACACGAATGGTGAACTTGCCCGTATCAGAAAGCGCCTCGATCAGCTCGACGGAGTTCGCGAATCCGCCGGGGTGGGGCTGAAACCGGCCTTGTCCCTTGGGTGGATCGCCGCGCAGGGCCACAATCTCGCTCACGCCGGCATCGGCAAAGGTGTCTGCGATGGCAAGCGTTTCTTCGCGGGTTGCCTGCACACAGGTCAGATGCGCCGCGACATTCAAGCCCGAGGTTTTATGAAGCGTTGCCACGGCTTCGCGGGTCAGTTCGCGAGTCGTGCCGCCCGCACCGTAAGTGACCGATACAAAACGTGGGGCAAGGGGCGTTAGCGTATGCACCGTGTCCCAAAGACGGAACGACGCCTCAAGGTTCTGTGGCGGAAAGAACTCAAAGGATACTTCTGGCGTGTTCATCGGCTGTCATCTCACTTTTTCTGCCCTCTTGTTACATTTTAGGAATTGTGAGACAAACTCATAATTCTCAAGAACAACATGAGCGGTATTTGCGGATGCATATCGAGTTTCGCCACCTGCGCACCATTAAGGCAATCCATGAATGCGGGGGGCTGGCCCGCGCGGCGGATCAGCTGAACATCACGCAATCCGCTCTTAGCCATCAGATCAAGGGGTTGGAGGATCAGGCAGGGGTCGAACTGTTTCTGCGCCGGTCCAAGCCGATGAAGCTGTCGGCAGCAGGGTTGCGCCTGTTGCGGCTGGCCGAACAGATTCTGCCCCAGGTCGAGGCGATGCAGGCCGAATTTACCTCTCTCAGGGAGGGACGCACCGGGCGGATGCATATCGCCATTGAGTGCCATGCCTGTTTTGAGTGGCTGTTTCCGGTGCTGGAATCGTTCCGCAAGTCGTGGCCGGATGTGGATGTCGATATCCGGCCGGGGCTGGCATTTGATGCCCTGCCTGCCTTGCAAAAGGAGGAGGTCGATCTGGTAGTCTCATCAGACCCAGAAGACCTGCCGGGCGTCGAATTTGTCGAGCTTTTCGATTATAACGCAGTGTTTGTCGCGGCGTCTTCGCATCCGCTGGCGCAGAAGGATTTTATCGAAGCCGAGGATTTCCGGGGGCAGACTCTGATCACGTACCCGGTGGAACGGACGCGGCTGGATGTGTTCAGCCAGTTGCTGATCCCCGCGCGCGTGGAACCGGCGGCGATCCGTCAGGTGGAACTGACGGCAGTGATCCTGTTGCTGGTCGCCTCGAACCGCGGCGTTTCGGTGTTGCCGGACTGGGTTGTGCGCGAGGTCAAATACAACTCGGACTATGTAACGCGGCCATTGACGCAGGCGGGTATCACGCGCCGGCTTTATGCCGCTGTCCGGTCAGAGGATCTGGAAAAACCGTTCGTTCAGGAACTGGTCAAGCTGGCGCGCGTCGAGGCCAAGAAGTTGCAGGCGCAATGAAATCTGACCCGGCGCTGAGAGGAAGGCTGCTATGCGCATCATTCCTCTTGGCAATGTCGCCTTGCGCCAGTATACGCGCGGTTTGACCGGACAGGAGCCTTTTGACAATGGTTGGCAGTGCAAATCTCAACATCATGATCAAGGCCGCGCGCAAGGCGGGGCGTTCTCTGGTCAAGGATTTTCGTGAGGTCGAGAACCTGCAGGTATCGATGAAGGGGGCGGGCGACTTTGTGTCCAAGGCCGACATCGCTGCCGAGGCGATCCTGAAAGAGGAACTGCTGGGCGCGCGCCCGACCTATGGCTGGCTGGCGGAAGAAGGCGGCGCGATCGACGGTGAGGACCCCACCCGCCGTTGGATCGTCGATCCGCTGGACGGAACGACGAACTTTCTGCACGGGCTGCCGCACTGGGCGGTCTCGATCGCGCTGGAGCATAAGGGCAAGATCGTTGCGGGCGTGATCTATGACGCCGCCAAGGACGAGATGTTCTTTGCCGAAAAAGGTGAAGGCGCGTGGATGAACGATACCCGCATCCGCGTTTCGGGACGTCACCGGATGATCGAGTCGATTTTCGCCACCGGGCTGCCCTTTGGCGGCCGGTCCGACCTGCCCGCCACCCTGCAGGATCTGGCGCGTCTGATGCCGATGTGTGCGGGTGTGCGTCGCTGGGGATCCGCAGCGCTTGATATGGCCTACGTTGCTGCTGGCCGTTACGAAGGGTTCTGGGAACGGCGCCTGAACGCGTGGGATGTTGCGGCCGGGATCATTATCGTGAAAGAGGCGGGCGGCTTTGTGCAGCCGCTGAACCCTGAGGGCAGTGTGCTGTCAGATGGCGAAGTGGTCTGCGCCAACGAACCGATCTTTGACAATTTCGCCAAGGTCATCCGAGGCTGAGCCCCAATCCGGCGCAAAGCGCCGGAGCCTCCGGCGGCCGTATTTGTCACAAGAAGAAGTTGCCCGGCTGTGCCAAACTCAGCCGGGCTTTGTTTTGCTTGGTTGGATCAGAGCGCGGCGCGTTGCGCCAGCCCGGCCTCATCCGCCAGTCGCGCGGCCACTGAAGCGACGGCCAGATCCTGAAGCCCGACCCCGGTTCCGTCAAACAGGGTGATTTCGCTGTCGCTGCTGCGTCCGGCATGATCACCGTTGATGACCGCACCAATCGGTGTGATTGCCGTTTCCGCCAGAGCACCGGAGGCCACCGCATGCTGTGCCTCGCCGATTGAAACGGACTGGGCAACTTCGTCCGTGAATACGGTGGCGGTGGCGACAAGATCGGCGTCCACTTCCTGTTTGCCTTTGGTGTCGGTGCCCATGCAGGCCAGATGGGTGCCGGGTTTGATCCAGTCTTTCATCAGCAGCGGTTCAAAAGCCGAAGTGATGGTGATGATGACATCCGCCTGCGCGCCCAGTTCCTGTTGCGACACGGGCTGGAACTCCAACCCCAGTTCCTCGGCCACTTTGGCCAGCCGCGGCAGCATTTCCGGGTGCGGGTTCCAGGCCACGACCTTTTCGAAACTGCGCTGCTCGGCTGCGGCCCGCAACTGAAAGGCGGACTGGTGGCCAGCGCCCACCATGCCCAGAACTTTTGCATCCTGTCTTGCCAGATGGGCGATGGAGACTGCCGAGGACGCGGCCGTGCGAACCGCAGTCAGGTAGTTGCCGCCCACGAGGGCGGACAACTTGCCGGTGTCCGGGTCGAACAGAAAGACCGTGGATTGGTGGTTGGTCAGACCCTTGTCTGCATTTCCCGGCCAGTATCCGCCCGATTTGACGCCCAGCACCTTTCCGGCCCGGTCGAAACCGGATTTGAAACCGTAAAGTGCATCGGCATGGCCGATCGCCTCGCGGATGACCGGGAAATTATAGGCGTCCTTGCGGGCCATGGCGGCAAAAACCGCCTCAACCGCGTCGAAGGCTTCCTTGCGCCCGACAAGTTTCTCGCAGAGATCCTCGTTAATGATCAGCAGACCGTCAGTCGTGGTGTTCATGATTTCTCCGTCCCGCATCTCAGTACGCCTTGCCGCGGGCAGAAACCGGCCACAGCGCTTCGACCTTGCCGTCGCGGACGCCGACATACCAGTCATGCACATTGCAGGTCGGATCACAGTGACCGGGGACGAGACGCAGTTTATCGTTCACCTTGAGCACACCGTCGGGATCACCGATCACGCCGTGTTCATCCGAACATTTCAGGTATTCCACATCGTCGCGCCCGTAGATGAAGGGCAGGCCGCTGTCGACGGACTGCGCCTTGAGGCCCGCGTCGCAGATCGCCTTGTCCGTCTTGGCGTGGCTCATGACGCTGGTCAGAAGGAACAGCGCATTTTCCCATTCGCCCTGATCGATGCGGTTGCCATCCTTGTCCAGAATGCGCCCGTAATCGGCATCCATGAAGGCGTAGGAGCCGCATTGCAGCTCGTTATAAACACCCGAGTTCGCTTCGAAGTAATACGAGCCGGTTCCGCCGCCCGAGACGAGTTCACACTCGATCCCTTCAGCCTTGAGGCCGTCCACAGCGTCCCTGACCATGGCTATGGCGATATCGAGTTTTTCTTTGCGCGCCTCGTAAGTGTCCAGATGCTGCATCGCGCCCTGATAGGCCTGAATACCGGTGAATTTCAGGTTTGGGGCTGCCTGAACGGCCTTGGCGATGGCAATCACATCCTCGGTCGAGCCGACTCCGCAGCGGCCTGCGCCGCAATCGATTTCGACAAACACCTCCAGCGTTGTGCCGTGTTTTTGCGCGGCTGCCGACAGGTCTGCAACGTTGTCGATGTCGTCCACGCACACGATGGTCCGGGCGCCAAAGTTGGGCAGTTGCGCCAGACGGTCGATCTTGGCCGGGTCGCGCACCTGGTTCGAGACGAGGACATCCTTGATGCCGCCGCGGGCAAAAACCTCGGCCTCGGAGACTTTCTGGCAGCAGACGCCCACGGCGCCGCCCAGTTGTTCCTGCAGCTTCGCCACGTCCACGGATTTGTGCATCTTGCCGTGAACGCGGTGGCGCATTCCGTGCGCCTTGGCATAGTCGCCCATCTTCTTAATGTTGCGCTCAAGCGCGTCCAGATCGAGGATCAGGCAGGGTGTCTGAATTTCGCTTTCATCCATGCCGATTGCGGCCGGGATATCAAAGCCGACATCCAGTTCTTCGATGTTGACGGGTTTGTTCATTGTTCTTCCTCTCTTACCCTTTGAGCCAGGGCAGTTTGTCCAGATCCACGTTGCCGCCGGTGACGATCACGCCAACGCGCTTGCCTTTGAACGTGTCCGGGTTTTTCAGAATGGTCGCGAGCGGCACGGCCGAAGATGGCTCCATCACCACGCGCAGGTATTTCCAGGTGAGTTTCATCGCATCGATGATCTCTTGCTCGGACGCAGTGAAGATGTCGGTCACGTGGTTCGAGACGAAGTGCCAGGTGTTTTCCTTGAGTGGAACCAAAAGGCCGTCGGCGACCGTTTTGGGTGCATCATCGGCGATGATGTGACCAGCCTTGAATGAACGGTAGGCGTCGTCGGCCTGCTCGGGCTCGGCGGCGTAGATGCCTGTTTCCGGGGCGAGGTTCGAAACGGTCAGGCAAGTGCCCGAGATCATCCCGCCGCCGCCGATCGGAGCCACGACGGCATCCAACCCATCGGTCTGTTCCAGCAGTTCTGCTGAACAAGTGGCCTGACCGGCGATCACACGCAGGTCGTTGTAGGGGTGCACGAACTCGCCGCCTGTGCGTGCCTGAACCTCTGCAAAAGTGGCCTCGCGGGACGAGGTTGAGGGCTCGCATTCGGTGATTGTGCCACCATAGCGGCGCACCGCGTCCTTTTTGGCCTGAGGCGCGGTACGGGGCATCACGACATTGCAGGGAATGCCCCGACGGCCCGCCGCGTAGGACAGCGACAGGGCATGGTTGCCCGACGAGTGCGTGCAGACACCTTTTTCGGCCATCTCATCGCTGAGTCCAAAGACCGCGTTGCACGCACCGCGCACTTTGAAGGCGCCGGCCTCCTGAAAGTTCTCACATTTGAAGAACAGCTCGGCACCGGACACCTCGTTCAGATAGTCCGAGGTCATGACTGGCGTGCGCCGGATATGCGGTTTGATCCGTGCGTGGGCCGCGCGCATATCGTCGATTGTCAGTTCTGCCGCCGTTATTTGATCCAGCATTGCGGGCCTCCTCATGCGGCTGCTTTGGCACTGCCTGCGTGGGTGGCACGGAAATAGTCCTGCGCCGCAGCCACGCCGCTGCCAAGTTTGATCGGATAGTTCAGGTCAGCCATGGCCATTTCGATGGTGGCCAGACCCGACAACACCATCACATCCGTCAGGCTGCCCAGATGGCCAATACGGAAGGCTTTGCCGTTCATCTGCCCAAGGCCGATCCCGAATGAAACACCATAGGCGTTGAAGGCGTGATCCGTCAGGGCATTGCTGTCGAAGCCGTCCGGGACGTAAATCGCACTGACCGTGTCAGAATACAGATCTGGGGATTGGGCGACAAGTTTCAGCCCCCATGCATCGACAGCGCGGCGCACGCCCTCGGCCAGCCGGAAGTGGCGGGCATAGACGTTCTCCAGCCCCTCTTCGAACAGCATCTTCAGGCTTTCCCGCATGCCATAGATCAGTTGAAGTGGTGGCGTGTACGGAAATCCGCCGGACGCATTTGCATCCATCATGTCGCGGAAATCGAAGAAGGTGCGCGGCAGCCTTGCCGAACCCATCGCGTCCAGTGCCTTGGGGCTGACACACAGGATCGCCATGCCCGTTGCCAGCATGAACCCCTTTTGCGAGCCCGATACGGCGATATCCACGCCCCAACGGTCGAACTGGAAATCCATGGAAGCCAGTGAGCTGACGCAATCCACGAACAGCATGGCCGGGTGATCGGCCGCATCCATCGCGCGGCGCAGCGCCGCGATGTCCGAGCGCACGCCGGTTGCCGTTTCATTGTGCGTGGCCAGAACGGCGCGGATTTCATGGGTCTTGTCCGATGACAGGATTTCCTGAAACCTGTCCGCTGGCGCACCGCTGCCCCACGGGCAGTCGATAATCTGCACATCCAGCCCATGACGCTGGCACAGGTCGATCCAGCGATGGCTGAACACGCCGTAACGCGCGACGAGGATCTTGTCGCCGGGGCTGAGTGTGTTGGTGATCGCGGCCTCCCAGCCGCCGGTGCCGCTGGCCGGAAAGGTCACGACCTGACCCTGTGTGGTGCCGAATACCTTTTTGGTGTCCTCAAGAACCGGCGCAAAGGTTTCCACGAAATCTGGCGCGCGGTGATCCTGTGTCTGAACCTGCATCGCAAGGCGAAGCCGATCCGGGATGTTTGTGGGTCCGGGAATAAAGACCGGGTTCTGGTTTGACATCGCTGTGTCCTCCGCTTTGAAGGAAATTCTTGCGAAAAACAGCAACGGGTGCAATTTTCTTGAAAAGCATTTTCATTTTTGTCATAAAATACATAACGCATTATAATTAATGGATTTTCATTTTATTGATTTTGGTGGAAATGAAACCGGGGCCAAATTAATTATTCGAAGTAGGGCCTCGGACAGCAGGAGTTTGACGGAATGGAGACTCAGAAACGACCGCGCGGCAGGCCCAAGTCCCTGTTCAAGGAAAGCTCAGCAGGAACCATGCAGTCGCTGGATCGGGCGCTTGGCGTTTTGACTTCTGTGGCGCGTTACGAACGCTCGACCCTCAGCGATCTGTCGCGTGAGGTTGGGGTACCCACGGCCACGACGCATCGCATTCTGACCACGATGCAAAAGCATGGATACGTGGCATTCGACGACGAGCGGCAGGAATGGATGATCGGGATCGAGGCGTATCGGACCGGTGCGTCCTTTCTCAAACGCAATAGTGTGCTGGAAATTGGACGCCCAATACTGCGGCGGTTGATGCAGGAGAGTGGGGAAACGGCCAATCTGGCGGTTCCGGATGGCAACGAGGTCGTGTTTGTCGGTCAGGTCGAAACCGCAAATCCGATCCGGGCGTTTTTCCCGCCGGGTGCACGTACGCCGATGTATGCCTCGGGCACGGGCAAAGCGATACTGGCGGCGATGTCTGAGGAGGCGCTGCAAAAGGTGCTGGCAGCGACAGAGTTAGAGGGCTTTACGGATTGCACCCTGTTGCCCGAAAACAGGTTGCTGGCGGATTTGGCGGAGACGCGGGAACGCGGCTGGTCTCATGACCGCGAGGAACGATACGTGGGTATGTCCTGCATTGGTGCGGTCATCTTTAACGAGCGGCGCGAACCCTGTGCCGGGATATCGGTTTCCGGACCGACGGTAAGGTTCGGTGATGCGCGCGCAGCAGAGCTTGGCAATCTGGTATCAGAAGCCGCTTTGGAGATCACGCGCCTGAGCGGCGGTCAGGTGCCGGACCTGTCAGATGGGTGATTGACGCCGTCGTTCCACGGGATGTCCCCATGGGTTCGCGGATTGCCGCCTTCGATGCAGCCTAGATTGACGCCGCATTCCGCCGGGTCCGAGCGGCGCTGGTGATAGACATAAATCCCGCAAGTCCTGCAGAAATAGTGTTTGGCCGTTTTTGTGCCCCAGCTGTAGAGGCCAAGGTTGTCTGCCCCTTTCAGGACTTTCAGTGAGGCTGTCGTGGCCGTGACGGCAGCCGCGCCATGGCGGATGCAGAACGAACAATCACAGCGCGCAGCCGAGGCGAGGCCCTGTGGAAAATCGGCCTCGATCTCGACCGCGCCGCAGTGGCAGGTGGCTTTCATACGGTTCATTTGCGCGGAACCCTTGGAATGCGGGATTGAGAGAGTTTGTATTTGTGTTCGGGATGCGGCGGGTGCCCGTGTGTGCGATTCCAGAATTGCGGGCCGCCGCGTTTCAGCCAAAGGGGTATGCACAGTATCAACCCCACAAAGAACCCGCCGGTATGGGCCCAATAGGCAACGCCGCCTTCGTCGGGATTGGCGCTGAAGCTGCCAAGGAACTGCATTCCCAGCCAGACGCCCAGCATGATGAAGGCGGAAACGGAAAAGACCCGGAAATAGACGATCAGGATCAGCAGGATATCGACGCGCGCCTTGGGAAACATCAACAGATAGCCACCCATGACACCCGCGATGGCCCCGGATGCGCCCACGGTGGGCACGACCGAACCCGGGGCAGTGGCGACATGGATCAGCCCCGCGCCGATGCCGCTGACCAGATAAAACAGCAGAAACGGCAGATGGCCCATCTCATCTTCGAGGTTGTCGCCGAAGATCCACAGGAACAGCATGTTCCCGGCCAGATGCATCCAGCCACCATGCAGGAACATCGACGTCACCAGCGTTTCGAACCCGAACCCGTCCGAGATCCGCGCCGGGATGACGGCGTAGTCGAAAAAGAACCGGTTGATCAGGCGCGCATCCTCCATGATCCCCACATAGCTCAGGAAAATCAGGATATTGGCGGCTATCAGGGCATAGACGACGTAGGGCGTGCGGCCCGACGGGTTGTGATCGCGTATCGGAAACATGGGGCGACGCTGGGCTTTTGCGCGCCCAGCGTCAAGGTCACTTATGCCGCACCACCCAGCAGGGCCGCGTTGCCGCCGGCGGCAGTGGTATCGACGCAGACATGGCGTTCACCCAGCACCCTTGCACGGTCCGGTCGACCGGGGATCATCGGTGCGATCGGCCCGGAGCGCCGTGCAAGGTGACGTTCGATTTCGCGGGCGGTCTCTTCGTCCCCCCACCACAGAACGCCGGAAATGCCTTCGATGTTCTCAAGCCGGTGCAGATCCAGATTTCCGGTTGCCCGGATTGCGGTTCCACCCAGTGCCTTCACCGCGTCGGCCTGCGCGCCTGCGGCCTGGTCGCCCGGACCCATGCACAGCAGCGGCGCGCGGGGAATTTCGCTGAGACGGTTGGATTCGCCGGTCGGGCCGGGCAGGGAGTGGGTTTGCGCCGGGGCCGGGTCACCTTCGCTGGCGGGAAGGCCGGTCATCACCGTGTCCCAAGTGTCCTGACTTGTCTGCCGGTCCGGGACGCAAAAGCGGGCCATATAGTTTGGACCGCCCGCCTTGGGCCCTGTGCCGGACAAGCCCTCGCCCCCGAACGGCTGCGAGCCGACAATGGCTCCGATCTGGTTGCGGTTGACATAGATGTTGCCCGCATGGACTGCCTCGGTCACGTGTTGCACGCGGTCGTCGATCCGGGTGTGCAGGCCAAATGTCAGGCCATAGCCCGTAGCGTTTATGTCGGCGATCACCTGATCGATTTCCTGTGATTTGAAGCGGGCGACATGCAGGACAGGGCCGAAAATCTCGCGCTCCAGCGCGGCGATGCCCGGGATTTCGATCAGAGTGGGCGCGATGAACGTGCCCTCGGGCGGGGGGGTGAGTTCCTTGAGGACACGCCCTTCGGCCCGGGCCTTGGCCACGTGATCGGCAATTCCCTGTCTTGCCTGATCGTCTATAACAGGCCCGCTGTCGGTCGAGATCAGCCACGGATCGCCGATACTCAGTGCGTCCATCGCACCTTTGAGCATGGTCAGAACGTCATCGGCGATATCTTCCTGAAGATAGAGACAGCGCAGCGCCGAGCAACGCTGGCCCGCTGACTGGAACGCGCTTTCGACAACGGATTGCACGGCCTGTTCGGGCAGGGCGGTGCTGTCTACGATCATCGCGTTCAGGCCACCGGTTTCGGCGATCAGGGGCGTGCCCGGGCGCAGGTTTTCGGCCATTGCGGCCCGAATTTTGAGCGCGGTTGCGGTTGAGCCGGTGAAGGCTACGCCCGAAACCCGCGAGTCCGATGTCAGCGCGGCGCCGACCGCCGGACCGCCGGGCAACAGTTGCAGCACGTCGCGCGGGACCCCGGCTTCGTGCAACAGCTGAACGGCGCGGTGTGCGATCAGCGGGGTTTGTGGCGCGGGTTTGGCCAGCACCGCGTTGCCGGTGGCCAAAGCTGCCGATATCTGCCCGGTGAAAATTGCCAGCGGGAAATTCCAGGGACTGATGCAGGTGAATGTACCTGCGGGTTTGGCGTCTGGAATGTTGGCCGCGTAATAGCGCAGGAAATCCACCGCCTCGCGCAGTTCGGCGACCGCGTCCATCAGGGATTTGCCTGCCTCACGTGCGAGCAGGGCAAAGAGTTCGCCGTAGTTGGCCTCATAAAGGTCGGCGGCTGCGTTCAGAATTCCAGCCCTTTCTTCCGGAGATGCCCGCCAGATGGATGCCGATGCCAGCGCCAGTTCAACATCCGCAGCACTTGAGGGTGCGACCGATCCGGGCTTGTCCTGTGGATGCGCCGGGTTGGCGACCATTTCGTCGGCTTCGGGTTGTGCATCTTCGGACAAAAGCGGGCGGGCATACCAGTGATAGGCGCGGAACGTATCGCGCTGGGCGTCGATGGTGTCGAGCGTCGGCGTGTGCCTGAGGTCGAAGCCACGCGAATTTGGGCGTTCGGGTGCAAACAATTCCGGTCCTGTCGGCAAGGCCGGTGCCGGTTCCTGAACGGTTTCGAACGGATCGGCGGCAACGTCTTCGGGCGGTACATTTTCGTCCACGATCTGGTTGACGAAGGAACTGTTGGCGCCGTTTTCCAGAAGGCGGCGCACCAGATAGGCCAGCAGGTCACGGTGGGCCCCGACCGGGGCATAGATGCGGCAGCGTGATTTCTGACCGTCCATCACCAGCTGGTGCAAGGTCTCGCCCATGCCATGCAGCCGCTGGAATTCGAACGGCTGATCATCGGCCATGTGCAGGATCGCACTGACCGTATGGGCGTTGTGGGTGGCAAATTGCGGGTAGATCCGGTCGGTCATGCCCAGCAGCTTGCGGGCATTGGCGATGTACGAGACGTCGGTTGCGGCCTTTTTGGTGAAAACGGGAAACCCATCGACGCCTTCGACCTGAGCGCGCTTGATCTCGGTATCCCAGTACGCGCCCTTGACCAGCCGGACCATCAGCTTGCGATCGTGGCGCTGGGCCATGTCATACAGCGTGTCCAGCACCAGACCGGCGCGCGGGCCATAAGCCTGCACGACGATACCGAAACCGTCCCAGCCGGACAGGGCCGGTTCGGCCATGACGGCCTCGATAACCTGTAGCGACAGGGACAGGCGGTCAGCCTCTTCTGCGTCCACATTCAGGCCCATGCCCGCCGCCTTGGCCAGCAAGGCCAGCGCGCGCAGACGCGGAACCAGTTCGTCCATGACCCGTTCTTCCTGCGCCAGTTCGTAGCGCGGGTGCAGGGCGGACAGCTTGACCGAGATGCCCGGATTGGCACGAATGTCGTCATGCGTGCAGGCCTCGGCAATGGCTGCGATGGCACGGGAATACGACAGGTGATAGCGCGCGGCGTCGGCCTCGGTCCGGGCGGCTTCACCCAGCATGTCGTAGGAGTAGGTGTATCCCTTGCTCTCCATCCCTTTGGCGCGGTCCATGGCGGATTGAATGGTTTCGCCCAGAACGAATTGGCGACCCATCTCTTTCATGGCGCGGCCGACGGCGGTGCGGATCACCGGTTCGCCCAGTCGCTTTATCGCGCCGCGCAGGGCGCTTACGGGGGATGATTTGCCTTCGTCCAGAACCTTGCCGGTCAGCATCAGCGCCCAGGTTGAAGCGTTCACCAGAGACGAGGATGAATGCCCAAGGTGTTTGCCCCAGTCGGATGGGGCGATCTTGTCCTCGATCAGGGCGTCGATCGTGTCGGCATCGGGTACACGCAACAACGCTTCGGCCAGGCACATAAGCGCCACTCCTTCATCGGTGGAAAGGCCGTATTCAGCCAGAAACACCTCCATCAGGCCGGGTGACGTGCTGGATCTGATATCGCGCACCAGCTGGGCGGCTGCATTGCAAATCGCCTGACGATCCGAAGGGGACAGCGCGGCCTGTGCAGTCAGGGCGTCAAGGATCGCGGACTGATCGGCATAGGTCTGGTTGTCGATGAGTGTGCGCAGGGCGTGTGTCATGGTCTCTCCGAGCTTTTTGTCTAGCATAGTGGTAATAATGCAGGACAAACTCCTGAATTTTTGTGTAATAAGTGCATATGGACTAAATATTAGGGTAAATACGATGCAAATGGACTTTCCTGATCTGGACCGGTTCGATCAGGCCATTCTGAGGGTCATCGCCGAGGATGGGCGGATTTCGGTTGCCGATCTGTCGCGGCGCATCGGGTTGTCGAAATCGCCGACGCAGGCCCGCCTGAAACGGCTTGAGGCCGAAGGCGTCATCACCGGGTATCGCGCGATGGTAGACCCGATCCGGCTGGGGCTGGACCATGTGGCCTTTGTCGAGGTGCGGCTGACCGACACGCGCGAGAAGGCATTGGCGGAATTCAACGCCGCCGTGCGCAGGATCGCCGAGATTGAGCAGGCGCATATGATCGCCAGCAATTTCGACTATCTCCTCAAGGTTCGGACCCGCTCAATGTCAGAATACCGTGCGGTTCTAGCCGAGAAGATTTCTTCGCTGCCGCATGTGGCGAATACATCGACATTTGTGGCGATGGAGGCGGTGAAAGAGACCGGTCTGCTGAACCCGGGTGAAGACTTCGGTTGACCGGACAGGGGATTGCGCCACTTGTGGGGTATGAAAAAAGCCATAGCCATAAGCGTTGTGTTGATTGCAGGTGCCGGTACGGCCGGGGCCTGTCCCGATGCCCCGGATCATATCGCTGGGGTGGATGCGCTTATCCGGGAGATTCAGTCGGCAGAGACCGAGGTTGAGGCTCGGGGAATTTCAGGGCGCATGTGGGAGTTGTGGATGGACGCCCCCGACACAAGGTCACAGGCCCTTCTGGATCGGGGCATGTCACGGCGTGAAGGGTGGGATTTGCTCGGCGCGCTTGAGGAGTTCAATGCGCTGGTCGAATACTGCCCGGACTATGCCGAAGGGTACAATCAGCGCGCTTTCGTCAATTATCTGAGACATGATTTCCCGGCGGCCCTGAATGATCTGGACCGGGCGCTTGAGTTGTCGCCGAACCATGTCGCGGCGATGAGTGGTCGTGCCCTTTCGTTGTTGGGGCTGAAGCGGATGGAAGAGGCGCGTGCAGCTCTGGCCGATGCACTTGTGCTGAACCCGTGGCTTCCTGAAAGGCAACTACTGAAACCCGGTGGTTTGCTGGAACCACCCGGCGAGGATATCTGAACCTTGAACAAAAAAACGCCCCCAAGCAATCAGCCTGAGGGCGTTTGAAGATTGTCATTCCGATCAGCCGACAAGTCCGTTGTCGTCACGCTTGATGGTGATAACCGCCGAACGCGGGGTGCCGCCGTCGGGCCAGTTGCTGCCGGGGTGCTGGATGCCGACAAACATGGTGCGCAGGTCGCTGGACCACGCTAGACCGGTAACTTCGCAGCCATTTGGCCCGGTCATGAACCGCACAACCTCGCCAGTCACCGGGTCACCAACCAGCATCTGGTTGTTGCCGTTGCCAGCAAAGTCATCTTCGTTGTCGTCATTGCCGTCGGTTTGAATCCAGACCAGACCGGTCGAGTCGATTGCCATGCCGTCGGGCGAGTTAAAAAGGTTGCCTTCGTTCATGTTGTCCGAACCGGCGCGCGCGTCGTCGTGGACGGTCGGGTTGCCCGCCATCACGTAAAGATCCCAGTCGAACCCGTTGGCGGCGTGATCCTCGTCTGCCGGGCGCCAGCGGACGATCTGGCCGTACTTGTTGGCCTCGCGCGGGTTGGGGCCGTTGGCCGGGGTGTCGTCGCCACCGGCATTCGGTTTGACACCGCGGTTCTTGTTGTTGGTGAGGCAGCAATACGCCTCGATCGCGACCGGGCTGGAGGCGACCCATTCGGGGCGGTCCATGGTGGTGCCGCCCGCGGCCGAGGCCGCCATGCGGGTGAAGATCAGGATTTCAGCCGCGTCCATGCCGGTGGTTTCCTGCGTCAACGGCAGCCATTCACCGGTCATGTCATCGTTGAATTTGGCGACATAAAGCGTGCCGTCGTTCAGCAGGTTTTCGGTTTCGCCACCGGGCTGGTAGGTGCCGTTCGAGACGAACCGATAGAGGTATTCGCCGCGTTCGTCGTCACCCATATAGACAACCACGCGACCGTCCCTGGCCAGCGCGACCTCGGCATTCTCGTGCTTGAAGCGGCCCAGACCGGTGTGTTTGACCGGGGTGCTGTCGGGCTTGGTCGGATCGATTTCCACAATCCAGCCCGCGCGGTGCGGCTCGTTCGGGTTTTTCGAGGTGTCGAAACGCGGGTCGAACAGTTCGTAACCATTCCAGCTTTCGGCTTTCACACCATAGCGTTTCATGCCGTCGGCAACCTTCTGGTCATAGGTCGCGCCTTCGTCGGTCGAGCCGAAATAGCCATTGAAGTTTTCTTCGCAGGTTAGGTAGGTGCCCCATGGCGTCTTGCCCGCGCCGCAGTTGTTCAGCGTACCCAGCGAGGTTGTCCCGGTCGGGTCGGCCTTGGTTTTCAGCAGGTCGTGACCGGCAGCGGGGCCGACGATTTTCATCGGCGTGTTGTGGTGGATGCGGCGGTTGAAGGGGCTGTCCTTCACCACCGACCAGCCTTCGGGACCTTCGGTGATTTCCATCACAGTCACGCCCTGAATGTTCTGGAACTTGCGCACGTCATCGGCGCTGGCGGGCTTGCCTTCCTGCGCGGCAGGCAGGTTGATCTTGCGGTTGGGGTATTCGTGGTTGATGGCGATCAGTTCGTGGCCCTGATAGGAAAAGGTCTCCATGCCATCTGTGTTCTCGCCGAACACCTTGTCCGAATTTTCGACGGGACCGCCATCGGTAATGTCATAGCCGTCAGCATCCGAGAACAGCGGATCGCCCCAGCGCATCAGCATGTTCCAGGAATACCCTTCGGGAACATGAACGGTGCCATCGGTTTGCGCGGCGATCGGAGTGAAGGCAAAGCGCCTGCCTTCGATCGCCTGGGCTGGGCCCGAACTCAGCAACCCTGCACCCATTGCCGCTGCGCCGGACCCGAAGGCGAGGACGCCACCGAGAAATCCACGACGCGATATCGCGCTTTCGACGACGCGGTCAAAGTCGTTTTCTTCGGGGCGGGGGAAATGCAGCTCGTCCCAATCGTCTGCGGATAGATTGGTGGGGTCGGCGTCTTTCATGGATGGCTCCTGGCTGTCTGAATCAACGTGCTGTCAGGGTGTAGAATGCGTTTGTGACAGGTAATTGACAGTTGGAACAAGTACAGGGGGCAAGTCCCGCAAAATCACTTTTTAGCGAAAGCGTCATGCACATGGGCGCGGCCACAGCGCCATCCGACCTGTGGCCGCCCCGAGTCAGAGCGTTGGTTTCGTCAGGCGGCCTTAGCCTTGCTTCGGCAATAGCACGATGCGTGAATCGGTACGGTCGCACGCGCTGCTGCCTGATCCAGCTGCAGCTTGATGTGCCTTGCCTCGGTTTGCTCACCTCGTCTGACAAGGCATTCGTGCAGGCCGTGCAAACTCCAGATATTGCGCGGATGCTGACAGGCGCGCGCGAGGGTGTCGTCCAGCCCAAGATCGGCGCGATAGACCGCCTCGGCCTCGTCAAATCGCTGGTCTTCCATCAGCAACGCCCCAAGGGCGTGGCGCGTCGGCTGCATCCAGCCCCATGGCTCGTCATAGACCAGATTGTCATCCAGCTCGACCGAGCGGTGCAGATGTCCAAGCCCGCCTTGACGGTCGCCGGATTTAAACGCGATCTCTCCGTCCATCATGGCCTCGCCGATCATCAGCACGTCCTCGGCAGTGTTGTTGAAGACCAGACGGCTTTCGGGAACGGCCTTTCGCGCCTCGACGGCTAGTTCGCGTTCTTTGTGGGCCTCGTCCATGCGACCCAGATTGGCCAGCGCAACGGCGCGGGCCTGACGCATGGCGGCAAACGTATAGCTGTAAAGTTCGCGATCTTCCGGGAACGGTTCGTTCAGGATTTCATCCCATTGTCCGAAACGGACCATCACGTGGATTTTCTTGCCGTAAAACGACTCGAACAGATCCGGGAAAAAGCGGATCACGTTGTCGGGCAACATGCGCATCAGTTCCTCGGACGCGGCAAGGGCCTTTTCCGGCTGGCCAAGGAACATGGCCCCATAGGCTTCGAAATGCACGTTGTGAACGCGGTAGACGGTATAGAAATTCTCACCACCCGCCATCGCCTCGTATTTCCGGTCCACCTGTGCGGCGCGATGATTGCGCCAGACGACGTTTTGGTAGTCGCCGCACAATACGTCGATATGGGTCGCCATATGCACAAGGTGGCCACTGTCCGGCACCAAATCGACCAGCCGGTCGCCATGACGCAGCGCCTTTTCGGGTGTGGGCGACATCTCCATCAGGTGAATGTACATGTGCAGCAGACCGGGATGATCCCAGGCACCCGGTAATGTATCGAATGCCGTTTCCAGAACGGTCTGAGCTTCTTCGGTCGAAGCACCTTCGGCGGGTTTGCCCTGTTTCAGATCCCAGAGTTGCCATGGCGTTCGGTTCATCAACGCCTCGGCAAAGATCGAGGCCACGTCCAGATCCGCAGAGTGTTCGGCATAGACCTTGCGCATGGATTCGGAGAATGCATCGTTCCATGGCCCGTAGTCTTCGATTTCCGGGTCTGTTGGGAAGCGGTGGGACAGGGCCTCGATCAACGCGGCCTCAAGGGGTGTCACCGCATCGCGCAACGCCATGGCATCTGTGACGGACCGGTGGGCACGTTGCAGCATTGAAACTTTTTCTTCGGGCTCAAAGAACTCCCACGGTTTGTTGTAGTTGGGGGCGATTGCAAAGGCGACGCCCCAATGCGCCATGCCGCAATTGGCATCCAGTTCAATCGCCTTCTCGAAACAATCCGCAGCGGCTTCGTGGTTGAACCCGAAAAGCCAGACGAGCCCCTGATCAAACGCCTTTTTCGCCCCGGATGAGGATGTTGTGATATTGCGGGAATAGGTACCCAGGTCAAATTCCGTCATCGTGAATTTCCCCCGTATGTAAAAAATGCACCAATTGCCGCGCGGTGACGCCCACGGCGGCAATTGGATGTGCGGATCATAGCATAAAAGGCGCCTGACTGCCGCCCCGGTGTGCGGCGGGGTCGAAAAGGCGGCAAGAACCGAATTTCCGTTCTTGACGCCCGAACGCGCATGGAATAATCAGCCCAGACGCTGAGCGGGTATAGCTTAATGGTAAAGCCCCTGCCTTCCAAGCAGATTATGTCGGTTCGATTCCGTCTACCCGCTCCAGTTCAGCCCAAAATTCGATTGCGTCAAATGGCCCCCGTGGCCGTAGTGTGGTGCCGCGCTTCTTGACCCCGCGCACGACTGTCGCCAAGAAGCGTGCACCAGTGAAAGATCAAGATGCAAGGGCCAGACATGGCAAGATCTCAGTCAGCGAAATCCGTAACCACCCCTGCTCCGGGGGCGAGTGAAGAGCGGGCTGGCTCGAAAAAGCTGGGCGTCCTTGGATCGCTTTGGCCGTTTATGCGGCCATATCGCATGTTGATGATCGGTGCGACGCTGGCGCTGATCGTGACGGCCAGTATGTCACTGACGCTGCCGCTGGCGGTTCGTCGGGTTGTCGATCATTTCCGGATCGAAGATGGCGAGTTGCTGGATCAGTATTTTCTGGCGGCGCTCGGGATTGCTGCCATTCTCGCCGTTGGGACCGGGATTCGCTATGCGTTGGTGACGCGGCTGGGCGAGAGGGTCGTGGCGGATATCCGAAAGGCCGTGTTTGACAGGGTCATCAGCATGAGCCCCGAATTTTACGAGCGCATCATGACAGGTGAGGTGCTGAGCCGGATCACGACCGATACGACCCTGATCCAGTCGGTGCTGGGTTCCTCGGTTTCGATCGCGCTGCGCAACTTGCTGATGTTCGTCGGCGGTCTGGTCCTGATGTTGCTGACCTCGGCCAAGCTGACGGGGATGGTCTTGTTGCTCATTCCGATTGTGGTGGTTCCGATTCTGGTTCTGGGGCGGCGGCTGCGGGTTATCAGCCGGGAAAATCAGGACTGGATCGCAGCATCCTCGGGCAATGCCGGTGAGGCGCTGGGCGCGGTTCAGACCGTGCAGGCCTTTACCCACGAGCAGGCCAGCCGCAAGCAGTTCGGTGATATGACCGAGACGTCGTACACCGTTTCCCTGCGCCGGATTCAGACGCGTGCTATTTTGACGGTGATCGTCATATTCCTTGTTTTCTCAGGGATCGTCGGCGTGCTTTGGATGGGGGCGATTGACGTCCGTAACGGGCTCATGTCCGAAGGCGTTCTGATCCAGTTCGTCATCTATGCGGTGATCATGGCGGGATCGGTCGCAGCCCTTTCGGAAATCTGGAGCGAGCTGCAGCGCGCGGCAGGTGCAACAGAGCGTCTGATCGAACTGCTGAATGCGCAGGATACGGTCAACAACCCCTCGCGCCCCAAAGCCCTGCCGCAGCCGGTGCGGGGTGAGATCGGGTTCAACGATGTAAGCTTCCGGTATCCATCGCGACCGGATGTCGTGGCGCTGGACGAACTTACGCTGACCGTCAATCCGGGCGAAACGGTTGCGTTCGTGGGACCGTCCGGTGCGGGAAAGACAACCGTCATTCAGATGATCCAGCGGTTCTATGACCCGGATTCGGGGCGCGTGACGCTGGATGGCATGGATCTGCGCGACCTCGACCGGTCGGATTTCCGTCGGTTCATGGCCCTTGTCCCGCAGGACCCGGTGATTTTTGCCGCCTCGGCGCGCGAGAACATCCGGTTCGGCCGACTGGACGCCACAGATGCCGAGGTTGAGGCGGCCGCCCGCGCCGCAGTGGCGCATGATTTCATTTCGGCCCTGCCCGAAGGCTATGACAGCTTTGTCGGTGAGCGTGGCGTCATGCTGTCCGGTGGGCAAAAGCAGCGGATCGCCATTGCGCGGGCGATCCTGCGCGATGCGCCGGTTCTGCTGTTGGACGAGGCGACCTCGGCCCTGGATGCGGAAAGCGAACGCGCCGTGCAGGGGGCCGTTGACGAGATGCGGGCCGGGCGTACCACCTTGATCGTGGCCCACCGTCTGGCGACGGTGAAAAAGGCCGACAGGATCGTGGTGATGGAGGCCGGGCGTATCGTCGCGCAGGGTACCCATGACGATCTGGTGGCGCAGGATGGCCTGTACGCGCGTCTGGCCCGGTTGCAGTTCACCGATGGCGCGGTTGCCGCAGAATGATGTGACGCCCCGGCACTCTGCCTTTCGCCGCAGCGTCATTCTACATATTCCTGACCCCAACCGTTAAGCCCGCGCTTGCACAGGCGCGGATTTGTTTCCATCTTGGCATGGAACAAAAATGCCTGTGCAGGACACGGGAGAATACGGGGAGGAGCCGCATGGCGTTCGTGGGTTTGGAAGACAAGATACGGGTCGAGCAGGAAATGCCGTGGGAGGATCGGGATGTCCCGGTGACGTTCCATCAGCTTTTGTCGCGCACGGCAGGAAAATTTCCGAACCACAAGGCGATCAGCTTTCAGTTGCTGTCAGGCCCGACCGACAAGGCCGAGACGCTGACCTGGTCCGACCTTTTGGGCAAGGTCAATCAGGCCGCCAACCTGTTCCGCTCGCTGGGTGTGGGCGAAAAGGACGTGGTGGCCTATGTGCTGCCAAACTGTAACGAAACGCTGATCACGATGATGGGCGGTGCGATCGCGGGGATCGTGAACCCGATCAACCCGTTGCTTGAGCCCGAACAGATCGCCGCAATTCTGCGCGAGACTGGGGCGAAGGTCGTGGTCACGCTCAAGTCGTTTCCCAAGACGGATGTTGCGCAGAAGGTGGAAGAGGCGGTGCGCCATGCGCCAAGCGTCAACACGATTCTGGAAATTGATCTGAACCGTTATCTGACGCCTCCCAAATCGTGGCTGGTGCCGTTCCTGCGCCCCAAGATGGGCGACAAAGAGCATCTGGCCCATGCAGATTACAAGAACTTCAATCAGGAACTGGCCAAACAGCCAACGACCCTGACGTTCGAAGACAGCAAAGAGGACCGCGTCGCTTGTTACTTCCATACCGGCGGGACAACCGGGATGCCGAAGGTGGCACAGCACAAGTACTCCGGCCTGATCTACAATGGCTGGTTGGGCAATACGCTGCTGTTTGACGAAAACGACGTCATCATGTGCCCTCTGCCCATGTTCCACGTCTTTGCCGTCCACGTGATCGTCATGGCGGCCGTGTCATCCGGTGCGCATGTGATTTTCCCGACGCCCGCCGGGTATCGCGGCGATGGGGTATTCGACAATTTCTGGAAGCTGATCGAACGCTGGAAGGTCTCGTTCATCATTACGGTGCCGACGGCCATTTCGGCCAAGATGCAGCGGCCCGTGGATGCCGATATCTCGTCGGTGAAAACCGCGTTTTCGGGATCGGCGCCATTGCCGGTGGAACTGTTCAATCGCTTTGAAAAAGCCACTGGCGTCACCATCGTCGAAGGGTATGGCCTGACCGAGGCGACATGTCTTGTGTCGTGCAACCCGGTGGATGGTGAGAAAAAGATCGGCTCGATCGGTATTCCGTTCCCTTATACGGACGTAAAAATCCTGCGGGATGGGCCGGATGGGCCAGCAGAATGTGCCGTGGATGAGATTGGAGAAATCTGCATCTCGAACCCCGGCGTCTATGCGGGCAACACCTATACCGAAGCGGACAAGAACAAGGATCTGTATCACTTTGATTCGTATCTGCGTACCGGCGATCTGGGGCGGTTTGACGAAGATGGGTATCTGTGGATCACGGGCCGCGCCAAGGATCTGATCATTCGCGGCGGTCACAATATCGACCCGGCCGAGATCGAAGAGGCGCTGCTGGGGCACGAAGCCGTGGCGTTTGCCGGGGCGATCGGTCAGCCGGATGCCCATTCCGGAGAGGTTCCCTGCGCCTTTGTCGAACTGGTCGAGGGCGGTAAGACGACCGAGGAAGAGTTGCTGGAATACTGCAAGGTTCACGTCCACGAACGCGCTGCCCAGCCCAAGCACATGACCATCCTGACGGAACTGCCCAAGACTGCCGTCGGCAAGGTGTTCAAGCCGGAGTTGAGAAAACAGGCGATCACCCGAATCTATAACGGTGCCCTTGAAACGGCGGGTGTGTCCGCGCGGGTTGTTTCCGTGATTGACGACAAAAAACGCGGACTTGTCGCGCAGCTTGACGCGAACGGCTCCACCGAGGACGATGTGAACAAGGTGCTGGGATCATTCACCCGGCCTTGGGAATGGGCAGCCTGACCGGGAGGGGCAATGGACTATGAGCGTCTGATCGACGAGGAAACCTGGGCCTTCATCAGGCGGACAGCGGAATGTTATCCCGACGACGCGGTCGGGATGTCCATTGCCGATCAGCGCCGCGTCTATGACAATCTGTGCCGCACGTTCCGGCGGCCCCGTCCGGCCGGTGTCGAAACCGAGGATCTGATGGCGGATGGCGTGCCGGTTCGCATTTACAGTGCCGGTTATCCGACGCGGACCGTGATCTATTTCCATGGCGGTGGCTTTGTGCTGGGCGGTCTGGACAGTCACGACGATGTCTGTGCCGAGATTTGCGCGCAGACCGGGTATCGCGTGGTTGCGGTAGACTACCGGTTGTGCCCCGAAGAGCTTCACCCGGTTCAGTTTCAGGATTGTTGGGCGGCGACGGAATGGGCAGCCGGGGAATTTGGTGATCCGCTGGTTCTGGCTGGTGACAGCGCCGGGGGAAACCTTGCAGCGGCCGTGTCGCACTATGCCAGAGGCCGTTCGGAGCCCATTCTGGGGCAGGTTCTGATTTACCCCGTGCTTGGCGGCGACACCAACGAAGGGTCCTATCTGGAACATGCCCATGCGCCGTTGCTGACACGCGAGGATGTTCTGTATTACGAGAAAATCCGGTGTGGTGGCGAGGTGCCCGAAGGCGATCCGACTTATGCTCCGCTGGCCGATACGGATTTTTCGGGGTTGCCGCACACGGTTGTGGTGACCGCCGATTGCGACCCTCTGAGGGACGACGGAAAAGAGTATTGCGCAAAGATCACCGAAGCCGGAGGTCACGCAAAGTGGATCAACGAAGCGGGTCTTGTGCACGGATACCTGCGCGCGCGCAGTTCGGTGACGCGCGCCGCAGACAGTTTCGAACGCATTTCGGTGGCGATCGAGGCGCTGGGGCAGGGCCTTTGGTCTTATGAGTGATCAGGCCACCTTGGGCGGCCTGATCCTTTCATCTCACTTTAGGAACGATGCGGCCTTCATCGTGTCGGCCACGGGTGCACCCATGCGGTTCAGGATCGTGGGTGCCAGCTGCCGCTGATCGATCACGTAGTCTTCGGCAGGGCCTTCGGCATCCCCAAAGTAGTACAAGGCTGTTTCCTGCTGCAGCGGTCCGCGCCCGCCGTGGTGGCCGCGTTCATCCTGCCCGTGGTCAGCGGTCACGATCACCTCGTACCCCAATTGCCGCCAGCGCGGGATGAACGGCGCCAGCATTTCGTCCGCGACGAAACAGGCATGGTCCATCTCTTGGCAATCGTGAAAGAAACGATGCCCCATGCTGTCCAGCGTACAGGTGTGCAGAATGCCGTAGTCCAGCCCAAAGCGCATGCACAGATTGGTCAGCGTTGCAAAGAGATCGACATCGGATGGTGTCATCTGATTGTCGTGCCCATACCCGGTCATGGAATGAAACCGGCCATGGTTGATCGTCTTGCTGTCCGGCTCGTCATATTCGATGTCGCGGACGTAGTCGAAGGGATGCCGGTTGAAAAACTGTGACCAGTAGCTGTGGGTCACAGCACCGGTGGTACCGCCCGCCTCGCGTACCTGGCTGAATATGTCTTTGTGGCTGAGCCGAAAGACATTGCCGTTGCCGGTGCAGCCGTGTTCTTGCGGGGAAACGCCAGTGTGGATCGACGCATAGCAACTGGCCGAGGTCGATGGCAGCACCGCCTTGAGCTTCCAGACGCGGGCTTCGCCGCTGTCCACCCAGCCTTCGAGATTGCCGAACAGACGGCGAAAGTTGCGCCACGGCACGCCGTCCAGAATGATGAGCAGAAGTTTCTTGTCCATGCGGCGAATCCTTTTGAAGTGTGGACATTCGTGTGCCCTATCTTCATGTCAGAATCCTGAATTGCCACTCGAAAAGCGGGCGGAATGTTCTCCGCCCGACATTTTTGGCGAATTATTCAGCCGGAATGGTTTGGGCTTCCGCCGCAGCTTTGAAATGTTGCCGGTTCAACCGAAGGACAAGAAGAACCATGGCCACCTGCAGGACAAGGGCAATGGCGGTAAAGCCCCAATAGGCCACGCTGAACTTGTCGATGATCTGCGTTCCGACGAGCCCCTTGTTCACGAAGAAGTGGATCATCACGGACAGTGCCACACCGGGGCAGACAAGCGCGTAAGAGCCGGGTGATGTCTTACTGCCGAAGACAAAGTCGTCAAAGTACTTCTGGCGGTTCAGCAGCAGCAGGCCGAGCATGAGAAAGATCAGTTGCACGGTGAGAAGGCGCGTCAGCAGCATGAGCGTTTCCGCCGGGCTGCCATGCACGTCAAAGGCGGCGTGCAGCCCATGATTCTGCCGCAGCATCATGATCCCGAGAACAGTCAGTATGGGCACGATAACCATCAGCGTCGGGCCGGCTTCACGTGCGGTTCCGTGTTGTAACATCGGAGCAAACGCCGTGACCGAGGCGAAGATGGCATACACGATTGCGCTGATCCCGAAGAAACTGGACAGAACCAGCGATGTGCCGACAACTGTCTCGCTGCCGCTCATCGCTGATGGCGCGGACAGACCCACCGCGATCATCGACAGGGCAAACGCGGGCATCAGTTGCGCGAACGAGTTATGGGCCGTCATGTCAAACGTGTCCCCCTCGGCCAGAACCCGGCCCAGGAAGTGACCGATCAACCGGAACGCCCAGACGCCGAGCAGGAAAAAGGCGACCATTGCAGCCGGGAAGAGGTATTCGACAATGTTCCAAAGTCCGGGGACAAAGACCAGTCCCACTATAAAGCCTGCGTTTACCGTCATCGCCGATGCAAGAGGTGCGGCAAGCAGCGCGGTTTCACTGTTGCTGTTCCGAAGCGCCATGTAGGCTTCAGTCTGGCGGAATTGCGAAAGAGCCTGAAAGTTCCAGACCAGCATTTTGACATTGAGAACGACAAAGAAGGCGATGCCTGCCATGGCGACAGCGACGGCGACCTTCAGAGGCAGCGACCCGGTTGCGAATACTTGCAACAGGTCTTCGAAAACCGGTACGGGCTGACCCGGGTGCGGCACCCAAAACATCAGGAACATGAAAAAGGTGACCACCAACCCGCCTGCGCCCAGCGAAGCGAGGAAATACAGCGGTGAGTAGGCGTCGGACGGCCGTTGAACAGCAGGCATTGAAACCTCCATAACAAATTCTAGTTATGGAATGTATAATGTATTCTGAAAATGGAATGTATATGTGCGAAATGACGCAGGCCCACACATATGTGCGGGCCTGACAGCTTAGTGACGGAAATTCTTGTTCAGTTCCCCGCACTCTCCATTTTGCGGTGCGCCACGACCTCTTCCAGCCAGCCAAGATGCATCTCGGGCACCGAGCTGAGCAGAAGGTCGGTATAGTCGTCGAACGGTGGGCTCAGCACCTCCGATTTCGAACCATAGCGGACCACGCGGCCCTGATACATCACGGCAATCGAATCCGAAATGGCACGCACAGTGGCCAGATCGTGGGTGATGAACAGATAGGCCACATCCTCGATCTTTTGCAGATCGAGCAGCAGCTTGAGGATACCGTCCGCCACCAACGGGTCGAGCGCCGATGTCACCTCGTCGCAGATGATCATCTTGGGTTTGGCCGCCAGCGACCGGGCGATACAGACACGCTGTTTCTGACCACCCGACAGTTCCGCCGGATAGCGATCCATGAACTTCTCGCCCAGTTCGATCTCGTCAAGCAGTTCGATGATCCGCTTGCGCTTCTCGGCGCCGCGCATGTTGAAGTAGAACTCCAACGGGCGACCGATGATCGTGCCGACGGTCTGACGCGGGTTCATTGCCACGTCGGCCATCTGATAGATCATCTGCAACTCACGCAGGTCCTCGCGGGTGCGGCCCTTGAGGTCTGGCGACAGCTTACGACCGGCAAAGGTGATCTCACCATCGCGCGGCGGCAGCAGGCCGGTGATCACCCGCGCCAGCGTCGACTTGCCCGAGCCGGATTCACCTACAACCGCCAGCGTCTGCCCCGGGTGGAGCTCGACATTGACGTTGTGCAGCACGTCGAAGTTCAGACCCTTGTAGCGCGCGGTGATACCGTCAACGCTCAGCACCGGTTCCGGTGTGGGTTTCTTTTCTTCGTGCTCGATGGAGCGGACCGAGACAAGCGCCTTGGTGTACTCCTCTTGCGGGTTGTTGATGATCTGATCGGTATTGCCGTATTCGACCGTGTTGCCCATCCGAAGTACCATGATGTCGTCGCTTACCTGCGCAACAACAGCAAGGTCGTGCGTGATATAGAGAGCGGCAACACCGGTATCGGCAATGGCTTCCTTGATGGCCATCAGAACGTCGATCTGAGTGGTCACGTCCAGCGCCGTGGTGGGTTCGTCGAACACAACCAGATCGGGTTCGGGGCACAGCGCCAGCGCCGTCATGCAACGCTGCAACTGACCGCCCGAGACCTGGTGAGGGTAGCGATCACCGATATTGTCCGGATCGGGCAGGCCCAGCTTAGCGAACAGCTCACGCGCGCGGCCTTCGGCCTCTTTGCGCGAGAACTTTTTCTGCTCCACGGCAGCTTCGACCACCTGATCCATGATCTTCTTGGCGGGGTTGAACGATGCAGCGGCGGATTGCGACACATAGGTCACCTCGCCCCCGCGCAGCTTGCGTATATCACCCAGAGAGGTCTTGAGGATATCGCGCCCGTTGACCCAGACCTCGCCGCCGGTGATTTTCACACCACCCCGGCCATAAGCCATCGAGGCCAGACCGATGGTTGATTTCCCGGCTCCGGATTCACCGATCAGCCCCAGCACCTTGCCGGGCGCGAGGTCAAAGCTGACCCCGTGCACGATTTCGATGTCATGGGGTTTCTCACCCGGTGGATAGACGGTCGCGCCGATTTTGAGGTCGCGGACCTTGAGAAGTGGATCGCTCATCCCCGGCCTCCTTTCAGCGATGTGGTACGGTTCAGCACCCAGTCAGCCACAAGGTTGACCGAGATCGCCAGCGTCGCGATGGCCACAGCGGGGTAGAGCGCCGCGCCGATGCCATAGACGATGCCGTCCTTGTTTTCCTTCACGATGCCGCCCCAGTCCGCCAGAGGCGGTTGAACGCCCAGACCCAGGAAGGACAGGGTCGAGACAAACAGAACCATGAAGATGAACCGAAGGCCCAGTTCCGCAACCAGCGGCGACAGGGCGTTGGGCAGGATTTCACGGAAGATGATCCAGATCTGGCCTTCACCGCGCAGCTTGGCGGCTTCGACATAATCCATGACCTCGATATCCACCGCAACGGCGCGGGCCAGACGATAGACGCGTGTGGCGTCCAGCAGGCCCATGACGACGATCAGCACCGGAATGGTCACCGGCACCATGGCCAGAACTACCAGCGCGGTGATCAGCGACGGGATCGACATGATCAGATCGACGGTACGCGACATGACCTGATCTGCCCAGCCACCCAGAACAGCGGCCAGAAAACCAAGGACCGAGCCGGTGACAAAGCTGAGGATCGTTGCCGCCGTGGCGATAAAGATCGTCGTGCGTCCGCCATAGATCATGCGGCTCAGCAGGTCGCGGCCGATATTGTCGGTACCCAGCCAGAACTGAGAGCTGGATGGCTCCCACACATCGCCCACAACCTCGGCCATGCCGTAAGGCGCCAGCAGAGGTGCGAAGATCGCAACGACGAAGTAGATGGCCATGAAGCCCAGACCGATCATTGCAGAGATAGGAATGTTCTTCATTTCGGATGCCTCAGCCTTGGGTTGGCCAGAATGGCAACGATGTCTGCAACCATGTTCAGTCCGATGTAAATAGCGGCGAAGATGACACCGCAGGCCAGAACCACCGGAACGTCACGCTTGGTCACGTGGTCCACCAGGTATTGACCCATGCCGGGATAGACGAACACCACCTCGACCACGACGACACCGACGACCAGATAGGCCAGGTTCAGCATCACCACGTTTACGATGGGTGCGATGGCATTCGGGAAGGCGTGGCGGTAAATGATCTTGAAGTTGTTCAGACCCTTGAGTTCCGCAGTCTCGACATAGGCCGACTGCATCACGTTGAGGATCGCGGCGCGTGTCATGCGCATCATATGCGCCAGAACGACCATGGTCAGAACGATGACGGGAAGTGCGATCGCGTTAAGCTTTTGCCCCAGTGACATGCTGTCGTTGATCATTGCCAGCGGTGAGAACATGCCCATTTTCACGGCGATGAAATAGACCAGCACATAACCCAGCAGGAATTCCGGGATCGAGATCGTTGTGAGTGTAACGGCCGAGATCAGCTTGTCCGGCCAGCGGTTGCGGTAGCGCACAGCAAGCAGGCCAAGGAAGATCGCCAGCGGAACCGAAACAATGGCAGCCCAGAACGCGAGGAAAAGCGTATTACCAAGGCGAGAGCCCACAGAGTCGGCGATATCCAGTTTGTTTGTAAGAGACTGACCCAAATCACCCTGGACAAGGCCACCCAGCCATTCGGCATAGCGGGTCAGGGCGGGACGGTTCAGGCCCATTTCCTCGCGCAGGTTGGCAAGGGATTCGGGGGTTGCGGATTGTCCCAGGACGGCTTGCGCTGCGTCTCCGGGAAGCGCTTCGGTCAGGCCGAAAATCAGGGCCGAGGCGCCAAAGAGAAGCAGGAATCCCAGCGCGAGGCGCTGGGAAACCAGTTTGATGATTGGATGCATATCAGATGAACCGTATCACGCGAACCACAGTTTGCGCGAAACCTGACCGTTCATCATCTCGCCGTTCGGGTCAGTTTCCCAGCCGTCCAGCTGGTTGCTGACCGCATCGACGAAGTCGTTGAACATCGGGCAGATCAGGCCACCGTTGTCGCGCAGCATCATACCCATCTGCGAGTAGATTGTCTTGCGCTTGGCCGGGTCCAGTTCGGCGCGGGCTGCGAACAGCAGGTCGTCGAACTCTTTGACCTTGAACCGGGTGTCGTTCCAGTCTGCGGTCGAGAGATACGCGGTTGCATACATCTGGTCCTGTACCGGTCGGCCACCCCAGTACGAGCAGCAGAACGGCTCTTTGTTCCAGACCTCGGACCAGTAACCGTCGTTCGGCTCGCGCTTGATTTCCAGCGGAATTCCGGCCTGCGCCGCTGTCTGCTGGAACAGGGCCGCTGCATCGACGGCACCCGGGAAGGCACCATCCGCGGTACGCAGAATGATCGGCGATCCATCGTGGCCCGAGTTTTTGTAGTGTTCAGCTGCTTTTTCGAGGCTGAATTCACGCTGTGGGATGGTTTCATCAAACAGCGGATATGCAGCGTTGATCGGCATGTCGTTCCCGACCGAGCCATAGCCGCGCAGGATTTTCTCGACCTGCTCTTCGCGGTTCATCGCGTATTTCAGGGCCAGACGCAGTTCGTTGTTGTCGAACGGCGCGGTGTCCACATGCATGATGAAGACATAGTGCCCCCGGCCCGGTGTGGACTGAACGGTCAGCGTTGGTGCACGGCTCAGCAGATCTGCAACCTTGGGTTCGATCCGGTTCGCAAGTTGCACCTGACCCGACTGAAGGGCTGCTGTACGGGCAGTTGCGTCGTTGATGACGACGTTTTCGACGCTGTCGAAATGACCGTCATCTTTCCAGTAGTTTTCGAACTTGCTGAACAGGTGACGTACGCCCGGCTCATCAACTTCCAGCTTGTATGGGCCTGTGCCGATACCCGCAGCAGGATTGTCCATGCCACCATCAGGCTGAATGATCAGGTGATAGTCAGCCATCAGATAGGGCAGGTCGGCGTTCGGCTCGGTCAGTGTGACCTGGAAGTTGCTGCCATCGGCCTTCATCGACTCGATGCCCTTCATGATGCCAAGGGCACCAGACTTGGAGTCTTCGTTCGAGTGGCGTTCCATGGTTTTCAGCACGTCTTCGCTGGTCATGGTTTTGCCGTTGTGGAATTCGACGCCATCACGCAGCTTGAAGGTCCAGACCTTCGCGTCGGCGCTGCCTTCCACGCTTTCGGCCAGACGTGCTTCGATGGTTCCGTCCGGTGCAACTTCGACCAGTGTGTCGCCGAAGTGGCGGCCGTTCATGTATGGGACCGAGCTTGCATAGGTTGCCGGGTCCAGCGAGTTTGTAGACTCACCGCCCTGCAGACCCAGTTTCAGGTCGCCGCCCTTTTTGGGGCCGGCCGCGCGGGCTGCGCCCGAGAACATGGTGCTGGCGACGGCTGCAGAAACGCCCAGAGCCGCGGCTTTCCCCATGAATTCGCGGCGGGTCATCTTTCCGGCGGTCACCTGTTTGGTCATGTGAGTGAGTTGTTCGTTCATTGGATTCTCCCAGTTGAATTCTTCCTCTGCCTTGGCGGCAGTTTTTGTTGACGCATGAGTCAATGTAGGGTCATTTCCGCTTCCCGGGCAAGGACTAATCGCGGCCTTTCCCGGCAAGCGGCGTTACACATTTTTGCGGGGTATTTGGTCTTCCTCTTCGCGGAAATAGATTTCTCTTTCATTTTCATATGCATGAATGGTCACACGCAGATGAAAGTTTTCACGGTCCGATCGCATCTCGCAACCGGTTTCAGTGCGCAATTTGACCCCATTCCGGTGCATCTCCTGAGTCCAATGACAGGAACCTTGGGCCGAGAGCGGATCGTCAGGGTGGATCGACCATCGTTCACGCGCGATCCCGCCGCTGACAAGGCCGTGCGCACTGTCGCGGACCAGACCAAAATCGTCTTCGATCACCAGTGAAACCTCACCCGTGGTCTGGTCGGTTTCCGTGCGCCGGACATGAGCCTCGGGCCGCAACGTTTCGATCTGCCATGGCGCTTCGGCGTCGGGCAGGGAGAACACATATTCATCGGCATCATCCGACGGGCGGAGCGGCACCGCGATCCCTCCACCCGAAAGGTGCAGCTGGGCAGTTTCCGGGGAGGGCCAGACCAGCGGCCAGTAGGCGCTCGAGATAGCGACACGCAGGCGGTGCCCCTTGGGTACGCGATAGGCGATATGATCCAGGTCCAGCGTAACTTCGTAGCTTTGCCCGGGTGTCAGCGGTTGCGGGTCTTGATGGCTGTCCCGATGGGTCAGGTTCAGCACGCCATAGGTGATCCGGGTCGACGCGCCATCAGGATGCACGTGATTGAGCCGCACGGCAATCTGCGCCTGAGGCTTGTCGCTGCTCAGCTGCAATTTCAGCCGGGGCGCACCGACGATATCCATATCCTGCGGCAGAGGCTGGCCGTCCACGCAGACCGACAGGGCATCGTCCGCGCGCTGATCTCCGGGTAATTCGGGGCCCAGCCAGATGGCGCAGTATTCTCCGCCTTCCATGCCGCAGTGATGTGGCGAGCACACGATTGCGTCCAGCGGTTCAGTGCCGCCAAGGCCGTCATTGCAGAGCGTCAATGTCTGCGTTTGCAGATGCGTGGTGGCGCCTTTTGCCTCGGCAATCCAACGGCCGGGGCGTTTGGTGTACCAGCGGGCTGGCCGAACGCCATCCATCAGATATGCGCGATAATCCGGGTCGCCGGTTACGCCGGTGTCGTGGCCCTTAAGCCAGTGATCCCACCAGCGCAGTGCCTCTTGCAGAAAGCCGATGCGCGGTTCGGGGACAGCAAAGTGGGGATATTTGTGAACCCATGGTCCGTTGATGCCTTTGACCGGTGCATCCAGACTTTCAACCAGCAGCGGCACCGTGTTCTTGTAGGCATCACCCCATCCACCAATGGCAAGGGTGGCTGCCTTGATTGCGCTGAAATCCTCGCAAACCGAGCCGTGTTGCCAATAGGCATCGCGCGTCTGGTGACGCAGCCATACGGACGGCAGGAAGGGTTCGTTCTTCAGGCGCTCCAGCCACAGCTCGCGCCAGTTTTGCCTGAGGTCCGGATCAGGCGCGCGCGAGGAATAAGACCACATGGTCGCGCCCCAACCGAGGTTTTCGTTCAGCAGGCAGCCGCCCTTGTAGTGGATGTCGTCAGCATATCTGTCCGCTGTCGAGCATAACGTGATGATCGCCTTCAGCGCCTCGGGCTGCATCGCCGCGACCTGAAGCGAATTGAAACCACCCCAGCTGATGCCCATCATTCCGACGTTGCCGGTGCACCAGTCCTGCGCGGCAAGCCACTCGATCACCTCGACTGCGTCATCAAGTTCCTGCTGGGTGTATTCGTCCTCCATCAGCCCTTCGCTGTCGCCGTTGCCGCGCATGTCAACGCGGATGCAGGCATATCCCCGTTTGGCAAACCACGGATGGGTCAGGGCATCGCGTGCTGTGGTGCCATCACGCTTGCGATAAGGCAGGTACTCCAGAATGGCCGGGACCGGATCATCAGGGGCATCTACAGGCCGCCATACGCGCGCGGACAGGCGGCAGCCATCCGATAGCCGGATGCCGAGATCTGGTATTTCCTCAATATCCCGAAGGGCGTTTGGAACACGCGTCATGCGGCGAGTTTCGGTGCCTTGGCGATCAGGTTGTAGGGGAGAAGCGACAAATCATTCCCTGATTGCGACGAGAAGGTCCATGACGTTGGTGCCGGTTGGCCCCGTCACCAACAGCGCGCCCTTCTTGTCCAGGAAACTGCCGCTGTCAGCAGCGGCCAGTGCGCGCTCGGCATCGTCGTCCCAGGTGGTGCCGTCCACGATGGCCCCGGCGGCGTCGGTCGGCCCATCGGTCCCGTCGGTTCCGCCGACCACCAAGGTCAACCCGTCGCAGCCCCGGATTTCGCGGGCAAGCGCCAGACCCAGCGCCTGATTGCGTCCGCCGCGTCCGGGCTGGTCGGGCAGCACAACGGTTGGTTCACCGCCAAACACCATGACACCCCGAGGCATTTCCCGCAGACGCGCGCCCAGTTTGCCGGCAACCGCAAGGTAATCGTCGTGCATGGCTTCTTCGTTGGCGATGACCTCAAGACCTGCCTGCTGACCTGCGTCCTTGGCCGCATTGCGTGCGTGCATATTGGACGCGACGATGCGCGCCGTTGCCGCGAAAAGAGGATCGGCCGGGATTGCGCCGATACCCGAGCCAATCACGTTCAGATCGTCGCCCGGTACGTCAGAGATGGCCAGAACGGTTGCACAGCCTCCGGAAAATTCGGACAACAATCGCCCGCCCTTGATCCGGGAAATCAACCGCCGTTGCGCGTTCATGGCATGAATATCCAGCCCTTGCGACAACAGTCTGCGATTGAGGACTTCCAGATCCTCCAGCGTCTTGCCGTCTTCCAGATCTTCGGCCAGCGAAGAGGCTCCGCCCGAAACCAGCAGCAGCAGATGCGATCCGGATTCCATACCCGACACTGCCGCCCGCAACGCGCGGCCTCCGGTCAGGCTGCGGGCATCCGGGACCGGGTGCGAGGCTTCGATCAATGTCACATGATCGGGCAAACCTTCGCCGTGGCCATCCTTGGTCACGACCAGACAGGGCAACGTGCCGAACCGGTCCAGTGCGGCCCGTGCCATTGCGCCCGCTGCCTTGCCAACGGCGATAATCTGATCCGGTCGCTCTGCGTTTTCCAGCGCAGAGGCTGTCGCGCGATAGCCTCCAACGGCATCAACGCCGGATTTCCAGATGTCGATTGCTGTCTGTCTTTGGTTCATCAGCTTTCCAAACAGATTGTGACCGGGCCATCATTGATGAGTTCCACTTGCATATCAGCTCCGAACTGGCCGGTCTCGACCGGAATGCCCTGCGCTGCCAACTGTCGCACGAAACGCTTGTAAAGCCGCTGGCCCTCTGCGGGCGGTGCCGCGTTGGAATAGCCGGGCCGGTTGCCGCGCGAGGTATCGGCCGCCAGCGTGAACTGGCTGATGACAAGGGCCGATCCCTGTATATCCAGAACGGACCGGTTCATCTTGCCCGCCTCATCCTTGAAAATGCGCAGCCGGGCGATTTTCGCGGCAAGCTGATCGGCCTTCGTTTCGCTGTCTTCCTGCATCGCGCAGACAAGGATCATCAATCCCGGCCCTGTTTGTCCGATGACCGCACCATCAACCGTGACCGAGGCCCGGGCGACACGCTGAACTACTGCGCGCATAAGACTTCCTCTGTTGTGGGGGCATCCGCCCCGGACCGCGTTACGCTGATGCTGGCCGCGGTGATGCCGAAACTGACCGCGTCTGTAAGGGCTTGTTCATTCAATTTCAGGGGCGTGTTCAACAATCCATTCCGATAGAGGAAAGACAGAAACCCGGCGTTGAAGATATCGCCTGCCCCCACGGTATCGCGCACGTCGCGAACGGGGGCCGGAACCGCGAAATCGATCGCGCCCAGCTTTGCCTTTGCGCCCTGTGCCCCGCAGGTTTGCAGCAGCAGCTGATTGTCGCGCAGCGGGGGGAGGGGGCCCAACCACTCCAGATCTTCATCTGAAACCTTGATGACGTCAGCCAATTTTGCCATTCGTTCAAGCCGCGCGCGGTAGGGTCCGGGATCGCTGACAAGGCCGCCGCGTATGTTCAGGTCCAGCCAGATCAGCCTGTCGTTGTTCGATGCGGCCAGCGCCTCGAACTCGTCTGCACCCGGGGCGTGAATCAGGCTGATCCCGCCAAAGACCAGAGCCTGTACTGACTGGGGCAGGGGTGGCAGCATTCCGCGTTGCAGGGCGCGGCCAGCCGTTCCTTCATCATAAAGGTCAAACCTTGTTCCGTCGGTTAGCGGATGCGCCAGTGCCACCGTCGCCGAAGCATCGGAGGAAACGGCACCGTTCAGATTAACGCCTTCGGTATAGAGATGCGTTCTCAGCATCGTTCCCATCGGGTCAGTCGACAGTGTTCCGACAAATCCCGATGGCGTTCCAAGCCGCGCCAGTGCGACCGCAGTGTTGACGGCTGCGCCGCCGGGAACCGGGCGGAAGCCGGTTCCGCCTTCGGCAAGCTCTGCGGGCACAAGGTCGGCAACCGCCTCGCCGCAGCACAAAATGACCGGGTCTGTCAGCCTTTCCAAGTCACGACCTCATCCAGCCCGGCACGATCCGTACGGAACGTATTGGCCGGGTGCTGTGCGTCAGGATAGCCAAAGGATATGGCGCACAGGATCAAACGGTCTTCGGGAATGTCGAAATACCGGTGCAGAAACGGCCCATAAGACGCAACGGCCGCTTGAGGGATGGTTGCTATGCCAAGCGCCTGTGCCGCCAGCGTGAACGCGGTTACGAAGCCGCCGCAATCCATGGCGCCATATGATCCCAGCTCGGCGGGGCTGGAAATGATCGCGCAATGCGGTGCGCCGAACAGCGAAAAGTTCTGCATCATTTGACGGGCAGACCCGGCGCGGTCGCCTTTTTCGACGCCCACCGCCTCGTACAGCGCCCAGCCACAGGCGCGGCGGCGATCCTGATAAACGCCCGAATAAGACGTTGGAAACGGCAGATCAGGGGATGGAGAGCCATTTATTGCTTCGTCCAGCAGGGCCGCGCGAAACGCATCCGTTTCCGCGCCGCTGGTGACGTGAACGTGCCACGGCTGGGCGTTACACCAGCTTGGAACGCGGATTGCACTGTTTACGATGCTCTCGATGTCTGCTCTGGGAACCTGATCTGAAGAGAAGGCGCGGCACGAGTGCCGGTCATTCAAAAGCTGGTTCAGACTATTCAGCATCACTCTGGTTCCTCCCACGCGAACGCGCGGCAGGATGTCGTTCACCGGCGCGATGTGCAAGAGGTCCGCGGCGGAAAAATCGTGGTGGAAAGTGGTTTCCGGTATTCGGACGCTATTGCTGTCCTGTAGCCGCAAGGTATCCGATTCCAGCTGCAACAAGCAGACCAAAGAAAACGGCAATGGTGATCTTGATCGCCGACCAGGGCCGTTCGCCCTGTACCCGTCCGGTTCTTCCGTTGATGACAAACCGATAGGTCTGGCCCCGGTACTTATATGCTGCCATCCATATCGGCAGAAGAATATGCTTGAATGTCACGTTGCTGACGTCGGTATCGATGGCATGAATACGCTGCCGGTCCCCGCCGATATCAAACCGCACGTCCCGTTCGATCACGCGGGCCATATGGACGCGCGCCTGCTTGTGCCCTTCGTTCAGATCGACGGTATAGGCCTCGGCCCGGAAACCGGCGAGGTATTCAGGCTGATACGGCTCCAGCGCAGGCAGGTCCCACGGTTCCAAGGCATCGGTGTACTTTTTTGGCAGCGAGCGCGAAGCCAGAACCAGAACATCGTCAAAGAACCGCGACACGCGGCCTGATTTTGGTGACCAGCGGATTTTCGGAACCTGCTGCTGCACCCGTTTCCCGTCCTGCATTACAGTCCGGGTTTCGTAATAGATCACGCCCCGTTCACCGCGATAACTGGATCGGGTATCCGCGTCGAATGTCCAGTAGGGAACATAGATGCCCTGCATCCTTCGCCCCTTGCGGGCATAATCCTTCAGCCCGTTTGGGGCGAACCACAGACGGCCAAGCCAGTCACTCATGGCTTTGTGGGCCGAACGCTCGTCCAGTGCGAAGGGCAAAACACCCCGTGGTTTGATATGCCGGTTAATGCCCGTATCCGTGACCACAGGAGTGGCGCAGAACGGGCATTCCGCCGCGTGCGTGTCCGGATCAAATTCGATCTGCGCCGCGCAGTTGGGGCAGGAAAGAACGCGCGTTTCCTCGATTTCGCTTTCCGGCAACTTGTCCGCGATTGCCGCGTCGAAATCCAGTTCGCGCAGGTTTGCGCCCCCCCATGGGCCGGACCCGATCGGTTCGGAATGGCCGCAATGGACGCAAGTCAGCGTTCCGTCGCCCGGGTTGAACCGATAGTCCGCGCCGCATTGTTCGCAAGGGAACCGGTGTTCGCTGTTGGTGGTCACGGCCTCTCCTCAATCTGATCTGGCATGGGCTGCGGCCAAGGTCACGCTCCGGGCGGTGGGGGCGGCAGGATCGTGAACAGTTGCGCCAGTTCCTGAACGTCCCCGGCCTTTTTCCAGCCGTCCTGACCGGCGGTCCAGACAAAGGACTCGCGCGTGATCTCACCCTCTGCCGCCATGCGACCCATTTTGGCTTTTGAGAACGGTCCGCTGGTCTGACCGTCGACAGCAATATGCCACACATGCTCGACCGGGGGCGGAGGGGGCGGTGCCACATGCGCTGTCGGCTGCGGGGCAGCGGGCGCTGGTGCGCCCCACGGGCCGCTCGGCAGACCCGCTGCCATGTTGCCCATCTGCTGCGCCATGGCCATGCCCATCCCCATGCCAAGCCCTGCGCCCATGCCGCCGCCCTGTCCGGGGTTGTTGGCGGCTGCGGTCATGGCTTCGGCAGCCGAATACTGGGTGAACTTGCCCAGATCACCGGCAAGCCCCATCGAGGTCCGCTTGTCCAGCGCCGCCTCGACAGCGGGCGGGAGCGAGATGTTTTCAATGTAGAATTCCGGCATTTCCAACCCGTACCCATCCAGGACGGGCGAGACCTCGGCCGCGATCAGCTTGCCCAGATCGGCGGTATTTGCGGCCATGTCCAGAACCGGTATGCCCGACGCGGCGATGACGCGGCTGAATTCCTGTACGATGATATTTCGGATCTGAAAGCTGATCTCATCCATGGTAAATTCGCCATCGGTTCCGACGATTTCGACGAGGAACCGCGCCGGGTCTTTCACGCGGATCGTATAGGTGCCATAGGCGCGAATGCGGGTTGGCCCGAATTCGGGATCACGCAGCATGATGGGGTTCTTGGTGCCCCACTTCAGGTCGTTGAACCGGGTCGTGTTGACGAAATAGATTTCGGATTTGAACGGCGACTGGAATCCGTGATCCCAGTGCTGCAGCGTCGTCATGATCGGCATGTTGTTGGTTTCGAGCATGTAGAGGCCCGGCGTGAACACATCCGCCAATTGCCCCTCGTGCACAAAGACCGCCGACTGCCCTTCGCGCACCGTCAGTTTGGCGCCGTACTTGATCTCGTGGCCCTCACGCTCGAACCGCCAGACCATGGTGTCGCGGGTGTCATCCACCCAATGAATGACATCAATGAATTCTCCGGTCAGAAAATCGAAAATTCCCATTGGATTTCTCCTGTCTTATTGGGTCAGAGCGACTGGCCCATCAATTCACGTGCGATGATCCGGGTTACCGGTCGGGCCTGATCGGCGGTCATGCCGGGTTTGAGGCGCGGATCGTAAAGCATTGTCAGCAGTTTCTCGTCATGGCTTGTCAAAAGGGCGAATTCGTCATCGTCATTGAAGATCGAAGGACGCGCCGCGGGACTGTCGTTTGGCAAGCCCAGACCTTGTGCGATTTCTTCATGAATGCAGCTGAGGCGCACCAGGTCTGGATGTTCTGCCCGAACCAAGGCCACCGCGCGCGCGTATTCATTGGGCGACCCCTGGCTGGCCGAGGCAAAGACAAAGCAGTAAAAGGAGCGTGGCAGTTTGTCGAACAGATCAAGCTGCGCCTGACCGATGTTCGGAATCAGCTGCCTCAGCCGGTTCTGAACGAATTCAGTGTCATCCTCGCCCGCGACGAAGATGTGAAAATTTGCGTTGCGGCTGACGGTTGAAATCGGATGATCGGTCAACTTCGCCAGACGCAGGCTGTAATTTTCGATTTTGGCCCTGTCCTCGCTGCGTGTCTCCAGCGGGACAGAGGGGCCGAATTCCGCGCTGACCCGCACGGGGCCTGTCCACCGGCTCAGCTGGCCGCTTGTCCGGCGGCTGCCTGCGGATACGGCCTGTCCGGGATATTCGCTGTAAAAGGCGATGGTTTCGAAGTTGCGGACAAGGTCGCTGGCATCATACGGCGTGTCGGGGCCGCCGCCATCTGTGCGCAGCAGGCCGCGCGTCAGCAAATCGTTCTGCACCTTTTCGTAGTAACGGGCCAGATCAACACTTGCCGCAGAGGGCTCGATGTACAAATCCTCGGTGGCAATGGCGGGCGTCGGGCGCGCTTGTGGAACGAGTGATGCCATATCGGCCGTATCGCAGTTGGCCAGCACCAACAACGACACAACTGCCACGACATGCCGCAAGTGTTTCACCGATTCCACCCGCAAGTCGTCAACCCGGAACAGCCGTTCCGGCGGTATCGCCCAGCCCGTCCTGCCGCGCCTTGGCCGAGGCCAGCGTGTCGCGCAGTTCGGCTTCCATTTTCTTCAGATCTTCTTCTGCCGCCGCGCGTTTGGCCTTGCCTTCGTCGGCGATCTGCAGGCTTTCCTGAATGGTTCCGATCAGATCCGCATTGGCCTGTTTGACCGCTTCGATGTCGAACACGCCGCGCTCCATCTCTTCGCGGATCATCTTGTTGGATTGCCGCAGGTTGGCCGCGTTCGATGTCAGCAATTCGTTTGTCAGGTCATTGGCGTCACGCACGGCAGAGGCGGCCTCGGCACTGCGTTGGATCGTGACGGCCTGCGCCAGCTGCGTTTCCCAGAGAGGGACGGTATTGACCAGTGTCGAGTTGATCTTGGTCACCAGTGACTTGTCGTTTTCCTGAACCAGACGGATCGAGGGAAGCGACTGCATCGTGACCTGACGGGTCAGTTTCAGGTCGTGCACCCGACGTTCCAGATCGTCGCGCGCCGCGCGCAGATCGCGCAGCTCCTGCGCTTTCATCACCTGCTCTTCTTCGGGCACGGCCTGAACCTCGGCCTCTTTTTCGGGAATATCGTGGCTGTCCAGTTCGGTCAGCTTTTCCTCGCCCGCAGCGATGTAAAGCGCCAGTTCGTCATAGAACTGGAGCGTTTTTTCATACAGCAGATCAAGCGACTTGATGTCCTTGAGCAGCGTATGCTCATGCCCCAGAAGATCGTCGGTAATCCGGTCGATCTGCCCCTGCACGTCTTCGTACTGTGCCGTGAACTTGGCAAAAGGCGCAGCTTTGCCGAGTAGCTTTTCCCACCAGCTGCGCTCGCGCCGGACATCCAGCTCACTTACCGAAAACCCGCGGATCGTCGTCACGATGTTGCGCAGGCTGTCACCCGCGGGGCCCACATCCTTGTTGCGCACATCCGCCAGCATGGCCTGACTGATTTCCTGCAATTCCGCCTGCGCGGACGAGCCGAAGGACACGATCGAATTCGTGTTGTCCATGTCGATCTCATTCATGCGCTTGCGTATTTCGGCACTGACGGGATCATCCGCCTCTTCCAAAGAAATGATCTGCGACTGCGGTTCCGGTAGGGCCACTGCAGTTACTTCCTGAACCAGCGTTTCCGCTTCCACTGCCTTGTTCTTGATTTCATCAGACATGAAAATAGTCCTCGCTCAAAAATGGCCGGTCAATCCAACCGGACGCCTTCGCGTTGCAGCCGTTCGCGCAACACATCAATTTCAACAGTCAGATCACTGCGATCATCCAAAAGCATCTTACGGGTACGGGCCGCGAAATTCTGTTCAAGATCATCCAGCAAAGCGGTGTAATCCGCCAGAGCCTGCGCATCGCGGGTGCGCGCATAGACGTCGGCGAACTTAACCGTCGCGTCACGGGCACCCTGCAGGTACACCGTCAGGTACTTTCGCGCACCGGCCAGATCGCGGGGGTCTTCCTCGACCGTGCGAAACAACTCGCGCGCGGTATTTTGAAATCGTTCGACCCGGGCTTCGATCCGCCGGTCACCCGCACGCGCAATGGCATCGGACATTTCCGTCAGGCTTGCTTCGGCATCATCCACCACGCGGGCGACGCGGTCCTGCTGAAATGTGTCAATGCCTTCCATTCCCTTGTCTTTGAGGGGGTCGATACCGAAAGAGACGGAATGAAGTACGGCCGTGACCACGCCAAAAAGAACCGGAGCCAGCAGGCTGACCTGCGCAGCAGCTTCGGTGTCGAGGTATTCATTGCGATACGCCGCCAGAGCGATACCCAATCCCGTCAGGGCACTTGCAAAAATCTTGCGGGGGATCGCCGGTCGTCTGGCTGTGCGGCGCGCCTTATAGGCGGCCTCGGCGCGTAACCCCTCGCGCAGCAGCCATGCGGCCAGAGTCAGCATACCCGCCGCGACCAGGCCCAGCGTCATGCCAATGGCGCCATCGTTCAGGGATAGAAACACCAGTGGGATCGCTGGCACGAACATGATATTGGCCCGCGCGCCAGCTGGTTCGACCCGCGCCCCGTCATATTGACCACGCTCGGGCTGATCCCCGGTTTCCGGTTTGTCATCAGGGCTGTATTTTCCGCCGTATCGCTTGGCCACGACCTACAACCCGCCCAACAAGCCGGTGCAAACACCGAACAGCAACACAAGAAGCGCTGCATAGGCAACCTTTTGCACTCCGGTCTGAGACATGGCGCCCCCCAAGCTACCGCATATATTAAGAAACTAATGTATGCCCGTGGTCGGCGCTAGGGGGAAGGTTGCGCAACCGGCGTCACTTGCGAGGTTTTTTGCCTATCGGAGGTCTGTTTCTTTGTGGTCGGGCAGGGCGCTTTGGGGCCTGGTCGGGCTTGTCATCCGTGTCCAGCCCAAGCTGGTCGCGGACGACACGACGGCGGATTTCCTCGACCTCACCGGGCTTCAGGGCACCCAGTTGGAACGGACCGTACGACACACGCAGAAGGCGGTTCACGGACAGACCGATATCTTCCATGGCGCGGCGGATCTCGCGGTTCTTGCCCTCACGCAAGCCCACGGTCAGCCAGGCATTGGCCCCCTGTTGCCGATCCAGCGAGACCGTCATCGGCTGAAACTTTTCCCCGTCTATGACGAGCCCCTTCCGCAGGGGTGCGAAATCCTCGTCTTTGGGGCGTCCGTTGATCCGGACACGGTATTTGCGCAGCCAGCCGGTAGCGGGCAATTCCAGCTTGCGCTTGATGCCGCCATCGTTCGTCAGCAGCAGCAGCCCTTCGGAATTGAGGTCTAGGCGCCCGACACTCATCACCCGGGGCATATCCTCGGGCAGATCGTCGAAAATGGTTTTGCGCCCCTTTTCGTCGCGCGTCGTCGTCACCAACCCGTTGGGTTTGTGATACAGCCACAGGCGCGGAGGTTCGGGTTCGGAAACCAGTTTGCCATCGACGGTGATCCTGTCTTTGGCGGTTACGTTCAGCGCGGGGCTGCTGATGGCCTTGCCATTGACGGTCACGCGGCCCGCTTCAATCATGCGTTCGGCTTCGCGGCGCGAGGCGACGCCCGCGCGGGCCAGAACTTTGGCGATCCGGTCGCCGGGAGGAGGGGTGTTGCTCATCCTGAGGCCATAGCCCATCCCGGCGGCTTGCGAAAGCCGGGATTGTGGGGCAGTCAGAGGCATGGAATTCAGATCGTACATGGAACTGGCACTGGCCGAGGCGCGCGCGGCAGCAGACCGGGGTGAAGTGCCCGTGGGAGCGGTGATCGTGTCCCCGGGTGGTCAGGTCGTGGCCGCAGCGGGAAACCGGACGCGCGAGTTGAATGATCCGACGGCCCACGCGGAAATTGTTGCGATGCGGGCTGCCTGCGCCGCAATCGGGTCTGAACGGCTGCTGGATCATGACCTGTACGTGACGCTGGAACCCTGCGCAATGTGTGCGGGGGCCCTTGCCGCTGCGCGCATCCGGCGCATCTATTACGGGGCTGCCGACCCGAAATCCGGGGGGGTCGATCACGGGGCGCGGGTGTTCAGCCATCCGCAGGCGCACCACAAGCCCGAGGTCTATGACGGTATCTCTGCCAGGGACTGCGAAGCGCTGCTCAAGACATTTTTTGAGGAACGAAGAGGCGACTGAAGCGTTGGACTTGCGGCCGCCTGCGCTGGTGGCTGCGCGTGCCTATGATGGTTTCCACTCCAGACGATAGACCGTTTGTTGCCCACCAAAGCCTTTCAGGTGCACCGGTTTTGCCGGGCCGAAGTGCAGGCCTGCCTCGCTCCCTGCCAAAAGCCGGGTTACGTCCGAGACATGAATTTCATTCGGACCGCTCAGGCCGGTTATGCGCGCGGCCTTGTTTACGACGGTCCCAAAGAAATCTTCTTCCCTTTGAATGACATCCCCTGTGTGGATACCGATCCGCAGCCCAAGCGAAGTGTCTGACGCCGATGCCGCGTTTTTCCGTTGCAGGGATATCGCGGCCTGTATGGCGTCGTGGACAGTCTGAAAAATCGACATGGTTCCGTCGCCAAGAGATTTGACCAGCCGCCCGCGATGTTCGGCAATCGCATCTTCGGTCAGTTTCAGATGATGAAGGATCGTATCGGTCCAGTCACTGTCACCCAATTGCTGGGTGATTTTGGATGAATCGGCGATGTCGGTGAACATGACCGACGCCGTGCCTTCGCGCTGATCCTGTACAAAGCCATCCCGCGCCGCTGCCACAAGTGCGTTAAGGGCCTCATGCTCGGCACCCATCTTTTCCAGATTGGGCGTCGGGTTCGACACGTGCACCTGTATGATTCTCCAGACACCTTCCTCCAGATGCAGAACGAAGGTGAACCGATGCGGGGACGCTTTGCCGTTGGCCGAGAAAGTGATGGTTGCATGACAATGCGCCCAGCCGATGTCGCCGCATTCAAAGGCTTCCAGGCTGTGCTCCTGCCAGTCAAAATCCGGAATTTCCGCGACATGATCGGCAAAACCTTTGCGGAACAACTGACCTGACCATGATTCGTCATCGGCAGACCCCTGATATCGCAGGTGCTCTGACCGTGAGAGCATGTTTGCCAACACGGCGCCGTCGCCGTCCTGAATCGCCTGATTCCATCGGCGCATCACCGCAATCAGCTCGGGCGAGGGCAGAACGGCGTTCGGCATGTCGCGGATGCCTCAGATCTCTATCGGCTGCATGATCTCGGGCTCGATCACGTTTACATCGGGCAGCCCGTCGATCAGCTCTTGCGCCGACTGCGCGAGAATCGGGAAGGTTTTGTAGTGGCAGGGAATGACGGTCTTGAAGTCGAAGTAACGCTTTGCCGCGTAGGCCGTCCCTTTCATGTCCATGGTGAAATGACCGCCGGCAGACAGAATGCCGACATCCGGTTTGTAGTAGTCGCCCATCCACTCCATGTCGGCCATGATATCGGTGTCGCCGGAAACATAGAGCATGTGCCCTTCGGCCGCGATCATGAAGCCGACCTCGGTCCCGCCGGTGCGCAGCCCGTCGGGTGTCGAAAAGGTGGAACTGTGCGATGCAGGAACCATTGAAACCTTGATCCCGTTCAGATCGACAGTGCCGCCCTTGTTGAAACCTACGGTCTCGACCCCTTCGGTTTCGCCCCAGAACCCCATCAGGTCGTACTGACCCACAACGGGGATATCCAGCTTTTTGGCCAGCGGCAGCACGTCCACCACGTGATCGAAATGAGTATGGGTCAGAAGAATATGAGTGGCCCCGGCAACCGCTGCGTCATGCTGATCCTCGGCCAGAGCCGGGTTTCCGGTTAGCCACGGATCGATCAGCAGAACCTGCCCGTCGGCCTCAATTCGAAAGCTGCCATGGCCCAGCCAGATGATATTCATGAAAATCCTCCATTTATCTGTTGGATGCAGCCTAGCATTCGTTATGTAAAAATCCATGGACTGGATGCAGGAAATCGATGGCTATTGCGAGCGGCTGAACCCCAGCTATTGGGCCGAGCCGGTGAACGCGGTTACAAATGCGGCGTTTCTGATCGCTGCCTTCGTCATGTGGCGGCGGGTTCGGGGGCAAAACATACCTTTGGCCATGGCGCTGGTCGCAATTCTGGCAGTGATCGGGATCGGCAGCTTCCTGTTTCACACTCATGCACAGGTCTGGGCCGCAGTGGCCGATACCACGCCGATACTGCTGTTCATTCTGGTCTATATCTATGCGGTGAACCGGGATGTCTGGAAATTGGGCATTTGGCAGGCGCTGGGCTTGACGGCGTTGTTTCTTCCTTACGCTGCGCTCACCGTGCCGATATTTCAGCTGGTGCCGGGGCTGGGCGGGTCGGCAGGTTACGCCCCGGTACCTTTGCTGATCCTGATCTATGCCGTTTTGCTGCGAAACAGGGTGCCGGAAACTGCGCGCGGGCTTGCCATCGGGGCCGGAATCCTGATCGCCTCCATCACCTTTCGCGCGCTGGACGAACCTGTTTGCGTCCACTGGCCAATGGGAACGCATTTCCTATGGCACATCCTGAATGCCATCATGCTTGGCTGGATGATCGAGGTTTACCGCCGTCACAGACTTGCGACCCGCCCGACAGAGGGGTAAACGCCCCCTAACGCATATGAGGTTTTCCGATGTCGATTGACCAAAGCACCGCCGCCAAGGTGGCCAAACTGGCCCGGATCAAGGTCGAGGATGACGCGCTGCCGGCGCTGGCATCCGAGTTCAACACCATCCTTGGGTTCATCGAGCAACTGAACGAAGTGGATGTCGAAGGTGTCGAGCCGATGGTCTCGGTCGAGCCGATGCGCCTGAAACGTCGCGAGGATGTGGTCACCGACGGCAATCAGCAGGACAAGGTTCTGGCCAATGCCCCGGACGCGCGCGAAGGGTTCTTCGCTGTTCCCAAAGTTGTGGAGTAAGACATGAGCGATCTGAACAAATTGGGCCTGGCCGAGGCCCGCGACGCGCTGCGCAAAGGTGACGTGACCTCGGTCGAGCTGACCGAATCCTGCCTCAAGGCAATTGACGACGCGGATGCGCTGAACGCATTTGTCCACAAGACGCCTGAGATCGCGCTGGAACGCGCTAAGGCTGCGGATGAGCGGATCAAGGGCGGCGACGCGCCGTCGATGTGCGGCTTGCCGATCGGTATCAAGGATCTGTTCTGCACCAAGGGTGTGCCGTCGCAGGCGGCCTCGAAGATTCTGGAAGGGTTTAAACCCGAATACGAATCCACCGTGTCTCAGCAACTGGCCGATGCGGGTGCCGTAATGCTGGGCAAGCTGAACATGGACGAATTCGCCATGGGGAGCAGCAACGAAACGTCTGTTTACGGCAACGCGGTCAGCCCGTGGCGGCGCGGCAATGACGACGCTCAACTGACGCCGGGTGGCTCGTCTGGTGGTTCGGCCGCTGCTGTGTCAGCCGATCTGTGCCTTGCTGCGACTGGCACAGATACAGGCGGATCGATCCGTCAGCCAGCAGCGTTCACCGGCATCACAGGCATCAAGCCGACCTATGGCCGTTGTTCGCGCTGGGGCATTGTCGCCTTCGCATCCTCTCTGGATCAGGCCGGTCCGATGACCAAGAACGTACGCGACGCGGCAATCATGCTGGAGGCGATGTGCGGGCATGATCCCAAGGATTCGACCAGCACGGAACTTGCGGTGCCGAATTTCGAGGCGATGCTGACCGGCGACATCAAGGGCAAGAAAATCGGTATCCCCAAGGAATACCGCATGGACGGAATGCCCGCCGAGATCGAAAAGCTATGGTCCGAAGGGGCCGAGATGCTGAAAGCCGCCGGTGCCGAGATTGTCGATATCTCGCTGCCGCACACCAAATACGCGCTGCCAGCTTATTACGTAATCGCTCCGGCCGAGGCGTCCTCGAACCTCGCCCGCTATGACGGTGTGCGCTATGGCCGCCGTGCGCAGCTGGCGCAGGGCGATGGCATCACCGAGATGTACGAAAAAACCCGCGCCGAAGGTTTCGGCCATGAAGTGCAGCGCCGTGTCATGGTCGGCACATATGTTCTGTCGGCCGGTTTCTACGACGCCTACTACAACCGCGCGCGCCGCGTCCGGACCCTGATCAAAAAGGACTTCGAGGACGTGTTTGCCGCAGGTGTCGATGCAATCCTGACCCCGGCAACTCCGTCTGCTGCGTTTGGTCTGGGCGAAATGACCGAGGCCGACCCGGTGCAGATGTATCTGAACGACGTCTTTACCGTGACAGTGAACCTTGCCGGTTTGCCGGGCATCTCGGTACCTGCCGGGCTGGACAAGCAGGGGCTGCCGCTGGGTCTGCAACTGATTGGTCGGCCTTGGGACGAAGGCGATCTGCTCAATACCGCCTACGCACTGGAAAGTGCAGCCGGGTTTGTGGCCAAGCCGGGCAAATGGTGGTAAGCCTTCGGGCAGGCAAGAACAACAAGCGGGGAGCAGCCATTATGCGCGCAGTGCTTCTGATTCCAGCCGTAGCTTTTGTGGCGGCGTGCGAAACCGTGACGCCTGTTTCGGGTGTTGGTTTCAACACGCCGGAATATCAGGCACAACGCGAGGCCGAACTGGCCGGGCAGGGCGTTGGCGGCAACCCGCTGGTTCCACCCGCGGCGATTTCCGAAGAGCCGCTGTCACCTTCAGGTTTTGATACAACGCTCCCGACCGGAGACCAGAGCAACGCTGACGATATCGCCAGCCAAACCGCGGCGGCGCTGGCCAGCACGTCGACACAGGGCTCGTCGATACAGAGTACATCGTCGGTATCGACCCCAACCCCGGTGATCAATAGTTCGGGTATTTCGGACGAGCAGGACTTTGAGGCTGTGTCCGGTCGACGCAGCATCGAATCCGACGCAGCGCGGTTGGAGCAGAACAGCCAGACCTACGAGGTTGTGACGCCCACTGCCATTCCCGAGCGTAGTGCTGGCGGCGAGACGAATATCGTTCAATATGCCCTCAGCACCTCGAACCCGGTGGGGACGCAATTGTACAGCCGCGCAGGCTTTAACCTGCAGGCCAAGGCACAGCGCAATTGCGCACGCTATCCATCCCCGGATCAGGCCCAGATGGAATTTCTGGAAAATGGCGGCCCTCAGCGGGACCGTAAGGGGTTGGACCCCGATGGTGACGGGTATGCCTGCAGTTGGGATCCAAGCCCCTTCCGGCGCGCTGTCAGCAACTGAGATCATGCAGCCTGTTTGGCGGCCTTCTCCTAACTTCGGCACACGTCGGGATGGGTTGACGCCGTCGCTGATCGTTCTTCACTACACGGCGATGGACAGCGCGCAATCAGCGCTGGATCGTTTGTGCGATCCTGCAGCGGAAGTTTCCGCGCATTACCTGATTGGTTGCGATGGTCACCTTTGGCAGATGGTGGATGAGGTGGATCGCGCCTGGCATGCGGGTGCCGGAAGCTGGCATGGAAGAAACGACATCAACTCGCGCTCGATCGGTATTGAGCTGGACAATCGCGGTACCCATCCATTTGCCGAGCCTCAGATGGCGGTGCTGGAACGGCTGCTGCCACAGATCATGAAACGCTGGAGCATTCCGCCCGAAGGGGTGATCGGCCATTCCGACATGGCGCCGGGGCGCAAGTTCGATCCCGGTCCGCGCTTCGACTGGGCGCGGCTGGCACGGCGGGGGTTGGCAGCTCAGAGCGGTCAGAACACCGGGCCGACTGATCCCAATCCCGAACTTTTCCGGCAGGTCGCGGGCAGGGCAGGGTATTCAACTACGGCAGATGACGACACGTTGCTACGCGCCGTCCGCCTTCGCTTTCGCCCTTGGGCAGCTGGTCCTCTTACTCCCGAGGACTTCACTCCTCTGCGCTCTGACGCCCTGCCGACCTGACCGCGCCCATGTTTTTTCTTGCTCCAAATATCCCGGGGTGAATTGGCCGCAGGCCAAGAGGGGCAGCGCCCCTTGCTGCGTCCCGGCTTGACGCCGCGCTGCCCGCCGCATAACTGCACCCTTGCGCGGAGGGCCGGATGACCGCTGGGGCGCAAGCCCGAGAGGAAAGTCCGGACTCCACAAGGCAATGGTGCCGGGTAACGCCCGGGCGGGGTAACCCGACGGAAAGCGCCACAGAAAACAGACCGCTCCGGATCTGATCCGGAGTAAGGGTGAAACGGTGGGGTAAGAGCCCACCGCGCCGCTGGCAACAGTGGCGGCACGGCAAGCCCCACCGGGAGCAATGCCGAATAGGGTCCCCGCGCGGGGCTGGTCCGGGGCGCAAGCCCTGGAAACCGCCGCTAGGCACGCCTTGGCCGAGAGGGACCGGGTTGGCAGCTCGAGCCGTGCAGCAATGCACGGCCTAGAGGAATGGTCATCGAAGGGGGAAACCCCGGAACAAGATCCGGCTTACAGGCCCTCCGCGCGTATTTCTCAACCTCCTGGCGGCGTGTAGGCGCCCGTCAGTTCGGCGGCCTTTTTCGTGATCGCAACGAAATCGTCAGCTGTCCACGCGCGTACTGTTTCCACTTTGTCCACTGCACCCGAGGCCCCAACGGCCATGCCAATTGCAACTGCGTCTGTGCCATCTGGTGCTTCGCTGATGACGACCACATCGTTTGACCCGGTTGTCATGTAGAATGCCAGAAGTTTCCCGCCAACCTTGTCCAGCAGTGCCTGAACCGGTCCCGTACGATTCTCGGGTTTTTTCAGCATTCCCCGAATACCGGTTTGCGAATAAGAAGCGTAAGTAATGAAAATCGGCATTTCTATCTCCCAATTTCAGATTGATGCGGGGCCACGAAACTGACCGGCCCCAAGGCCTTGCGGGTTCTGTCAGTTGGAGTAGAGGATTGGGTTGGTGATCAGCCAGACAGGGTCGGCCATTAGTGCGGCGCCCGCCGATAGGGCAAACCCCGCCGGTGGCGCGACCAACGTTACAGATGGCCGGTTTGTCGCCCTTTCATCTTGGTCTGTCATGAAAGCCCCCAATCAAGTCACATGAAACAACCCTGCTGCCAGAGTGTCCTGCCATGTTGTGGTGCCTCGGTCGTCGAGCCCGAATTCAGCTTCTTGGGATGTGATCTGCCGGTACCGTATCACGAATCCGTGATCAAACAAAATGCGCCCATCGGGCGTGGGCGGGCCGACGGCGGAATTTGTGCAGATCCCGGGCCGATTCCGGTTGACTCGTACGGCAGTACGGGTAAAAGCGCACGCTCATAAGGATTCAACCGAAAGGCCCCTGCCTTTCCGGACGCAGGAGATAACCATGGCGAAGCCGACGACAATCAAGATCCGTCTGAACTCGACCGCGGGCACGGGCCACTTCTACGTGACCAAGAAAAACGCTCGCACCATGACCGAGAAAATGACTGTTCGTAAATATGACCCGGTCGTGCGCAAGCATGTCGAATACAAAGAAGGCAAGATCAAGTAATCTGCCTTCTGACTGGAAGTTGCACGAAAGGGCTCTGTCAAGGCAGAGCCCTTTTTTGTCGTTCATGTGCTGCTGTTTATGGCGGGTCGCAGTGAAGGGCAGGTTGGTTCGCCGTTGCAGCCGCGCATCAGGATTTCGGCTAATCGACATTGCTATGGCTTGCAAACAAGCTGCGCATACCATTACGCTTCAGCAACCCGCCACAATATGTTGACCGTCATGAAAAAAATCTTGTTGCCCGCAATCGCTTTCCTGACCCTCGCGGCCTGTGAAGATCCATGGAACCGGGAAGGTGTCGGATTTACCGGAATCGACGGTGAACCCAGAACAACCGCTGACGTGCCGGGCACAGTGGCGTTTCAGCCACCGCTGACGAATGTACCAGCCGAGTTGGCGGCGCTTCCGCCGGTCCGGGTGGCGTCTGACGATACGTCTCTTGAAAAGATGGCCGGCGTGGCGATCGAAAACGGGGGGCGGACGACGAACAACGCCGTTGTCGTCGAGGGTGCGGATCGCAATCTGATGCTGAGTACCGTCAAAGTGAACAATACGCTGTTTGCTGTACTTCGCGAGCCTTCGAACAGTTCCGCGCGAATGGACAACTCTGTGGGCGCGTCCTTTGTTAGCCGGATTGAGCGTCTTACGGGCTGCCTGGCAGCCGGTGGTACGGCCTACGGAAAAGGGTCGCGCAGGTCCAGCACCGGCTTTGCGGTCCCGCTGAACTGCAGCTGACGCCGTTCAATTGATTTCCAGATGCGAAGGACCTCCGACAATTGCGGGGGTCTTTTTTATTTCGCGGACTGATTCTGGTTTCGTTTGGATCGCGACTGAGCAACCTCATCCGGTTTGAGGATGGCGATGTTCATACATCCATAGGCCAAATGAAAAAGGCGGGCCAAAGATGACCCGCCTTTGCGTTTTCCGTATCAGGTTCGCGTTATTCGCGATTGCCCAGCAGTTGCAGCAGGAACATGAACATGTTGATGAAATCCAGATAGAGGCTCAACGCGCCCATGATTGCAGCTTTACCCAGCCACTCCTGATCACCCGAGTGGGCCATCTGAAGGTAGGTGTTTTTGATGTTCTGCGTGTCGTATGCCGTCAGACCAGCGAAGATCAGAACGCCGATGACGGAGATAGCGAAGGCAACCGCCGACGAGGCCAGAAAGATGTTCACAACCATCGCCACGATCAGGCCGATCACGCCCATGATCAGGAACGTGCCCATGCCGGACAGGTCTTTCTTGGTCGTGTAGCCATACAGCGACAAACCTGCGAATGCGATCGAGGTAATCAGGAATACCTGAATGATGGACTGGCCGGTGAAGGCGATGAAAATCCAGCTGATCGACAGGCCCATGACTGCTGCGAAGCTGTAGAAAACCAACTGCGCGGCGGCTGCGGACATGCGGTTGATCGCGGCGCTAAAGCCGAAGACAAACGCCAGCGGTGCGAACATGATGACCCATTTCAACGGCGAGACATAGATCGCATGACCCGTTGCCGTCAGATAGGTGTTCGCGTTCAGCGGCGCCACGCCGGCATTCAGGTCAGTCGTGATCGACAGCCCCGAAATTGCCCAAGCGGCAAGGAACGTGATCAACATGCCCACGGACATTGTGCCGTAGACTTTGTTCATATGGGCGCGCAGGCCCTCGTCAATCTCGGCGGCGCGCGCACCAGTCGCCGTCCGGATCGTATCGAATTGTGCCATAAGGGTCTCCCTTGATGTATTCTGTCGTGTTCCCGCGAAAACGGGAAAAGCTCTCAGCAAATATCGGAGAGAGTCGCGTATGTTTCAAGGGTTTTACGTCTAAAACACGGTATTTCACTCAACAAAAACAGCGGCTCGCTGTAACGAGCCGCTGATTGGCATTTCGGAACGGAAAATCGGTTACTTACGCCATGTCTCGGGGGCATCCCAGAAGGGGCGGGCGGCCTCGGTTTCGGCCTCGGACCGCGAGATTCCGATATCATTCAGGGCGTGGCAATCCAGTTTTGCAAGAGACTGCCGCTGACGGATCAGGTCAAAGGCTCGCTTCACCAGATTTGGTCTCGATGCCCGGGCCGGGCAGTGCGAATTCGAAATTGCGGCGTGTGACATGGGATCGTCCTTTCTGTTTCCTTGATGAATTTCGTCAATTGGATCATGTTCCTTGATTTATATGGATGATCATGACACATTATGAAAATGAATGTTTATGAACTATCCCATAAGGAATCGTGAAGTTGAGAAATCTGGACATAACCATTTTGCGATCGTTTGTGGCCGTGGCGGATCATGGCGGAGTGACGCGGGCCGCAGGGTTCCTGCACCTCACGCAGTCTGCGGTTTCAATGCAGCTCAAGCGTCTGGAAGAACTGTTGGGTCTTGAGTTGTTGGACCGCAGCGGCCGAACCATTGCGCTGACCGCGTCGGGCGAACAGTTGCTGGCCTATGCCCGGCGGATGGTTGCCCTGAACGACGAAGTGATCGGTCGCCTGACGGATCAGGCGTTTGAGGGCGAAGTTGTTCTGGGCGTGCCGCACGACATCGTTTATCCGGCAATCCCCAGGGTTCTGCAGCGGTTCAACGCCGATTTTCCGCGCGTAAAGGTGCAACTGGTGTCTTCGTACACGGTGCAACTCAAGGAGATGTTCCGGCGCGGGGAATGTGACCTGATCCTGACGACCGAAGCTACCATGGGCGAAGGAGCCGAGATTGTTGCGGAACTTCCCTTGCGCTGGATCGGTGCGCAGGGTGGATCAGCCTGGCGAAAGCGACCTTTACGGCTGGCTTTGGGACGTCGTTGCATGTTCCGCCCGCAAGTGATCGGTGCACTGGATGCGGCGGGCGTTCCGTGGGAACTGGCGGTTGAGACCGAAAATGACCGGACGATCGAGGCAACGGTAAGTGCCGATCTGGCAGTTCATGCCATGCTGGACGGAACCGAGGCAGCGCATCTGGAGCAGATCGAATCGAATGGAGCTTTGCCGGACCTGCCCGCGCATCTGATCAATCTGTACGGTGGTGAGACAGGGCGGGGCGCGATAGTTGAAGCGTTGGCCGCTCTGGTCCGCCAGAACTTCAGCATGCTGGGCGGAACGCAGCTCAGGGCAGTCGTGGGTTAAGCATCAGGGCGTAATCACGATTTTACCCGTCGACTTGCGTTCTTTGAGCAATCTCATGCCCTCGGCCACGTCCTCCAGAGGCAGGACGTGGCTGATATGCGGTTTGATGCGCCCTTCGGAATGCCAGCGGAACAGGGTCTCGAAGCTGTTGCGCACGACCTCTGGCCGGAACTTCAGATATCCGCCGATGTAAAATCCGATCACCGTCAGGTTCTTTACCAGAAGATGGTTTGCGGGGATCTGTGGAACGTCACCACCCGCAAAGCCAATGGGCAGCAATCGCCCTTCGGGATTGGTTGCGCGAAAGGCGGCCTTGAACACGTCTCCGCCGATGGCGTCATAGACTACGTCGGCACCGCCCAGTGACTTTACGCGTTCCCGCAGGTCCTCATCTGCGTCAATCAGATGATCCGCACCTGCTTTTTGGGCCACGGCCAGCTTGTCTTTGCCCCGGGCCTGCGCGATGACGGTAGCCCCCATAAGCTTGCCGATTTCGACAGCTGTCAAACCGACGCCTCCGGCTGCCCCGGTGACAAGAAGGGTTTCCCCCGGCTGAAGGTGGGCGCGGTGTTCCAGTGCAATGTGACTGGTGCCGTAAGCGATTTGAATGGCGGCGGCGTCCTCGAAGCTCATCGTGTCCGGAAGGGGCAACGCGCGGTTTGCGTCGAATATGCCGAAATCCGCCAATCCGCCTTGCCCCGAGTACACCGCGATTCGGTCTCCGGCCTTCAGATGGGAAACGTTTGTCCCCACCTTGTCGACAATCCCGGCGATTTCCATGCCCAGTGTAAATGGCGTGGAAGGTGTGTCCTGATATGTCCCCTTCTGCATCAGAAGGTCGGCAAAATTCAGTCCGCAGGCCCGAATGGTGACCCGAACCTGACCGGCTCCGGGCTCAGGGACCTGTATTTGGGTTAAGTTTGCCGCTGATCCGGCAGATTGGATTCGATAGCTACGCATGGTTTTCCTGATACTATCGCCATACGCCGCAGGTTGAACGAGATTGTCAATCGCAATCCGGAAAATGATGAATTTCCAGAACCGGCTGGTTAAGTGCATGTTTCCAATTCGAAAACAGTGAATTGCGAATTAACCGGAGCACAACCACAAATCTGTGTTGTCCGTTTCAAACTCAACCTTCTTGAATTATTTCGCGAAAACAGCAATATTTGCACTCAGTGCGGTTCGGGGTGCATAATCGGAATTAGGGAGTTCTTAATTGGCCACTCGCCAGTATGGCGAAATATGGCTGTTGGTACGATTACCCGAACGGTTGTTAGTGAAACAGAGGAGAGAACCCATGACCCATCCCGTCGATGTCCATGTGGGCAAGCGCGTCAGGCACCGCCGCTGGCTGATTGGAATGACTCAGCAGCAGTTGGCAGAACAGGTTGGGATTAAGTTCCAGCAGATTCAGAAGTATGAAACTGGTGCCAACCGGGTCAGCGCATCCCGCCTGTGGGACATTGCCGAGGCTCTGGATGTTCCGGTCTCTTTCTTCTTTGAAGGACTGGATGAGACGCAGAAGGACGGCGCAGACAAAAAGTCGGTTCCTGCGGATCTGATGGGTGACAAGGAAGCTCTGGATCTTGTGCGCTCGTACTATGCGATTCCGGAAAACCAGCGCCGCCGCCTGTTTGAACTGGCGCGTGTGCTGAGTGACGTAGCATAACTTCACTGACTTGACTTCACTGGCGCTGACACGCAGGGGTAGGGCATGGAACTGACCCCAAGCAGCGATCTTGAAGTCGCCGAAATGATGGCGGACGCCGCACGAGCGGCGATCCTGCCGTATTTCAGGCAAGCCAATCTTGATACCCAGAACAAGCTGGAGGCCGGATTTGATCCGGTCACGGTCGCGGATCGCGAGGCCGAGAAGGCGATGCGTGCTGTACTGGCGGCGCATCGGCCGGATGACGGTATCTGGGGCGAGGAATTCGGAAAAACTCCGGGAACGACCGGGCTTACATGGGTGCTGGACCCGATTGACGGAACCCGCGCATTTATCAGCGGAACGCCGACCTGGGGTGTGTTGATCGCTGTGGGGGATCAGGATGGACCCACGACAGGGATCATTGATCAACCTTATATCGGTGAACGGTTTGTCGGCTCGCCCGGCGTTGCCTTTTCGACCGGGCCGCAGGGACAGTCGCCACTTGGTACGCGAAGCACGGCATCACTGGATCAGGCGTTTCTGTTCACGACCTTCCCCGAGGTCGGAACGACGAAAGAAGCGACCGCGTTTCGCGCGGTTGCGGATCAGGTAAAACTGACCCGTTACGGGATGGACTGTTATGCATACGCATTGCTGGCCGCCGGTCAAATCGATCTGGTGATTGAGGCGGGATTGAACGCCTATGACATTCAGGCACCCATCGCTGTAATCCACGCAGCCGGAGGTATCGTTACCGATTGGCAGGGCAATCCCGCGCACGAAGGCGGTCAGGTTCTTGCCGCAGCAAATGCGGAGATTCACGCAGCGGCTTTGAACATTCTGCAGCAATACTGATATTTGTTGCCCGAGGCGGCGCCAGCAGATAAAAACGTCAACAGCCGGTTCTTGGGTCCGTTTTCCACCGGCTTTCACACTCTTCGTATGAGACGGACGATAAAAGGAGTGTGGAGATGAACGAAATCCTGATCAAAAACGCTAAAACCATCCTGACGTTGGATGACGACAGGCAAGAGCTTGCGGATGCAGACCTGCTGGTCCGAAACGGTCAGATAGCTGCTGTTGGCAAAAACCTGACAACGGTGGGTGAAATTCACGACGCTTCGGGCTGTGTGGTGACACCTGGCCTGGTGAACACACACCACCACCTCTACCAGACGCTGACGCGTGCGGTGCCCGGGGGGCAGGACGCCCTGTTGTTCGGATGGCTCAAAACGCTTTATCCGATTTGGGCGAATTTCGGGCCCGAGGAAATCCATGTGTCAGCCCAGATCGGTTTGGCCGAGCTGGCCCTATCGGGATGCACGCTGAGTTCGGATCACTTGTACCTCTACCCGAATGGATCGCGTCTGGAGGATACGATTGTTGCGGCCGCCGAACTGGGTATCCGGTTCCACCCGACGCGCGGTGCCATGAGCATCGGAGAAAGCGATGGCGGCTTGCCGCCCGACAGTCTGGTCGAGGACGAGAGGGCCATTCTTGAAGACATGATCCGGGTTGTGGACGGTTTTCATGACCCCTCTGAGGGGTCCATGTGCCGCGTTGGTCTTGCGCCATGCTCGCCGTTTTCAGTCAGCCGGGACCTGATGCGGGAAACGGCTCTGCTGGCGCGTGACAAGGGGGTGATGCTGCATACCCATCTTGCTGAAAACGATGAGGATATCGCCTATTCACAAGCCCAGTTCGGTTGCCGCCCCGGGCAATATGCCGAAGATCTGGGGTGGACCGGTTCGGATGTCTGGCACGCGCATTGCGTGAAGCTGAACGGGGAAGAGATTGATTTGTTTTCCAGAACCCGGACCGGTGTCGCGCATTGCCCCTGTTCGAATTGCAGGCTGGGATCGGGCATCGCGCCTGTACGGGCCATGCGGGATGCCGGCGTGAATGTCGGGCTGGGCGTGGACGGTTCGGCCAGCAACGACAGCGGCAATCTGGTGGCTGAGGCGCGGCAGGCCATGCTGTTGCAGCGTGTGTCAAAAGGGGCTGACGCGATGTCTGCGCGAGAAGCGCTGGAAATCGCGACAAGGGGCGGGGCGGACGTCCTGAACCGTCCCGATTGCGGGCGGCTTGCGGTTGGCAAGCGCGCGGATATCGCGATTTGGGATGTCAGCGGAGTGGAAAGCGCCGGAAGCTGGGACCCGGCAGCCCTTTTGCTGGCCGGGCCCGTACGCGTAAAACACTTGTTCGTGGAAGGGCGCCAGATTGTCCGTGACGGTCATGTTGCAACTATCGATCTGCCGGTCGTGATCGAGCGGCAGAACCGGTTGGCCACCGCCCTAATTGGAAAACAGCACTGAAGCAAGGAAGGGCGGGGGTGATTACACCCGACGCCCTCCGATCCAGACCTCGGTGATTGCCCGGTCGTCCCCCATCATAATGGTGGGGAAAACGGCCTCCCATATGGTTTCGGCGCTTTTCACGCGCTGTGAGATGGCCGGGGTTGAGGCGAGGTCAAGCACGACCAGATCGGCCTCCATTCCCGGTGCCACATTGCCGATGCGGTCCTCCATCCGCAGCGTTCGGGCCGAACCGACGGTTCCCAGCCACAGCAACTGAGCCGCGTGAAGGGGAACGCCGCGAAGCTGACCGATTTCATAAGCCGCAGCCATCGTACGCAGCATGGAAAAGCTGGACCCGCCGCCGGTATCTGTTGCCAGCCCTACCCGGTGGCCGTCCTGCATCAGGCCGGCCATGTCGAACAGCCCCGATCCGATAAAGGTGTTTGACGTCGGACAGTGTATCAGTGCCGCGTCGACTTCCCGCAGGCGATCCCGCTCGCGCTGTTCCAGATGGATGGCGTGACCATACAGGCCACGCCCGCCCAGCAGGCCAAACTTCTCATAGGTATCCAGATAATCCCGCGCATCGGGAAACAGCGATCTGACCCACTCGATCTCGTCGGTCTGTTCGCTCAGGTGGGTTTGCATCAAACAGTCGGGGTGTTCAGCCCATAAGGCGCCCATCGCCTCAAGCTGCTCGGGCGTGGATGTCGGGGAAAACCGGGGCGTGATCGCGTATGAGATGCGATCTGTTCCGTGCCAGCGCTGCAGCAGGGCCTTGGATTGATCATAGGCGGATTGCGCCGTGTCCTGCAGCCCGTCGGGCGCGTTGCGGTCCATGCAGGTCTTGCCCGCGACAACCCGCTGCCCGCGCGCCTGAGCGGCGGTAAAGAAGGCATCCACACTCTCTGGGTGGATGGTGCAGAAGCTGCACATCGTGGTGGTCCCGTGTGCAGTGGTCAGGTCGAGATACCGGTTGGCAATCTCGGAGGCGTATTCAGCCGCGCCAAACTTCATCTCTTCCGGGAAAGTGTAGGAATTCAGCCAGTCGATCAGTCGCTTGCCCCAACTGGCGATCATGGCGGTCTGCGGATAATGCACATGCGGATCGATGAACCCGGCCAGAATGACCTTGTCACCATGATCGGTCACCGCCGCATCCGGGTAAGCGCGGCTCAGATCGTCGGCCGCACCAACCGCAGCAATGCGGTCGCCTTCGACCACGACGGCTTCGCTGATGGTCACGGCATCATCGGGTTCTTCGTTGAACGGGGTTCCGATAAACGTCAGAACGCGCCCTTTCAAAAGCGTCTTTTGCGCCATTTACATCACTCTCCACATGTTTGGGACCGATCCACAGCATAAGGGGCGTAAAGATGTGGGTAAATTGGACCATTGTCATTGTTTTCCTGTAGCTGCTTCTTCTATTTAAGGTCCAATCGCCAGGATTAGGGGGCAGAGCATGACGACAGGCAACGAAAGCGCCGGAACCGATCAGCCCCGGGATGACGACGCCTATGCGCTGGATCCAAAGACCGTAACGGCGATCCTGTACGCGGTTGACGTCGACGATCGCGACAAGCTTGTCGAGTTGATGGAGCCGCTGCATGCGGCGGACATTGCCGACCTTCTGGAACAGATCAACTCGTTTGACCGGGCGCGCCTGATCCGGCTTTACGACAAGGAGTTCGACGGGGAAATCCTGTCGGAACTGGACGAATCCGTTCGGGAAGAGGTGATCAACGTCCTGCGACCTGACGTTTTGGCGGAAGCCGTGCGGGAACTGGAAAGTGACGATGTCGTCGACCTTCTGGAAGATCTGGAGGAGCCGCAGCAAGAGGCCATTCTGGATGCGCTGGAGGATTCCGAACGGGTAGCGGCTGAACAGGCGCTGTCCTACCCGGAAAACTCGGCCGGGCGTCTGATGCAGCGCGAAGTGGTCATGGCGCCCGAGCATTGGACGGTTGGGCAAACCATTGATTTCATGCGCGCAAGCGATGATCTGCCGGATCAGTTCTATCACGTCATCCTTGTTGATCCCCGGCTGAAGCCCATTGCCCATGTCACGCTTGGCAAGCTGATGGCGACGCCGCGCGATGTGCCGATGAAGGATATCGCAGAAGAAGAGTTTCACGTAATCCCGGTCGATCAGGACGAAGAGGACGTGGCTTATGCCTTCAATCAGTACCACCTGATCTCGGCTCCGGTGGTTGATGCGGATGGTCGACTGGTTGGTGTCATCACCATCGATGATGCGATGGCGGTTCTGGACGAGGAATACGAAGAGGACATGCTGCGCCTTGCGGGCGTCAGCGACGACAGCTCAATCTCTGACAGCGTGGCGGCGACCAGCAAGCGCCGTCTGCCGTGGCTTGCGGTGAACCTGTGTACGGCGATCTGCGCCTCGCTGGTGATCTCGCAATTCGAGGCGGCGATTGACCAGTTGGTAGCACTGGCCATTCTGATGCCGATCGTGGCGTCGATGGGTGGCAATGCGGGGACCCAGTCGCTGACGGTGGCTGTGCGGGCACTGGCCACACGCGACCTGACGGCGGCAAACGTGGGGCGGGTCATTCGCCGCGAATTGCTGGTCGGTATGCTGAACGGCCTGTGTTTTGCCATCGTACTGGGCACGGTTGGGATGATGTGGTTCGATTCTCCGTTGCTGGGTGTCGTGATCGGGTCTGCCCTGGTCGTGAACATGATCATCGCGGGCTTCGCAGGTACGGTAGTACCGGTCGTGCTGGACCGTCTGGGCGTTGACCCGGCGCTGGCATCGGGAACCTTCGTTACGACCACGACGGACGTGATGGGGTTTTTCATCTTCTTGGGGCTTGCCAGCGTGGTGTTACTGTGAGCGATACGACCGACCTGACGGAAATCAAAGCGGCGGCCCGCAAAGCCGCCTTTGCCCGCCGTAAAGCGGCATTTGAAACAAGGGTGCCGGCTGCGGCCGGACGCCTGTCCGAAATTCTTGCCGGACACAGGGGTGTTCCGATGTCCGGCTACATGCCGATCCGCACGGAAATCGATCCTCTGCCAGCCATGGCCGAGGCTACGGCCTATGGTCCGGTGGGCGTGCCTGTCATTCAGGGGCAGGGACAGGCCTTGCGCTTTTCGCGTTGGACACCCGAAGGGGTGCTGAAGGACGGACCTTTTGGTGCGAAGGTGCCCGAGGTCGATGACTACTTCGATCCCGAGATCCTGATCGTGCCGCTGGTGGCGTTTGATGTCCGGGGTGGCAGGCTGGGATATGGTGGCGGTTTCTATGACCGGACGCTTGAAGGCCTGCGCGCCAAACGCCCGACACTTGCGATCGGTTTCGCGTTTGATGCGCAGGAGGCCGAAGACCTGCCGCTTGAGCCAACCGACCAACCCTTGGATATGGTCGTTACGGAAAGCCGGGTTCTGACCTTCTGATCCTTAGTTCTCGAAATGACTGCGCAGGTATTCCCAGGCATCCACTTCTTTGCCGTCAGGCAGGATGCAAACGCCGTACTCACTGCCGTCCGCGTTTTTTCGAATCTGATATTCGCCGTTGTTTTCGACGCAGAAGGTAGCGGCAGGATTAGCCATGGTGGTTGTCGTCTGGGCGGCAAGTCCAGTGGCGAGCAGCATCATCGACAGTGTCAGGGCGGTGCGCGTCATTGAAATTATCCTTGGTTGAGAATCGGTTACCCTATGAACTTGCCATCGCAAAATTCAAAATCAAGTATCGCGATTGGCCTGCAATTTGCATGGTTCTGCCTTGTTATCGCCGTGCGATACCCATAGGACCCGAAACATGAAGATTTTGTTTCTTGGGGACGTCATGGGGCGCGCGGGGCGCGCGGCCGTGCAGCAGCATCTGCCACGCCTGCGCGAGGAATGGCGTCTGGATTTCGTGGTCGTCAACGGCGAGAATGCCTCGAACGGTATGGGGTTGAGTGGCGATCACGCCAAACTGCTTCTGGATGCGGGCGCAGATTGCCTGACGCTTGGGGATCACGCTTTCGATCAGAAAGACATGTTGCAGTTCATCGAAAGCGAGCCGCGCATCGTGCGCCCGGTGAACTTCGCCAAGGGCGCGCCGGGGCGCGGATATCGCCTTTATAACGCGCCGGGTGGGCGAAAAATTCTGGTGGTTCAGGTTCTGGGTCAGGTCTTTATGAAGCGCCCGTTCGATGATCCGTTTTCGGCAATTGAACCCATACTCAAATCGCATCCGCGTGGTGGTCAGGCGCAGGCAGTTATAGTGGACATGCATTGCGAGGCGACCTCGGAAAAGATGGCGATGGGCCACTATTGCGACGGGCGTGCCAGCCTTGTGGTTGGAACGCATACGCATGTGCCGACAGCAGATTCGCAGATTTTGCCGGGCGGAACTGCTTATCTGACCGATGCAGGTATGTGCGGCGACTACGATTCAGTGATCGGGATGGACAAAAAAGAACCGATGCGCCGGTTTATCACCGGAATGCCAAAGGCCCGCTTCACACCCGCAACCGGTGAGGCGACCCTGAGCGGTGTCTATGTCGAAACTGACGACAGAAGTGGTCAGGCGACGAAGGTGCGGATGGTTCGCGTCGGCGGGCGGCTCGAGCAAGCCGGGCCGTGAAAACACTAACTTTGGCAAAGCTAAAGTAAGCTGAGGCTTGCCCGCAGCCGCGCAATACGTGAAACTGGCTGCAGGGCGCTTGGGCCAGAACAGGGTTCGGACAGAATACCACGAATGGACTTCCTTCAATTGACAGATACTGGCAGCGCGATTTTGGCGCTGTGCATTGTCGGGGGCATGTTCGTTATGTTCATGCGCGAAACCTATCCGACCGAGGTTGTGGCCATCTCGGGTGTCGCATTGATGATGATGACCGGTATTTTGCCCTACCAAAATGCGCTGGTCGTTCTTTCAAACCCGGCTCCTTGGACGATTGCCGCCATGTTCATCATCATGGGGGCGTTGGTCAGAACGGGTGCGCTGGATGCTTTTACGTCGGTTGCCCAGAAGCAGGCACAGGTCAATCCACGGATCGCAATCGGGCTGCTGATGGGTTTTGTTATCATCGCGTCTGCCGTGGTTTCGAATACTCCTGTGGTCGTTGTTATGATTCCGGTTTTCGTGCAAATCGCCCGCACGCTGAACCTTCCGGCTTCAAAGCTTCTGATCCCGCTCAGCTATGCGGCGATATTGGGCGGGACACTGACCCTGATTGGTACGTCAACCAACCTGCTGGTCGATGGTGTGGCACGGGCACAGGGTTTGCCGGCCTTCTCGATCTTTGAGGTCACCCCGCTTGGGATCGCCGTGGTGATCTATGGCATGGTTTATCTGCGGTTCATCGCGCCGCATCTTCTGCCCGAGCGGGACAGTATGGCAAGCATGCTCAGCGACCGGTCGAAGATGAAGTTCTTTACCGAGGCCGTCATCCCCCCCGACAGCAACTTGATCGGGCGCGAGGTTACGGGGGTGCAGTTGTTCAAACGCCAGGGTGTTCGTCTGATCGATGTGATCCGTGGCGATGAATCCCTGCGTCGTAACCTGAAGGGGGTAGCGCTGCGGGTCGGCGACCGCGTCGTTCTGCGGACCCAGATGACCGAGCTTTTGAGCCTTCAGAGCAACCCGGAACTCAAGCGTGTCGATCAGGTGTCCGCCGTCGAAACCAAAACTGTCGAGGTGCTGATAACGCCGGGCTGCCGTATGATCGGCCGGACACTGGGTGCGATGAGGTTGCGCCGCCGCTACGGCGTGTATGTTCTGGCCGTGCATCGGCGTAATCAGAACATCGGGCGGCAACTGGACGAGTTGGTGGTCCGGGTGGGCGACACGCTGCTGCTGGAGGGATCTCCTGCCGATATTCAGAAACTAGCCGCCGATATGGATATGGTCGAGGTTGCACAGCCTTCGGGGCGGGCATACAGGCGCAGCCATGCGCCGATTGCCATTGCGTCGCTGATCGGAATTGTTCTGCTGGCCGCCTTGGGTGTGGCGCCGATCCTGATGCTTTCGATCATTGCCGTGGCCGTTGTGCTGGCGACCCGCTGCATAGACGCGGATGAGGCATTTTCCTTTGTCGAGGGTCGGCTGCTGGCCCTGATTTTTGCAATGCTGGCCATCGGGGCCGCGCTGGAAAGCTCGGGCGCGGTCGAATTGATCATCAATGCTATCGCCCCGTCGCTCGGTATGTTGCCGCCCTTCCTGATTGTCTGGGCTGTGTATCTGTTGACGTCGGTTCTGACGGAGCTGGTGTCGAATAACGCGGTTGCCGTTGTTGTCACCCCGATTGCCATCGGGCTGGCGCAGGCGGTTGGGGTCGATCCGCGCCCGCTTGTGGTTGCGGTTATGCTGGCGGCATCGGCCTCATTCGCGACGCCCATCGGATACCAGACCAACATGCTGGTATATGGCCCCGGCGGGTACAGATTCATGGATTTCATGAAGGTAGGTATCCCACTCAATCTGACAGTCGGCCTGCTTGCATCGTTGCTGATCCCGTTGATCTGGCCGCTTTGACCAGCGGCGCATTGCCGCCGACAGCTGGTCGAACAGCTTGAAAATTCAAACTTTCTTACGATCTTGTCTGGTAACAGGATCTGAAAGGGTGAGTTTGTCATGCGTAAATCCGCATTGGGCGTTGCCGCTTTGGCTGGTCTACTGATCGCAGTTGCAGGCCAGGATGGTGCAGTCGCAGGAACCGTGCAAGGGTCGGCGACCTATCGCGAACGTATTGCCCTGCCGCCAGACGCCACCTTGGTCGTCGAGCTTCAGGACGTGTCCCGTGCCGACGCGCCTGCGGTTACACTGTCCGCACAGCGGTATTCGCTGAGCGCAGTGCCTGCAGCCTATCAGCTGACCTATGACGATGCTCTGGTACGGGATGGGATGCGGTATGTCGTCAGAGGGTCAATCTATGACGGGCGAAAGCTGCTGTTCACCACGGACACCGCCTATCCGGTGTTGACGGATGGTGCCGGAAATCAGGCCGATCTGGTTCTTGTTCAGGTCAGCAATCAGGGGCAGGCTATGCTTGAGAATACCAAATGGATCGCGACGGAATGGGGTGGTGAGGCACCTGATACCGACAAGCCGCCAGAGATTTCCTTTGCTCAGGACGGCGCTTTTGGCGGCAGCGGAGGGTGCAATCGCTTTTCGGGAAAGGCCGAGATTTCCGGCAATGCCATCAATTTCCCAGACAACATGGCGGCGACCCTGATGGCCTGTCCCCCGCCTTATGACGAGATCGAGCGCCAGTTCTTCAAGGCATTGCAGCGCGTGGTTACCTTTACGCGGGCGGGGAATGAATTGATCCTGACGGACGCTGCGGGCGATACCGTCCTGCGTTTCAGACTGGCGCAATAAGGGCAGGGCGGTCAGGCAACCGCCCGCGATCTGCCTGCGTTGCGGCCGGAAAAGATGCATCCGCCAAGGAATGTGCCCTCCAGCGCGTTGTATCCGTGGTACCCGCCACCGCCGAACCCTGCCACTTCACCTGCGGCGAACAAGCCCGGGACAATCTGGCCGTCGGCGCCGATCATCTGGCTGTCCAGATTGGTCTGCAACCCGCCCAATGTCTTGCGGGTCAGCACGTGCAGTTTGACCGCAATCAGGGGGCCGTTGGCCGGATCGAGAAACTTATGAGGTTTTGCGGTGCGGATCAGGCGATCCCCGCGATAGTTGCGGGCGGCAAGAATCGCCATGATCTGCGCGTCTTTTGAAAACGGATTGTCGATCTGGGAATCGCGTGCTTCGATCTGTGCACGCAAATGGGTTTCATCGATAAGGCCGCCGCCCAGTTGGTTCATGCCGCTGACCAGTTCTGTCAGCGTGTTGGCCACGACAAAATCCTCTCCCTTTTCCTTGAAGGCCTCGACCGGTCCCGTTGCCTTTGCGCCCGAGAGGATGCGCTGCCGGATGACCTCCTTCCAGCTTCCTGAGGTGAAGTCGGGGTTTTGCTCCGACCCTGACAGGGCGAACTCCTTCTTGATCACCTTCTGGGTCAGAACGAACCAGCTGTATTCATAGCCAGTCTTCAGAATTTCCCGCAGGGTTGTCAGGGTGTCAAAGCCCGGCAGGCACGGAGGGTTCAGACGATTGCCGCGCGCGTCAAACCACATGGAACTGGGGCCGGGTAGAATTCGAATGCCATGCGCGGGCCAGATTGGGTCCCAGTTGCGCACGCCTTCGGTGTAATGCCACATGCGATCGCCATTGATGACATGGCCGCCTGCTTTTTCGCTGATGGCAATCATTCTTCCATCGACATGGAATGGCACACCGGCGACCATATCCTTGGGCGGCTCGCCCAGGCGATCACGAGGCCAGCTTTTTCGGACCAGTTCGAAATTCCCGCCAATACCACCTGACGTGACGATGATCGAAGGGGCATAGACCTCGAATTCACCCACCTCGTCACGATTTGTTTTCTCGCCACGCTGCGCTGTGTCGTCAGCCAGCACTTCGCCGGAAACACCCTTGGCTGTTCCGTTTTGCATAATGATGTGACTGGTTTGATGCCGGAACTTCATCTGAATCAGACCGGCACTGACATGTTCACGCACCCGGCGGATGAAATGTTCCAGTACGCCAGGCCCTGTACCCCATGTAATGTGAAATCGCGGGACCGAATTGCCGTGACCATTGGCATAAGAGCCGCCACGTTCGGCCCAGCCCACTACCGGGAACCAGCGCAGCCCCATCCCGTGCAGCCATGGTCGCATTTCTCCGGCGGCGAACTCGACATAGGCCTCGGCCCATTTTCGGGGCCAATTGTCCTCATCCCGGTCGAACTGTGCGCTGCCCATCCAGTCGCGCAGGGCAAGTTCCTGACTGTCATGAATACCCATGCGGCGCTGTTCGGGCGTGTCCACCATGAACAGTCCACCTAGGCTCCAAAAGGCCTGCCCGCCCAGAAAATGCGCGGGCTCCTGATCCAGCAGGATCACCTTTTTGCCCCTGTCGCCCAGTTCCGCCGCCGCTGCAAGGCCTGCCAGGCCACCTCCGACAACGATCGCATCTGCTGTATTTGCGGTCATGAGGCGTCCTTTCAGCGGTTACGGAACCAGATGAGGAATGGGATGGCCACGGCATACATGGTGATGCCGTAAACGGCCGAGGGCAGGGCCAGCGGGCTGAAACCGGTTGTTGTGCCGGTGATCAGTGCGCCCAGCGTAATACCTAGGGCAGAATTCTGAATTCCGGTTTCGATTGAGATTGTCTTACTCTCGTTCCACGACAGGTTTGCGGCGCGTGAAATCGCCAGACCTATCAAAAGCAGAGCGACATTGAGTGTGATCAACCCGGCCCCCATGACGCCAAGGTTGTCGACAAACAGCTGCCAGTTCCCGGCAAGGGCTGCGATCACGATGAGGACGAAAAGGGCCGTGGCCAGTTTTGAAAGCGGCCCGTCGATCCTCAGGGCGAAATTTCTGGCGAAATGGCGAAGGCTGACGCCAATTGCCACGGGCAGAGTGGTGATCAGGAACATTGCAAAGGCCAATCCGCTGATCGAAACCTCTGGTGCCTGCTCGCCCATGAAATGATTGATCGACCAAGAGGCCAGAAAGGGAACCGTCACCATCGACAACAGGCTGATGACGGCGGTCAGGCTGACGGACAGCGCCACGTCGCCCTTTGCCAGTTTCGACAGGATGTTGCTGGTCACACCGCCCGGGCAAAAACTGAGCAGCATGAAGCCGACGGCGATTTCAGGCGGCAGCGAAAACAGCTTTACGACAGCAAACGCTACAACAGGCAACAGGGCGACCTGACTGAGCGCGCCGATGGCAAAAGGATAGCGTCGGGTCAGAACGCGGCGAAAATCGCTTGCCTCCAGGCCGACGCCCAGAGACAGCATGATGATCGCCAGCGACAGGGGCAGGCCCACATTGATCAGAAAGTCCAAAAACAACCCCTCCCAAAGTCGTTTCCGGTCAGATTAGGCGAGGGGGTTGGGATCAGGCAACAGCGCCGTTGGGTCACCCATAGCGTTCGGCAAATCGCCGCAAAATTTCGCCGGGTTGGGTGACGTCAGCCGAATGGCACGCGTCAATCAGGTCTTGCGCATCCTCGGGTGGGAAATAGCCGTGATCCTTGTAGATATTGATACGCTGCTCAAAATCTCGGGCATCCGCCTCGGGATGAAACTGGGTGGCATAGACGTTTTGCCCCCATCGGATCATCTGGAACGGACAAGGCTCAGAGGAAATCAGATGGATGCAGCCTTCGGGCAGGGCCTGCACGGCTTCTTTGTGGCCGACAAAGGCTTCGAATACTGGTTGCAACCCGTCGGTCAGCGGGTCTGATGCCGCGTCCTCTGTCAGGTGGCAAGTCGAGGGGCCTACCGGTTCGCCGTATCGTGCCTTGCTGACTTCGCCGTCCAGATGCGCCGCCAGAATGCCCAAACCGTAGCAGCATCCCATGAACGGATGATCGGCCTGCGTTATCTGTGGCATAAGGCCCATGATCGCGTTTTCGATCCGGGTATCCAGCGGTGACTTTTTCTCGGGATCGTCACTGACGCATCCCGGGCCACCGCCAACGATCACGCCAGCGTAATCAGTGACATTCAGGCCATCAGGCAGATCTTCGCAATCCAGACGGATGCGATGCACACGGTCTGGTGACAATCCGCATTTGTCCAGAATGGACACGAACTCGGCGTCGGCGGCATCTGTTTCCGGGCGAAGCTGCAAGATCAGAAAGCGTTTCATGGCCTGCCCTTATCCTGCGGCGCAGGGGTTTGGCAACATGGCGCGGGTCACAGCGGCCAGAACAGCAGAATGGCCGGGATCGAAACTGCGACGATGAGAATTTCCAGTGGCAGCCCCATGCGCCAGTAATCGCCGAACTGATAGCCGCCGGGGCCAAGGATCAGCGTGTTGTTCTTGTGACCGATTGGGGTCAGGAACGCCGCCGAGGCTGCAACCGCCACGGCCATAAGGAAGGGATCGGGCGAAACCTCTAATGTGCGGGCCATCTGGATGCCGACCGGGGCTGCGACAATGGTGGTGGCAGTGTTGTTCAGCACATCTGACAAGGTCATCGTTACGATCATCAGGACGGTCAGGATCGCCCACGCCGGAAGTCCGGCCGTCAGCGAGACCAAAGCACCCGCGATCAGTTCGGTGCCACCTGAGGTTTCCAGCGCCGTGCCAAGAGGAATCATCGAACCCAGCAAGACCACTACGGGCCATTCGATCTGATCATAGATCTGGGCAATTGGCAGGATTTTGGTCAGGACATATCCGATCACGACCAGTCCCAGCGCAATCGGCAGATAGATCAGACCGACGCTGGCGGCCAGAACGGCGGTCGCAAACAGTCCGATGGCCAGCCACGCCTTGTCATTGGCAGTCACGGCCAGCCCGCGCTCGGCCAGGGGCAGGCAGCCCAGCCATTCGGTCACGTCCGGTCCCCGATCGCGCGGGCAGAGGAGCAGCAGGATGTCACCCGGCTCGACCTCGGTCTTGCGGACCTGATTGGTGATGCGGCGGCCCTGACGCGAGATACCCATCAGCACCGTGCTTTGCCGCCATGACAGTCCCAGCGCCTGTGCCGTCCGGCCCGTGATGCGGGCGCTTTCCGGGACGACGACCTCGATAACCTCAAGCCCGTCACCTGCGGCTGTCAGTAATTCCTGCCGTCTTGTATCCGAAAAATCCAGTTTGAGCGCAGACCGGAACTCATCCAGTGCCTCGGGCGTCGCTTCCAACACCAAGGCGTCTCCTTCACGCAGGATCGCATTGGCGGCGCGGCCATACCGGCGTTTTCCATCGCGGATCAGGCCAATAATCGCGACGTCTGTCTTTTCGGCGGTTTCGTCCAGCTCGGCCACGCGCTTGCCGATCTGTGCGGACTCGGCCGGAATCGTCAGTTCCGCGATGTATTCCGCAAGGGCCTCGGACGTGTCGGCCTGCGCACCCCGATCCGGGATCAGGCGCCAGCCGATCAGGGCAACAAAAACCAAACCCGCGATTGCCGCCAAACCGCCGACCGGGGCGAAATCGAACATGTGGTACGGCTCACCCAGTGCCTCGCCCCGTATGGATGCGATAATGATGTTTGGCGGCGTGCCGATCAGGGTTGCCATGCCGCCAAGGATGGTTGCAAAACTCAACGGCATGAGGGTCAGCCCTGCGGCGCGGCCTGCCTTGCGGGCGGTCTGGATATCGACCGGCATTAGCAGCGCCAAAGCGGCGACATTGTTCATAAAGGCCGACAGGACAGCCCCGATGCCACCCATCAGTGCGATATGCGCGCCCAGCCCGCGTGAGGCATCGACAAGCGTCCGGGTGATCATGAAAACAGCGCCCGAACGCACCAGCCCCGCCGAAACCACCAGAACCAGAGCGACCACAATCGTTGCGGGGTGGCCAAATCCGGCAAAGGCATGATCCACCGGGACGACCCCCAGCACCACACCAATCATCAGGGCGGCAAATGCCACAAGATCGTATCGAAAGCGCCCCCACAGCAGCAGCGCAAAAACGGAAAGAAACAGCGTAAACAATATGATCTGATCTGTCGTCATGCGCCCACCATAGCCACCGGGCCTGTCACGGCAAGCCGATCTCTTGATCCCCGGCCCCGCAAACGTCTATATGAGCGCCGAAACACGCAATCATCACGAGGACGCAACATGGCCGGCCATTCCAAATGGGCCAACATCCAGCACCGCAAGGGGCGTCAGGACGCCGCGCGGTCCAAACTGTTTTCCAAATTGTCGAAAGAGATCACCGTCGCCGCCAAGATGGGTGACCCCGATCCCGAAAAGAACCCGCGCCTGCGTCTGGCGGTGAAAGAGGCCAAGTCGAACTCGGTCCCCAAGGACGTGATCGACCGGGCAATCAAGAAATCCGTTGCCGGCGAAGGCGATGACTACGAAGAAATCCGGTATGAGGGCTATGGCCCCAACGGCGTAGCGGTAATCGTCGAGACGATGACCGACAACCGCAACCGGACGGCCTCGACCGTGCGCTCGACCTTTTCCAAGAACGGCGGCAATCTGGGCGAGACTGGATCGGTCGGTTTCATGTTCGAACGCAAGGGAGAGGTCGTTTTCCCCGCAACCGCTGGCGATTCCGACGCCATCTTTGAAGCGGCCATCGAAGCAGGTGCCGAAGATGTCGAAAGCTCGGAAGATGGTCACGTCATCTGGTGTGCGGATACCGATCTGAACGACGTATCAGGCGCACTTGAGGCCGCCCTTGGTGAATCAGAGTCAACCAAACTGGTCTGGAAACCCACCACGACCACCGAGCTGGGTCTGGAAGACATGCAACGGCTGATGAAGCTGGTTGATGCACTGGAAGATGACGACGACGTTCAGCGTGTGACGACCAATTTCGAAGCCTCTGACGAGGTCATGGCGCAACTCTGAAGCGTCCAGACACCGTTCTGCTGAAAGCCCGGCAATCGCCGGGCTTTTTCATTTCTTGGCCGAACGGTTCGAACTTTGTACCTTGTGGGTAGGTCCAGGTATTTCGAGAGGATTGATTTGGTGGCAAAAAGTAAGCGCAACTGGTTGGTTGGCTGATGGCCAAAGCGCCCAGGAAGTTCGAGCGACGCAACATGTCCGCTTTGACAAGTCAAAGCGTTCTGTCACAGGTCGCCTGGACCATGGGCAGCCCATCGGTCGTCATGCCGTTTCTTGCGGTATCGCTTGAACTGCCGATGATACTGGCCGGCGCGCTGGTTTCGATCCGCAAACTAGGCAGCATGATCGGGGATGTATTTCTGGCTGACGCAATCGCCGCGAAATCCGAGAAAAAGCGTGCCTTGGCGATGTGCGAGATTGCAATCGGTGCATGCCTTCTGCTGGCAGTGATTGTCGCCGCGACGGGCAACATGATCTTGGTGGCCATCGCTTTTGTTGCCGCGTTCTTCATGATCGGTCTGATCGAAGAAATTCAGGGGCTGATGCTGGTGGATTTCCTTAGCAATCACCTCAATTCCAACGCACGGATATGGCAGCACTACCTTCAACTTGGGCTTGGCGGTGTGGGGGCGATTGCCTTGACTCTGGTGGTGCATGAAATCACCAAAGGCCAGCCGCCGTTTCAACGTCATTCCGCCGTGGTCGCTATTGCCACGGTTTGTTTCCTTGTGTCGGCTGTTTTTGTGATGGCGGTTCGCGAACTGGCGGGTGCCAGTTCTGAAAAAGTCGAAACTCCCAGATCACCAAGGACGACAGTCACCTCGTTTCTGTCGGATGCGCGGGCGCTGTTTGGTGAAAGCTGGTTTCGCAAATACCTTGCGATGCGTCTGCCGCTGGTAGTGGTCGCCCTTGCGGTTCCGTTCTTTGCCCTGATCGCGGCTGAATCGCATCATAGCTCAGCGAGAGGCATGACAGCGCTGATCATCTCATCTGCTGCCGGATATCTGGTGGCCGCGCCGTTGTGGCACGTTGTGAACATGAAATCCCATCAGGTGGTGATGATCACCGGGTCACTGCTGGTGGCGGGGACGGGTCTGGCCCTGATCCTGATGCACTTTGGCGGACTTGATCACGATGTACGGGCGCATTCGATTGCCCTTTTTGTGGCCACCATTGCTGTGACCGGCACGGGTGGTGCGCGCAAGCTGTACTTTATGGACATCGCGCCAGAGGATCAGCGCATTAAGGCATCTGCCGTGATCAAAAGCGTATCCAGACTATCCGCCGTAATCGTGGGCGCCGGGCTGGCTGCAGTTGCCCACAGTCAGGAAGTGATCTGGGCCATCGTATTCATCGTGGCCGCAAGTGTTTTTGCGGCTTTTGCCTGCAACCGTTTCGTGGCGCCACACCCGAAACACAAGGAAGTTGCCCGCTAGGGGCTTTGGGCCGTTCGCAGAAATTTATCGATCATACCCTCGATCAGAAAAACGACGAAATCTCCTCCAAAGGCTTCTTCAGCTTAGCGACTGACGGCACCGTGGCATTGTCGGCAGGATGCCCGACCGCAATGATCATCGTGGGCTTTTCCGAGGCCGGTCGGTCCAGTGCCGCGTTCAGAAAACGCATCGGGTTCGGCGTGTGGGTCAGCGTGCAAAGGCCCGCGTGATGCAGGGCTGCCAGCAAAAAACCGGTGGCGATGTTGACGCTTTCCGGCACGTAATAGTTCTTGTACCGGGTTCCGTCCTCGAACTGACCCCAACGCTGGGCGAAAACGACGATCAGCCACGGGGCGACGGTCAGGTGTTCCTTGACTGCATTGGTACCGATCGGTTCCAGCGCCTTGATCCATTCGTCACCGGCACCACCCTCATAAAAGCGCTGCTCTTCTTCCTCGGCTTCCTCTCTAATTCGCTGTTTCAAAGCCTGATCCGAGATGGCGGCGAAATGCCAAGGTTGATGATTTGCACCTGACGGGGCAGTTCCGGCAGTGCGAATGCAGGTTTCAATCACCTCGCGCGGGACGTCGCGGGATGAATAGTCCCGAACCGTGTGCCGTTTGCGCATGACATCGTAAAAGGCACGCGCTTCGGCAATCATTTCTGCGTCCGGCAAGTCATTGCGATCCGGAAGCGGTATCGGGTCATAGTTGAGCGCGTCGCGGGTGAACATTGCAATACTCCGGTTTGTTCTGGTCTGATCCAATCGGGTTACGCGCGGATCAGGTCCTTGGCTGAGGCACTTTTGACGGCCTTCGTCAAAGGTGCAAGTGCTGTCGCCATGATGCGGCCAACTTGCCACGTCAGCGGAACGTCCAGCGGCGTGTCGGGCAACAGAACCTGCAATCTGTTTTCCTTTATGGCTTGCCGAACCAGAGATTCAGGGTTCATGCCCCATCCCAGCCCGGCACAGGCGGCATCGACAAAGGCGTGTGTCGAGGGCAGGAAATGGGAGGGCGGAGAGATGCGCGCGTCAAAGTTTTTTGCAAGCCATGTCTTTTGCAAATTGTCCTTGCGATTGAACGTCATGCAAGGCGCAATTGACAGTGTCTCGGCGGTTACGCCATCTCGAAACCACTGGCGAGCAAAGGCGGGATTGCAGGTTGCAAGGTATCGCAGAGTACCCAGCGGAACAGCATCACAACCGGTGACAGGCTGGCCGCCAACGGTAACTGCCGCGCTGACCTCGCCTCGTCTTAGCCAGTCGGCCGAATGGTCCTGATCGTCGATGACCAGATCAAACAGCAGATCCGGGATCGCTGCCATGGCAGTGACAAACCAGGTGGCAAGGCTGTCTGCGGGAACGGCAACTTTGACACGGGCCGAACCCGATCCGTTCTCCAGCGCAAGTTCGCGGCTGAGTTGAGCCTCCAGCAGGCCAATGTCCTCGGCGTGTTTTGCAATGCGCAGGCCTGCCGCCGTACCGGTGCAAGGTGGCCCGCGATGAATGAGAGAGGTTCCCACATGGTCTTCCAAGGCTTTGATGCGCTGTGAAATGGCCGAAGGGGTGACGGCCAAATCGGCGGCAGCGGCATCAAAGCTGCCCAGCCGCAGAATCGCCGACAGGGTGGCCAGATGATTGGGGTCGAACAGCATTAGCTCAGCTTAATTTGGCTTAGGATAATTAACTGGATAAATCCGTGTGCACCCAATAGTCAACTCGGGCAATCAGTCGGAGGCCACATGTCAGCTACGTTCTTTCCGGGTTTCGCCCTTGGGTTCAGCCTGATTCTGGCGATCGGTGCGCAAAACGCGTTTGTCCTTCGACAGGGATTACGGCGCGAGCATGTTTTTGCGCTATGCCTGACTTGCGCGGTGTCAGACGCCATCCTGATCGCAGCGGGTGTTGCGGGGTTTGGGGCTTTGGCGCAGGCCATCCCTCAATTTGAGCCGGTCATGAGATATGGCGGAGCGATATTTCTGATCTGGTATGGGTTCCGCAGTCTGAATGCCGCGTGGAAGGGCGGCGCGGCCATGGATGCCGAAAAAGGGCAGAAAACCAGCCTGAAGACTGCATTGCTTATGGTTCTGGCATTCACCTGGCTGAATCCACACGTCTATCTGGATACCGTTGTCCTGATTGGCTCGATTTCGGCGCAGTACGATGACAGGTTTGCCTTTGCGCTGGGGGCCGTCACCGCCAGTTTCACCTTCTTCTTCTCGCTGGGATATGGTGCCCGGTTGCTGGCCCCGTTTTTCACCCGCCCGCGCGCGTGGCAGGTTCTTGATGTGCTGATCGGAGTTGTCATGTTGGGTATCGCATTGAAACTTGTTGCGATGTGAAGGGTTGTCCCGGCGGGCATTTGGGTGTTCAACCAATGCCATGACAATCGCAGCCGCACAGTCCCACCCGCTAGCCGGTATGTTCTGGATGTTCGCCGCCGGGCTTTCTTTCGTTTTGATGACCGCTCTGGTCAAGTCCATGGGAACCAGCATGGACCCGATTCAAGCCGCATTTCTGCGCTACGCATTGGGTCTGGTCTTTTTGCTTCCAGCCATGCGCGCGATTCTGTCGACCCGCCTGACGCGCCGCCACATTACGATATTCGGGGTGCGCGGGGCCGTGCATGCGGTGGGGGTGATGTTGTGGTTCTTTGCCATGACACAGATCCCATTGGCCGAGGTCACGGCGATGAATTATCTGACCCCGGTATACGTGACTGTCGGCGCAGCTTTGTTTTTAGGAGAGAAGCTGGCCGCTCGCCGCATTGCCGCCGTTGTGGTTGCTCTTGTCGGGATGGCCATCATCCTCCGACCTGGGTTTCGTGAAGTATCAGCAGGCCATCTTGCAATGCTTGGAACCTCGCTGATGCTGGGTGGGTCGTACCTGCTGGCCAAGGTCATGGTCGAAGATATCAGGCCATCGGTAGTCGTTGCGCAACTGTCCATCTGGGTGACCATAATGCTGATTCCCTTTGCCGTCGCGGTTTGGTCGCCGCCCAGCCTGCGTGATATCGGCGTGCTGTTTCTTGTGGCCAGTTTTGCCACGGCAGGGCACTATTTCATGACGCTCGCACTGCAGGCCGCGCCGGTGGCAGTGACCCAGCCGGTTACATTCTTGCAGCTGATCTGGGCAACCCTGCTTGGCGCACTTGTCTTTCACGAACAGGTGGATATCTGGGTGGTTTCCGGTGGTACACTCATTCTTGCAGCGGTCAGTTTCATCACCTGGCGCGAAGCCGTGTTGAACCGACGTGAAGTGACTCCACCAAGCATTGCGCCCAAACTCTGACGAGGTTTCGGATGGGCTGAATGCGTTATTGATTGACGAGTCAATAAAATCGACATAGCGTTTAGTTGCAAATGTTGTGTTGAGGAGCCAGACATGCCGAAACTCGGGATGGAGCCGATACGGCGCGACGCGATCGTCAAGGCGACGATTGCGGAACTTGGCGTGAAAAAATCCCTCGACGTGACAGTCAGCCAGATCGCTAAGCGGGCGGGGATGTCCAGTGCGTTGGCGCACCATTATTTCGGTGGCAAGGATCAGATTTTCCTTGCGGCCATGCGCCGTATCCTCAGCGATTTCGGGCAAGAGGCGCGGACAGAACTGAATGCTGCGGAACCTTCCGCGCGCGCGCAGGCGATCATTCGCGCTTGTTTCGCGCCGTCCTGTTTCACTCCGGACGTCATTGCCGCCTGGATGACCTTTTATGTACTGGCGCAGACCAATGATGACGCGCTGCGGCTGTGGCAGGTTTATCAGGCGCGCATCCGGTCGAACCTGACCCATGCCTTGCGCCCTTTGCTGGATGATCCTGTTGAAGGGGCTGAAAACATGATCGCCCTGATCGACGGGCTTTATATCCGGGCTGCGCTCAGCGCACCGGAGAGGCCGGAATTGGCCGTTAACCACGCCCTGCGTGTCCTCAACACTCTCATCGAGGCCGGAAAATGACAAAACCGAACATTCTGATCCTGATGGTGGATCAGCTCAACGGAACCCTCTTTCCCGATGGTCCCGCCGAATGGCTTCATGCGCCGAACCTGAAAAAGCTGGCGGAACGTTCGACGCGATTTGCCAACGCCTACACGGCCTCACCGCTGTGCGCGCCGGGCCGGGCGAGCTTTATGTCGGGGCAGTTGCCATCGCGCACCGGTGTCTATGACAATGCTGCCGAATTTCGCAGCGATATACCAACCTATGCCCACCATCTGCGTCGTGCGGGTTACTACACCTGTCTCAGCGGTAAAATGCATTTCGTTGGCCCGGATCAGCTGCACGGGTTCGAGGATCGGCTGACGACCGACATCTATCCGGCTGACTTCGGTTGGACGCCTGATTACCGCAAGCCGGGTGAACGGATCGACTGGTGGTATCACAACATGGGTTCGGTCACCGGGGCGGGCGTTGCCGAAATTTCGAACCAGATGGAGTATGATGACGAGGTTGCCTACAACGCTAAGGCTAAGCTCTATGATCTTGCCCGCGGCAAGGATGAGCGTCCGTGGTGTGTGACCGTCAGCTTCACGCACCCGCATGATCCTTACGTGGCGCGCCGAAAGTACTGGGACCTATACGAGGATTGCGAACACCTGCTGCCTGAGGTCTCGGATCTGGGCTATGACAATCAGGACCCGCATTCCAAGCGTATTTTTGACGCCAACGACTGGCGCAGCTTTGACATCACCGAAGAAGATGTCCGCAAATCGCGCCGGGCGTATTTTGCCAATATCTCATATCTCGATGACAAGATCGGCGAGATATTGGAGGTGCTGGAGACGACCCGTCAGGAAACAATCATCATGTTCGTCTCGGATCACGGCGATATGCTGGGCGAGCGGGGCCTTTGGTTCAAGATGAACTTTTACGAAGGTTCGGCACGAGTGCCACTGATGATTTCTGCTCCGGACATGCCAGCCGGTCGGATCGACACCCCGGTTTCGACAATTGACGTCACGCCGACGCTTGGGGTGTTGGCAGGGGTCGATATGGCCGAAATCGCGCCCTGGACCGATGGTCACGATCTGGTGCCGCTGGCCAACGGGGCAGAGCGATCAGAGCCGGTGGCGATGGAATATGCGGCCGAAGCATCTTATGCGCCGTTGGTTTCACTGCGTTATGGAAAATGGAAATACAACCGTTGCACGCTGGACCCTGATCAGTTGTTCGATCTGGACGCCGATCCCAACGAGTTGGACAATCTTGCCGACAAGCCCGAACATGCCGGAACACTGCAAACCCTGCGGGCAAAATCCGAGGCACGCTGGGATTTGGATCGCTTCGATGCGGATGTGCGTGCCAGCCAGGCCCGGCGCTGGGTGGTGTATGAGGCGCTGAGGCAGGGTGGCTACTACCCTTGGGATTATCAGCCGCTGCAAAAAGCATCCGAACGCTACATGCGCAATCACATGGACCTGAATACCGTCGAGGAAAGCCAGCGATATCCGCGCGGCGAATAACCTCTTCACAATATTGCAAATTTCCCCATCGGAGAGAGTGAGATTTTTCGACGAAAAATCTTGACCCGGTGGGCACAGGAGACCCGAATATGGAAGCAGATTTTGTCATCGTCGGTGCAGGATCCGCCGGTTGCGCGATGGCTTATCGATTGAGCGAGGCAGGGGCCTCGGTGCTGGTGATCGAACATGGCGGCACAGATGCCGGACCGTTCATCCAGATGCCTGCGGCGCTCAGCTATCCGATGAACATGTCGCGCTATGACTGGGGCTACCAGTCCGAGCCCGAGCAGCATCTGAACAACCGACGTCTGGCTTGTCCGCGCGGTAAGGTGATCGGCGGGTCGTCTTCGATCAACGGTATGGTTTATGTGCGTGGCCACGCACGGGATTTCGACACCTGGGCCGATATGGGGGCCGACGGCTGGTCTTATGCCGACGTGCTACCCTACTACAAGCGTATGGAGACATGGCACGATGGCGGCCATGGTGGCGATCCCACCTGGCGCGGGACGGATGGGCCGCTGCATGTTTCGCGCGGGCCGCGTGCGAACCCGCTTTTCAAGGCTTTTGTCGATGCGGGTCAGCAGGCAGGGTACGAAGTTACCGGCGACTATAACGGTGAAAAGCAGGAAGGCTTTGGCCCGATGGAGCAGACCGTCTGGAAAGGACGGCGCTGGTCGGCGGCGAACGCTTATCTGAAGCCGGCGCTCAAGCGCGACAACTGCGATATTGTCCGTGGACTCGCTTCACGCGTGGTCACGGAAAATGGCCGTGCGACGGGGGTCGAACTGGTGCGCGGCGGTAAGAAAGAGATCATCCGCGCCCGTCGCGAGGTGGTGCTGGCGGCGTCGTCGATCAACTCGCCCAAGCTTCTGATGCTTTCAGGCATAGGTCCGGCAGCCCATCTGGCGGAGCACGGTATTCAGGTTGTGGCCGATCGCCCGGGTGTTGGTGCGAACTTGCAGGATCATCTGGAGCTTTATATTCAGCAGGCTTCGGTTCAGCCAATCACGCTTTACAAACACTGGAATCTGATCAGCAAGGGGCTGATCGGGGCGCAGTGGTTGTTCACCAAGACCGGCCTTGGCGCTTCGAACCAGTTTGAAAGTGCGGCTTTCATCAGATCGAAACCCGGTGTCGAGTACCCGGATATCCAGTACCATTTCCTACCCATTGCGGTGCGCTATGATGGGCAGGCAGCGGCTGAGGGGCACGGTTTTCAGGCGCATGTCGGGCCGATGCGGTCGCCGTCGCGCGGGGCGGTCACTTTGCGTTCGGCGCGGGCCGAGGATGCGCCTGTCATTCGGTTCAACTACATGAGCCATGAACAGGACTGGGAGGATTTCCGCACCTGCATCCGGCTGACGCGCGAGATTTTCGGGCAGGACGCATTCAAACCCTATGTGGGCAAGGAAATTCAGCCGGGCGCGTCCGTGCAGACGGACGAGGAGTTGAACGGGTTTATCGCGGAACACGCCGAAAGCGCCTATCATCCCTGCGGTACTTGCCGGATGGGCCGTGCCGATGACAAAGACGCTGTTGTCGATCCGCAAGGCCGGGTGATCGGTGTTGACGGGTTGCGCGTAGCCGACAGCTCGATCTTTCCGCAGATCACCAACGGCAACCTCAACGCGCCATCGATCATGGTGGGTGAGAAGGTCTCGGATCATCTGCTTGGAAAAGATCCGCTTTCGAAGGCGAATGATCGCCCCTGGATCCATCCTGAATGGGCGACGGCACAGCGTTAACCGAACTTTAAACCACCTGATAAACGCATTCAGGTCAGTCGGCACTCTCAGCGGGCCTTTCCAGTTGGAAAGGTCCGTTTCATTGTTGCCGAACTGTGGGAGGTTGCGGACGTGCGGGCCCGATCACATGTTGTCTATGTGTGTGCCGCATATGCTGAAACCTGCGCAAAATCTGCTTTATTTTGATCCGGGTCAAAGCGTGTTGGGCGCATCGTATTTACGAATTGACTGCAACACACAGATCAGGAGCGAACACAGATGTCCCACACCCCGCATGAACTGGCCGAAGAGTTTCCGGACAAGGCTGAACTGATGAGCCAGCTCAAGCAATCGGATGCCCATTTTTCCCGGCTGGCTGACGAGTATCACGAAATCAATCGCACCGTTCACCGGGCCGAAACCAATGTTGAGCCTATGGAGGAACTGGCCGAGGTTGAGCTTCGGAAAAAGCGCGCGGCCCTCAAGGATGAGATCTGGGCCATTCTGTCCAAAGCCTGACATGCGTTGACCCGCAAAAGGGCCGCGGCAAATGCGGCCCTGTACCCCTTCCGGATCAGGTGACTTCGTAGGGCAGGGTGCCGCGCGTGTGTGCATCAATGGTCAGGCGTCGTTCCAGCGGCGGGACGGAGCGTTGGTGGCAGGTTTTGCGTTCGCAAATCCGGCAGGAAATACCAATCGGTTCGTAGGCGCTGGCGTTGTTGGTGTCCAGATTGTCGGCATAGACCAGCGCCTCGGCATGGCGCACCTCGCACCCCAGTGCAATTGCATAGCGACGCACCGGGCTTCCGAACGAGCCACCCGATTTCGACACGTCCCGCGCCAGAGAGATATAGCGAACCCCGTCCGGGGTTTCGGCCAGTTGTCGTAAAAAGTGCCCCGGCGTTTCAAAGGCGCGGTGCACGTTCCACAGCGGGCAGGCCCCGCCAAAGCGGGCGAATTGCAGGCGCGTGGCAGAGTGACGCTTGGTGATGGTGCCCGCCTGATCCACCCGGACGAAAAAGAACGGGATACCCTTGGCGCCAGGCCTTTGCATCGTGGACAGGCGATGTGCCACCTGTTCAACCGATGCGCCGAACCGGTTGCTGAGCAACTCAAGATCGTGACGGTATTCCTGCGCGGCTGCCAGAAAGCTGCCATACGGCATGAGGGATGCGCCCGCGAAGTAGTTCGCAAGGCCGATTTTGGCGATCGAGCGGGCTTCGTCGCTTTGGAAACGCGCGAAATCAAGCGTGGCTTCCAGCAATTGATCCTGACTTATCAGGGCAACCTGCAGCAGCAACTGAAACACCTGTGTCTGCGGTGCCGTGCGAGAGGAGAGTACAAGTTTTTTGTTCTGCGCGTCATAGCTTCGCAGAATTTCTGTGTCCGAAAAATCGACCTGCACACCTCGGTCGGACAGACTGGTCAGCGCGGCCTCACGAATACCGCCGGACCCGTCGGCGCGCTCGGCAAATCGTTCAGCGGCCCGGTCAACAGCGTCGATATAGTTGTCGCAGTAGTGGAAAAAGTCGCGCACCTCTTCCCACGGGCTTGCCTGAATGCGCGCGTCTTCGCGCCCCAGCGCCTCGTCCAGGGAGGCGAGGCGTTCGTGGGTCTGGCGATAGTTGCGATGAAGCTCGATAAAAGCGCGCGCCAGCGCTGGTGCGTTCGAAGCGGTCAGACGAAGATCTGCAACCGGCGGCATTGTGTCAGCAAAGATCGGGTCGGCCAGTGCCTCGCGCATGTCCGAAACCAGCCGTTCGCTGTCGCCAGTGCTGAGCTCGGTGACATCAAGCCCGAATTCCTGCGCCAGCGCCAGCACGACCGTCGTGGAAACCGGTCGGTTGTTGTTTTCCATCTGGTTGAGGTAGGGCAGCGAAACACCAAGCTTGGCGGCAAAATCCTTTTGCTTGAGTGTCAGGCGATTGCGGATTTCGCGCAGCTTGGCGCCGGCATAAAGTTTCTGGGTGGCCATGGCTTGTCTTTGCAGATTTACACATCGCCAAGGCTAGCTTTGCAAACTGCCCTGCGCAAGCGATCTTGCGCACCCAAGGGGCCCTTTGGTCAAAGCCCCAGTTGCCGCTCCCGCCAGATCACCACCTGGATCGCCACAATGCCCATCACCGATGTGGCAAGCATCAGCCACAGCAGGGGTAAGGCGCCGGTCTCCACGGTCAGAAGCGCTCCCGCAAGCGCGCTAAGTGCGGCGCCGCCGCCCAGCATGATCGCGCCGCTCAGACCCGAAGCCGTTGCAGCAAGATGCGGACGCACCGAGAGCGATCCGGCTGTGGCGTTCGGAATGGACATCCCGTTGCCCAACCCCACAAAGGTCATGAAGCCGAAGAAACTGATTGCCGAGCCTAGTCCTGCCAGCACGATCAGAACCGAAATCGCAACGCCGATGGCGTTCATCCAGCATCCCCAAAGCACCATTCGGTTCACGCCATAGCGCACCGAATACCGGCCGCTGATGAAGTTGCCGAAAAAGTACCCGACTGCCGGGGCCCCAAAATAGATGCCGACCTCGGCAGGGTTCATGCCAAACACTTCGGTTCCCACAAATGGCGCGCCGCCAAGATAGGCGAAGAAGGCACCGGACGAAAAAGCCGACGCCAGTGCATATCCCCAAAAACGAGGAGAGGTCAGAAGTTCGGGATATTCGCGGAACTGCTGTACCAGCGTCTTGCCGCTTTTGTGCGATGTTTCGCCAAAGTCCACAAACACCAGCAGCAGCGTCAACGCGCCCAGGCCGAACAGCAGCCAAAAGTTTGCCTGCCAGCCAAAGCCTTCATCCAGCAGGCCGCCGATCGCGGGGCCGACCATGGGAACCACCGCCATGCCCATAGTCACATAACCGATCATCGAAGCGGCTTTGTCCTGTTCGTACATGTCGCGGACTGCGGCGCGGCTTAGCACGATACCGACGGCGATGACGGCCTGACACATCCGAAAGAACAGGAACACTTCGGCATTTGGCGCGTAAATGCACCCCAGCGTGACCAGCAGGAAAAGGCCCAGCCCCCACAGAATAACCGGCCGACGCCCGGCCTTGTCCGCAATGGGGCCAATCAGGATTTGCATGATGGCATTGACCGCCAGATACAGTGCCACGGAAAGTTGCAGAACTTTGTAGTCGGCCTGAAAATAAGTCGCCATGTTGGGCAGGCTGGGCAGGAATACGTTCATGCCGAGTGCCGACAACCCGGACAGCAAAATAAGTGTCGCAAGTGTCGGGGGGCTGCGACGCGCCTGTGTGGAACTGAACTGCATGGTTTGCATTTAAGGCAGGGGAAAGATCATTGCTATGCCTGTGAATGTGTTAAAATGTTAATTAACAAATTTGCAATTAGCTGTTAGGTAGTTGAGAAGTATTTGCAAATTTGCCGAAAATCACTTTGGCCTGAATGTCTCAGTCTATATTGTCCCGCCAAATGTTACAGGGGACTAACGCGATGAAAGACATCCTTTCCGAGTTGGAAAATCGCCGCGAGGCTGCGCGGCTGGGTGGCGGTCAAAAACGGATCGACGCACAACATGCGCGCGGCAAACTGACGGCGCGCGAACGGATCGAGCTGCTGCTGGACGAAGACAGCTTCGAAGAATTCGACATGTTCGTCAGCCACCGCTGCACAGATTTCGGGATGGAAAATCAAAAGCCTGCAGGTGATGGCGTCGTGACCGGCTGGGGCACGATCAACGGGCGCATGGTCTATGTCTTTTCGCAGGACTTTACCGTATTTGGCGGATCACTGTCGGAAACCCACGCGCAGAAGATCTGCAAGATCATGGATATGGCCGTACAGAACGGGGCGCCTGTGATCGGCATCAACGACTCGGGTGGGGCGCGAATCCAGGAAGGTGTCGCCTCGCTGGCCGGGTACGCCGAGGTGTTTCAACGCAACATCATGGCATCCGGCGTGGTGCCTCAGATCAGTGTCATCATGGGGCCGTGCGCGGGCGGCGCTGTCTATAGCCCGGCGATGACTGACTTCATCTTTATGGTCAAAGACACGTCATACATGTTCGTGACCGGTCCGGATGTGGTCAAAACGGTAACCAACGAAGTAGTCACCGCCGAAGAGCTGGGTGGTGCCTCAACCCATACCAAGAAATCGTCCGTAGCCGACGGCGCCTTCGAAAACGATGTCGAGGCACTGGCCGAGGTGCGCCGACTGGTGGATTTCCTGCCGCTGAACAACCGCGAAAAGCCTCCCGTACGCCCGTTCTTTGACGAACCGGGCCGCATTGAGACTTCGCTGGACACTCTGGTGCCGGAAAACCCGAACACGCCTTATGACATGAAGGAACTCATCACCAAAGTGGCGGATGAGGGTGACTTCTATGAAATTCAGGAAGACTTCGCCAAGAACATCATCACCGGGTTCATGCGACTCGAGGGGCAAACGGTCGGTGTCGTTGCCAACCAGCCGATGGTGTTGGCCGGTTGTCTGGACATCGACAGCAGCCGCAAGGCCGCGCGCTTTGTCCGTTTCTGCGACTGTTTCGAAATCCCGATCCTGACTTTCGTGGATGTGCCGGGTTTCCTGCCTGGGACCTCTCAGGAATACGGTGGTGTCATCAAGCACGGGGCCAAGCTGTTGTTCGCCTACGGGGAAGCGACGGTGCCAAAGGTCACGGTCATCACCCGCAAGGCCTATGGCGGCGCATATGACGTTATGGCTTCCAAGCATCTGCGCGGCGATTTCAACTATGCCTGGCCGACGGCCGAGATTGCCGTGATGGGTGCCAAGGGCGCGACTGAGATCATCCACCGTGCCGATCTGGGAGATGCCGACAAGATCGCGGCCCATACTCAGGACTACGAAGACCGCTTTGCCAATCCGTTCGTCGCCGCCGAGCGCGGGTTCATCGACGAGGTGATCATGCCGCAATCCACCCGTCGCCGGGTCTCTCGCGCGTTTGCCTCACTGCGGGGCAAATCCCTGAAGAACCCGTGGAAGAAGCACGATAATATTCCGTTGTGAGGTCGAATTCTCATGCGGCGAATTGATCAAGTCATCGAGGTTTTTCGTGCATTGGGAGGCGCAGCGCGTCTCCCGGATGTCTATGCTTACTTCGAGGCAACATCAGTAAGTGATCTGCCCCTGACTTGGCGGGAGGGTATTAGAGGTAGAATCTATGAACACTCCTCTGATGCCGGCGGTGAGCTTAAAGAAGATTTGTTTGAGCGCATTGACGAAGGCTTTTGGAAGCTTCGCGACACCGAAGTTTCGCCTGACTTTGTTTCCGATCGTCGAGATCTGTCTCCCGATGAAGTTGTGGAGATGGTTTTAGTGCGAGAACATTGGCGCAAAAAACCTTCTCCTAAAGTATGGAAAAATCAGGCTTTCACCGTTTCTCACGCCGACGATTCCCCATTTATCGGCGAGGGGCTGCGGGCCTTCTTTGAGTATCGCGATCTCGGGATCAAAGGGGCCACTCAGGGCAAATTCGGTGCGCATGTCATCCGTGCCGTGCCGGGGATGGAAAGCCCCGGTGCGTGGCACAGCCATGATCTGGACTTTCAAATGGTTTACGTCACCAAGGGCTGGGTCGTCTTTGAATATGAGGGGCAGGGCGAACATACCTTGCGTGCGGGGTCGTGCGTTTTGCAGCCGCCCGGCGTCGTGCATCGCGAGGTTCGCCATTCCGACGACATGGAGCTGATCGAGATCATCTCGCCCGCGCAGTTTGACACCAAAGACGAATCTATCCCATGATTTGTTCAACCAGACATAGAATCGCGCGGCCAGACTCTGCTGCGCACGCAGCCCCGGATGGAGGAGCCCGCCGAGCGCGGGGCCGGGGCTGCGGCTATGTTCTGGCAGTGCTGGCTGTGTGTACCGCGACGACCGGCAACTCCCAAAGCTTGTTGCCTGTTCCTTCGGGGCAGCCCGTGGAATTGCGGGATGTTCTGCTGGACAACAACCCCGGCGAACTGTGGGTTCGGTTCCGTTTTGTTGCGCCCAAGATTGGCGCGACCGCGGGACGTATCGGGTATGACGTGGCGACTGTGGATATGGAGCATCTGTGTCAGACATTGGCGGTTCCTTACGTGGCAAAGCATGAACTGGAGCCCGCGCGTGTGGTGATCTCGCTGTCTGATCGGCCGGTGGAATTCGGCCTGTCCGAACCAGACGCCACTCAATTTTTCGAAGCCTACCGGCTGGAGCAATCCCGGTGTATCTGGGAGGGGCTTTGACGATGAAACCAGCCGTTGAACTCGCCAAAGCGCCTCAACACAACCTTTTCGCATTGGGAGCGCGCGTTATGAGCTCATCCTTACCCGGATGGAATCCTTCGATTTTTGACCAAAGATCAGGTGTTTGCCTGCCAGATTTCGTCAAGCGTCAGGAGGTGCGGTCATGTTGAAGCACCGCGGTTTCCCCGGTCGTCTTCCCGGAACCGATTTTCAATTTACAGTCCGGCGTGCCAACCCCAAGGGCGTCACACCACTGACCCGGCGCGAACGGTATCGCGATCGCAAGGCGGCAGATCGTCGTGCCGACACCGCATTTCTGAGGGCGTTGTGGGAGCACTTTGGCGATCAGCCATTCGAGCGCGGCAATCTGGATGCAGGGCGGATCAGTTGGTTGTTCGGGCGAGAAGTCGTGCCGGCCGAAGATCCGTTCGACACCGCCAGCTATGACGCACTTCTGGTGATCGACGTTGATGTGGCGCGCGTGTCATTCCCTGACGTGTTTGAGGATAGCTACTGACCATGTGCGCCGTCCCCGTGCATAAGCCTTTGCCCGGCCATGCCGTGGGAACCCTGCCCGGGAGCGGGCAGGGCCGGTTTGCAATTTCAGAAGTTCAGCTGAGCAGCAATCTGAACCCGGTTGCCATCGAAGGTCTGGCCGGAAATAACGTCATTCCGTTCCCCAAAGATGTATTCCGCGCTGAGTGTCAGACTGTCGGTCGCCTTGTAGAAGGCGTTGACATGGATCGTCTCCAACTCGGTAAACGACAGGGTCCCGGTCGAGGTGGGCAGGTCGTATTCTTCTTTGCCGTACGCGATGCCGACATTCCACTTGCTGCTCAGATCCTGCCGGAATTCGATGGTATAGCCATCGACATCATTGGCCTGCCCGCCGACGATGGCATTGCCCAGACCGATAAGATAGGGGCCAAGCGCCTCGCCGGTGACGTAGTTGACCTGAAACAGCCCACCTTGCCAGGGGCGGACGGATCCCGACAGGGTAAAGCCGGTCTGATCAACTTCGACCGTGCCGGATTGCGCGTTGCCGTAAAGGGCAGCCGCGCGCGCGACATAAGTGCCGTCATTGTATTCGACCGCACCTGTCAGCACCGGATCGTCCGAGTTCGACCCACCGACGTTTTCCTCGACCGAGAAGCTGAGAGTGGTGTTGCCGCCGAGCTTGTTGCTGTAGCGCACCTGCGGAACCCGGGCAAAGGCGATACCGACGGGTCCGTTGAATTCAACGGTGGTCGGGTACGTGTCGAGCGGCTGGAAGTTGGTCCAGTACTGCCCGATCAACCAGTTATCTCCGATACCAATATTCGCATGGCGCAGCCGAAGCTCTGCAGTACCGTTCGATGCGAACAAGTCGTATTCCAGCTGCCCGGTGATCTCACCGATGTCGGTCTGCGTGCTGGTCCGAAGGCCCAGACGCGATTGCCGTATGGTGGCGCCGAACGTGCCGTCCGTGGCAGCGGACGGCTCACCGATGACGTTCACAAACGCCGTATCTCCCTGATCAAACTCGAAATCATAGAAGAAATCGGATTTGACGTAGCCGTAGATATCCAGCGAAGTGCTTCCCAGCTGAAAATCACCACTGGAAGAATTGTTAGATGTCTCCAGCGCCTCGACGCGTGCGCGCAAGGCGTCGATTTCGGCCTGTGTTTGCGCGTCTTGAGCCCAGATCGGAGAGGCAGCCAGCGCCACCCCGGAAACAGCCAGCAGAAAGGCTGCTTTACCTTTGTTTTTCATGGGGATTTTTCCTTGTGTGCGAGTATGCATCGCAACACTTTCACGCAAATTCGCCTTGGGAAATTCACGAATAAGATACAAATAGTAGGCTTATTATCTCATTTGCGTGAGCAAAAAACCGATTATGACTGTAAAATATTGCCATTCGAACGGAAGCCCTTGAGAACAATGATCAAGGTGAATGGCGCTGCCGTCATCGCCTGTGAATCTCTACATGGTGTGGCAGCCTTCGATAACCTCAAGTGTAACGGCAACGTGACGGCGAATGAGCATATTGGGGCCGCATTCCCCTTTGTCCGGGTCGGCACAAAGTTGCGCGTAATTCTGCCGAATAGGCAGAAACTGGCCGGAAACCTGTTTGGAAACAATGTTGGCTTGGCGGCAATTATTGTGGCGGGCAGAGTAGCTGGGCCGTGCGGCTCTACTTTGCCTGCGCCGCACAAGCACCTACTATTCCGTACCCCTTCCTTCAGCGGGCAGGTTTGTGTTCCCCACAATACCCTGCCCGCTTTTTTCTTTCGGCGGAATCCAACCGTCCGAAAGCAGGATTTTGCGCAACAGCCATTGTCACGGCGATGTGGCTTGCGTCTGTCGGCCTCGGCCCCGCATCTGTCCTCAGAAAATCCAAAGTCTGAAAAGGGACAGAATTCATGCGGACATCACGACTCATCGCTGCAATTGGCCTGTGCGCCGGATTGGCGGCCTGTGGGGACGATCCCGGCGAACAGGCGCTTTATGGCGGCAGCGCAGGCCTGCTCGGCGCGCTGGTTCTGGATGCCAATCCGGTCGTCGGCGCGGCGGCAGGTGCAGCGACCAACCTGCTGTACTGCAAGACCCAGAACACCTGTAACTGATACCTATCTTTCCGCGGGCCGTTTGGCCCCGGCCGAAATCACGCAACACGCCGTCGCGGGGCTTATGCCCGGTGGCGGCGTTTTGCGTTTCCAGACACCCAAGACAAAGGACGTTCCATGTTCAACAAGATCCTGATCGCTAACCGGGGCGAAATCGCCTGCCGGGTCATCAAGACCGCGCGCAAGATGGGTATCGGCACAGTCGCCATCTACTCAGATGCTGATAAGAACGCGCTGCACGTGGAAATGGCGGATGAGGCGGTGCATATCGGCCCGCCGCCGGCTAACCAGTCCTATATCGTGATCGACAAGGTCATGGAGGCCATCCGTCAGACCGGCGCACAGGCGGTGCACCCCGGCTATGGCTTCCTGTCGGAAAACGCCAAATTCGCCGAGGCGCTTGAGGCCGAAGGCGTTGTCTTTGTCGGCCCCCCAAAAGGCGCGATCGAGGCGATGGGTGACAAGATCACCTCGAAGAAGATCGCGCAGGAGGCGGGCGTTTCCACAGTTCCCGGCTATATGGGGTTGATCGAAGACGCGGACGAAGCGGTCAAGATCAGCCAGGAAATCGGCTATCCCGTGATGATCAAGGCCAGCGCCGGCGGCGGCGGTAAGGGCATGCGGATTGCCTGGAATGACGAAGAAGCCCGCGAGGGCTTTCAGTCATCCAAGAACGAAGCGGCGAATTCGTTCGGCGACGACCGCATCTTTATCGAGAAATTCGTAACTCAGCCACGCCACATCGAAATTCAGGTTCTGTGCGACACCCACGGAAACGGCATTTATCTGGGTGAGCGTGAATGCTCGATCCAGCGCCGGAACCAAAAAGTGGTTGAAGAAGCTCCGTCACCCTTCCTTGACGAAGAAACACGCCGTGCCATGGGTGAGCAGGCCGTGGCGCTGGCCAAGGCCGTGGGGTACGCCAGTGCGGGCACGGTAGAATTCATCGTCGATGGCGAAAAGAAATTCTACTTCCTGGAAATGAACACCCGCCTGCAGGTTGAACATCCGGTCACCGAACTGATCACTGGTGTCGATCTGGTGGAACAGATGGTTCGCGTGGCAGCGGGTGAGGAATTGTCGATTTCTCAGGATGACGTGCGGCTCAACGGCTGGGCCATCGAGAACAGGCTGTATGCCGAAGACCCGTATCGCAACTTCCTGCCGTCGATTGGCCGTCTGACACGTTATCGCCCGCCGCAGGAAATTGCTGCGGGGCCGCTGTTGGCCAACGGCAAGTGGCAGGGTGAGGCGCCCGAGGGCGCGGCCGCGGTGCGCAACGATACCGGCGTGTACGAAGGCGGCGAGATTTCGATGTATTACGATCCCATGATCGCCAAGCTGTGCACGTGGGCGCCGACCCGCGAACAGGCGATCGAGGCGATGCGCGTGGCGCTTGACAGTTTCGAGGTTGAAGGCATCGGCCACAACCTGCCGTTCCTGTCGGCGGTCATGGATCACCCGAAATTTGTTTCGGGCGACATGACAACCGCATTCATCGCCGAAGAATATCCTGACGGATTTGATGGTGTTTCGTTGCACGAAGACGATCTGCGCCGGATCGCAGCCTCTTGCGCGGCAATGCACCGTGTTGCCGAGATTCGCCGGACCCGCTTGTCAGGCCGTATGGATAACCATGAGCGCAAAGTGGGAACAGATTGGACGGTAAGCCTGCAAGGATACGAGTACAATCTTACCATCGCCGCCGACCCGGCAGGTTCGACGGTCACGTTTGAAGGAGGCGGTGAATACCGCGTTTCTTCGGACTGGACGCCGGGTGATCAACTGGCAACGCTGGATATCAACGGCAGCCCGCTGGTCCTGAAGGCAAGCAAGATTTCCGGAGGGTTCCGCATCCGCAACAGGGGCGCGGATATGAAGGTGCATGTGCGCACCCCCCGTCAGGCCGAGCTTGCGAAACGGATGCCCGAAAAGCTGCCGCCTGACACATCCAAGATGCTGCTCTGCCCGATGCCCGGCCTGATCGTGAAGGTTGATGTCGAAGTGGGGCAGGAGGTGCAGGAAGGTCAGGCCCTGTGCACGGTCGAGGCCATGAAGATGGAAAACATCCTGCGCGCCGAGAAAAAGGGTGTTGTTTCCAAGATCAACGCTGGCGCAGGTGACAGTCTGGCCGTTGACGATGTGATCATGGAATTCGAGTGATCATGTCTGCGCATTTGTCATATCTCCAGGGGATTTCGGCGTTTTGTGCCGGGGCCCTTGGGTATGGCAGATGCGCTCAGCCGCCCTCGCGTCGTTCGCGGATCTCGCGTTCGCGCAGGGGGGTCTTGTCGATGGACCGGCCAATCTCCCGCACACTCCACGGGCTGGGCTTGCGCAGTTTGACCACGCCGTCTTTGTCGACGAACACCAACTGGAACCCGCGCGGGCGCAGTTGCGACCGGATCGGGGATCGGGCCGACGGATCAGTGTCGGTCAGTACGATGACATCACGGTCACGCATGGCTTCTTCGCCCTCAAGCAGCATCTCAATCTGCTGCTGGAAGCGCGGATCGGCAGGAGTGTCGGCAAAAACCACAATGGGCCGGTTCACCCAAAGATATTCGCTGAGGTCGCTGTCGCCGACAGGGCGGACGAATTCGTCATCAGCAGGTGCAGACCCGTCTGCGGCAACAACTGCCAGCGGGAATAGTGCCGAGAAAACAAGGGCAAGCGTTCGTGTCATGGGGCCTCCTGTTCGTTTGAATATAGCCCCTGCGCCGCTGAATGCGACCGGCGAAATGCACACAGACTGTAAAATGTTGCGCTGCACCACGCCTGACCGAGCAACACAGAACATCACAACGCGCGGGCCAAGCCCCGGCGCGATCCGAATTGAGAAAAGGAAATCGCAATGACCGATACGAAAGATTGGCAGGCGCTGGCCGAGAAAGAGCTGCGCGGTCGCCCGTTGGACGACCTGACCAAAGAGACGCTGGAAGGCATCGACGTCAAACCGCTCTATACGCAGGACGACACGGCCGATCTGCCGCATATGGGGTCGATGCCGGGGTTTGGCCCGTTTACCCGTGGGGTGAAGGCGACAATGTATGCGGGGCGGCCCTGGACCATTCGGCAATATGCCGGGTTCTCGACCGCTGAGGAGTCGAATGCGTTCTACCGCCGCAATCTGGCTGCGGGTCAGCAGGGGGTTTCGGTCGCCTTCGATCTGGCAACACATCGTGGCTATGACAGTGACCATCCGCGCGTGGTTGGCGATGTCGGAAAGGCTGGCGTGGCGATCGATTCAGTTGAGGATATGAAAATCCTGTTTGACGGCATTCCGTTGGACAAGGTTTCGGTCTCGATGACGATGAACGGGGCGGTAATCCCGATTTTGGCCAGCTTCATCGTTGCGGGCGAAGAGCAGGGGCACGATAAATCTGTCCTGTCCGGCACCATCCAGAACGACATTCTGAAAGAGTTCATGGTGCGCAACACCTATATCTACCCGCCTGATCCGTCGATGCGGATCATCTCGGACATCATTGAGTTCACGTCGAACGAGATGCCAAAGTTCAACTCGATCTCAATCTCTGGCTACCACATGCAAGAGGCCGGGGCGAACCTGGTGCAGGAACTGGCCTATACGCTGGCGGATGGGCGTGAATATGTCCGCGCCGCAACGCAGGCCGGGATGGATGTGGACAAGTTCGCGGGGCGTCTGTCCTTCTTCTTTGCCATCGGCATGAACTTCTTCATGGAGATCGCCAAACTGCGCGCTGCGCGGACCCTCTGGCATCGTGTGATGACCGAGTTCGGCGCGAAATCCGAACGGTCTAAAATGTTGCGCACCCACTGTCAGACATCGGGCGTATCACTGCAGGAGCAGGACCCCTATAACAACGTGATCCGCACTGCCTATGAGGCGATGAGCGCGGTTCTGGGCGGCACTCAGTCGCTGCACACCAACGCTCTGGACGAAGCGATTGCACTGCCGACTGACTTTTCGGCCCGCATCGCGCGAAATACGCAACTGGTGCTGCAGGAAGAAACCGGCGTGACCGATGTGGTCGATCCACTGGCCGGTTCCTACTACGTCGAGAGCCTGACCAACGATCTGATCGAAAAGGCCTGGGCCCTGATGGAAGAGGTCGAGGAAATGGGCGGTATGACCAAGGCCGTGGCCAGCGGCATGCCCAAGCTGCGGATCGAGGAAAGTGCCGCGCGGCGTCAGGCCATGATCGACCGGGGCGATGAGGTGATCGTCGGCGTCAACAAGTACCGTAAGGAACAGGAAGACCTGATCGACATTCTGGATGTGGACAATGTGGCGGTGCGCGAGGCGCAGGTTGCGCGGCTTGAGCGCATCCGTGCGACCCGCGATGAAGCGGCCTGCAAAAAGGCGCTCGATGATCTGACCCGTGTTGCTCAGGGCGGCGGCAATCTGCTTGCAGCGGCGGTCGAGGCCGCACGCGCGCGCGCATCAGTAGGAGAAATCAGCATGGCGATGGAAAAGGAATTCGGGCGTCACCGCGCCGAGGTGAAAACGCTGGCTGGTGTTTACGGTGCCGCCTACGAAGGGGATGAAGGCTTTGCCGCGATTCAAAAGTCGATAGAGGAGTTTGCGGACGCCGAAGGCCGCCGCCCACGTCTGCTGGTAGTCAAGATGGGACAGGACGGGCATGATCGTGGCGCCAAGGTAATCGCGACCGCCTTTGCCGATATCGGTTTCGATGTCGATGTTGGCCCGCTGTTCCAGACCCCGGCCGAGGCGGCGCAGGATGCAATCGACAACGACGTGCATGTTGTAGGCATCTCGTCACAGGCAGCCGGGCACAAGACATTGGCGCCTCAGTTGGTTGAGGAACTGAAGAAAGCCGGAGCGGAGGACATTATTGTGATCTGTGGCGGTGTCATTCCTCAACAGGACTATCAGTTCCTGTATGATCACGGCGTGAAGGCAATCTTCGGGCCGGGAACAAACATTCCCGAAGCGGCGCAGGATATTCTGAACCTGATCGGCGAAGCGCGAAGCTGATACCGGGGCGGGGGGCTGTCTGCCCCCCAATCGCACCTGCGGCGCGATCCCCCCGAGAGTATTTTCCGCCAGATGAAGCAGGGGATTCCCTTTGTGTTTGGTCCGGTTCTCGGTAGCTTCATCAGAGAAAGGGGCGCTCAATGAATCTGGACCATGTTGCAGTTGCCGGGGAAACCCTGGATGAGGCCACAGCCTATGTCGAAGAGGCGCTGGGCGTCTCGTTGCAGGCAGGTGGGCGGCACGGGAGATTTGGAACTTACAACAGACTTCTGGGTCTTGAGGATGGGCTGTATCTGGAGGCCATCGCAATTGACCCGCAGGCGAAGGATCCCGGTCAGCCCCGGTGGTTCGACCTGGATCGGTTTTCGGGATCACCGAGGCTGACCAACTGGATTTGCCGGGTAGATGACTTGGACGCCATGCTGGATCGTCTTTCAGTAAATGCCGGTGATCCAATCGATTTGGCGCGCGGCGACCTGCGTTGGAAGATGGCCGTTCCTTCCGACGGGGTGCTTCCGTTCGACAATCTGTTTCCGGCGTTGATTGAATGGAAAGGCAATCTGCACCCTGCGCAGATGCTGCAACCCGGCGGTTGTCGTCTGCGCAGGCTGGAGATCAGCCATCCGCAGGCCGTCGAGCTTGCAGGGATGTTGGGGCAATTGGATTGTGTTGAATTTGTCGAAGGTGCACCCGCGCTGAGGGCCGAGTTTGACACACCGCATGGGGTGCGCGTGCTGGAATGATGGTGCGGCAGGCCAAAACGGAAGACGCAGCTGTCATCATGGCGATAACCAATGCGATCATTCGGGATACGCTGGTGACCTTCAATTCGGCGGAGCGCGAAGAAGCGGACATCGTCAGGGATATCAAGGCAAGGGGTAAGCGGTTTCTGGTGGCAGAGACCGATGGGAGCGTCGTTGGGTTTGCGACATACGGGCCGTTCAGGGGCGGGCCCGGATACGCGCATTCTCGGGAGCACACGATCCAGCTGAAGCCCGACGCGCGCGGCCGTGGGGTGGGGCATGCGCTTATGAACCGGCTTGAGGAAGTCGCCCGCGTGGACGGGGTTCATGTGCTGGTGGCGGGTATTTCTGCGGATAATCGTCCAGCCATCAGATTTCATTCTGCAATCGGGTTTTCCGAGGTGGGCAGGATGCCGGAGGTCGGGCGGAAATGGGGGCGCTGGCTGGATCTGGTCCTGATGCAGAAAATTCTTGCTCAGGAATGATTGGTCGCACCTGACAGTTGCATCCGGGCGGGTTAGGGTGCGGGCATGTCGATCTGGACCCGTATATCCGACGCGCTGAGTGCGCTTGCCCAGGGCGAAAGCCTGACGGAGGTTTTTGAACGCCTGCGGACGCCGCCCGAAAGGTCGGTGGCCTTTGCCATCGCCGTTATCGCGCTGGGCGCCAAGATGGCCAAGGCCGACGGACAGGTGACCCGCGACGAAGTGACGGCCTTTCGCGAAGTGTTCCAGATTGCGCGCGGAGACGAAGAGGGGGCCGCCAAGGTCTTCAATATGGCGCGGACAGATGTTGCGGGCTTTCAGGAATATGCGCGCAAAATCAAAGGAATGTTCGCCGAAGATAACACCACGCTCTGCGATCTGATGGAAGGGCTCTTTCATATCGCGATGGCGGACGGGTTCTATCACCCCAACGAGAATGAGTTCCTTGAGGAAGTCAGCAGGATATTCGGACAGACGGACGCTCAGTTCATGGCGCTGCGCGCGCGATTTGTTCCCGAAACGCCCGCTGATCCCTTTACGGTGTTGGGTGTAAGCAGAGAGATGTCATTGCCGGAAATTCGCAAGGTCTGGCGTAAACTGGTTCGGGAAACGCATCCAGACGCGATGATGGCGCGCGGTGTACCCGAAGAAGCCGTTCGTCTGGCGGAAAAGAAGATGATCGACATCAACCGCGCATGGGACGAGATCAACGGCGCCCGGGTCTGATGTCATGCGGTTGGCGACCTACAATGTGGAATGGTTCGCCAATCTTTTTGACAGCGATGACAATCTGATCGTTGACGACAGTTGGTCCGGGCGTCACGACGTTACCAAGGCGCAACAGGTCGAAGCGATCGCCAAGGTGTTGACCGCAGTAGATGCCGATGCGGTACTGATCGTCGAAGCGCCAAATACAGGAAAAACTCAGAACACAGTTCGCGCCCTGCAGCGATTTGCGGAAGCGTTTGACCTGCGGACCTCTCATGCCGTGATGGGGTTTCCCAATGATACGCATCAGGAACTGGCGCTTTTGTACGACCCCGATCAACTGAGCACCCGTCATGACCCGATAGGCGAGCCGTCCGGCAAGGACAATGGTCCCGAAACGCCACGGTTTGACGGGGTGTTTCAGATCGATCTGGACGTTGATGCCACCAAAGATTCTGTCCGGTTTTCCAAGCCACCGATGGAATTGGCGGTGACGTTGCGCTCGGGATTCGAATTCCGCCTGATCGGGGCACATCTGAAATCCAAGGCGCCGCATGGCGCCTCAACGCGAGACGAGGCCGTGCGCCTTTCGATCGCCAATCGAAGGAAGCAACTGGCTCAGGCCATTTGGCTGAGCACACGCATCCGGTCGCATCTGGCCAGTGACGAGGCCGTTATTCTCATGGGTGATTTGAATGACGGTCCGGGACTGGACGAATTTGAACACCTGTTCGGGCGTTCAACAGTCGAAGTCCTTCTGGAGGCAGGGCTTTATGACCCGCATGCAGTTGAGGCCCATCGGCTGAGGCCGAAATCGGTGCCTGCGACTGCGCGGTTTGCCATGCCACAGGAAGGGCGTTTTCTGGACGCGTTACTGGATTACATCATGATCAGCGGTGACCTGCAGTCCCGGCGGCCGGTCTGGAGGATCTGGCATCCCTTCGACGATGAAGAATGCTGGAAAGTTCCTGAACTGCGGGAAGCACTGCTGACTGCTTCGGACCACTTTCCCGTGACGCTGGACATTGATCTGTAGGCTTTCATGTCCGACTGCCGACACCTATATTCAATACATGCGTAAATCGGCCCTGATATGTGTTCTGTTTGCGCTGGCGCCATTGCCAGTTGCGGCAGAAGAGGACGACAAATCCCTTATGGAGCAGGGGGCGGAGTTGTTTTTCGAAGGCCTTCGACAGGAAATGGAGCCATCGCTGAACACGTTGCGGGAACTGGCGTTGCAGTTTGGACCGGCCATGCAGTCATTTGTTGACAATATGGGTCCGGCACTGGCCGAACTTATGGCGCAGGTCGACGACTGGAGCGCATATGAGGCGCCGGAAATACTGCCCAACGGGGATATCATCATCCGCAAGAAGCCAATGCCGCCCCCGCAGGAGGAAAGCGGTGAGGAGCCTGAGCCCCCTTCAGAAGGGACAGATATCTGACGAGCCGTTTTACCGGCGTTTGCAGATCAGTCCCGGACCACAACGCGCACTTCGGATTTCAGGGCGCTGGCCAGACCATTCAAACGCGATTCTGCAACCTCGCTGAACAGCGGCAGGGTTTCCGAAGGCAGAATAAGTTCCAGTTGCTGCTTTTTCGGATAGAAGCGCAGTTTGCCCATTCTGGCGTCGGTCTGCATCCACAACATTGCGCCAAACCGCATGGCCTTGCCGAGTATTTCTGCCTGCTTCTGGCCTTTGTCGTCCAGCAAAGCATAAAGCGGCTCGAACCGGTCGCCTTCGCGTTTGTTGCGATAGCGGTGCTGCAGCGCCAGACCGATAAACACCCTTTCGGAATGCTTCAGCCCGCCCAGATTGGCGCGGGTCACGGTATCAAAACACACCTCGGAACGGTAGTCGGGATGCGCTCGCCAGTTGACGTCGTGCAGCAGGCACGCCGCTTTGACCAGACGTATGCTGGACTCCGGCGCCGAACGGAAAAGGGGCATCACAAATTCGAACAGGTGCTTTCCGAACCCCGGCAGCCGGGCATCTTTGATCTCGGCAAAACGGCTGGCTTCGATCAGCGGGTCACGGTCCCGCAAGCGCTGCGGCATTTGCTGATATAGCAACCCCTCGCGAATACCGTAGCTTGAGATAGCGATGTCCTTGGGTTTGAAGGTGCGGATCAGCCGTCCCAACACATCCATCGCATAAGGTACCAGAGCCATACGCGACCCCGAAACCCCTGCCTGTGACCTCAGTTTCTCGGAGTCGTTCTTTTCGATGAACTTGATGGTTTCCCGGACCTGCTTGGTGGTCATCCGATATTCATGCAAAACCTGCAGTGGATATCCTCGCCGCAACATGTCGAGCCTTGCAAACGCACGCCAGCTGCCGCCAACCAGAAACAGACGGTCCCGCTGCGGCCCAAGCTGGTCGCGCAGTTCTTCCATCGTCTGCTTGATATGCGCCTTGCGGCCCCGACGCCCACCTTTGATGTCGCGCAGTTTCAGCGGCCCAAGGGGTGAGGTGACACGCAGCCCGACGTCTCCATCGCCGATCTCGGCAAGTTCCATGGAAGACCCGCCGATATCGCAGATCAACCCGTAGGCCCCCGGCCAGCCCAGCAGCACACCCTGCGCCGACAACCGGGCCTCTTCCTCGCCATTGATGACGGAGATGCTCAATCCTGTTTCTTTTTCGACCTGCGCACAGAAATCCGGGCCGTCGCTCGCCTCGCGTACGGCCGCAGTTGCGACGACATGCAGCGGGGGCAGGTCCAAATCCCGCGCCAGATGCTGAAACCGCTTCAGAGCGGCCAAAGCCCGCGTGCGGCCGGTCGGGTTAAGCTTGCCGGTTTCCGACAGGCCCGCCCCAAGGGCACACATGATTTTTTCGTTGTAAAAATACGCTGGTGAGCGTGCCGCGCCGTCGAAAATGACCATCCTGACCGAGTTCGAGCCGACATCGACAACGCCGACGCGCGACAAGGCTCTTACACTTGGATCGTCAAACAGAGGGCGGCCAAACGGGTCCCAATCGGGAACACTGGTTTCGTCTGAGGTTTCGACGGATTTTTCCATGTCTCTTCCGATCTTGCCAACGGCAGAATGCGAAATCGTGAATGCCCGGTCAATTGTCGGATGCGCCTGCGTCATTATTGAGCACCCGGCTGGCCAGCGTTCGCGTAATCTCGCGTTTTTCGGACAGCGCCACGTGGTCAAGCCGTTCGACAAGTTCCGCTGCGGTTTCGAACCTGCGGTCCATATGCTTGACGAGGTAGGAAATCACGTCAGGACCGGGATTGAGCTGACGGTCGACGAAAAGTTTTGCCAGCACCGCGCACAACAGGGCATCGTCAGGCGGGTCAAGCGCCACATGATGCGCACCCGCAACCCGGCTTTGCAAATCAGCCAGTGGTAGTTGCCAAAGGTTGGGTGCCAGACGCCCGGTCATCAGCAGCGCGTTGCCTTCGGCAAGAACGAGGTTGTGCAGGTGAAACAGGGTCTTCTGTTGCTCAGGGTCGCCTGCGATCATCGGCACATCCTCGACCGCGATCGGCGTTCGGGACAGGGCGGGAACATCGTCGAAACGAATTTCGGATGCCTGTACGATCCGACCACCGGTTTCACCGGCCCAGACATGTGCCAGATGGGTTTTGCCTGCACCTGCCGGTCCGCTCAGCACCAGCTTGTTTCCGGGCCAGGACGTCGCTGAAATCATGGCCACGGCCAGCGCATTCGCCGGTGAGACGAAAAAATCCTCTCGTCCCAGCGCGGTTTTCGCCGGAAGGTCAAAGCTCAGTTGTCTTGCCATTCAGTGGTTATCCTGATCCCGCGCGCTCAAGCCCGTATAGAGGCGGCTCGTCAGATATTGCGAAGTGGCGAACCTTGCAAGCACTCCAAGTGCGGCCGCGACCGGAACGGCGATCAGCATGCCGACAAATCCGAACAGCGCGCCAAACACGGACAGGGCCAGCAGCAACCAGACCGGGTGCAACCCCACGGAGCTGCCCACCAGCTTGGGCGTAAGGAAATTGCCTTCGGTCACCTGACCCAATGCGAAAATACCGGCGACCAGCCCGATCGAGGCCCAGTCGCCCCAGAACTGAAACAGGGCAAGGCCAATGGCCAGCGAACCACCGATCAGCGCCCCGAGATAGGGGATGAAAGTGACCAGACCCGCAATAAACCCGACAATCAGCCCGAATTGCAGACCCACGATCATCAGCGCGATGGCGTAATACGTTCCCAAAATCAGACAGACGGTCCCCATTCCGCGCACGAATGAGGCAAGAACCTTGTCTATATCTCCGGCAAGCTGGCGGATGGCCGGGGCATGATCACGCGGCAGCAATTCGTCGATCCGTGCGATCATCCGGTCCCAGTCGAGCAACAGATAGACAGTGACGACCGGTACGATTACCAGCAATACAACCACATTCACCGCCGACCCGAGAGATGCAACGACGGTTTGCAGCACTTCACCCGTCTTGGATTTCAGGGTTTCGCCCAGCGAAACCAGGAATTGGTGTGTGTTGGATTCCCGGTCCAGAAGCGCCGGAAACTGCTTTTCGATAAAGCCGCGCAGCTCCTGAAATAGGCTGGGCAGCACTTCAACCAGATCGATCAGCTGCGTGATCAGCGCCGGAATGACCATCAGGGCCAAAAGCACGAACAGCAATATCCCGAATATGGTGATGATCGCAGTTGCCGCCATGCGGGACAGGCCCATTTTCTCCAACCGATCCGCGACCGGATCCAGAAAATAGGCAATCGCCCCACCAATTACAAACGGCAGCAGAACGTCGCCAAGCAGCCAAAGGATCAGGACGAAAACAACGGTCGCAATGCCCCAATACCTGAGCTGATCTTTCACCGGCAAAGCCATCGCGCATTCCCTTGTTGCAGCTCTTGCCCTATTTCTTGGCCTAAGGGCGCGCGCGATGCAAGCGGTTCATGCGATTGAGGTTTTGCCTTTCACACGTGCAACGTGCCCAGTTCCGGCGTGTGATCATCCGCTTCTTCGTCCGGCCAGTTGGTGCGCCAGATCTCGGCCGACCAGTGACCACAATGAACGGCGGGCCGGTCGAACCCGGGCAGGGGCGGCAACAGGGGCGCAACGATTACATCATGGCGCGGTACGGCGAAATAGGGGAAGGAGTACCGTTCCATTCCGGACGTGTTGACCACGCGATGCGGCGTTGATTTCAGGCGCCCGCCCGACCACAGCTCCAACATATCGCCGATATTCACGACAAAACCGCCGGGGGGGCAATCCGGAGTGATCCAGCCGCCATCCCGGGTCTGCACCTCCAGCCCGCCCACCGGGTCCGGGGCGATGATGGTCAGGGCGTCGGTATCCTTGTGCGGGTGGATGCCATACCCGCCTTCATCCGGGGCCTGTGGGGGATAGTGCAACAAGGTCATGTTGGTCATCGGGTTCGTGAACGCGTCGCGCAAAGCACCGTGTGTCAGGCTCAACCCGTCTTCCAAGGCGCCCAGTAGCATATCGGCGACCCCGTCCAGTCGGGTCCAATAATCCAAAAAGACATCGCGTGCCTGCGGCACCTCACGTGGCCAAAGGTTCGGGCCATAAAGCGCGCAGTCCTTCCGAATGCTTGCATCTTCATCGGCTTCAAAATGCAGCTTGTAGCCTTCGTATTTGTCGGCCTTGCCCGAACCGTCATTTGGGGTGAAAAAACCCATCGGAATATAGCCGCGATAATTGTCGCGGGTGATGGCCTGATCCCACTTGCTCTGTTCCTCGATGCTAAAAACAGCCCGGACACAGGCGCGCACATTGTCGACCACTTCCTGCGAAATGCCAGTTCCGGTGATCGAAAGGAAACCGATCCCGGTACAGGCATTCAGGATTTGCCCAACAGTCGCGTCATAGCCGGGATGGTTGCGGTCGCGCAGCGGCGAGATGTCAATCGTCGGGATGTGTTCCATCAGTGAATTCTCACACCTTGTCTGTTCAACTCGTTGCGCACCGGTTCCAAATCCAGCGTGTCGAGATCTCGATTGCTTTTCAACGCGACGGCTGCGGCGATACCCGCCCCTTGGCCCATGACAGCGCAACAGGCCATGTTGCGCGTTGCGGCATGGGCGATGCGGTCCGATCCGTGTGATCGGCCGGCAACCAGCAGCCCCTGAACGCCTTTGGGCAGCATCGAGCGATAGGGGACTTGCATGTATCGGCCCGTGGTCGGCAGGATCAGGATGCCGTATCCGTCGACGAACTCGGGGTAGATGCCGATGGTATCCTCGAACCGGCCCTGATGGCGGACGTCATCCTCGGTCATGTTGTACGCGGCGTCGATCTTGCGCGTGTCCCGGATACCAACGGTCATCCCGAAATTCCGCAGCCGCGCATTTTCGCAGCCCGGCATAAAACGCCTCAACGCCTCAATGGCCAGCATAGATTGGCGGCGCCCTTCGATCTCGCCCCGGGTTAGGCTGTCCGGGTCAGTGCCATCGACCCCATCCAGATGGATTAGGTTCATGTAGGTCAGCTCACCCGTGTCATGCATCGCGCCCCAAGTGCCTGCAATGGTGTTCAGATGCGCCGGGATCAGCCCTTCCTCGATGGCCTGAGCGAATGGCTTTTTGATGAAGGGCGAAAACATGTCGTCCTCTTTGCCCGAGGTTTCGATGTTCCATTCACCGCCGCCACCCCAGTCCTTGTAGGTCTGCGGATCAGCCTTGATCCCTTCCATGAAGGCGCGTTTGTCCACCCCGGCAAGATGGAACATGACCGAGGCTGCCATCATTTGCTCCGGCGCGGTTTTAAAGGTTGGCGCCCCTGCACGGTGCGCCACATCCGCGTCACCGGTCGCGTCAATGACGATTCTGGCCAGTATCGCCTCTCGCCCCGCCTTGGATTCGGTGATGACCCCGGTAATTCGATTGCCATCCATAATCGGCGCGACGAATTGGCGATGCAGCATCGGATGCACACCGGCCTCTTCGACCAGCTTGTCGGCCACCAGCTTGAACCCTTCGCTGTCCAGCTCATAGCTGAGTGACTGGCTTTCCGGCACGGCGGCGCCCATGTCCCGGGCGCGGGTTTCGAATTCCAGGCCGATCCCGCCTGCCTCGACAGTCTGTTCGTGCCGGTACCACGCGAATCCTTCAACGCCGACAGCGGTGATGTTGCCGCCCATGCAGCCGAACCTGTCCATCAGCGACACTTCGGCCCCGGCCCGGGCAGCGGCCAAGGCTGCGGCCAACCCTGCCGGGCCGGAACCGACAACCAGCACATCCGTTTTGTGAACGACGGGAATCTCGCGCGCGGGCTCATGTATGGTTTGCATCGGGGCCTCGTATTTTACGTTCCTGTCACATTTGGCCTCTGTGACTGGCTGGTCAATCAAAAAACCGACTGACCCTAGGTCGCAAAAACGCCAAAGGCCGATTGCCCCCGCCGGGGGTTTGGACTAAGCACCTTTGAAGTCGAATTCACACCTTTAAAGGTCCATCAATGCGCCTCAGCCGTTACTTTCTGCCCGTTCTCAAGGAAAACCCTTCCGAGGCTCAGATCGTCAGCCACCGGCTGATGCTGCGCGCCGGGATGATCAAGCAGGCCGCCGCCGGTATCTATTCCTGGCTGCCGCTGGGTTTCAAAGTGCTGCGCAAGCTGGAAAACATCGTGCACGAGGAGCAGGCGCGTGCGGGTCACATCGCGATCCAGATGCCGATCCTGCAATCGGCAGACCTGTGGCGCGAATCTGGCCGTTATGACGACTATGGTCAGGAAATGCTGCGGATGCAGGACCGGCACGGGCGCGACATGCTGTATACGCCGACGGCCGAGGAACTTGTGACCGACATCTTTCGCGGCCACGTTAACAGCTACAAGGATCTGCCGCTGACCCTGTACCAAATCCAGTGGAAATTCCGCGACGAAATCCGCCCGCGCTTTGGCGTGATGCGGGGGCGTGAGTTCTATATGAAAGACGGCTACAACTTCGACCTGACCAAACAAGACGCGCTGCACGCCTACAACCGTCACCTTGTCAGCTACCTGCGTACTTATGAGCGTATGGGCCTGCAGGCCATTCCGATGCGCGCGGATTCGGGCCCGATCGGTGGCGACGATACGCACGAATTTCTGGTTCTGGCGGACACCGGTGAATCCGAAGTCTTCTACGACAGTGCCGTTACCGATCTGACCTTCGGTGATCGCGAGATCGACTATGACAACCGCGAACAATGTCAGGCCATTCTGGAAGAGTTCACCTCGAAATACGCGCGCACCGACGAAACGCATGACGAGGCGCTGTTCAACCAGATCCCCGAAGAACGCCGTCGTGTGGCACGCGGGATCGAGGTGGGGCAGATTTTCTACTTCGGCACCAAATATTCCGAGCCTCTTGGCGCAACCGTGCAGGGGCCTGATGGCAAGCCGGTTCCGGTCCATATGGGCAGCCACGGTATCGGCGTTAGCCGCCTGATCGGCGCGATCATCGAGGCCAGCCACGACGACAAGGGTATTATCTGGCCCGAGGGCGTGACCCCATTCCACTGCGGTATCGTCAACCTCAAGCAGGGCGATGACGAAGCGGATGCGGCCTGTGACAAGATTTACAAGGCGCTGACCGCGCTGGGGCTGGAGCCGCTGTACGACGATCGCAACGAACGGGCAGGGGGCAAGTTCGCCACCATGGATCTGATCGGTCTGCCTTGGCGCATCACAGTCGGACCGCGCGGTCTGAAGAACGGTGTCGTTGAACTCACCAGCCGCCGGACTGGCGAAAGCGAAGAGTTGAGCCCCGAAAAAGCCGTCACCAAAGTCGCGGAGATTTATGAGCGCGCCGGTTGATCATAGCGATGCGCCGCTGATCTCGGTCATCACGGCGACCCACAACCTTTTGTCCGCTGGCAGAAGAGACAGTTTCAGCCGCGTCATCGATTGCATGGCGCGGCAAAATTGTATTCGGGCCGAGCATATCATTCAGGATGGTGCCTCTACGGACGGGACCGTCGAATTTGCCGAGGACCTGATTACAGGCGCTCCACGCACACGGTTCAACAGCGAGCCGGACAAGGGGCTTTACGACGCGATGAACCGTGGCGTGAAAGCGGCGAGCGGAGCGTATGTCCTGTTCCTCAATTCAGATGACTGGCTTGCAGAGGACAGCACGCTGAACGATGCGGCAGACCTTCTGGCGCAACGAGGGCCGGACTTTGCCTATGGCTCGACAGTCGAACGCGGCGCTGACGGACAGATTGTCAAAGACCGCCCCCCTGATCCACGGGCGGTTCTTCAGCGGATGCCCTTTTCGCACAACTCCGTTTTCATCCACCGCGACCTGTTTCATCGGCTTGGCGGGCATGATCTGAGTTTCGCGGTCGCATCGGATTATGATCTGGTGCTTCGCATGTTCGCCAGCGGCGCCACGGGTGTCGATCTGAATATGCCGATCTCGGAATATTCATCGCGCGGCGCATCGGCGGACGATGCGCGCGTTGCACAGGATTACGCCATGGCGTGGTACAATTTCATGAACGGTTTTGCATCACTGTCGGGGCGCTACACTGTCGAGGATTGCCTGAGCTGGTACTATCAGGGAAACATGCCCCTCAGTCTTTGTCGCAGCTTGCAATCCATCGATGAATTCCCCGATGCCCTCAGGCCCGCTCTGAAAGAAAGCCTTGGCAAGGCGCGCCGCCGGGCATGGCAGTTTTGGCGGAAAAGTAAGGTGCCGTTAAACCGGGACGTCTCTGGGTAAGGTGGCAGGGATTTGATCACAAACGCGGAAATCGGTGGCAACGGTCGATTTGGAAATCAGATTTTCCAATACATGTACCTGTCGTTCCATGCAGCCAAATATGGTCTGGAGTTTGCAAATCCGCCCTGGGACGGGGATTCCATTTTCAACATTCAGCCGGGCCGCAACAATCTGCCGGAACCGGATCGGAAGTTGATCGAGAATTTCCAAGATCCCCGGCATTGCCCCATACGGAATGCGACCGGCCCGTTGGATGGCGCGGACGTGTCCGGGTATTTTCAGTTTCCAACCAGTTTCTACGCGCCGCAACGGGATCGGTTGCAGGGTGAGTTTTCGTTCAAATCTCCGTATTCCGATTATGCAGCAAGGTTACAGGGCTGGTTTTCTGAATTGCCGGGGACCGTTGTCGCGGTGCATATGCGGCGGGGTGATTACGGGACAGGTATTTTCTTTCGTGCACCTTCCGAATGGTACACGGATTGGCTTGATACCCTGCGGGAACAGGTCGGCGAACTTACGGTCTATGTGGCCAGTGATGATCTTGACAGCGTGTTGGATGACTTTGGTGCGTTCAATACGGTGTCCGCAAAGGATGCGCCGCATCCCCTTCCGTCTCCGGGATTTGTAACGGATTTCATGGCTTTGTGCTTTGCCCGGCAGGTGGCCATATCCAACTCGTCCATGTCTTTCGCCGCGACCATGTTCAACGATGTTGCTACGTCGTTCTATCGTCCTTCTCTCAAGGAACGCAGGCTTGTGCCGTATGATCCCTGGGACGCCGAGGTATTATTGACGGATGTCATCGCCGAAGATGCGGGTGAAGAGTTCATGAGCGAGCGCGCAAAGTCGCGCACCAAGTACAAGATCAGAAAGTTCTTTCGCAGGAATGCGTGGCAACGCCAAAGGGCAAACCGAATCTGACGGCTGGACGACGCTGCTCGACTCGTCAACCCGGTCTGTTCAGCTTTCCCGCAGCTTCGGATCAGGGCGGGCGATGATCAGGTCGCCATCCGCATGATCACCGCGGGCGATAACCATCGGGCGGCCCATTCGCCGCACCAGTTCGCGCAGTTCAAAGCCCAGAAATTTCAGCCCGCAAATCCGGCCACCCGTCGCCTGATCGGTCAGGCACAAACGTCCATCCCGAAACGCAAGGCTGTATCCCTTTTCGCGCAGGATGTCGGACAATGCGCCCCAGTTTGCGGCGTTTGTGAAAAGCGGTCTGATGGACGCCCGCAGCAACGCGGCGGTTTCGCAATCAAGCTCAGCTGATTTGTTTTCAATCCCGGCCATTCCGGGGCTAACTAATTCCTCTTGAAAATTCATGAGCGACCCCCCGCTCTGGTACTGGTTAATGTGTTCCCCCACTTGGCAGAGTGACAAAATTTCGCAGATTAGGCAAAACGTGAAACTATATTACCCTATTTTCGTTGCAAAACGAACTCAGTTGGCGCTCACATTCTCACTTTGTTTACATGTTTGAAACAAAATCCCACGCGCTGTGAGGGATTTAGCTCTCATGTCTGTTCCTGAAAGGTGCACGCCAGACGAATCATTGGATCGGGACGCGTCCATTGTTCGCCTTTTTATTGGCGCTTTCGGCTTGAAGCGGTTTTGCCAATCGGGGTATCTGACTTGACCGCTCAAGCTTTTGGGACAAGGGTCGCCCGATCTGATTTGCCGGAGCAGCAATGGCCGTAACTCCTCCTCCTTTTGCACCTTTTGAATGGAAGATCGCCTGGCGCTATCTGCGTGCTCGCCGTGCCGAAGGCGGGGTCAGCGTCATGACGTGGATCTCCCTCATCGGGATCACGTTGGCGGTCTTTGCCCTTATTGCGACGCTGGCGGTTCGTTCCGGATTTCGTTCGGAATTCGTGGGCACGATCCTTGGGGCTAATGCCCATGTTACCGTCTATTCGATAGGCGAGGTGGATGCGCAGGGGCGGGTTGATCGCACTATCGCGGATTTCGACGGAATGGCCGAGCGCATTCAGCAGGTACCGGGCGTGGAGCGCGCGGCGCCGCTGGTCAAGGGTGAGGTTCTGATCACCAATCGCGACAGCAGCTCCGGCGTTCAGGTATTTGGCATCCGGCCCGATGATCTGCTGGACCTGCCGGGGATCGCACAAAGCGAACAGGCTTACGGTGACCTTTCGCAGTTCGAGGATGGAAAGGATGTCGTCGCCATCGGGTCCGGTGTCGCGCGCGCCATCGGCGCGACCGTAGGTGATCGTATTAAACTGACCTCTCCCAACGGGGTCAAAACCGCATTCGGCACGTCGCCACGGGTGAATGCGTATGAGATTGTTTATGTCTTTTCTGCAGGCCGGTACGATATCGACCGCACGCGGGTGTATCTGCCATTTGCTCAGGCGCAGGCCTTTTTCAATCGTGAAGGTGCCGCCGATGAGATCGAGGTGATGGTTGCCCAGCCGGAACAACTCGAGCCCGCACTGATCCCGATACTCGAAGCCGCAGGTGATGGAACGCAGGTCTGGACGTGGAAAGACGCTTCGGGCGGGTTTTTGCGTGCGCTTGAGGTCGAGGACAACGTGATGTTCATCATCTTGTCGATCCTCGTTCTGATCGCCGCGATGAATATTGTGTCTGGCCTGATCATGCTGGTCAAAAACAAGGGACGCGATATCGGCATTCTTCGTACCATCGGCCTGAGTGAGGGTTCGGTTTTGCGCGTGTTCTTTATCTGCGGCGCATTTACCGGAATTCTGGGCACTGTGTTCGGGGTGATCCTCGGCTGCCTGTTTGCGATTTATATCGATACGATCTTTTCCTTTGTGAACTATGCGATGGGGGGCGGTGTCTGGGACCCGTCCATTCGCGGCATCTATGCCCTGCCGGCAGAGTTGCACCTGTCAGATGTGCTCAAGGCAGTGGCCCTATCTCTGGGATTGTCCTTTTTCGTCACTTACTTTCCGGCTCGCCGCGCGGCGCGGCTGAACCCGGTCGAGGCGCTGCGCTATGAATGATGTGACATTGCGATTGAGCGGTTTGACCAAGACCTATCTGAAAGGCAAACCGGGCGAGGTTCAGGTTCTGCGCGGTGCCGATCTTGAATTGCGCGCGGGCGAAGCCGTTGCCCTTGTTGCGCCATCGGGCGCAGGTAAATCCACGCTTCTGCACATTGCAGGGCTGCTGGATACGCCCGACACCGGGACGGTTGAGATTGCCGGAAACAACGCGACCGGCAAGGGCGATCGTACCCGAACGGCAATCCGGCGGCGGGATGTGGGCTTTGTCTATCAGTTCCACCATCTTCTGCCGGAGTTTACCGCCCTCGAAAATGTCACCCTGCCGCAACTAGCAAACGGCACCTCCGAACGTGCAGCACAGGACAGGGCGATGGAACTGCTCGACCGAGTCGGCATAGCGCCCCGGGCCGCGCACCGCCCGGCGGCCCTGTCCGGGGGCGAGCAGCAGCGTGCCGCATTCTGTCGTGCCTTGGCGAACCGGCCTAAGATCCTGCTTGCGGATGAGCCTACCGGGAATCTGGATCCCGAAACCTCGGATCAGGTGTTCGGTGCGCTTATGGATCTGGTGCGCGGTTCGGGGCTGTCGGCGCTTATTGCTACCCACAATCTGGATCTGGCCGCACGGATGGACCGTGCGGTTCGGTTGGAGGGTGGAGTTCTCAGGCCAGTTGCGTAATCGCAACCCCGATCGCCATGACGGCAATGCCCCCGGCGCGCATCAGGCTCAAAGGCGTGACCTGAGCGCCAAAAAGGCCAAAGTGATCAATCGCGGCCGTGCTGATCAACTGACCCAGCAGAACAAAGAACACTGCATTTCCTACGCCGAAATGAGGTGCCACATGCGTGATCGACAGGACATAGAAAGCGACCAGGACACCGCCGAGAAACAGGTGTTTGGGCGCGTCTGCCATTTTAGCGAATGCCTGCCCGCCCGGTGTCAACAGCAGAACGGCCGCTGACGACGCAAGCGCGACCGTAAACAGAACGACTGCGGCCGCAGTCGGAGAGCCGACGAACTTTCCCAACGCCGCGTTAAGCGCCGCAAGGATAGGCACGCCAATCCCCGCAGCCAGCATGATGGCCGCATAGTGAGTCATTTCCCGAATTCCCTGGTCAGCTATCGTTGATCTGGATCATTGCGGCTGAACGCGTCCCGGGCAAGGCTGTTATTGCAGGGAATTCAACATGATCAACGAGGAGGGCGTGATGGGCAGGCTGTCAAACAAAGTGGGTGCTGCTGCGTTAACACTGTTTTCGCTTTGCGCAACGACTGCGTTCGCACAGGACGCAAATCGCGGAGAGGACCTGTATCTGCATCATTGCGCGACCTGCCATGGTCTGGACGCCACCGGCCATGGACCGATGGCGGGGGTTCTGGTGATTCAGCCAACAAATCTGAAAGCACTTCAGAAAGACGCCGACGCGTTTCCAACCGCCCGCGTCGTCGCCCGCATCGACGGGCGCGAGCCGCTGGTCAGCCACGGAAGCCCGATGCCGGTCTATGGTCCTTATTTCGAGGGCAGGGATGTCGCAATCAAGGCCCCAGACGGTCAACCGATCATGACCAGCCGACCCATTGCGGATCTTGTTGCCTACCTGAAGACGTTGCAGCCCAGCTAAGCCACCGGTGGCGCCCACTTCCGCCTGACTGTGTCGATATCAGCTCAGCTGCAAATCCCCTCGACCTTGGCGCCGCGCCACGGGATGACTACGTCGCTCTCGCGCCCATCTGTCGGAAGCGCGGCAAGGTTCAGGTGTTTCCCCAGCATGTCGTGAAGACGTCTGGTCCGGGCTGCATCGGGATCCAGAGCGCGGCAACAGACGTACTCCTCGACAATGGCGCCTTGCTGCTCGAACCCGTAGCTCAGAAAATCCGGCGAGGTGTCGAGGTCAAACAGGTAGGGATCATCGCTTGAGCCGTGTTCAGCCGCCGCACGCAGAGGGTGGTATCCGGTTTCCTTTCGGTTCTGCCATTGCCAGACATGGGTCAACTCGTGCGCCAGCAACATCGCCGCGATCAGGTTCATTTCGTCCGGGTATTCGGACATATAATCCTCCAGATACCAGTCCCGGGTGAAAAAGACGCGGTTGAACAGCGCGACCGCCGCCGGTTTGCTGGTCACGACCTCTTCCTTGACCGGTGGCAGTATCCTTTCCCGGCACGCCACACGTGGGCGGGGTTTGCGGTGAAAGGTTATTGGCGCGACGGGTGCGCCTTCGACAAGGCGAACACGGTCAAGTTCCAGCGATTCGCCGTGAACGTTCTGCACAAAGGCGCGTTCGGTATCGGTCAATGGGCGCCCGCAAGCGGTAAGAAGAACGACAAACAGAACAATAACGCATCGGATCATGCGGAGAAGCCTAATGCGCCCGGTCGTCTCTGCAAGTCGTTTTCAAAGACTCATCGCAAGTACGCGGCTGATTTCCGTCAATGAACGTCCCGATTGCTCCATCCAGATATTGAATGCGTCCTGCACTGCGGCCATGGCCTTTTTTGATGTTGGTGGCTTGTCCACAACGCCCTCGGCGATCAGCCGCGCGGTGACATCACGGGACAGAATGAAGCTGTCTCGCCCGGCAAAACGCATTGCATACTGGGCGGATGCGCCACCAAGGCGTGACCCGCGTTTGCCCAGCATCGCCAAAAGGCCAATATAATCGGTCGATGGCCATCCACCCAGAACGCGGCCCGCGCCGCCGTCTTCGCGCAATTCCAGCAGAAAGGCGGCATTGTCCCGGACCGAGGCAATCTTGGTGCCGTTTCTAACGATCCGGGTGTCCTGCAACAGCGCATCGAATTTTTCGTCATCCATAAAGGCACAGCGGCCGACATCGAACCCGTCAAAGGCCGTATCGAATCCGTCCCATTTGTTTTCAATGACCTTCCAGTTGAACCCGGCTTGAAACACGCATTTGGTAATAACGGACAACCAGCGATCCTCGGGCATCGCCGCAAGCTCATCCTGAGTTTTGGGTTTGCTCAGTGTCGCCTCCAAAGCCTCCGCCCCGCCATGACGGTTCGCGGCCAGACCGAAAATCTCATCGAAATGGTGCATGGTTGCATCCTCCGTCCTTTCGCAAAACGTATCTGCGCAGGGTTGGTCTGCCAAGCGAGGCGTAATTTTTATGCCGTTGACCCAAAGTATTTCTCGACAAACGGGGTATTTTCGGTTTGTGATTGACCCGTCAATCAATATCCGGCGATACATAAGAGCCGAATCCGGTTTTGGCGCTGCGGCGTTCAAAAAGGATGAGACAGAAAAGGAATCGGGTTGTCGGACAACTACGCCGTACTGCGTCACGAATAAAACTAAGCGCTTTCTTTTCGTGGCCGAAAATGTGCATGTTGCGATACGGTACTGACACCAGCAGAACGCAACCGGCGGGGCAACGCCCGCCAGGATGAGTAAAAACAAATAAAACAGGGAGTTAATCGATGAAAAAACTGAGCGTAAGCCTATTGGCCATGACGGTCGCCGGTTCGGCCTATGCCGCCGATATGGGCGCAGTGGACGAGCCGATCAAGCTGGCCATCAACGAATGGACGGGGCAGCACGTCACTACGCATGTCGCGGGTGAGATGCTGAAAGCGGCCGGTTACAATGTCGAATATGTCACCGCAGGCATGATGAACCAGTTCCAGGCGCTGGCAGATGGCGACATAGATGCGACGCTGGAAATCTGGTCGTCGAACGTTTCGGACGAATATGCCAAGAAAATTGGCGAAGGCACCGTTGTTGAAATCGGTGATCTGGGGCTCGACGCCAAGGAAGGCATTGCTTACCCGGCGCACGTCGCAGACCTGTGCCCGGGCCTGCCCGCATGGGAAGCACTGAAGGATTGTGCGCAGGTCTTTGCTACAGCCGAAACGCTACCCGGTGGTCGTCTTGTTGATTACCCCGCAGATTGGGGTACACCCGGCGCGGATCGGATGACCGGTTTGGACCTGCCGTTCAAGGCGGTTCCTGCAGGCTCCGAGGGCGCATTGATCGCGGAACTGCGCGCATCGACCGAGCGCAAGTCACCGCTGCTCATCACCTTCTGGCAGCCGCATTGGGCGATGTCGGCCTATGACGTGAAATTCGTTGATCTGCCTCCGGGCGAAGAAGCGTGCTTCAGCGATCCGGCATGGGGTCCGAACCCAAATGCAGTCAACGATTGCGATTTTTCGCCTTCGCGCATCTTCAAGGCCGGTTGGAGTGGCATGGAAGAAAAGTGGCCTGCCGCTTATGAAATCCTGACCAACTATCAGCTGGCGGTCGAAGACCAGCAGCCGATGATGGGTGCGATCGACGTTGACGGTGGCAAAGTCGAAGAAGTGGTCGCCGCATGGATGGCCGAAAACGAAGGCAAATGGCGTCCGGTTGTCGACGCTGCAACCAAGTGAGCCGCCTGCGTGACTGACACAACTACGCCAGCCATTGCCTGCCAGAACCTCTGGCAGGTCTTTGGCCCCGGCGCTGACAAAGCCCTGACCGACGCGTTGTCTCGGTCAGGGGGAGACGCCGATCAGGCCGCCACCGACCTGCGTGAAAAAGGGTTCATTCCCGCGGTTCAGGACGCGAATTTCGAGGTTCGGGATGGCGAGTTGTTCGTCATCATGGGGCTCAGCGGTTCCGGCAAATCGACGCTGATCCGCTGTATTTCACAGCTGCTGCCGGGCACCGGCGGTGAGATACGCATCGAAGGCGAAAATGTTATCGGTGCCTCCAAGAAAGCGCTGACCGAACTGCGCCGCAAGAAATTGGGCATGGTGTTTCAGCACTTTGGCTTGTTCCCGCACATGACCGTAGCCGAAAACGTGGCCTATCCGCTTAAGGTGCAGGGCATAGGGCGCAAGGAACGCCGCACGCGCGCACAAGAGGTGATTTCTCTGGTCGGCCTTGAAGGCCGCGAAGACAGTTTCCCCCGCCAGCTTTCCGGTGGTCAGCGCCAGCGTGTGGGGATCGCACGATCACTGGCTGTGAACCCGGATATCTGGTTTCTGGACGAGCCATTCTCGGCACTTGACCCGCTGATCCGCCGCCAGTTGCAGGACGAGTTCCTGCGCATTCAGGCGACGCTGAAGAAATCTATCGTGTTCATCACTCATGACATTCAGGAGGCGCTGAAGCTGGCCGACCGTATCGCCATCATGCGCGACGGCAAGATCGTTCAGATCGGCACGCCTACGGATATCGTCCTGCGCCCGGTCGATGACTACGTGCGCGAGTTTTCCAAGGATGTCGCCAAAGGCCAGCACGCCAAGGTCGCATCGGTCATGCGCCAGGGCGAGGGTGTACGCGGACCGGATGATCCGGGACTGACGACATCGATGACGCTGGATGCCGCGCTGGCGCATTGCATGGAACTGTATGAACCGGTCCCCGTGCGGGATCAGACCGGCACCATCGTCGGCACGGTTCATCCGTCCGATCTGGCCGCTGCTTTGCAGGTGGAAGAGGCATGAGCGCTTTAGCCGATGTGCCGAAAACAAGCTCTGTTCAGTTAACGGTTGGTGCACAGGCGGCGCTGATCACCGTTCTGGTTGGAGCGATATGTCTGGCGCTGGAACCCTTTGTGCCGTGGCTGGTGAAATGGCCAACTACGTGGGAGCTGCCTGCGACCGAGTGGGTCGGAACGTTTCTGGCCTGGTTTCTGAACGGTATCAAACCGGCGGCTCGGTTGTTTTCTGACGTGATGGCCTATCCGATGGATTGGGCCAACTATGTGCTGGGCAACACGCCCTGGCCTCTGTTGATCGGAATTGTCACCGCGCTGGGCTGGTATCTGGGTGGACTGCCCATGGCTTCGCTGGGGTTTCTCGGGCTCAGTTTCGTGCTGGCGTCAGGGTATTGGGCGGAAAGCATGAACACCCTCGCGCTTGTGGCGGTATCGGTGCCGGTGGCGCTGATCGTGGGCGGCGCAATTGGTATCCTTGCCAACGAAGTGCCGCGGGTGAAATCCTTTGTGCAGGCTGTTCTGGACGTCATGCAGACCGTGCCGACCTTTGCCTATCTCACGCCGCTACTGCTGCTCTTTGGTTTTGGTCCGGTTGTGGGCCTGATTGCGTCGGCCATCTATGCCGCGCCTCCGATGGCCCGCAATGTCATGCTGGGGCTGGAGCGGGTCGAGCATGAGGTGAAAGAGGCCGCCATCATGTCCGGCGGTACGCGCCTCCAGCAGCTGTTTCAGGTCGAAATCCCCTCGGCCTCGACGCAGATCATGGTTGGTGTGAACCAGTGCCTCATGGCCGCCCTGTCGATGGTCATCATCGCCGCCGTGATCGGCGGTTTCAACGACATCGGCTGGGAGGTTCTGCTGACCATGCGCAAGGCGCAGTTCGGCGAGTCGCTGATGGCCGGTCTTGTGATCGTGGTATTCGCCGTCGTCATCGACCGCATGAGCGGCACTCTGGCGGCCGAGCGCAAGCGATATGACATGCGCGTCGTCTGGGCCATGCTGGGCTTTGCGGCGGTGTTCACCATCGCCTTCTGGACCCGGCTGCCCAATCCATCCGATCTGACGCTGCTTGATCCCGTGGCCGACGCCGTGGACAGCGGACTGACCGCATTCACGCAGGACAACGGACCGTGGCTGGACGCGCTCAAGAACAATTCCCTGTTCTATGTTCTGCTGCCGTTGCGCATTGGTCTGGATCAGGCGGTTCTGCCGTTTACCTGGGGCTTTCAGTGGACCGCAGGCATGAGCTATGGCCTGTTCGCCGCCGGTGCTGTCATTGCCATGCTGATGGCGTGGCGCGGGCACCTGACCGGCGGCCTGACCGTCCTTATCCTGATCGGCATGCTGGAAACCGGTATTGCAAACTTGCCGTGGCCTTTCGTCCTGACCGGGGCTGCCGCACTTGGCTGGGTTGCGGGCGGCTGGCGGTTGGCCTTGCTGTCGGTGGTGCTTCTCAGCACCATCCTTGTCTCGGGCCTGTGGGAAAGGGCGTTGCTGTCGCTTTATCTCAGCGGAGCGGCGGTGTTTTCTTGTGCCGTGGTTGGCGGGCTGATCGGTCTGGCCAGTGCGGTCTGGAGCCCGGTCTGGAAGATCGTGCGCCCGATCTGCGACATGTTGCAGACGATCCCGCTGTTTGTCTTCCTGATCCCCGTCCTCATGGTGTTCCAGATCGGCGAGTTCTCGGCCTTTCTGGCGATCTGCGCCTATGCGATCGTCCCGATGATCCGCTATACGCGGCACGGGTTGGTCAACACGCCGGACGAGATGATGGAGGCCGCCATTTCCAGCGGTGCCAATGAATGGCAGATCCTACGCGACGTGCGCGCGCCCTATGCCGCGCCGACGATCCTGCTGGGGCTGAACCAGACCATCCTCTACGCCTTTGCCATGTTGGTGATCGCGGCGCTGATCGGCACCACCGGTCTGGGCCAGTCGATCTATCTGGCGCTGGGGCAGGCGGATGTGGGTCTGGGCATCTCGGCAGGGGCCGCGATGGCGATCCTTGCACTGATCGCTGACCGCATGGTGCAGGGCTTTGCCGAGGAACGGCGCAAGGCGCTGGGTCTGTAACACAAGGGCAGGGGGCGGACGATCCGCCCCTTTGCCGTTCTTGACTTCGGACAAAGACCGGCACCGCAAAGCTGCCTAGACCGGGCAAAAAACGTTGGAGAGTTCCATGGCCGGTTGGGGCGAGTTCATTGCGGCACTCATCGTCTTTCTGCTCAGCCACGCGATCCCGGTGCGGCCACCGGTCCGCCCATGGCTGATCTCAAAGCTGGGCCGGTCAGGATATTTCACAGCTTATTCCCTGTTCTCACTGGCAATTCTGGCGTGGCTGATCGTGGCCGCTGCCCGCGCACCATATGTCGAGGTTATCCCGCCCCTCGGTATATTCCGCTGGGTTCCCGTTCTGATCATGCCCATCGTATGCTGGCTGGCGATTGCCGGTCTGGCGATACAAAACCCGTTTTCCTTTGGCGGATTGGGCCGCAGCCCGTTCGATCCGGATCAGCCTGGAATCCTGCGCGCGACCCGCCACCCGATCCTCGCGGCCCTGTTGTTGTGGGCGCTGGCACATTTGCTGGCCAATGGCAGCCTGGCACATGTGATTCTGTTCGGTCTGTTTGCCGGATTCGCGTGGATGGGCATGGCGCTGATCGACCGGCGCAGATCGGCTGAGCTTGGCGCTGAGTGGACCCGGCTTACCCGCAACACCTCGCGGCTGTCGCTAAATGTCCCACGCCCGTTGCCGCGTCTATGGGTCTGGATTTCCGCCTTTGCCGCCTATGCGGTTCTTTTGCACCTGCACGCACCCGTGATCGGCCTGTCGCCCCTTCCCTGATGCCGGGGAGTGGCCGTGCACCCCACGGCGTGCTATCTGAAACACCAACATCAATTCCGGAGAGCCCAACAATGCATCTGGCCTATGTCACGACCACCGATAGAGGCGCAACCGACCGACTGCTCAGCGCGGTTGCGGAACGCCTGCTGGCGACAGGGGCCAGACTGGCCGGAGTGGTGCAGACCAACACCGAATGCGCCGACAGCAGCAAATGCGACATGGACCTGCGCGTGCTGCCTGACGGCGCGACCATCCGTATCTCGCAATCTCTGGGTTCAATGTCGCGCGGTTGCAGGTTGGACCCGGCGGCGTTGGAACAGGCGGTTGGGTATGTGACTGCGTCGCTTGATGACACGCCACAGCTTCTGATCATCAACAAATTCGGCAAGCACGAGGCGGACGGGCGCGGTTTCCGGCCGGTGATCGCCGAAGCTTTGGCGCGCGATATTCCGGTACTGGTTGGAGTCAATTCGCTGAACGAAGACCGCTTTCAGGAATTCACTGACGGCGCTGCGCAAAAGATGGAAGCAGACACGGACGCGATTCTGGAGTGGGTTCAGCAGGTCAACGCCGAAAAATCGGCCGCTGCATAATCAACCTGTGCCGGTCCGGTCGGGACCTCAAAAAAGCAACTGGTTCCAGAAACCCGGCGCCGGTCTGATCGGCGCCGATTGTACGAAGGCTTTCCCGGCTCAAGGTCACAATTCGCCTGAAGAACCAGCTTTTGTGGTTGCATTCAGAGGATTGTGAAGATGGTGGTGGGCTCAGCCTTCGTCGAACTGGTCTCTGTTTCCCTGTATTTCAGGGAAAAATGGAAAATAGGCAAAAAGGCGATTTCTCCAACTTTCGATGGGGAAAGGTAAGCAATTTCAATAGGTAATTCTTGATTTCCCCAAACTCCAAAACAGAAAAAACAGGTGCTGGAGCAGGGAGTAGAACTGCAGAAACAGGAACTAAGTCAAGGGCTGAAATACTAGGCAAACTCATTTCGAGTTTTGGAACAATTGGCTTGGGGTCAAAGCAATCAACAAGGTGCTCAATGGGTTTGGCGTCTTCCTCAGCGACGCACGATGGGATTGAAGTTGCGCAGATGATCCAAAAGGATCAATTCGGAGTCGGACACTGCCAGTTCAAACAGTTCGCGAAGTTAGCCGCAACGTCGTAACAATCTCTTCCAGTTTGTGGCGTTTGATTCCTATCTTTGATCCTCCGTTTCCTACCTATAGGGGCGGACCACTTCAGCGGGGGAGGACCACTCAGGCAGTTGGACCATTGAATTCTGCCAGCTTCGCGCCGAGTTGTTGGTGAAAATGCACGATGGCCTGTTCGAATTTTCCAAAGGTCAAGTGAGTGTTGGCGCCTGAAGCAATGCTTGCCTGGACTGAGCAGGCCGCGGCCCGGTCTTCCTTGAGGCCGGTTTCCTTGACGAACTTCGCGTCCTTTTCTGCTTTTTCAGAGATCTTCTTGGGTTCGGTAGACCCATCATCATTGCTGAGGTCGTAGATTACCCATTCGGTTTCGGTAGGTGAGATCGGTTCGAGAATGATGACGATCGTGTGGCTCGAAAGTACGGTGAAATGGGCGTTTGGAAACAGCTGGTATACCAGCGTTGCCATTCCGTCGATCCGGCGATTTTCACGTGGGATGTTACGCAGCTTTTCCATTCGGCGGAAGGGGAAGATGATGCGGGAGTTGGGGCCGCTCGTCTCAACGATATTCACGTTGTCCATGCCATAAGGATAGAAGGAATGCGTGTGTAGCCAGCGGATGTGGTACCCTTCCATCGACGTTTCGCCGATCAGTTTCCAGTTGGCTTGATCACGGAAAGTCTTTACGCCCATGAACTGCTGTGCGTCGCTGATACGCTCGGGCATGTCGTCCAATGCTCCCTGAGAAACGGGGACTTCCTGGGTTACGAACACCAATCCGCCGCGAACTTCGGAGTGGACTTCGACCAACCCGCTAGTGGCCTTGTCGACATCGGGGAAACCGTCTTCGTCGGGAATGCGTTTCAATGCACCGTCCAGACCATATAGCCAGGCATGGTACGGGCAGGCGAAGCCCCGCTTCTTTCCGCAGCCGTCTTCGGCAACAGCCATGCCGCGATGGCGACACGCATTTCGGAACACGCGGATTTTGCCGGAATCATCGCGTACGGCCAGCAAGGGCGTGCCAAGAGACGTACGCGCGACGTAAGATCCAGCCTCTGGGAGGGCGGCAACCGGACAGAACACCGATGGCATTCGTTTCATGAGCGCGATTTCGGCGTCGAATCTTTCCTGACTGGTGTAGGCTTCGACCGGAACGCGCAGGGTTTCATCGCCCATGTCCGTGGTTTTGTTGTCAACATGGTGAAAGACCCTGTCGATGACATCCAGATCGCTCATCAGTGTTGCCATTTCATTCACTCCGCTTGGTTCCACGCCCTTGTCTGAGCATCAGGTTATCGGGAGTTTGCCCGGATTGTCCAGAAAAACAACGTATAAGCGGAGTAGTTCCGGATAAACGAACAATTCGGTGCGCGGTGGTAGGTGCCTATTGGGCTGCATTTGCCATGCTTGCGGCCATACATCGATGGCAGCGGTGCGAAGTCGAAACCTGGAAAAATCAAATGATGGGGCCAAACCCCGACCGAAAATTTCAGGAAATGATTCCGGAGGTGGCTTGCTTTCGGAGAAAATCCGGTCAATATGCATAACGGAACAAGTAACGAATATACGAAACACCTGCTAATCCGGAGGAGCTCCAGGGCCGAGGCGGGGATAGGGAGACATACATGATCAATCCGATGGATCTGACTGGGCGCAATATCCTGATTACAGGTGCAGCACAGGGGATCGGCGAGGCAACCGCGCGTCTGGCGCACGGTCTGGGCGCAACGGTCGTTCTGAACGACATGCAGGAGGACAAGCTATCTGCTCTTGCCGCTGATCTGGGAGAACGGGTGGATACCTGTACCGGATCCGTTGCAGATCATGAGTTCGTGCAGGGAATGGTCCAGGATGCGGTTGCCAAACACGGGGCCATCCACGGGCTGGTCAACAACGCGGGCATCGTGCGCGCGGCCATGGCCAAGAACATGACCCCTGAAACCTGGCAGCAGGTGATCGACGTCAACCTAAGCGGCGTGTTCTACTGCCTTCAGGCTGTTGGCCAGCACATGCTGGAGCGTATTGAGTCCGGCGACACCTCGCCCGCTTCCATTGTCAACGTCAGTTCGGACGCGGGTCGTCGTGGCACCATAGGCCAGATCAACTATGGCGCGGCCAAATCCGGTGTTCTGGGTCTGACCATGTCTTCGGCGCGCGAGTGGTCACAATTTGGCATCCGCATCAACTCGGTCCTTTTTGGTGTGGTCGAAACTCCCATGACCGAAGTAATTCGTGGCGAAAAATTCCGCGACGGTGTGATGGCGCAGGTGCCGATGGGCCGGTTCTCGTCCGCCGAGGAAAGCTGTCAGCCGATCTGTTTCCTGCTGTCGGATGCCGCAAGCTACATGACCGGCCAGCATGTGTCGGTCAACGGCGGCTACACGATTGGCGTTTGACGCCTTCGCTTCAGAACAACAGGGAGTAGAGGCATGAGCGCCGGATATTCAGACCCGAGTGGATACTCGCAAGACCAGCGGATGATCCGGGACACCATTTTCAAAGTGTGCGAGCCCTTTGATGATCAATATTGGCTGGATCGCGACACGGACGGGCGGTTCCCGGACGAGTTTTGTGATGCCATTGCCGAGGCCGGAATGCTGGGCATTGCGATGCCCGAGGAATACGGCGGATCGGGCCTAGGCATCATCGAGGCTGCGACCATGGTCCAGGCGATCACGGAAACCGGGGCCGCCAATGCGGGATTTGCGTCCATCGCGATCAATATCTTCGGTCTCAACCCCGTGGTCGTTTTTGGTACGGACGAGCAGAAACAGCGGTGGTTGCCGCCGATTATCAGTCGCAAGGAAACCGCGTGTTTTGCCGTGACCGAGCCAAACACCGGGCTGGACACAACGCGGCTCAAGACCCGCGCGGTCTGGCAGGGCAACCAATGGGTTGTGAACGGTCAGAAAACCTGGACCTCGACCGCGCAGAAGGCGCAGAAGATGCTGCTGATTGCGCGGACGCGGGATGAAAGCGAGACCGAGCGCCCGATTGACGGGCTGTCGCTGTTTTACACGGATTTCAACCGTGACCATATCGAAGCGCGGGTGATCGACAAGATGGGTCGCAAGTGTGTCGACAGCAATCAGGTCTTTATCGATGGGCTGACCATTCCTCCGGAAGACATGATCGGTGAGGAGGGCAAAGGGTTCCGCTATCTGCTGCATGGCCTCAACGCCGAGCGCATCCTGATCGCGGCCTCTCTGGTCGGGATCGGGCGGTGTGCGCTGGATCGTGCGGCCACATATGCGCGTGACCGCGAGGTATTTGGGCGGCCGATTGGCAAGAACCAGGGTATCCAGCATCCGCTGGCTGAAAGTTGGGCGGAACTGGAGGCTGCGAGCTTGATGGCGTTCCGCGCTGCGGCGCTGTACGACGCGGGCCACGATTGCGGGAAGGAAGCCAACGCGGCCAAGTATCTGGCTGCCGAAGCGGCCTTTAAGGCGACGACCAACGCCGTGATGACCCATGGTGGCATGGGCTATGCCAAGGAATTCCATGTCGAGCGTTACATGCGCGAAGCCATTATCCACCGCATTGCGCCGGTCAGCCCGCAACTCATCCTGTGTTATCTGGCCGAAAAAGCACTCGGCCTTCCGAAATCTTACTGAGGGAACAACATGGCACGATCTGCCAAAGCCTATATTGCAGGTATTTTTGAACATCCCACGCGCAAGGCTGTGGACAAGACCGTACCCATGCTGCACGCCGAAGTCGCCTTGGGCGCATTGGCTGACGCCGGGCTGACCAAGGATGATGTGGACGGGTATTTCTGTGACGGCTCGGTGCCTGGCCTCGGGGGTATGGCGCTGGCCGAATACATGGGGCTGGACCTGACTTACACCGACACCACAGAAACGGGTGGATCCTCTTACGTGATTCATGTGGGTCACGCGATGGAGGCAATTGCGGCCGGCAAGTGCAACGTTGCTCTCATAACGCTTGCCGGTCGCCCACGTGCCGAAGGTTTGCAAAAACTTGGCGCAAGGGCGCGGGGCGAGGATTCACCTGAACGTGGGTTTGAGCTGCCCTATGGCCCGATGGTGACCAACCTATATGCCATGTCCGCGATGCGGCACATGTACGAATATGGCACAACGCCGGAACAGCTGGCCTGGATCAAGGTGGCCGCTAGCCATCACGCGCAGCACAACGAACATGCCATGCTGCGCGATGTGGTGACGGTCGAGGATGTGGTGAATTCGCCGATGATTGCCGACCCGCTGCACCGGCTGGACTGCTGCGTGATTTCGGATGGCGGCGGCGCGCTGGTGGTGGTCAGCCCCGAGATTGCCAAAACGCTGGGGGACCGCTGCATCAAGGTGCTGGGCCAAGGCGCGGGGATCAAGCATCTGAACGGCGGGCGGATTGATCTGACCTATACGGGTGCCGCAAAATCCGGACCCATCGCCTTTGCCGAGGCGGGCGTCACACCTGCCGACATCGACTATGCCTCGATCTATGACAGTTTCACCATCACCGTGCTGGAAACGCTCGAGGATCTGGGGTTTTGCGAAAAGGGCAAAGGGGGCGCGTTTGTTGCCGACGGGAACCTGATTTCGGGCGTGGGCAAGCTGCCGTTCAACACTGATGGCGGCGGGCTGTGCAACAATCATCCGGCCAACCGCGGCGGCATGACCAAGGTGATCGAAGCGGTGCGCCAGTTGCGTGGCGAGGCGCATCCTGCTGTGCAGGTGCCTGATTGCCGGCTCGCGCTGGCCCATGGCACGGGTGGGCAGATTTCGCAGCGTACCGGCGCTGGAACCGTCATTCTGGGGAGTAACGACGCATGAGCGAACGCACCTATCCCGATCCTACGATCAATATGGAGACCGAGGCCTATTGGCAGGCCGCAAACGACGGCAAGCTGTTGGTCAAATGCTGTAACGCCTGCGGCAAAGCTCATTTCTATCCGCGCGCCATCTGTCCTGAATGCGGCTCTGATGACACCGTATGGAAGGATGCGGCTGGCACAGGGCGCATCTATTCCTACTCGGTCATGCGCAGGGCGGACCCCCCGTATGCCATTGCCTATGTCACGCTGGACGAAGGCGTGACGATGCTGAGCAATATTGTGGAGGCAGAGTTTGACGCGCTCTCAGTGGACATGCCCGTGGAAGTTACGTTCCGCGATACCGAGGGTGGGCAGGCTTTGCCCCTGTTTCGTCCTGTGAGGGACAGATGATGCAGCGCCCGCTAGAAGGTATTAAGGTTGTCGATCTGACAAATATGCTGATGGCGCCCTATACGACGCAGATTTTGGGTGACCTCGGCGCCGATGTCATCAAGGTCGAGCCCCCCGAAGGTGATCCCATTCGCAAGATTGGTCCGCAGCGATCGCAGGGCATGGGGCCAATCTTTCTCAATACCAATCGCTCAAAACGCTCGGTAGTTCTGAACCTCAAGACCGAAGATGGACACGCTGCGGTGATGGATCTGATCCGGGGGGCGGATGTGTTGGTCTACAACCGGCGCCCGCAGGTCATGGAACGTCTGAGATTGAGTTACGACGCGGTGCGCGAAGCGAATCCCAAAATCATCTATGCAGGGGTATTCGGCTATGGCCAGAATGGCCGGTATGCCGCCAAACCCGCCTTTGATGATCTAATTCAAGGCGCGTCGGGCATCCCTTCGCTGGCGCAACTGGCAGGGTCTGACGAGCCCGCCTATTGTCCAGCCGCCGTGGTGGACCGGGGTGTCGGTCTATGGGCGGTTGGCCAAATAAATGCGGCCCTTGTCTATCAACTGCGCACCGGTCAGGGGCAGCGCATCGACATGCCGATGTTCGAAATGATGACGAGCTTTGTGCTGGGTGAGCACTTTTACGGACGCACGTTCGAGCCGGAACTGGGCACTTCGGGCTATCCGCGCCTTTTGTCGTCCGACCGCCGCCCGTACCGGACCAAAGACGATTATGTTTGCGTGATGATCTATACGGACCGCCATTGGCTGGCGTGGTTCGAGGCAATGGGAACGCCCGAGGTCATGCAGACCGATCCGCGTTTTGCGTCGATGACAACACGCACGGAAAACATCGATTCGATCTATGCCGAGCTGTCGCAAATCCTGCTGACCCGCACGACTCAAGAGTGGTTGGATTTGTTTGACGAGGCCGACATTCCGGCCATGCCGGTCAATACGCCGGACAATCTGATTGATGATCCGCACCTGAAGGATGTCGGGTTTTTCAAGCAGGTCGAGCATCCGACCGAAGGCGCGATCTGGGACATGGCGGTTCCGGCCAACTGGTCGGAAACGCAGCCCGGTCCGGACCGCTACGCGCCGCTCCTGGGAGAGCACTCGCGGGAGGTTCTGCTGGAGATCGGATTTGACCAGACGAGAATCGACAAGATGTTGGAAGATGGCGTGACACTTGCGCCTGCGAACTGACGGGGAAAAAGATGACCTTGATACGAAGCTGGCTGTTTGTGCCTGCCGACAGCGACCGCAAACTGGTCAAAGGGCGGGAAAACCCTGCGGATGCACTGATCCTTGATCTGGAAGATGCCGTGGCGGACGACCGTCAGGAAATCGCCCGTGACATGGCGCGGGAGTTTCTCAAAGCGAATCCCGAGCGCAGTCGCCAGAAGCTGTGGGTGCGGGTTAATCCGCTGGATCACGCGTTCTCTCTGGAAGACCTTGCTGCGGTGATGCCCGGGGCGCCTGACGGAATTGTTTTGCCAAAGGTCAACAATGCCGAAGATATCAACCGGTTGGCAGAGCGCTTGTCCGCTTTGGAAGCGGCGGCGGGACTGGACATCGGTTCGACAAAAATCCTCTCTGTTGCGACCGAAACCGCCGCGGCGCTTTTGACTTTTCACACCTACCTTGATGGCGTGAGTGACCGGCTATCTGCCCTGACTTGGGGCGGAGAGGATCTGGCCGCTGCGCTGGGGGCTTCCACGAACCGTCACCCGGGCAACGGAGAGTACGACCACCCGTTCCAGTATGCGCGCACCATGTGCCTGACCACGGCGCGGGCCGTGGATGCACAGCCCGTCGGTGTTGTGGTGACCAACTTTGGCGATCTCGAAGAACTGCGACGGGATTGCGAGTATGACCGCCAATCCGGATTTATCGGGAAGATCGCCATTCACCCTGCGCAAGCTGCTGTCATCAACGAAGCCTTTACGCCCACCGAGGAAGAGGTTGCATGGTCCCAGAAGGTTGTTGATATCTTCGAGCGGAACCCCGGTCTTGGCACTGTGGGGCTGGAAGGGCAGATGCTGGACATGCCGCATCTCAAACAGGCTCGTAACCTGCTGGCGCTTTCCGAACAGATCAAAGCGGTAGGAGGATAGACCATGGCCGGAGCACTTGACGGAATTCGTGTCGTCGACCTGACGACCGTGATCCTTGGCCCCTGGGCTACACAGATGCTGGGGGATATGGGCGCGGATGTCATCAAGGTCGAAACCCATCAGGGTGACACGACCCGCTATACCGGAGAGCGTCGCAATGTTGGTATGGCGTCATTCTTTATGTTCACCAACCGCAACAAGCGGTCTGTCATCATTGACCTCAGCAAGGATGAGGGTCGCGAGGCTCTGTTCAAGCTAGTCGGCACGGCGGATGTGTTCGTGCACAACATGCGTCCCGCGATCGCTGAAAAGCTGGGGTTGAACGATGAGAAGTTCCTCAAGGCGTATCCCGGTCTGGTCTATGTCAAAACCTACGGGTTCCGTGGTGACGGCCCGATGGCGAACAAGCCCGCTTATGACGACGTGATTCAGGCGGCTTCGGGTATCACCGATCTGCAAACTGTGATTTCGGGCGGGGGTGAGCCGCGCTTTGTACCAACCATCATGGCGGACAAGACCAGTTCATTCCATGTGCTCTCGGCCGTTCTGGCTGCGCTGTTCCATCGCGAACGCACAGGCGAGGGACAAGTGATCGAGGTTCCGATGTTTGAATCGCTCGTGGACTACCTCATGGTCGAACATGCCGGTGGAGCGGCCTTTGACCCTCCGATTGGCGAGTTGGGTTATGCGCGTCTCTTGAACAAGATGCGCCGCCCTTACCCGACCAAAGACGGGTTCCTGTGCGTGCTGCCCTATACGGACAAGAACTGGCAGGACATGTTCCGCATTGCCGGTCGAGAGGATCTGATGGACGATCCGCGTTTTGCGGATCTGGCGACGCGCACGAAGAACTCAGAAGAAATCTACGCTATTCTTGCGGATATGGTCTCGGGAATGACGACCGAATTTCTCGTGAAAGAGCTGGATGCTCATGCAATCCCCGTTCAGAAAGTCAACACCAAGGAAGATCTCCTGAACGACGAGCAGCTTGCCGCGACCGGTTTCTGGCATTTCGCGGACCACCCGACCGAGGGGCGCATTCGTATGAGCGATCCGCCAGTGCGGTTTTCGAAAACGCCCAGCTCAATTCGCAGGTTGCAGCCCCGTCTTGGCGAGCACAGCACAGAAATCCTGGCCGAGGCCGGATACTCCGAGGCGGAGATATCTGAGATGCTGAAAGCGGGCGTGACGGGGGCGGCTAAAGACAGCTAGACCTTTTTCCAGACCAGCAGATGTTCGTAGCGGGTGCCGGATTTGCTGAATTCCGGCTCTGTGCGCAGTTGCATGGTGTCGCCATCCCGTGACACGAAGCGCCGCAGCGTCCTGCCGACCCAGTGCGGCAGGTTGGAAAAATGAACTTCGTGGCTGATTTTGCCGTCCGAGAAATGCCAGCTACCGCCGTAAGAAAGGCAGGTGTCGGGCGTACCAAGTTCGCTTTGGCCAGCAAAATCGCGGCGCATCAGGAAGGCGCACATATGGCCGTCTTCGGCATAGATGATCTGGCCTTGTGCGTCCTCTCCCATCGGATAACCCGCAGGCGCGCCGTTCTTGAGAGAGGTCCATTCCTGAAGTGTCCAGGTTCCTGTGAAGGAGGATGACATAGCGATTTCCTTTAGTGAAAGAGAAGTTGGATAGCCGACGCCGCTGCGAGGAAGAAAAGCGTAAAGGGGCGGTTCCACACAAGGCCGATCAAGGCAGGGCTGCGATTGATCGTGCGCCCCGAAATGCGCGTTGTGGCCCCGAGGGGGGAAGAGCCGGTTGCCACGCCCCAGGCCCAGATGCCGCCAAGCGCCAGAAGATAGGGATTGAACTCAAAACCCGGCAGGCGGGACACGATTTCGATGCCGACGGCAACCGAGATGATCGGGTTCAGGCCGAGGGGCGCGCTAATTGCCGAGAACCCCAGAAGTGCCACGAGGAGCATGCCTTCGGTCAGGCCGAGGCCAGAAACGAACTGCCCCAGCTGCTCGGTATCGATTTGGTGGGGCAGAATGGCGGCAATGAATCCTGCGGCGGCCAGGATTGCGACCTCGGAGCGTAGTGTTACCAGATCGGGGAGCACCTGTTTGCCCAGACGTTCAGCGGTCGCAGAGGCTGCGCCTGCGGGGCCAGCGTTCAGGTTCTGCCGGAACATCCAGAGCAACCCAACCACGGGAACGGACATGAATAGCGCCGCGATCAGTCGCACGTCAACGATCCAGCTGACGAACAGGGCCAACAGCAGGATCGCAATCGTCAGCGCCGTCATCGGAATCAGCGTGACGAGTACCTTTGTCAGGGGCTCGGCCTGTGCAATTGCGCGACGTGGATGAGACAGGCGATCCAGCAGCCAGCCAAAGGCTAGGTATACGGCGACGGCGATGAACCCGACCGGAGCAAAGCTGGACCAGTCCAGTTCGGGTACGGATGACAGGACCACGATTGTGGTGACAGAGGTGGGGGCCCACATCGTAAAGGCGGTAAATCCGCGGAGCAGAGCCAGCGTCATGCGCTGCAACCGGATTTCCTGAACGCGCGCGCTTTCTCCGTCGGGGTTTTCTTCGATGCTGCGGCGGTTCATCGTACCAAGAAGTGTGATGGAGCCGAGATTCAGGAGGATCGAGAACAGATGCCCGCCGATGGTTATCATTGCATAGCGCCGTCCCGGAGGTTGGCTGACGATGATCTTACCGCTTTCCAGCACCATTGGAGAGGACATGGCGGCGGTGCGCAAGATGTCCATGGACATCAGGAAAAAGGTAAAGAATGCGCTGCGCGCGACCGCTGTGGCCAGCAGCTCGCTGCTGAAGCCACCCGTGCTGTAAACAAATAGTCCCAGAGCCAGTGATGCGGAAAATGTGATCTTGGCGATCAGGGCCAGCTGCCGCCATTCGATCGCTGCCCATATCAGCAGGGCCAAGCCGACAAAGGGGGCCAGAGCTTCGAGGGCGCCAAACTCGCGTCCAATGGCAAACAGGCATACGAAGCCCAGCAGCGCAATGCTCATGACCTGCCGCACTGTCATGTCTGAGTGCGGCTTTTCGCTGTGCGTTCCAGAGCGTCTTGGTGATGGGGCGCCGCAAGGCCCAGCAGTACTTTGCGACGTTGTTCGATATCCTTACCGCGCAAGTCCGCCACGCCGTGTTCGGTCACCACAAGGTCGACGTCGGATCGCGCGGTGGTGACCTGCGGTCCCGTGAGTTTACTGACAATGCGCGAGTGTGCGCCGTCCTTGCCACTGGTGGACGGCAGGGCGATCACCGAAAGCCCCCCTGGCGCACTGGTTGCAGCATGCATGAAGTCGGGCTGCCCACCAATCGCGCCGAGGTAACGGTCGCCCACCTGTTCGGCGTTTACCTGTCCCAGAAGGTCCACCTCGAGCGCGGAATTGATTGCGACAAGGTTGTGCAGGCTGGCCAGTTCGGCGGCCCCGTGTGTCACGCTGGTTCGGCAGGAAAGGTAGTCTTTGTTGTCTGTCATGAAATCCGCCAGTTTTTGCCCTCCTATCGCGACTGCTCCGACAGACACCCCCTGATAGCAGGCTTTGCGCAAGTTGGTCAGCGCCCCGCAGGCTGCAAGGTCGACAATTTCGTCAGTCACGAGGCCGGAATGCAACCCCAGATTCTTGTGACCTTTCAGGGCATTCAGGATTGCTGAAGGGATGGCACCGATTCCGTATTGCAGGGTTGCCCCATCAGGGATGTGTTGGGACAGGTGGTGGGCAATGGCTGTTTCGACCGGCCCCGGTTGTGGCGGAGCAAAACGGGGCAGGCTGTGCCTGCTTTCTATGGTGGTGGAGACTTTGGCCTCATCCAGCGGGCGATCCATCCGCACCCAGGGAACGTTCGGATTGATTTCGGCCAGAACCACGCGGGCAGCATCAATGGCATCATGCATGACGTCGTTGCACCATCCCAGAGAGTGTGTGCCATCGGGGCCGGGAGGGCTGAGCTGGACAAAAACCACATCCGGGCGCAACGGTCCTCGGCGCAACAGGTGTGGCAGGGTCGAGTAGCGGCACGGAATCATGCGCACCAGCCCTTTGTGCAGAAGCCCCGCTGCAGGCCCCAGCGCCCCGTAGCTGAGAAGAGAGATCTTGTCGGTATGCTCTTCCCGGATCGCCTTGCTAAGGGATAGGCCAAAAAACGCACGCGTGGGGCCGATATCTTGGCGCTGGGCAGTGTAAGCAGAAATCAGTTCCAAGGGCTCCGCCATAGCCTGTCCCCATGTTACAAGGTCGCCCGGTCGGACATAGTCTGCGAGCGTCAGGGATTTGGCTGGAACGGGCGCGAGCGTCATGCGTCGGTCTCCTGCGATGGGACCGGCACCTGTACCGCACCACTTGCGGCGAGCGATGCAGCTTCTGCATCGGAAAATCCGAGCGAGGACAGAATGCCTCTGGCGTCTTGCGACAGCGTCGGCGCGGGGGCGTGATCAGGCACGGTTGTGCCGTTGGCAACCACGGGGAAGGGCATGATCGGCCCGAACCCGGATTGGCGGCAAAGGCCCCGAGCCATGGTTTGCGCTGAGGTGAGTGCCTCTTGATTGGTCACGCAGATCGCGGCGGGCACGTCGGCCGGATCAAACAGCGCAATCCAGTCCTCGGCAGGGCGTGTGCCAAACATGTCATCCAGAATGCGCATCAGGGATTTGTGATTCTGCAGCCTTCCGGCTTCGGTCGTGAACTCTGCCGCACCGAGAGCCGGTGCAATATTGGCTGTCACCTTGACGAGGTTGTCCCAGAACTTTTTTTCCACAACCGTGAGTGCGATCTGGCGGCCATCGGCGCATTGGAACAGGTCGTTGGCCGGATAAAGGTGATCGACGCTATCCGCAGGGGTTTCAAAGCCAAACCGCAGAGCCGAAGCATATAGAACCGCCTCGTAAAGGCTCAGGTCCAGAGTGGCGCCTTTGCCTTCGCGCAGGGCGGCCAGGATTGCCACGGCAGCAAAGGCCCCTCCGGCAATATCCGCGATGGGCAGCGACGCGCGGCTGGGCGGTTGGCGTAATTGCCCGCGATAGGCCAGCGATCCACCCATTGCCAGATAGGCCAGATCATGACCTGCCTTGGTCGCCGCCGGTCCGGTTTGACCGAAGCCTGAAAGAGAACAGTATACCAACCCGGAATTGATGGCATGCAACGCTTTGGGTCCGAACCCCAGCTTGTCCGCCACGCCGGGACGAAATCCCTCGATCGCGACATCTCCATGGGCGGCCAGCTTCTCGACGACCGGCCTCGCTTCGGGAGCCTTCATGTTTAACACGATGCTTTTCTTACCCCTGTTGGCACCGTCAAACATGTGGCTCTTCATGTGCCGTGCATAGTCTCCGCCCGGCGGTTCCACCTTGATGATCTCGGCCCCCAGATCTCCGAGAATCAAGGTGGTGAGCGGCCCCGGCAAAAGCATTGAAAAATCGATCACTTTGAGGCCTTGCAACGGTTTCCAGCTGTCCATGAGGTTCTTTTCCTTGGTGATTTTTCTGCCTTTGGCAAATTTGTTTCGTATCATCGAACAAGATTAGCTCTGATCATGTTTGTTTTAAAACAGCATCTTACGTGGACTTTTTCCAAAATATGAAACTATTGCCGATCAGATAATTTTCCTTGCCATACATAGTATTCGGATAATAGAACTAACTTCAGAAATACGCAAACATCGAAGCTCGACCTTGGAGCAGAGTGTTCCGAACAGGTTGAGATCGCCGCGCGAAGAGGGAGTGAAATGGCTGGATTGTGGTTTGAGGAGTTTGAAGAGGGGCAGGTGTTCGAACATGCCATGTCACGAACCGTGACCGAGTATGACAACATGCAGTTTTGCAATGCCACGCTCAACACGCAGCCCCTGCACATCGACTTTCATTTCGCCGAGCAGACCGAATACGGCAAGCCGCTGGTGAACTCGATCTTCACGTTGGGTCTGGTGATCGGGATGACCGTGACGGAAACCACACTCGGGACAACGGTCGGCAATCTGGCGATGACCGACATCAATTTTCCGCGCCCCGTGTTCCACGGTGATACAATCCGTACGCGCACAACCATCACCTCCAAGCGCGAAAGCAAATCCCGCCCTGATGACGGGATCGTCGTGTTCTATCACGAGGGCCTGAACCAGCGTGGCGAAGTTGTCGCGACCTGCACCCGCACCGCGCTGATGCGCAAGCGTCCCGCAGAAGCGGCCTGAGGGGGCAAGATGGATCTGCAATTCAGTGATGATGATCTTGCCTTTCAGGACGAGGTACGCAGTTTCCTGAAGGACAACTTGCCCGCCGCTCTGCTGGATCGGTCCGACAGGGGCTTGCATCCGCTTAAGAATGACATTGTGGCCTGGCAAAAGGCTTTGCACAAAAAGGGCTGGATCGCCCCGAACTGGCCGGTGGAATACGGCGGAACCGGGTGGTCGCTGACGCAGAAATACATCTACAACCGCGAGTATTTCCTGTCGGGAGCACCGCAGACCATTGCCTTTGGTCTGAACATGGTGGGCCCGGTGATCTACACCTTTGGTACGCAGGAGCAGAAGGACACCCATCTTCAGGATATTCTGGAAAGCAATATCTGGTGGTGTCAGGGGTATTCGGAACCAGGTGCCGGATCGGATCTTGCTAACCTGAAGACACGGGCGGTGCGCGATGGTGATGACTATGTCATCAACGGCCAGAAAATCTGGACCAGCTGGTCCCAATATGCCGACATGATGTTCTGCCTGGTGCGCACTGATACCGAGTGCAAACCGCAAGAAGGCATTTCCTTTATCCTGATCGACATGAACACACCCGGGATCGAGCGCCGCCCGATCATCGGTCTGGATCAGGAGCATTCGCTGAACGAAGTGTTCTTTACCGATGTACGTGTGCCGGCCAAGAACCTGATTGGGGAAGAAAACAAAGGCTGGACCTATGCCAAGTTCCTGCTGGGTCATGAACGCAACATGATCGCACGTGTGGCGCGTTCGCAGTACCAACTGGCGCGTCTGAAAGAGATTGCCAAAGTCCAGCGGATAGGGGCGGGCATGCTTGGCGATGATCCAGACTTCCGTCGGCGTGTCGCCAAGATCGAAACCGATCTGATGACGCTGGAAGCCATGGAGCTGCGGTATCTCAGCCAGGACATCGCCGGCAAGAAGCTGATGGCGGAGCCGTCGGTTCTGAAAATACGCGGCGCCGAAATTGCGCAGGATATCAAGACGCTGACGGTTGAGGCGCTGGGCGCTTATGGCATGGCCTATGAACCTGATCCCGTTTTCCAGCAGCGCAACGACGGGCCGATTGGGCCGGACTATCTGCATGGCGCGATGGCAGACCATCTCTATCAGCGTGCGGCCACGATCTATGGCGGCACAAACGAAATTCAGCGCAACATCATTGCAAAACTGATCCTGGGGTAAGCGGCTATGGATTTTGAACTTTCCCAGGAGCAGACCATGCTGAAGGACAGTGTGGAGCGGTTCGTGCAGGACCGCTACGAGTTTTCCCAACGCAAATCACTCGCGGAAACAGCGCTGGGCTATTCCGAGGAGAACTGGGCAACATTTGCCGAGATGGGCTGGTTGGGGCTGCCCATTTCCGAAGACAATGAAGGCCTTGGCGGGTCGGCAGTGGATATCGGCGTGGTTGCAGAGGCATTGGGCGCAGGTATCACGCTTGAGCCTTTTGTCTCGACAGTTCTTCTTGGGGCCGGCCTGGTCGAAAAACTGGGTAGTGCAGAGCAGAAACATACAATTCTGCCCGAAGTTGTTACTGGCGCGCGCAAGTTAGCTCTCGCACATGGTGAGGCGGCGGCGCGGTTTGATCTGGGATTTGTCGAAACCACAGCCGCAGTCGCGGGCGACGGATATGTGCTGAATGGGCATAAGGCGGTTGTCCTGCATGCGGCGAGTGCCGACCAGATTGTTGTCATTGCCCGCACCTCGGGGAGTGTCGCTTCGCCCGAGGGCATTTCTGCCTTTTTTGTCGATGCAAATGCATCGGGTCTACGGCGGCAGGACTATCCGATGGTGGACGGACAGCGAGCCAGTGACCTGTGGCTGGAAAATGTTCCGGCCGAATTACTGGGGGAGGAAGGCGCGGCCTTGCCCGCGTTGCAATCCGTGATTGATGCCGCCATCTGCGCGGTTTCGGCCGAAGCGGTGGGCGCAATGCAGAGGGTGCTTGATATCACCAAAGAGTACACCGGCACGCGCAACCAGTTTGGCCGTGCGATTGGCGACAATCAGGTAATCCAGCATCGTTTGGTCGACATGTTCACCGCCGTTGAGGAGGCCAAGGCCATCACTGACATGACCACCATGCGCCTGGATGAAGGCGCATCAGGTGTCTCACGATTGGTTTCCGGCATGAAAGCCAAAGTGGGTGAAGCTGCGCGTTTTGTCGGCGCACAAGGAGTGCAGCTGCATGGCGGCATCGGAATGACGGATGAATACCCGATTGGCCACTATTTCAAACGGTTGATGGCAATTGACGTGATGTTTGGTGATGCGAACCACCACCTCAACCGGTTTGCCGAAGGGGAGTGAGGCAATGGCGTTGAGTGAACATCTGCAATCCATCCGAGATGGCGTTCAGGCTGTCTGTAACAATTTCGGCGATGACTATTGGCTGGCGCGGGATGAGGACGGCATTTTTCCACACGACTTTCATGGCGCCTTGGCCGAGGCTGGCTGGCTGGGGATCACCATGCCGCAAGAATATGGTGGCGCGGGCCTTGGCGTAAGCGAAGCGGCGGTCATGATGCACACGATCGCCAAAACGGGCGCTATGTCGGCGGCTAGTTGTATCCATATAAACATGTTTGGCCCGCACCCGATCCTTGTCTACGGGACCGAGGAGCAAAAGGCCAAGTGGATCCCGCCTCTGGTCAAGGGTGAGCACAAGGTCAGCTTTGGCGTGACCGAGCCCAACGCCGGTCTGGATACGACGTCAATCACAACCTTTGCCAAAAAGGTTGATGGTGGCTGGGTGGTGAATGGCCGCAAGATCTGGAATTCCACCGCGCAGGTGGTCGACCGGATTATGTTGCTGGCCCGCACCGAAAAGCGCGAGGATGTCAGCCGCAAGACAGACGGCATTTCGATGTTTTACACCGAGTTTGACCGATCCAAGATCGAAGTTCAGCGCATCCCCAAGATGGGGCGCAAGGCGGTCGACTCTAACATGATCTTCTTTGACAACCTTTTTATTCCCGAAGGCGATCTGGTTGGAGAGGAAGGGCGCGGATTTTACCAGATCCTCGACGCCATGAACCCGGAGCGTGTGCTGATCGGGGCCGAGGCCGTTGGCATCGGGCAGGATGCTCTGCGGCGCGCGGCAGGATATGCCGCAGAACGCGAGGTGTTTGGCCGCCCGATTGGACAAAATCAGGGCATCCAGCATCCGTTGGCCGAAAACTGGATGGAGCTTGAGGCCGCGTGGCTCATGGCGATGAACGCAGCCGAACTCTTCGACGGTGGCCAGTCCTGCGGGGCCGAGGCCAATGCGGCCAAATTTCTGGGTGCAAAGGCGGGCTACAACGCGGCCCTGCAATCGGTGCTGACACATGGGGGCATGGGCTATGCCAAAGAATACCACGTCGAGCGCCTTCTGCGCGAGGTGCTGATCACCCGCATCGCCCCTGTGTCCGAGCAGCTAATCGCATCTTTCATAGGCGAGCGCGTGCTTGGCCTGCCCAAATCATACTGAGGACCAATCATGCAGGTTGAAAAGGTACTGAACTACCCCTTCAAGGACGCTGAAGTCAGCTATTCCGAGCGTGACGTCATGCTTTATGGTCTTGGGGTCAATTTGGGGCAGGATCCTTGTGACGAGGATGATCTTCGATATCTGTATGAAGACGGGCTAAAGGTGCTTCCCTCATATGCGATGGTGCTGGGACATCCCGGTTTCTGGCTGAAAGAACCCGAACTAGAGATTGACTGGGTCAAAGTTCTGCATGCGGAACAGTTCCTGAGCGTTTCGAAACCCCTGCCGCCTTCGGGCAAGGTCAAGGCCAGTTTCCGTGTGCGGGGAATGGTCGACAAGGGACCCGAAAAAGGGTGCATCCTGTATTATGAAAAACTGCTTCAGGACGTCGACAATGGCGAGGAAATTGCCCGCGTCACGTCCGGTGTTTTCTGTCGGGGAGACGGGGGAAGCGGCGATCACGGCGAGGTGCCCGAGGCCCTGACAGCGGCCCCGGACACCGCGCCGGATCTGTCGTTGCGCAAGACCATCGATCTGCGCTCGGCGCTGATCTATCGCCTGAGTGGCGACTACAACCCAATCCATGCATCGCCCCTGGTTGCGGCCAAGGCAGGCTATGACCGGCCTATTCTGCACGGGCTCTGCACGATGGGGATCGCTGCGCATCAGTTGTTTGAGCATGTGGCCGGTGGTGACTCCAACCGCTTTGGCGGAATGGCCTGCCGGTTCAGTCGGCCGGTCTTTCCAGGGGACACCGTGCGCACAGATATCTGGAACACGGACACCGGTGCGCAGTTTCGGGTGACGGTTGAAGACCGAAACGAAGTGGTGCTGGACCGCGGCACAGTCTCTTTAAAGGGTTGAGGGTAGCAGCATGGGGCTTCTGGAAGGCAAAACCGTCATTGTGACCGGCGCGGGTCGCGGGGTGGGTAAATACATCGCGCTCTTGGCCGCTGAAGAGGGCGCCAATGTTGTTGTAAACGACCTTGGCGCAGGTGTGAGTGATCAAGAAGCCAACGCCGGCCCCGCCGAAGAGGTGGCTGCCGAAATCCGCGCAAAGGGTGGCAATGCCATTGCCGATACACATTCAGTGGCCGACTGGGATCAGGCCCACGCCATTGTTGAAAACGCGATCAGCACCTTTGGTGAGCTTGATGGCATCGTAAACAATGCCGGATTGCTGCGGGATGGCATCTTTCACAAGATGACTCAGGAAGACTGGCACAATGTCATCTCCGTCCATCTTAACGGCTCGTTTTTCATGTGCCGCGCGGCGGCGGAACACTTCAAGATGCGCGCCACCGGCTCTTATGTGCATATGACGTCGACCTCTGGCCTTGTCGGTAATTTGGGGCAGGCGAATTACGCCGCGGCCAAGATGGGAATTGCGGGCCTCAGCCGGTCGATTTCTATCGATATGGCGCGGTTTAAAACCCGTTCGAACTGTATCGCACCCTGGGCATTTACCCGCATGACCGGTTCGATCCCCGAAAACAATCCGCTCTATCAGGAACGCATGGCCATGCTGGACAAGCTAAGCCATGGGCAAAAGGTGGCACCACTCGCGGTGGCCTTGCTGAGTGACAGAGCCAGCGACGTGACGGGCCAAATCTTCGGCGCGCGCGCTAATGAGCTTTACTGCTTCAATCAGCCCCGCCCGGTCCATACGGCCCATGAGGCAGAGGGGTGGACCGCAAAGGCTATCGTCGACACGGCCTTCCCGCAGATGAGCCGCTCAATGACGCCCCCCGACACATCGCCCAGCTATTTCAGCTGGGACCCGGTTTAAGGAACCAAGGTCATGACAGATCATCTTCTTGTCGATCATCAGGACGGCATTACCACCCTGACTATGAACCGCCCCAAGGTGCTGAACGCGCTGTCGATGGACATGCGCCATGCGATGTTCGATGCGGTGGACGAAATCGAAAACGACCCCAAAGTACGCTGTGTTGTGTTGCGCGGAGCCGGAGGAAACTTCATGGCCGGGGGCGACGTAAAGTCCTTTGCCGAAGATATCGCGCCGATGCCCAGTGAAAAGCGCAAAGTCTATTTCGAGCGTCGCGTGCATTCACTACATCCGATGATGTTCCAGCTACAGCGTATGAAAAAACCGGTTCTGGCCTCGGTCGAAGGAGCCGCAGCCGGGGCGGGAATGTCGTTCATGATGGCCTGTGACCTGACTATTGCGGCCACGAACTCGATCTACCGCTTCAGCTATTCCGCCATTGGCGCGAGCCCGGACGGGACAGGCAGTTTTAACCTGCCACGGATCATCGGCACCCGGCGCGCGTTGGAATTGGCCTTTCTCGGCGACAAGTTCGATGCGGAAACGGCCTATCGCTACAATCTCGTAAACTTCCTTGTGGAGCCAGAGGACATCGAGGCCGAGACCTTCAGGCTGGCCGAGCGGCTAGCCAACGGGCCAACCGTTTCCTACGGCTGCATCAAAGAGATGATGTACGCCAGCCACGCCAACAGCATTGAGACACAACTGGCCATGGAAGCCCGCAACTTTGCCATTTGCGCGGCATCGGATGACTGGGTCGAAGGCGTGACAGCCTTTGCCGAGAAACGCAAACCGATGTTCAGAGGTAAGTAGAGATGTTTGATTTTTCGGGAAAACACGTGTTGGTCGCTGGTGGAACGAATGGCATCAACCTCGGCATTGCTGATAGTTTTGCCAGGGCAGGGGCCAACGTGTTCGTGTTTTCCCGAGACCCGAACAAGGTTGAAGCAGCCGTTGCCCAATTGCGTGCGCATGGCGGCGCCGCCGAAGGTTGCGCGACCGATGTCAGAAACTACGACAAAGTGGCCGCAGCATTCAGTCATTCCGTCGATCTTTACGGGAAGATTGACGTTGTCGTTTCCGGGGCGGCGGGAAATTTCCCTTGTCTGGCCAGGGATCTGTCATCCAACGGGTTCCGGGCGGTGATGGAGATCGACCTTCTCGGTACTCATCACGTCATGCATGCAGCCTATCCGCATCTGCGCAAGCCCGGTGCCTCTGTTATCAACGTCTCGTCACCTCATTCCCACACGGCACTGGTCGGGCAGGTCCATGTCTGTGCTGCCAAAGCGGGCATCGACCAGATCACCCGTACGCTTGCTCTTGAGTGGGGCCCTGAAGGCATTCGGGTGAACTCGATCCTGCCGGGGCCGATTGAAGGCTCAGGCGGTATGGAGAAACTGTTTCCAACAAAGGAGTTGCTTGACGCAAAGCTCAATTCAGTTCCGTTAAGACGGCTGGGACGAAACGATGAAATTGGCGCGCTGGCAATGTTCCTGAGTTCGGACCTTGGTGCCTATATCACGGGTGGCGCGATCCCCTGTGACGGAGGCAATGGTCTGAATCTCCAGCCCGTTCGGTACGAGTCCTACCTTGCAGACTGACCCTCAAATATCGCCCGACCTATCCGGTTCGCCGCACTGCGGATTGACAAATCCGCCTTTGGAAGTAGAATTTTTCCTATATAGGAACGAAATTCCAAAATGTGAACTGGAGAAAAACTTGGCAAAAGAAACCACGCGCATGGAAGGTCCAATGGTTCTACCGCGTGCATTTTCGCTCTTGAGGCTTCTAGCGGATCAGCCTCAAGGTCTGAACCTGTCAGCTATTGCCAGCCATCTGAACGCCCCCAAAAGCTCGCTTTCGTCTACATTGAAAGCCCTTACAGATCAAGGGTTTCTCAGTCGCAAAGGGACGTTATATTTCTTGGGCTCAGAGGCCTATTCACTGGCGTCTACAATTCTTGCAGGCCGCACCATTCGACAGATCGCGCGACCCTATCTTGAGCAAACCCGAGAGTTGACCGGTGAAACCGTGCTTTTGGCGCAGCTTGATCCAGACCAGCGGTTTTCTTCGTATATCGACTCGATTGAATCGGACAAGTCCATTCGGTTTTCCGTACCAATTGCAGCTAGGCGGGCGCTGTATTGCTCGGCTGCCGGTCGCGTGTTCCTCGCGTTTCTGACCGATCGTCAGCGAGAGGCCTATTATGACGACGCGAAAATGGAAAAGCTGACAGAAAATACGGCCACGGACCGCGTCGAGCTTGAAAGGATCGTAAGCGAAATTCGCGAGACGGGAATTTCGATCACGATGGGGGCTTACTCGGCGGATGCGGCCGGTTTTGCGACGCCGATCTTCAACTCCGACGGCGAGGTTATTGCGGCCATCACCATTGGCGTCCCGGTTTCGCGTGCGGAAAGGGACAAGCAGAAATACATCGACGCAGCCAAAAAGGCGGGCGCCGATATTTCGAAAGTTCTTGGATACAACAGAAGAGGGAGCGCCTGAAAAACCGTTCAGAACGGTGCGCCTGGGGTTTGACAAAAACCAGGCGCGGATCTGGGGAGATTTTTCGGTCATCACTTGGCCTGGTTTCTGCGCGGCACATGGGATCACGAGGGTCCGACAAAAACAGAATTCAAATTGGGAGGAGAACCATGATGAAAACCACGAAACTTGCAGCGGTTCTAGCCGCTGGCCTTGCAGCGGTGTCGCTTGCCATGCCAGCCAGTGCGGAAATGAAGCTGAACTTCACGGACCAGAGCCCGAACCGCGGTGCACGGGCCGAGACGACCAACTGGTTTGCAGACGAGCTGGCCAAGCGTACGAATGGCGAGATCACGATGGAAATTCACTGGGGCGGCGCGCTGTTGAAAGCCAAGGCCGCGACCAAGGGCATCGGCGATGGCGCGGCGGATATTGGCTTTATCATCGGCGTGTACAATCCCGGTCTGCATCCGGCCTTTTTGCTGGCGGACCTGCCGACGCAGTATAGTGACCCCTGGGCGTCGACCCGCGCGTTTTACGAGTTGAACACCACCAATGACGTGCTCAAGGCCGAATGGGACGCTCTGAACCTGCATTTTGTGGCCAACATCACCACCGGCCCGATCCAGCTGGTGTGTAAGGACAAGGCCATTCAGTCGGTAGCCGATCTCTCGGGCGTCAAAATGCGCGGCATTTCGGTTTACGGGAAAGTGGCCAAGGACCTTGGCGCGATCCCGGTCAAGATGACGGCTTATGACACCTATCAGGGTCTGGATACCGGACTGATCGACTGCACCATGTTCTACAGCTACGCGATTCCTGCGTTCAAACTGAACGAAGTTGCCACGGACGTGACAATGCTGGACTGGGGCGCGCTGATGGGGCTGGCCATTGTCATGAACAAGGACGCCTACGACGCGATGAGCCCTGAGAACCAAGCGATCATCGATGAACTCGGTTCCGAGATGGTGGACGTCTACGCCCAAAAAATCGGTGAAGCCAATGCCAAGGCCGTCGCAGACATGGAGGCCGCTGGCAAAATCTCGTTCAACGATTTCCCGGCCGAGCAGAAAACCGAGCTTCTGGCCGCATCCAAGGCCTATCTGGATGACTGGAAAGGTAAGGCTAAGGAGTCGGGGATCGACGCGGACGCCGTCGCCGCTGCCTACATGGGCATGCTCGAGAAGTGGGACGCAGAGCGGGAAGCCAAAGGCTACCCCTGGACCCGCTGATGAGCACTGGCTCCAACATATCCGCAACACCCGGACCCCGGGTGTTGCAACTTGTCGAACGGGTGCTTCTTGTCTTGGCGGCTATCAGCATCCTGTTGATTTGTGCGATCATCTTCTCAGGCGTGGTCAGCCGTGCCGTGTTTGACTGGTCCTTGCCGGATGCCGAAATCATCGTGCGCGACTTGATGATCGCCGCGATTATTCTGCCACTGGCGTATGTCACCGCTGACCGGGCTCACATTGCCGTGGACGTTTTCATCAATCTGATGCCAAAGGGCGTGCGCCCCTGGAGCGATCTGTTGGGGTCGTTGATCGGGTTTCTGGTTTTGTTGCCCATCGCCTACGGCGGCTGGCAGGGTTTCAGCACTGCTTGGGGTGACGGCAACTACTACTACGGCGAGTTTGATCTCCCCGAGTGGCCCGGAAAACTGGCGTTCTTCGTCGGCTATCTGGCGTTTGTAATTCGGCTGTTCTCGCTCATCGTTATTGATCTGATGGCGGTGATCCGCCCAGGCAGAACTCAATCCAATACACCTGAAGAAGGGTAGTCCCCGATGGATCCCACAACGATCGGAATGGTTGGCTTTGCCATTGCGTTGATCCTGATCGCGCTGCGCGTGCCGATTGGTGTTGCCCTGGCCGGGTTGGCCATTGTCTGCACTTTCCTTTTTTATGGCTATCGTTTCAGCGATACATTCCAGATGGCCAAGGCGGTGCGTCCGACCATGTCGTTGATCTCGAACAACGTTTTCGAGTTCCTGCACTCTTACCCGCTCAGTATGGTGCCCTTGTTCATAGGGCTTGGGCATATAGCCTATCATGCGGAAATAACGACCAAGATCTACTATGCCGGCCGTGTCTGGCTGGCCAAGGTTCCAGGCGGTCTGGCAATGGCATCGGTCATGGGTTGTGGTGGCTTTTCAGCGATCACCGGATCGTCGGTGGCCTGCGCCGCGGCCATGGGCCGGATCTGCATTCCAGAAATGCGCCGGTACAACTACTCGATCCGCCTGTCGACTTCGACAGTGGCTGTAGGTGGCACACTGGGATCGCTGATCCCGCCATCGGTTCTGTTCATTCTTTATGGCCTGTTCACTGAGCAGTCGGTGAACAAGCTGTTCCTTGCCGGTGTTCTGCCGGGTATCTTGTCCCTGCTTGGAATGCTGCTTGTGATCTTCATCTGGACACGCCGCCACCCCGAACAAGCCCCCATTCCGCAAGAGGAAATCACCGACTGGGAACGCTGGAAGGCACTGTTTGATGCATGGCCGGCACTGTTGCTGTTCATCATCATCATTGGTGGTATTTATGGCGGGATCTTCACCGCAACCGAGGCCGCAGCGGTCTGCATGACCATTGCTTTGGGTTACGGCATCTTTGCGCGAAAGCTGAACTGGGCAAACTTCGTCTCTGCAATGAAGGACACCGCCCTGCAGAGCGCATCGATTTTCTTTATCGCTGCGGGTGCCAAGATGTTCGTGGCATTTGTCTCGCTCACGGGCCTGACCCGCGAAGTCATTGCCCTGACGGAATACTATCAGATGGCAGACTGGTCGATCCTGCTGGTGATTGTGGTCCTGTACCTGATCATGGGCATGTTCCTTGACCCGTTGGGGATCATGTTGCTCACCTTGCCCTTTGTGGTGCCGTTGGTCGAAGGCATGGGACTGGATTTGATCTGGTTTGGTGTTGTCGTGGTCAAGCTGCTCGAGATCGGTCTGATTACGCCACCTGTCGGGTTGAACGTCTTTATCATCAATTCGGTGGTTGGACCCGATGCGCCAGTGCACAAGATTTTCCGGGGGGTTATCAACTTCCTAGCGGTGGATATTCTGGTCTTTGGACTGATCGTTCTGTTCCCGGCAATCTCGTTGCTATTGCCATATAGCAAGTGGTGACACATGTCGGCTGAGGCCCAGAATGCGCCTGCGCCCTCTCAGGGGGCAGGCGCCTATGCCAGCCTGTTGGTTATGAGTTTCATCGCGGGTTCGGTCTTTTTGTTCAACGAACTGGCGCTCGAGGGCTACAGCCCCGCCGAGATGAGCTGTGCCAAACTGCTGATCGGGGGCGTCACGCTGTTCCTGCCGATCTGGGCAACGGGCGGGCTGATCCCAATGACGGGCCATCACTGGTCCTGGGTTCTGGCGCTTGGCCTGATCGGCTATGCCCTGCCGCAATTCTCAATGGCATGGGCGCAGCAACGTGTCGACACCACGGCCGCGGCCTTGTTCATTGCAGCGCTGCCGTTGTTCACTCTGTTTCTGGTGCGGGTGGTGCTGAAGGAAAGATATCGCTGGAAGAAATGGGCCGGATTCTTTCTGGGCTTTCTCGGGCTGGTGATCATGATCAATCCGCGAGCCGCTTTGTCGGCGGATGGCGTGGGCGTGCTGCCATACCTTGCGCTTTGCGTGACCTGTCTGTGCTTTGCCGTGTCCGGGCTGATGGTTCAGCGCATGCCATTTATGCCCGCGTTACAGGTGGCGTCGCTGTCGCTTTTGGTGGGGGGCATTGCGCTTGCGCCGCTCGGACTTGCGGGTTTCGTAACATCTACCAAGGGGTTGTTTTCTCAGAGCAACACTAGCTGGGAGACATTCCAGCCACTGTTTGGCGTGGTGATGCTGGGGACGGGGCTAAGCGGTCTGGGGCAAGCCATGCGCACCGGCCTCATTCAAAAGCACGGAACGGCGTTCTTTTCGATCGTTGGATATATCGTACCCGTCTGGGCGGCGGTCCTTGGGGTTGTGTTTCTGGGAGAGGAGATCACCTTGCGCAAGGTTGCGGCGTTTTGTGTGATTAGTATGGGCCTTTTGTTGGCTCAGGGCGTGGCCCGCCCGACCCGCCGGGGTGCACGTGGTATTGGTGAAGGACCATAGCAAATGACTGTTTCGTTTCCCCATTTGATCGAGCGTAATGCCCGCCAGCTGGCGGACCGGACGGCCATCATCTGCGAGGGGCGGGAGACCAGCTGGGCGGCGTTGCATGATCGGTGCCGTTCGCTGGCGGCAGGGTATCAGGGACTTGGCATCGCGCCGGGAGAGCGCGTGGCATTTGTCGGACTGAACTCCGACTACCTATATGAAAACTACTTTGCGCCCTCTTTCATTGGTGCCGAGACCGTTGTGCTGAACTGGCGTCTCAGTGCTTATGAGCTGGCCGCCTGCATGGATGACAGCGGCGCACGATTGCTGATTGCGGATGCGGAGAACGTGGATGCGGCGCGAAAGGCGCTGTCTCTGGCAGATAGCGATTTCCGCATTGTTGTGATCGGTACTAAGCCCGCACCAACCGAAATCGCATACGAGAGTCTGCTGGCCGTTGCCGAGGCTTTGCGCCATCCGGCGGGGCAGGGTGACAATACGCTGGTTATCTTCTACTCCGGCGGGACGACCGGACAGCCCAAGGGCATCATGCTGACCCACTGGAACATGTATGCCAATTCTGCCGGCCACGCTGCGGCCTACGATGTACGTGCAGACGAGACCCATCTGCTGATGGGGCCGATGTTCCACCTCGCTGCGGGGGCACGCGTTTTTTGCGCGGTTTACATGGGATATACCCTTGTTATTCATCCGAAATTCACACCGCGCGGTTTCCTTGAAGGGGTCGAACAGTACCGGATCAACGCGACTTCGTTTGTGCCGACCATGCTGCAAATGGTTCTGGACGAGCCTGACTTTGACACGTTTGATCTCTCCAGCCTGCGTCAGATGAGTTACGGCGCCTCTGCCGCGCTTGAGGACTTACTGCACCGGATCATCGAAGCTTTTCCGCATGTCGATATCTCGAATGGTTACGGTATGACCGAGGCCGCGCCTTTGATCACCACTCTTGGTCCGGCGTACCATCGCAAGAACTTTGCCGAGACGGGCAAGCTGGGTGCGGTTGGCTGGCCTGCGAAACACGTTGATGTGTGTGTGGTCGATGAAGATGACAACGAGGTGCCACGGGGCGTCGTGGGCGAGATTGTCTTGCGTGGGCCGAACGTCATGAAAGGGTATGTCGGTCAGCCTGAACTGACGGCAGAAACACTGCGCGGCGGCTGGCTGCATTCGGGAGATGCGGGCTATATGGATGATGACGGCTGCCTTTGGATTTCGGGTCGGGTCAAGGACATGATTATCTCTGGCGGCGAAAACGTCTATCCGGCAGAGGTAGAAAACCTCTTGTCCCGCCATCCGGATGTGGCGGATGTGGCCGTGATCGGCATTCCGGATGACACCTGGGTCGAGGCCGTGCATGCCATCGTCATTCCGGCCGAGGGCAAGTCACCGACCGAGCAGGAGCTGATAGAGTTCTGTCGCGGCAGGATTGCCGGATACAAGATACCGCGCAGCGTCAGCTGGCGAAGTGACCCAATGCCGCTGACTGCGGCGAACAAGGTGCTGAAAACGGAATTGAGAAAACCGTTCTGGGAAACACAGCGTCCCAAGGCAGAAATCCCCGACAAGAATGCGGAGAGTACGACATGAACCCGGCTGAATGGCTTCAACGCACCGCGGCACTCAAGCCCAACAACCCGGCGCTGTTTCTTGGTGAAGATCTCGTTTCTGACTACGCGGGGTTCGCAACACGTGTCAGCGGAATTGCAGGCGCGCTGAATGCGCAGGGGATTGGCAAGGGGGATCGGGTTGCGATCCTGATGAAAAACCGTCCGGAATACCTCGAGGCGATGTACGGCATCTGGTGGGCCGGAGCGACAGCGGTGCCGATCAATGCCAAGCTGCACGAAAAAGAAGCGGCCTGGATCATCGAAAATTCCGGTGCGCGGCTGGTCTTTGCCTCGGAAGGTAATGCGCAGGGGTTGGGCTCGGTCCTGCCTGAATGTGTGGAGCAGGTCGTTGTTGCGGGTACTCCGGCGTTTGACGCGATGTGTTCTGCTGTTCCCCGTCCAGCGCCTGCTGATGTCGGCCGTGATGATATGATCTGGATGTTTTATACTTCTGGTACCACGGGGCGCCCCAAGGGAGTCATGATCACCGCCGGTAACTTGATGGCCATGGTGATGGGGTACCATGATGGGGTCGGCACCCATGATGAAGACGATGCAACCCTTTATGCCGCACCCATGAGCCACGGCGCCGGGATCTATAACTTCATGTTCGTCATGGCAGGTGCGCGTCATATCTGTCCGAAATCAGGTGGTTTTGACGAAGCCGAAATCCTGCAAATGGCGCCATCGGTTGGGCGCATCACGATGTTTGCCGCCCCGACGATGGTGCGTCGCATGATTGATCACGCCAAGGTGTCGGGGGCTACGGGCGAGGGGATCGAGACGGTGATCTATGCCGGTGGCCCGATGTACTTCGCTGACATCGTTGAGGCGGTTGATGTCCTCGGCCCACGCTTTGCCCAGATCTACGGTCAGGGTGAATGCCCGATGGCGATCACCACCTTGCCCAGAGCTTATGTGTCGGACCGGAGCCACCCGCGTTGGAAAGAGCGTCTGACCGGCGTCGGCTATCAGCAATCGGTGAGCCGTGTGCGTGTAGTGGATGAGAGCGGCGCGGATGTCGCGCCCGATGAGATTGGCGAGATCGTGGTCGCGGGGACCGCGGTGATGAAGGGTTATTGGAACAATCCCGAAGCCACGGCCAAAACGATCCGGGGCGGATGGCTCTGGACAGGGGACATGGGGTCTCTGGATCAGGATGGCTTCCTGACCATGCATGACCGGTCCAAAGACATGATCATCTCTGGTGGCTCCAATATCTACCCGAGGGAGGTCGAAGAAGTGCTGCTGACTCATCCGGACGTGGCAGAGGCCAGCGTTGTGGGGCGGCCACATGATGAGTGGGGTGAAGTTGTCGTGGCCTGTATCGTGACAGAGCCCGACAAAGAGGTGCCAGCCGAAGAGCTGGACCGGCTTTGCATCGAAAACATCGCACGCTTCAAACGCCCTAAACACTATGTCACGATGCCGGCTCTGCCCAAGAACAACTATGGCAAAGTGGTCAAAACCGAGCTGCGCGCAGAAATTGCCGGAATGGATCTGTGATGAAGCAGGCGTTTGAAACCCTGAGCTATGAAGTCATCGACCAGATCGGCGTGATGACCTTTACCCGCCCTGAAAACCGCAACGCGCTGTCTCTGACCATGCGTGAGGAAATCGCTGCGTTGGTGCCGATCATTCGCGACGATCGCGATTTGCGGGCGCTGGTGGTGACGGGGGCCGGTGGGTCTTTTTGTGCAGGAGGAGACCTGAAGGGGCTTCAGGCTGATCCGGAACCCATAGCGCATAACCGCGAACGCGTGTTGCGGCTGCACAAATGGTTCATCGAGTTCTCCAACCTGGAATTGCCCGTGATCGCCGCCGTGGATGGCCCCGCCTTTGGTGCTGGTTTCAATCTGGCTCTTGGCTGCGACTTTGTGTTGGCCTCGCCACGAGCCCGTTTCTGTGCGGTTTTCGGGCGTATCGGGCTGGTTCCGGATCTGGGTGGTCTTTACATGTTGCCCCGCATCGTCGGGTTGGCGCGTGCGAAAGAACTGGTCATGTCAGCACGCTCGGTCGATGCCGAAGAAGCCAGAGATCTGGGGATCGTGCTGGAGATTCACCCGCAGGAACAACTCTTTGAGGCGGCGATGGCCTTTGCCGGCAGGTTCCGCAAGGCGTCACGTCTGGCGGCAGGGCAGGCCAAGGTCATGCTGAACCAGTCGTTCCACCTCGATCAGAGAGCCATGGCCGAAATGGAGGCATGGGCCCAGGCCGTCTGCATGGAGACCCCCTATCACCGCGACGCCATCAGACGTTTCGTCGACAAGGAGCCGCTACTCTATGACTGGGACAGGCTGGCCCGCGAGGACTAGGCCGGGCTTTCTCCGCTCGAGGCCATAAGGCGCTGGGGGGTATACTCGATCACCACATCCCCGTTCTGATTGACGATCCGGTTGCGAGTGCGCACCAGTCCGCGTTCAGATTTTGAGGTTTTGCGCGACTCTTCGACTTCGATCTCCACATGGATCGTGTCGCCGACAAAGACCGGCTTTTTCACTGACATTTCCATGTTCAGAAATGCCAACCCGGTGCCCTGTCCGGTCGCGTTCAGAACCAGCCCTTCAGCCAGTGACAATGTGAGCATGGCAGGGGCCGCGTGGCCTGTCATGGCCGAATGCGATTTTCGGTACTCTGCATCCAGAAACAGCGATTCCAGCATTCCCACGCACGAGACAAAGTTCACCACATCTGTTTCCGTGATCGTGCGGCCATAGGTCTTGAACCTGTCCCCAGCCGTCAAATCGTCCCAGTGAAAGCCTGTGCCTACTAGTTTCATACCTTAGTCCTCGTCCGTTTTGGCCACCGCGCCATGATAGTCGATCTGATCGGCGGGAATGTGGCGCCAGATTGTGTCTTGTGAAAGCTCTTCGAGATAATGCGCGCCCATGGAAACGCTGCGCGAAGTCAGAAGAAACATCTGCGTCGTGCGCCAGTCAAATCCCAGATCAAGCGCAATACAGGCACATACCCCATCAATGTTCAAAGGCACAGGTCGGCCATTGCGGTATTCGGTGATCGCGTCGCCCAAAAGCTCGGCAAAGCGGCAATAGGTGCCAAAGACGCCGTTCTCTTTGGCGATCTCGATCACACGGTCGGCACGCGGATCACGGGAATGCAGTGGAATGCCATAGCCCGGCACCCGCTCGCCAGCACCCATAATCCCGGCAACTGTCTCTTCGGCGATCCGGGCCAGCGTCTCGTCGTCCTGGCTCGCGTTTTCGCCCAGCTTGTCCACCATCAACTTGGCCATCTTCTCCCCAAGCGCGCCCATCTTTTCGCCAAAAGCGCTGATGCCACCCGCAATCCCATGTTGCAGGCCGGTTCCATAAGAGGCGTAGAGGCGAGGGATCAGGGAAGGCGGTGCGATGCCATGTTCGATGCAGGCAACCAAAAGTGCGTCCAGAACCAGTCCCTGTTCGCGGGTTGGCCTGTGACCGTTCAGTAAAAGAAACATGGTTTCGGCAAATGTCGCGCCGCCAATCAGGTCGTTCAGGCTGTGCCCCCGGATCAAGGTGTCTTCTGTGTCGCCTTCACTGACGACGCGGCTGATCGAGGTGTTCCAGCCTTGCAGGGTGCGGGTTTCCATCACGTGTCCTTGTTCAGTTCTTTTTGTAGATCATCGGTGCCTTCGTTCAGCGCAGGGGCTGACCGACGATAGTCGGGGCGTTCGCCGTCAATACGGAGTGGCAACCCCACCACCGTCTGTGCGCCATCCGGTGATGGCTGCAGCACGCCGGATGCCTTCGTATGGTCATGGGCGACGGTTTCATCGAGTGTCTGGATAGGGGCGGAAGGCACGTTTGCGGCGCGCAGCCTTTGCCACCAATAGTCCCGGTCTTGTGTGGAAAACAGTGCGTTCAGCTTCTGTGTCAGGGCTGCATCGTTTGCCATGCGGGCGTTGTTCGTTGCAAACAGCGGATCACTCAGCATCTCTTCGCAGTCCAGCACCCGACACAGTTTGGCGAATTGCCCATCCGTGCCAGCCGTGACCATCAACATGCCGTCGGCGCAGGTAAATCCGCGGTTCGGTGCCAGAAGGGGACCGCGCAGTCCGGTGCGTTTTGGCAGTTCGCCCGTCGCCAGAAAAGATGCCACGCTGATAGTCTGGAATGCCATCGAAGTATCAAAGATTGACGTTTCGATGGTGCAGCCTTCGCCGGTATTCTCGCGAGACAACAGGGCCGAGAGGATGCCAATGGCCGACCACATGGCCGTGCCAAAGTCATTGACCGAGAACGCCACGCGCGACGGCGGGCCGTCAGCATCGCCGGTCATTTCCATGATGCCGGAAAATGCTTGCACCAGCGCCTCGTAGCCTGCGTCCTTGGCCAGCGGGCCGTCAGGTCCGAAAGCCGATATGTTGCAGTAGATCAGCCCTGGGTTCAGTGCACGACAAGAGGCGGCATCCAGCCCGACCTTGAGCGTTACGTCAGGGCGCAGGTTTTGCATCACCACATCCGCATGCTCCGCAATCAGGGATTTCAGCGCCGCCACCTCCTTGGGGTTGGTGAAGTCCACCGTCAGCGAGTCTTTTTCCTTGTTGATGGCGTGAAAAAGTGCCCCGGCCCCTTTGAGAAGCGGTTCTCCCCAGGAACGCGCTGCCTCTCCCGTTTCGGGCGGCTCGACCTTGATCACCCGCGCGCCAAGTTCGGCCAGAATGCGTGCGCCATAGGGGCCAGCAAGCGCAGATCCCATTTCAAAGACCGTGTAACCTGTCAGAGGACGCGAGTTCATTTCGGCAACCTCACCAGCAATTTCTGCCAACCATCCAGGATCAGCTCTCGTCTTTGATTATGAACCGTGTTTCGCAGGGTGATGACGCCGGTCGAGCGTTGGCGCGTCAGCTCTGTGATCTCCAATGCAGGATACACTGTGTCCCCGAGGTAGAGCGGCCTCAGGAACTTGGCAGATTGTTCGATGAACCCGATCAGGTCATCCCCCAATACATGGGGCAGGGTGCCCGCGCCGGGTGCGCATTGGATCAGCACCTGATAGCCATGAGCCAGCAGGTTCTCATGTCCACGTGCACGGCAATACTCGATATCGTAGTGGATGGGGTGATTGTCCCCCGAGGCCAGTTGAAAGGCTGCGAAATTCTCACCGCCGATGGTGCGCGACGGGATTACGAAACGGTCGCCGATCTTGAGTTCGTCGAAACTCCGGTGCGCGCACATTTCATGGGCAGTCGGGTCAAAGCTTTCGTCAACACGGGTCATGTCGGTCTTGTCCTCTTAGCTGCTCACAACATGCCTTTTTCAAGCATGCTTTTGATTTCATTTGCTGAGAAACCCCAGTTCAAAAGGGCGGTTTCGTTGTCCTGTCCCTTTTCGGGGGGTGGTGAGGGTAGTTGGACCGGGGCATTCTGAAACCGGGGCGCGGGGGCCGGTTGTTCGACGCCATTCCTGTCATTTACGAAGGTCTCTCGCGCCTGATTGTGAGGATGTTCGGGGGCTTCTGCCATGCTCAGCACTGGGGCAAAGCAGACGTCCGTGCCTTCCATCAGGTCACACCATTCAGCGCGTGTGCGCCCGAGAAACAGAGCTGTCAGTTCGTCGCGCATCCGAGGCCACTGGGAGGCATCATGGCGATCTCCGAACTGCGCTTCGTTCAGCCCTGTGGTTTCCACGAACAGCGTCCAGAACTGCGGTTCTATCGGTCCCAGCGTGATCCAGCCGCCGCACTTACACGCGTACACCCCGTAGTAGGGTGCGCCTCCGTCCAGCCGGTTGGATTGCCGTTGATCCACCCAGCCGCCCTGCGCGCGATAGCCATAGACCGGGGCCATCAAGGCAGCCACACCATCGCTGATAGCGGCGTCCACCACGTCACCTTGTCCTGTCGCCTTTGCGCGCAACAGGGCGCAAACCATCCCGTAAGCCAGAAACATGCCGCCGCCGCCGAAATCGCCGATGAGGTTCAGGGGCGGCATTGGTTTTCGATCCTGTTCGCCCATCGCCCATAGCGCCCCGGACAGGGCGATGTAGTTCAGATCGTGCCCCGCCGACTGTGCCAGAGTGCCGGTCTGCCCCCAGCCGGTCATGCGCCCGTAGACAAGTGCGGGATTGGCCTCGAGGCAGACGTCTGGCCCTAATCCCAGCCGCTCCATAACCCCGGGACGATACCCTTCGATCAGTGCGTCGGCCTCTCGGATCAGGCGCAGGGCGGCTTCGACCGATCCCGGCGCCTTGAGGTTTAGGGTGATTGACTGGCGTCCGCGCGCCGCGATGTCGCGAGACGCGTCCTTGGGTTGCAGCCCTCCTCCGCGCCGTTCAATGCGCAGAATTTCAGCCCCCATGTCGGCCAGCATCATTCCGGCAAAGGGCCCCGGCCCAAGTCCTGCGAATTCGATGATGCGAAGACCGCTCAGAGGTCCCATGTCATTCTCACTTTCTTAATGCGTCCAGTGGGTTAGGCCAGAATTTCCGCGCGACCATTGTTCAATGCGATCACATCCCGCTCGACCACGCGGGTGCGGAACGAAACGACGTTGCCGTCCCTCCACATCTCGGTACGCAGGGTTTCCCCGGGATAGACAGGTGCTGAAAAACGCAGCTTCAGCGCTCGGAACCTGCTGACGTCATAATCGCAGAAAGTGCGCAAAACGGCATGCCCGGCAACTCCGAGCGAGCACAGTCCGTGCAGGATCGGAGCATCGAACCCTGCCGCCTTGGCAACTTCGGGATCGGCGTGCAGGGGGTTCGGATCACCTGACAGGCGATAGAGCAGGGCGGCTTGCGGGATGGTCTTGAAGTCCCACGTTTGGTCCGGCTTCCTTTCGGGCAGGGCATGGGGCGCTGGCTGTGGTCCACTTGGCCCTCCACAGCCGCCATTGCCCCGCGCAAAAGAAGTGCTTGAAAGCGTGGCATGTTTTTCGCCGGTCTCGGCGTTGATCAGGTCACGTTCCGTGAAAATCAGTGCGCCCTTGCCTTCGCCCTTGTCGATCAGGCCGGTTACACGCGTGCGTGCCCTGAGCGTTGCTGCAGGCGGGAGGGGCGTGTGTATGACCATGCCTTGTTCGCCGTGCAGGATCTTTTGCCAGTCAATTCCCGTTGCAGGTTCACGCACCCAAAAGCCCGGCCCCGCCAGAACGGCCGCCATGGTTGGCACAGCTGTCATGTCTGCCTCTTCGAAGACAAAGGGCAACTGACCGGCGTCGTGCGATTCCTGCCCAAATCCGACCCCGAGTGCGTAGATGATCGAGTCCTTCACTGTGTAGCTTTGTGTGACTTCTTCAAAAGGCCAATTCATGATGGTGTCAGGCGAAAATGTCATCTTGAGCCTCAGACCGGATCCCAGTTGAAGATTTCTGGCGAACGCTCAAGCGGATACATGGTGCTCTCAAGCGCCGGTAAAGCGTGGTTGAGGACGGTTTCCGGCGTCCAGCCTTCTTCGCGTTGCATTCCACGCAAGGGGCGCGACTGACCCATGAGGAAGATTTCGTTCGAGCGCACACATAGTATCTGGGCCGTAATGTGCTGTGCCGCATCCGAAGACAGCGCCACCACGGGCGGAGCGATTTTGTCCGGTGTCATGGTTTTCATCCGCTCGACGCGGATACGATCCGCCTCCGAGTTCACGGGGATCGTGCCCACGAGACGGCTCCAGGCAAAGGGGCCGATACAGTTCGACGTCACATTGTAGCGCGCCATATCCAACGCGATGCATTTGGACAGTGCCGTGATCCCCATCTTGGCCGCACCATAGCTGGCCTGGCCATAATTGCCGATTAGCCCGCTGGTCGAGGTCATGTGGATCATGCGGCCCGATTCCTGTTTGCGAAATACGGTCGCCGCATGGCGGGCGACGTTGAATGACCCTTTCAGGTGGACATCTACCACCATGTCCCAGTCGTCTTCGGTCATCTTGTGGAAAATCTTGTCACGCAGGATACCGGCGTTGTTGACCACAATATGCAGTCCCCCCAGTTCATCCTGCGCCTGTTCCACCATTTCCGCGGCAGCGCTGAACGAAGTGACCGAATGAAAGTTGGCCGCAGCTTCGCCACCAGCAGCCCTGATTTCCCTGACCACCTCATTCGCAGGGGACATGTCCGCATCTTCGCCCTGTGGGCTGCCGCCCAGATCGTTAACCAGCACTTTGGCGCCGCATTTTGCCATCAGCAGCGCGATCTCGCGCCCAACGCCTCGGCCTGCTCCGGTGATCAGGGCCACTTTTCCGGCCAGCAAATCCTGTGATGGCATCATTACCTCGAGTATTGTTGTGTTCAGTTATTCGGCTATTGTTCGAATATACGCTAGACCCTACTTGGATTCTCGGTATTATCAATCGGAATCTTCGGGTCAGGTCTCGGGATGGCGCGAAAAGGGGAGGAAATGGCAGTGGTAGGCATACACCGGTTCGGGGGATATGTGCCGCAGTCGCGTTTGTCGCGCGAGGTGATCGCCGGGGCACATAGCTGGTTCTCGCCGTCATTGCAGGCGTTGGCCAAGGGCGAGCGCAGCGTGGCCAACTGGGACGAGGACACGGTCACTATGGCTGTCGAGGCGGGGCGTGATTGCCTTGCTGGTACGGCGCGCGACGGAATTACGGCGCTGGCCCTCGCATCAACGAGCTTTCCTTTTCGGGACCGCCAGAATGCCGGGGTCGTCAGCGATGCCTTGTCTCTGGGGCGTGATTTGATGACGCTGGACCTTGCGGCGTCGCAACGTGCGGGCACATCGGCCCTTATGGTCGGATTGCAGATGGGCGCACGGGTTTTGGTCATTGGTTCGGAAAAGCGCAAAACTCAAGCCGGACACCCGTTGGAACTGACCACAGGGGATGCGGCGGCGGCATTGTTGCTGGATCAGGGTGACGGGATTGCGCGGTATCTGGGCGGGGCTTCGCACAGCGTGGACATGGTTGACCATTTCCGGGGAGAGGACGGCACGTTCGACTATACTTGGGAGGAACGCTGGGTCAGGGATGAGGGATACCTCGGGATTTTGCCCGCCGCTGTCAGGCAGGCTCTGGAGCAAACGGGTTTGCATGCATCGGATATCACCACGTTTTGCTGCCCGTTGCCGTCGGCACGGGTCGGCGCGGCCGTTGTGCGAAAACTGGGACTGTCCCCGGACGCGCTGGCCGACACCTTGCAGATGCAGTGTGGCGATGCGGGGGTGGCGCATCCGCTGGTTTTGCTCTCACGCGCATTGGAAGCCGCCAGTTCAGGCGACATTCTGTTGGTGGTGGGTTTTGGTCAGGGCTGCGACGCTCTGATCTTTCAGGTGACCGATGCCATCTCGGCAGACCGTGAAGCGCGCGGCATTTCCGGCTGGCTGGATCGGGGCAAGCCGGAAAAAAACTATCACAAGTTTCTCGCTTTCAATCGCCTGATCGACATGGATCAGGGCATTCGGGCCGAGGTCGATAAAAACACGGGCCTGACCACGCATTATCGCAACAAGGATATGACACAGGGCATGATCGGTGGGCGCTGTAAGGAGTGCGGCACCAATCAGTTCCCCAAGGCCCGTATCTGTGCCAACCCCGACTGCGGTGCCACGGACAGTCAGGTAGACGAGCCTTTTGCGGACAAACCTGCGGTGCTGAATTCATTCACCGGCGATGCGCTGACCTTTTCACCAAACCCGCCAAACTACTACGGCATGGTCCAGTTCGAGGGCGGCGGTCGCTTGATGAGCGACATGACCGATATCACACCTAACACGGACCTGCGTGTTGGCCTGCCGATGCGCATGGTGTTCAGGGTCAAGGATTATGACCATCAGCGCGGGTTTCGTCGTTACTTCTGGAAGGCGGCTCCGGCCTGAGTGGCCGGTTCGTGTTTCACGCCAAATAGGGATTGCATCATGGCAACAGGGATCAAGGACAAGGTCGCCATTCTGGGCATGGGATGCTCGCGGTTTGGCGAACGCTGGATGGACAATGCCGAAGACCTCATCGTCGAGGCCTTTACCGAGGCATTGGAAGATGCGGGCATCGAGAAATCCGAGATCGGGGCCGCATGGTTAGGCACGGGCATTGATGAGCAGCATCTGGGCAAGGGGGCTATCCCCTTGGGCACGACCCTGCGGTTGCCCTATATCCCGATCTCGCGCGTCGAAAATTTCTGCGCCAGCGGGACCGAAGCGCTGCGCGGGGCGACCTATGCCGTGGCCTCGGGCGCTTGCGACATTGCGCTGGCCGTGGGTGTCGAAAAACTGAAGGACACCGGATATGGCGGTTTGCCGCAACGCGGACGCGGCTCGGTCAATGATCTGTACTGGCCCAGCCTGTCGGGTCCGGGTGCATTTGCGCAACTGGCCAGTGCCTATTCCGCCAAACATGGCGTGGGTATGTCCGATCTCAAGCGCGCCATGGCGCATGTGTCGGTCAAGAGCCACGCCAATGGGGTCAAGAACCCCAAGGCGCACTTGCGCAAGGAAATCACGGAAGAGGCGGTTTTGAACGCGCCAATGGTGGCCGAGCCGCTGGGTCTGTTTGATTGCTGCGGCGTCAGTGACGGGGCCGCCTGCGCCATCGTAACGACGCCCGAGATCGCCAGATCGCTAGGCAAATCCGACCTTGTAACCATCAAGGCGCTGCAACTGGCGGTGTCTTCGGGGGCGGAAGCCCAGTTCAATGACTGGGACGGCAGTCATCTGGTGACCACCCGTCAGGCCGCCAAACGCGCCTATGCCGAGGCGGGAATCACCAATCCACGCGACGAGGTCAGCCTGTTCGAAGTTCATGACTGCTTTTCCGTGACCGAACTGGTGACCATGGAAGACCTCTTCATCTCGGAAGAAGGGCGCGCGGTGAACGATATCATGGATGGTTTCTTTGATGCCGATGGCAAGGTGCCCTGCCAGATCGATGGTGGTCTCAAGTGCTTTGGCCATCCGATCGGCGCGTCAGGCATTCGCATGGTCTATGAGATGTATCTGCAGTTGCAGGGCCGCGCCGGAGATCGTCAGTGCCAGCAGGATCCGGTGTTCGGCATGACCCATAATCTGGGCGGCTTCCCGCATCAGAATGTGGCTTCGATCACAATTGTCGGACGGAAAGGGGCCTGAACTATGGAAGTGCGTCTCGCAGGCTGGGCCCACACGTCCTTCGGGCGTCTGGACGGGCGATCCATGGAGAATCTGATTGCGGAGGTTGCGGGTGCCGCGATTGTCCATGCCGCGATTGCACCCGAGGCAATTGACGAGGTGATCGTCAGCAACTTTAACTCTGGCATGGACCCGCAAGGCTTTCCGGCCTCCCTGCCGATTTCCTCCGTGCCAGAACTGCGGTTCAAACCCGCGATCCGGGTTGAAAATGCCTGTGCCAGTGGGTCGGCGGCTGTGCATCTGGGGGCGCGGGCCATTGCGTCGGGACAGTCACGGGCTGTTCTGGTGATTGGCGTGGAAAAAATGACGGCGGCCGCTGGTGAAGATATTCGCAAGGCGCTGATATCGGCCAGTCATGTCGCAACCGAGGCCGGACCGCAGGACAGTTTCGCGGGGCATTTCGGCACGATTACACAGAGCTACTTTGCCGAACATGGTGATCAATCCCGGGCACTAGCCCTGATTGCCGCCAAGAACCATGCCAACGGGGTGCACAATCCTTTGGCGCACATGCGCAAGGATTTGGGCTTTGATTTTTGCAACACGGCCACGAACAGCAACCCCTATGTTGCAAAACCGTTGAAGCGCACGGATTGCTCCATGGTGAGCGACGGTGCGGCGGCGCTGGTTATGACTTCGCCCGCCATGGGGACGCCTGTCGCGCCTGATATTCGGTTCCGGGCCATGGCACAGGTGAATGACGCCTTGCCCATGGCGGGCCGCGACATGACGCGGTTCCAGGGGTGTGCTCTGGCATGGGTCCATGCTCTGGATCAGGCGGGGCTCACGCTGGATGATCTCGACTTTGTTGAAACCCACGACTGCTTCACCGTGGCCGAGTTGATCCATTACGAAGCAATGGGGCTGGCCGAGGCCGGTAAAGGTGCGACGCTTCTTGAAGGAGGCGTTACCCACCCAGGAGGTCGTCTGCCGGTCAACCTGTCCGGGGGGCTCAAATCCAAGGGGCACCCCATCGGGGCCACCGGTGTCTCAATGCATGTCCTTGCGGCCATGCAGCTGGCCGGAGACCCTGCCGGACTGGCCGCTGCGGACCCGAAACTTGGTGGCATCTTCAATATGGGCGGGGCCGCTGTGGCCAACTACTGCTCTATCCTCGAACGCCGCTCCTGAATTCCTGAAAGGACCAATCATGCCCCAACGCCCTAGCTGGATGACCGAAGAGCTGGATATTCTCAGCGATCACGCCGCCCGTTTCTATGCCGCGGAGATGGTCCCGAACGAGGCCCGCTGGCAAGAGCAGGGTCACGTGGATCGCGACTTCTGGCGCAAGGCGGGCGCGGCAGGCATCCTTTGCGCGTCGGTCCCGGAGGAATACGGCGGTGCGGGTGCATCGTTTTTTCATGAGGCCGTTCTGATCACGGAACAGTTCCGCGCCACCGGCGTGTCGGGTTTTTCCAACAGCGTGCATTCCCAGATCAGCGCGCATTACATCCTGAACTATGGCACCGAAGAGCAGAAATGCCGCTGGCTGCCGAAAATGTCGAGTGGCGAGATGGTTGCCGCCATTGCCATGACTGAACCCGGAGCAGGATCGGATCTGCAAAGCGTGCGGACGACGGCCAGGCTGGAAGGCAATGCCTATCGTCTGAATGGATCCAAAATGTTCATTACCAATGGGCAGCTGGCCGATCTGATTATTGTCGTTTGCAAGACCGATCCAAATGCGCGCTCAAAAGGTATCTCGCTTCTGGTGGTTGAAACAGAGGGCGCCGAAGGGTTTCGGCGTGGGCGCAACCTCAACAAGATCGGCCAGAAAAGCTCGGACACGTCGGAGTTGTTCTTTGACGATGTTCAGGTCAGCCCGGACAATTTGCTCGGGGGCGTCGAAGGACAGGGCTTCTACCAGTTGATGCAGCAATTGCCACAAGAGCGCCTTGTTCTTGGTCTCAAGGCTGTTGCCGTGATGGAGCGTGCGGTAGAGGGCACCGTTGAATACACGCAAGGGCGCGAAGCCTTTGGTGGTACTCTTTTTGATCTGCAAAACACACGCTTCAAGCTTGCCGAGGCCAAGACCATCGCCCATATCGCCCGCGTATTTATCGATGATTGCGTCGAAAAGCACGCGCGCGGGGAACTCGATGTCGCGACGGCTGCCATGTTGAAATGGTGGTGCAGTCAGATGCAGTGCGATGTGATCGACGAATGCCTGCAGCTGCACGGCGGCTATGGTTATATGACGGAATATCCGATCGCTCAGATGTACACTGACGCACGAATCCAGAAGATTTATGGCGGAGCGAACGAGGTGATGAAAGAGTTGGTGGCAAGATCTCTCTAGGGGGCACTGTCAGAGCGATGGTGCTTGAGAGCGGCAGGGCAGTTGCGTAGCGTCGTTTCATCACCAAACGCAGCCCATTTCGCTACTTTAGAACGTAACCAAAAGTAATCCGCTAGACCGTGATGATGTATATCCGGTTTCCTCTGTCGCTCAGGAACATTGAAGATATATTGCATGACCGCTGGCGTCAAAAGGCCTGCAGCCCCGAACATCAAAGCTCGGGCAGGGTGTCTTTCGTCTCGGTCATCCCGGAAGGTCGCTAACCAGCGCATCTAACGGCGAAGGTTCTTCGCGACCTTCCTGAGTTACCGTTGCACTGGGAAAAACAGCTTAAGTTTCTTGGGTTTCAACAGACTCGAAACCACCGATAGGTCTCAAGATCTCACGCAAAACTGACGCGCTGAGACTTTCGCCGAAAACACCCGCAAAATTCTCAGATTAGAGCTCAACCTTGAGGTCTTTGCCACTCTGGTTGATCGTGACCTATTGAAATTAAGTCACTATTGGTGGCAATTGAGAAAGCTCAGGTTCATGGGGTAGAAAGTGGTGGGCGACCCTGGAATCGAACCAGGCGTGCGTCTCCGCGAGGGAGTTACAGTCCCCTGCCACACCTTGCGGCCTGTCGCCCACTGTCAGGCGTTGCACCTGACGTGGAGGCGTGATTACTAGCGCGCCAAAGGAGCGTCAACAGGAAAATTCCGCTTTGGCGCATGAAACTCATTCCAGGGCCCGGAGGCCGGTACAGATGAAAAAACCCAAATGGGTCGTGGAAAAAGAACAGGCGCGCAAGGCGGCAGCAGCCGAGACGGTCTGGCTGTTTGGCCTGCATGCCGTTCGTGACGCATTGATGAACCCAAAGCGGCAGAAAATCCGGCTGATCGTGACGCTTAACGCCAAGGGGAAACTGGATGAAGCCATTGATTTCGCCGGAATCGATCCCGAGGTTGTTGATCCGCGCAAATTCACGGCTCCGATTGATCCGGGTTCGGTGCATCAGGGGGCCGCACTTGAAGTCAGGCCGCTCGATTGGGGTGGGCTAGCCGAAAACTGTATCGGGCGCGAGCATCCGCGTGTAATTCTTCTGGATCGCGTGACCGACCCTCATAATGTCGGTGCGATTCTGCGCTCGGCCGAGGTACTTGGGGCCAGCGCCGTGATCGGAACGCGGCATCATTCGGCGCCCGAGACCGGGGCGCTTGCCAAGACGGCCAGCGGCGCGCTGGAGCGGCAACCTTACCTGCGTGTTCGCAACCTTGCCGACACTATCGTTGAGCTTCAGGGCATGGGGTTTCTCGTGCTGGGTCTGGACGGCGAGGCGGAACAGACCATCGAAGCTGCAGTTGATGGCAGGCGCGACAGTCCGGTCGCTCTGGTTCTTGGGGCCGAAGGGCCGGGTTTGCGGCAAAAGACCAAGGAAACCGTTGATCAACTGGTGAAAATTGACGCAGCGGGCGGGTTTGGTTCGCTCAACGTCTCAAACGCGGCGGCGATCGCCTTATATGCCTCAAGGCACAAGTGACAGGAGGCGACCATTTCAGGCCCGTCCAAGATCGTAACCTGCTGTTATTGCGGCAGCCGCGCGGCGCTGGTTCTGCGTGGCCGCGAGCGGCATGAACTGAGTTGTTCCAGCTGTGGCGCTCCGCTGCATAATCTGAAAATGCTGCCGAAATCCAAAACCACCAAGAAAGCAGAGCACAGCGTTTCTGCCGGTCGGGGCTATGCCAAGCCGAAGCAGAAAAAGAAAAAGCCGCGCAAAAGCATGTTCTCTCGTTTCGTGGACGAGGCATGGGACACGATCGAGGATATCTTCGATTAAACCGCCGGTGCACACGGTCCAATCACTTCCCTGTCAACGGGGTTTATAAATCTGCCAAAAAGCTGCATTTTACGGGTCTCCAAGTAACTGTACCCGTAATACGATGATCTCAAGACGTTCCCTGCTGGCCGGTATGACGGCCACCCTTGTTCCCCACGTTGCCCGAGCCGAGTCGCCGATGTATTTCACAGATGGCGGTGCGGCGATTCATGGATACGATACGGTATCCTACTTTCAGGCCGGCACACCCGTTCGCGGCGCGCCGGAAATTGCCGTGATGTGGAAGGGGGCGACCTGGCATTTTGCGTCACAGCAAAACCGCGAAGTGTTCGAGGCAAACCCAAGAGCCTTTGCGCCGCAGTTCGGTGGGTATTGTGCCTATGCCGTTGCGCGCGGGTATCTGACCAGTACGGATCCGAATGCCTGGCAGATAGTGGATGACAGGCTGTATCTGGTTCACTCGCAGCAGATCGAAAGGCTGTGGAGCCGGGATGTCGAAGGAAATATCCGTTCGGCCGAAGGAAACTGGCCGCGCGTTCTTTATAAATAACCGGCTGATTTCCGCCAATTGTGATTTGTCATCACATTTTTACTCGACCCCTCTTCTTTTTTCGAAACTTATGCCTAAATGTCACAGTGACCGCGGAACGGAACTGCCGCGGGTCATTTCACTGTCCCTCGTTCCATAACTGGCGCCCAGGATATTCCTGGGCGCTTTTTTCTTGCCCTTCGGGCGGGTAGGGTGCCGACATGTCCGACTATTCCGATACCTTTCTCAAGACCGTATTGCAGCGCACCAAAGTGGTCGCTGTTGTTGGCGTTTCCATGAACCCGGTGCGTCCCAGTTACTACGTGGCACGATACCTTGGGCTTAAGGGATTTCGGGTCATACCGGTCAACCCCGGCCATGCGGGGAAACAGCTGTTTGGGGAAACAGTGCGGGCCACGTTGTCCGAAATCACCGAGCCGGTGGATATGGTCGATATTTTCCGCCGCTCAGAAGCGGTTCCGCCCATCGTGGACGAGGCGCTTGAAGGGTTTCCGGCCCTGCGCACGATCTGGATGCAGATTGGAGTCGAGCACGCGGATGCAGGCGCCAAGGCGCAGGCGCGGGGCGTTGACGTGGTGATGAACCGCTGCCCTAAGATCGAATATCAGCGCCTGTTCGGAGAGCTGCGCATGGGTGGATTCGCCACCGGCATCATCTCATCGAAACTCTGACCGTAACCGGGTCAGCCCGTTGTCAGGGATGCCCGCTGTTTTAGCAGTTTCTGCTCTTTGTTTCTGAGAACCTCTATGCGGGGCGCCCAGTTATACCGCGTATCCTCCCGTGTCGGCGCCCAATACAGGGCTCCGCCGTTCCGCCACCCGTCCAGTACGACGCCATCATACATGTCATCGCCACGCTTGCTGATGATTGCGGTGCTGTGGTCGATCCGAAACGGGTTTTCAGGGTCGGAGATGGCGCGGTGCATCTGCAATGTGCGGAACTGTTCCTGATTGAGGCGTCTTTCGATGTCTTCCGCCCAGTGCCAGCACAGGCCACGATCGCGGAACCCGTTATTGACTTTGGCGTTATGCACAAGCGGTGAATCGGTGACCTGATACTCCTCGCGCAATTGCAGAGCATAGTCATAGGCGATCCGAGCGGCGCGCTCAGCCTCTTTCGGGTCCACTTCAGGGCCCAGTTGCTGCAACTCTTGCGCAAGCCCGTAGATGTCGCGTTGATCAACTTCTGGCTTTCCCGTGCAGCCGCTGACAAGCACCAGCGCAAGCGCCATCACAGCAAAAGTAAATTTACCGATCATCCAAGTATTCCCGATTGTTCGCGCCCCGGATCAACGTGCCCGGTGGCCATAAAGGTTAACGGCCTGCCATCGGGGATTCAATCGCCCTTTCGGGCTGCCTTCTCCGCGATGCCGCTGATGCCCTGACGTTGAGCGAGTTCTTGCAACACGGCATCCAGTGGCACGTCACGTGCGGCCAGCATGACCAGCAGATGGTAAAGCACATCCGCTGCCTCAGAGGTTAATCCGGCCGTGTCACCCTTTACCGCTTCGATTATGGCTTCCACCGCCTCCTCGCCGAACTTCTCGGCGCATTTCTCGGGGCCTTTGGCCAGCAGCTTGGCGGTCCAGCTTGAGTCGGGATCGGCCCCTTTGCGGTCTTCGATAGTTGTCGCAAGATCGTGCAGGATGCTCATGTCAGCCTCATGGGGATTCCGGCGGCGGCCATATGTTCCTTGGCTTCCTGAATGGTGTATTCGCCAAAATGAAAGATCGACGCGGCCAGTACCGCGCTTGCGCCGCCTTTTGTTACGCCATCGACAAGATGGTCCAGATTTCCAACCCCACCCGAGGCAATCACCGGCACGTCAACCGCATCCGAAATGGCGCGTGTCAGTGGCAGGTTGAACCCGGCCTTGGTGCCGTCCCTGTCCATCGAAGTCAGCAGGATTTCGCCAGCCCCTTTGGCGACGACGGTTCTGGCAAACTCGACCGCGTCGATGCCGGTCGACCTGCGCCCACCATGGGTAAAGATTTCCCACTTGCCGGGGCTGACGGTCTTGGCGTCGATGGCAACCACAATGCACTGGCTGCCGAACTGACCGGCCGCTTCGGCCACCACGTCCGGATTGGCGACTGCTGCCGAGTTGAAGCTGACCTTGTCCGCGCCTGCCAGCAGCAGGGCACGCACATCCTCGCGCGTTCGCACGCCACCGCCAACGGTCAGCGGAACAAAACACTGTTCGGCCGTCCGACGCACCACGTCAAACATCGTGCCGCGATTTTCATGCGTGGCATGGATGTCGAGAAAACAAATCTCATCCGCGCCTGCCTCGTCATACGCCTTGGCCGATTCCACCGGATCGCCCGCGTCGCGCAAGCCTACAAAGTTCACACCTTTGACGACTCGGCCGTCAGCGACATCCAGACAGGGAATGATGCGGGTTTTCAGCATGGGGTATCCTTTGTTGCGGCACTCCTAACGGCAAAGCCTTGCCGATGCCAGACTTGTGATTGTCACATCGGTCAAAGCTGTGAAAACTATCGGCAAATTCATCAGGAGAATATTGCGATGCGCAAACTATTTCTGACAACCGCGTTCATTCTGGGAGGGACCGTCGCAGCAATGGCGGACGATATCATCAAGATAAACACGGCCAAATCTGTGCCCGAGGCAATGGATGCGCTGGAGGCCGCAGTAGGCAACGCCGGTGCAACGGTTTTCGCGCGTGTCGACCACGCGGCAGGTGCCGAAAAGGTTGGCATGTCCATTCCTGCTAATCAGGTTCTGATCTTCGGCAACCCGGCTTTGGGTACGCCCGCCATGCAGATTGACCCGCGCGCTGGTCTGTTCCTGCCCCTCAAGGTGCAGGTCTATGAAGACGCCAACGGTCAGGTTTGGTTGGCCTACGAGGACCCCAAGGAAACCATGGACGAGTTTGATGAGGTCGAGAAGTCACCGGTCATCGAAAAGATGCGCGGCGCGCTAGCCAAGCTGACTTCGGTGGCGGCGCAATAATCAAACGAATGTGCCAGATGCATTGGCCGCTGGCACATCTTCTCCTCCGAAATTTGTTTGATTGCCCGGATTATGCTAAATTCCGGGCATTTCAATTATGTTTTGAGAGGGGCTATCAATGAAACCTTCATTGAAAACGATTTGGATTGCAGGCGCATTTTTTGTGACCGTTGCTGGCGCTGCGCAAGCGCAGAATTTCATGACGCAAAAAGAGCTGTTGGCGACTATTCCGGGTTCAACACTTTACGGAATTTCAAACAACGATGGTAAAACCCAATGGGCTCAGGCCTATGGAAAAGGTCGCAAAAAGGGAAAAATTGCCGGCAACTTTGGAGGCGACAAGTACGAGGCTGAATGGTTTGTTGACGGCGATCAATGGTGCGAGAACTGGGGAAGTGGCAGCGATTGCTGGCAATTCGTACGCACCGGCAACAAAGAACTGCAACCTTACAAAGGCGGAAAGCCTTTGAAAAATCCTTGGAAAATGAAGTAGCAGTTCTTGTTTGTTGACGTTCAGATCAGGCTTGGCTTTTCAGCGCTGACAAGGCCTCTTTCAGGTCGATTGCTCCGTCGTATAGCGCTCGACCGGAAATCGCGCCGTTCAAGGCGACTCCACAATCGCGCAGGGCAATCAGATCATCCAGAGAGCTAACGCCGCCTGACGCGATCACCGGAATTGACACGGCGCGGGCCAGATCAGCAGTTGCTTCGATATTCGGACCCTGCATCGCGCCATCACGATTGATGTCGGTGTAGATGATGGCGGCAACGCCCGCGTCCTCGAAACTGCGCGCCAGATCGGTCACCTTAACGTCGGTCTCTTCGGCCCAACCCTTTGTGGCAACCAGTCCGTTCCGGGCATCAATGCCCACAGCGACCTTGCCGGGGAAGGCTTTGGCGGCTTCACGCACCAGATCGGGGTTTTCCACTGCGACCGTACCCAGAATAACGCGGGCAAGGCCCTTTTCGATCCAGGTCTCAATCGTCGCCATGTCGCGAATGCCACCGCCCAGCTGCGCAGGTACATCACAAGCCTTCAGGATGGCTTCGACCGGTGCGGCATTGACTGGCTCACCGGCAAAGGCGCCGTTCAGATCCACCAGATGCAGCCACTCGCATCCGGCCTCGACAAAGGCGCGGGCCTGAGCGGCCGGGTCCTCGTTGAACACGGTGGCCTTGTCCATCTCGCCGCGCAGCAGGCGCACGGCCTGACCGTCTTTGAGGTCGATAGCAGGATAAAGGATCATGGTCTGGCGGCCTTTTGCTGATATTCGCGGGGGATATGGCACGGCTGGGGCAGGGGATGCAACGCGACCCAAAGTCAGGCTTGCTCGATTCTTCGCCTCCGGTCAGACTGGAGCCAAAATTGGGAGAGTTTTCATGAAGAAGATGACATTTGCAGTTGCCGCGATCTGTTCGGTATTTGCCACGGCGGCTCTGGCGGATGATCCGGTTGACGGTCTGTGGAAAACCCAGCCGGGCGACACGGGTGGCTATCTGCACGTATCCATCGGGCCTTGCGGCAGCGCAATTTGCGGGACGATCGACAACGCCTTCGATGCAGAAGGGAATGAATCGCTCGATTATGAGCATCTTGGCAAGAACATCATTTGGGACATGATCCCCGAAGGGAACGGTGCCTATGCGGATGGCAAAATCTGGGCACCGGATTCGGACAAGACCTATAACTCGAAAATGTCTCTCGACGGCAATTCACTGACGGTCAAAGGCTGCGTCGCTGGTGGCCTGATCTGTCGCGGTCAGGTCTGGTCGCGAATCGAGTAACGGGCGATCCGACCTGCGGTTTCACGGTTTCCAGTTCAGGAAATTTCCGATCATCCGCAGACCCACATCCTGACTTTTCTCGGGGTGGAACTGCATCCCGACCATCGTGTCGCGGCCGACAACGGCCGTGACATCCCCACCATAATCCACGTGGGCCAGTCGCTGGGCCGGATCGTTGACGCGGAAGTGGTAGGAATGCACGAAATAGGTGTGATCGCCGCTTTTCACGCCGTCAAAAATTGGGTGTTCGTGCTCGATCACCAGATCGTTCCAGCCCATATGGGGCACTTTCAGGCCATCGTCCGAAGGTTCAATCCGCACCACGTCTCCGGCGATCCAGCCCAATCCATCGGTTTCGCTGTATTCGTGGCCCTTTGCAGCCATCAACTGCATTCCAACGCAGATGCCCAGAAAGGGACGGCCTTTCTGTTCGACCGCCTCGACCATTGCGTCGTGGATGCCTTTATGGCCACGCAGCTCGGCGGCACAGGCGGGAAAAGCCCCGTCGCCGGGCAGAACCAGCCTGTCCGCACGTGCAACCACCTCAGCGTCCGACGTGACCACAACCTCACCGGCATTCAGTTCGCGCGCCATGCGCTGAAACGCCTTTTCGGCCGAATGCAGATTGCCGCTTTCGTAGTCGATGATGGCCGTCAGCATCTATAGCGCGCCCTTGGTCGATGGGATCGCATCCGCTTTGCGGGGGTCGGTTTCTACCGCCAGACGCAATGCGCGGGCAACGGCCTTGAAGACCGCCTCGGCGATGTGGTGGCTGTTGAAGCCGTGCAACTGGTCGATATGCAGCGTGATGCCGCCATGGGTGCTGAGCGCCTGAAAGAATTCGCGCACCAGTTCGGTGTCGAAGGTACCAATCTTTTGCGTTGGCAGGTCCACGTTCCAGATCAGAAACGGGCGGGCAGACAAATCCAGCGCACACCGCACCTGAGCGTCATCCATGGGCAGGTGACACTCGCCATAGCGGCGGATACCTTTCTTGTCGCCCAGGGCCTGCGTCAGGGCCTGACCCAGCGCGATGCCGGTGTCTTCGACCGTGTGGTGGTCGTCGATGTGATAATCGCCCTTGGCGCGGATCGTCATGTCGATCAGCGAATGGCGCGCCAGCTGATCCAGCATGTGATCGAAGAACCCGACACCCGTCTGGTTGTCATAGGCACCGGTCCCGTCGAGATTGATTTCGACCGTGATCTCGGTCTCGGCGGTCTGGCGGCTGATCGTGGCGCTGCGCATGGGCGAATTCCTTTTGCTACAGGCGTGCTTATAGACGCGGATCGCAAAAGATATCCAGCCCGCTTGGTCCCCACGCGGCGATGTGTTGCGATGAAATCAGGGGATTGCACGCGCCCTGCCGTCATGTCAGCCTGACCGCAAATCAAACAACAAGGCCCTTGGCATGAGCACCTGCGTTTTTATCCAGATTCGCTGCAAACCCGGCACGACCTACAAAGTGGCCGAAGAAATCGCCCTGCGCGAAATCCACTCGGAACTGTATTCGACCAGTGGTGAGTATGATCTGCTGCTGAAACTCTACATCCCCGAGACCGAGGATGTGGGCCATTACATCAACGAACACCTGCTGGTGATCCCGAATATCGAACGGTCACTGACCACGATGACCTTCAAGGCGTTCTGAGTCTCAACCCAGTTCGAAAGTCGTGATTCCGTAAATCCGATCCAGATCGATATCCGGTGCGTGGCTGGAATACATGCGCCCGGTCTCGAACACCTTGGTCAGGCCAAGGTTATGGGCCAGTTCCATTGCACCGGCGTTGGGGTTCGGCATATCGATGAACACGTCGCAGTCCAGCTGATCGGCTGGAAGCGTTGCCAAAAGCGAGGCCAGAAGGGCCTGCGCAATATCCGTATTGTCCGCAAACAACGGTCCAACCTTAAATCCGCTCAGGCATCGCCGCAGCGTCGCATAGCCCCTTATCCGCCCATTTTCCTGAAATACCCGAGAGGTGTGGGTTGGCGCGTCCAGCCAGCCATGCAGGAACGTATCGCGCGGGGCAGGGAACAGGTGCCGGTCATAGGTCCGCACCTCATCTGTCAGGGTGCTCAAGGGGGTAATGTTGTTATTACCGGTCTGACCCAGCCCCTTCAGGATGCTGCGGGCCGTACCGGAAAACCGATAATTGTCATAGGCCAGGGTGAACCCGAATTTGCGATAGTTGTCCTGCTGCTCGACAACACCATCCATACCCATATTGCGATCCTGGCAATGAGCTTTGACCGCTTCGGCCACCTGAAGCCCGTAACCAGACCCGCGAAATTCGGGTCGGACGATGTAAAAGCCCAGAAACGAATAGGCGTCGTCGTAATTCACGGCCGAAGCGGATGCGATCATCCGGCCATCCAGAAAACCGCCTTTGAACCCTTCCGGATCTGAGCTGTGAAAGCATACAGCGTCATGCAGTCCGGGATTCCATCCTTCGTGCCCCGCCCAGTCGACGGCCGTTTGAAGTTCGTCCGGCGTCAAAGCACGAATTTCATACTCGGGCATGGGCGCATCTCCGTAGCGATTGCGTTTCAGGCCACAATGGCGCAACGCCCGGCAAAGAACCAGCATGTTCGGAGAGTTTGGTATCTGGAGCGGGCGAGGCGATTCGAACGCCCGACCCTAACCTTGGCAAGGTTATGCTCTACCCCTGAGCTACGCCCGCATCAGATACTTTTAGCGACCTTTCGGTCTCTCATTGGAGCGGGCGAGGCGATTCGAACGCCCGACCCTAACCTTGGCAAGGTTATGCTCTACCCCTGAGCTACGCCCGCACCGTTGAGTGAGGCGTGAAGTATAAATTCTGGCGTAAAGCTGCAAGGGGAAAAACGCACGAAACGAAAAAAATTTCCCGTGTCCGAGGATGACGCGCGGGCAGACAGCAGTTTTCTCAATCCCGTCACAAGCAGACGCGCAGGCGGTGGGCATCTGTAGAGCAGCACAATTTCGCCATAATAATGAGTAATGATAATGGTATTGTTTTTTTAACCCCACTCTTATTGTTACTGTTGCGATGAGCTTGGTTGGAACTGATGGATGTTGGAGGCTTTATGAAAACGGGTTCGGTGCTTCGAATTGCGATGACCTCGCTGATGTTCGCGGGGGTTTTTGGTTTTGCAGCCGGGTTTGTTGCGCCGGACGTTGCCTATGCCAAGGATGGCAACGGCGGCGGCAATGGGGGTGGTAACGGCGGTGGCAACGGTAACGGCGGCGGCAACGGTAACGGCGGTGGCAACGGCAAAGGCGGTGATGGTGCCAGTGGCAAGGGCGGCAACGGTGCTGGAAAAGGCGGTAATGGCGGCGGCAAAGGCAAAAGCGCAGAGGCCGGTTTTGGTAAAGGCTCCGGTAAATCCTCTGGCGGTAAGGGAGTGTTTTCCGGTCTCGGTTTAGGCAAAAGCTCTGGTAAGTCCAACAACGGCAAGGGCGTATTTGCCGGGCTCGGACTGGGCAAAGGAAAATCGAAGAGTAGCGAACGCGGACTGGCCGCCAGTGCGGATCGCCTGGGAGACAAAATCTCTGGTTTATTCAATGGCAAATCAAAAGATCGCACTTCCAGATCGAAGGCTGCTGTAAAATCTGACACAGTGACGAAGTCTCAGGGCAAGATAGCCTCGGAACTCAAAGGGCTGAATGCCGCGCACGCCAGCGCGCAGGCTTTTGCGAATGCAGCCCCCAACAGCCGGGTTGGTTCCATGGTCGACTATCGTGACTCGCTAGCGGAACTTGGCATTGCCGAAGACGACCTTGCCGAATCCCTCGACAGCCTCGCTGAAGCCCAAAGCGAACTGGACGCTCTCGAAGGGCTTACGGATGACGAAATTGCCGACCAGTTCGACTCGGTGGACGACTATAACGATGCAGTCAGTGACGCACAAAAGTCGGTGGAGGATGCCGAATCCGAAGTGGCCGAAGCGCAGGATGCGGTAGATACCGCATCAGAAACCAGCGAAGAGGCGCTTGCAGATCTGACCGGTGATCAGGAGCTTTCCGATGAAGCAGTTTCGGCGCTTAACGACATGCTTTCCGAATAAGTCCAAACAAAAAACGCCGCCGGATTGAGTGCCGGCGGCGTTTTGCGATTTTGTTGATTGTAGGCGGCTTGCGCCGCCCAAATTATTCCAGTTCGACGAGCAGGTCTTTTGCGTCGATCTGTCCGCCGGGCTGGACGTGGACGGCCTTGACCACCGCGTCACGCTCGGCGTGGATGCCGGTTTCCATTTTCATTGCTTCGATGGTCAGCAGCATGTCGCCTTCCTTGATCTCTTGCCCGGCGGTCACTGCGACGGTCGCCACGACCCCCGGCATCGGTGCGCCGATGTGGTTGGCGTTGCCGGCCTCGGCCTTGGGCCGGGCTTGCGTGGATGAGGTCACCAGACGATTCGGCACCCGGATGACGCGGGGCTGGCCGTTGAGTTCAAAGAACACTTTGACCTCGCCCTTTTCATCGGTCTCGCCGATGGCCTGACAACGGATTTCCAGCGTCTTGCCCGGATCGATCTCGGCGGTGATCTCTTCGCCCGGCTCCATGCCGTAGAAGAAGGTGCGCGTGGGCAGGGTGCGGACCGGGCCATAGGTCCGGTGACGGCCCATGTAATCCAGGAACACCTTGGGATACATCAGATAACCGTTCAGGTCCTCGTCATCGACATCCTTGCCTTCCAACTGCTTCGACAGGTCGGCACGGGTGGCTTCCAGATCGACCGCGGGCACGTCCTTGCCGGGGCGCTGGGTGTTCGGTGCCTCGTCCTTGAGAACCTTCCTGATGATCGTGTCCGGGAACCCGCCCGGAGGCTGGCCCAGATTGCCGCGCATCATGTCGACGACCGAGTCTGGGAAGGCCACATCTGTTGCCGGGTCCTCGACTTGTTCGCGGGTCATGTTCTGGCTGACCATCATCAGCGCCATGTCACCGACCACCTTGGACGACGGTGTCACCTTCACGATGTCACCGAACATCTGGTTCACATCGGCATACATCTGCGCCACTTCGTGCCAGCGCTCCTCCAGCCCCAGCGAACGCGCCTGCGCCTTGAGGTTGGTGAACTGGCCGCCGGGCATCTCGTGCAGATAGACCTCGGAGGCCGGGGCCTGAAGGCTGGATTCAAAGGCCGCGTACTGGCCGCGAACGGCCTCGAAGTAATCGCTGATCTCGCGGATGGCCTTGATGTCCAGCCCGGTGTCACGCTCGGTATGGCGCAGCGCTTCGACGACTGTGCCCAGCGTTGCCTGAGACGTGTTGCCCGAGAAGCTGTCCATCGCGCAATCCACCGCGTCCACGCCCGCCTCGGAAGCGGCCAGAATGGTGGCGCTGGCGATACCGGCAGTGTCGTGCGTGTGGAAGTGGATCGGCAGGCCGACCTCTTCCTTCAGCGCGCGGATCAGGATTTTGGCCGAGGCCGGTTTCAGCAGGCCCGCCATGTCCTTCAGGCCCAGAATATGCGCACCTGCGTCGCGCAGCTCTTTCGCCATACCGACATAGTATTTCAGGTCATACTTGGAACGGTCCGGGTCCAGAATGTCGCCGGTATAGCATACGGTGCCTTCACAGACTTTCCCGTTCTCGATCACCGCGTCCATGGCGACGCGCATGTTCTCGACCCAGTTCAGCGAGTCGAACACGCGGAAGACGTCGATCCCCTTGGATGCCTGACGCACGAACTCCTGCACCACGTTGTCGGGATAGTTGGTGTAACCAACCCCGTTTGCACCACGCAGCAGCATTTGGGTCATCAGATTCGGCATCGCCTCGCGCAGGTCGCGCAGACGCTGCCACGGGCATTCCTGCAGGAAGCGGTAGGCCACGTCGAACGTCGCACCGCCCCAGCATTCGACCGAGAACAGCTGCGGCAGGTTGGCCGCATAGGTCGGCGCCACCTTGATCATGTCGATCGAGCGCATCCGGGTCGCCAGCAGCGACTGGTGGCCGTCACGCATGGTGGTGTCGGTGATCAGCAACTGCCGCTGCGCCTTCATCCAGTCGGCAACCGCCTGCGGACCTTTTTGCTCCAACAGGTTGCGCGTGCCCATCATCGGTTCGGCCTTGGGCGCGGGGGCCTTGGCCTCTTTCAGATCGGCGCGCGGTTCCGGGCGGTCTTTGGTTTCGGGATGCCCGTTCACGGTGATATCCGCAATATAGGTCAGAACCTTGGTGCCCCGGTCGCGGCGACGCTTGAAGGTGAACAGGTCCGGCGTCGTGTCGATGAACTTGGTGGTGTATTCGTTCGACAGGAAGGTCGGGTGCTTCAGCAGGTTGATGACAAAGTCGATATTGGTGGAGACACCGCGAATACGGAACTCGCGCAGGGCGCGGTCCATCCGGGCAATCGCGGCCTGAGGCGTCGGCGCCTTGGCGGTCACCTTGGTCAGCAGCGAGTCGTAATAGCGCGTGATCACACCGCCCGCATAGGCGGTGCCGCCATCCAGACGGATACCCATGCCAGTGGCCGAGCGATAGGCGGTGATACGGCCATAGTCGGGGATAAAGTTGTTCTGCGGGTCCTCGGTGGTGATCCGGGTCTGCAGCGCGTGACCGGTCAGATGCACATCAGCCTGGCTGGCCGCACCCGTAGCCTCGGCCAGGGTCTTGCCTTCGGCAATCAGGATTTGTGCCTGAACGATGTCGATGCCGGTGACCTCTTCGGTGACGGTATGTTCCACCTGCACGCGGGGGTTCACCTCGATGAAGTAGAACTTGCCCGTCTCCATATCCATCAGGAATTCGACGGTGCCAGCGCATTCATAGTTCACATGGGCGCAGATCTTGCGGCCAAGTTCACAGATCTCGGCACGCTGTTCCTCGCTTAAGTAAGGGGCAGGGGCGCGTTCGACGACCTTCTGGTTGCGGCGCTGGACCGAGCAGTCGCGTTCGTACAGGTGATAGATCTCGCCATGCTTGTCGCCCAGAATCTGCACCTCGACGTGGCGGGCGCGGGTGATCATCTTTTCCAGATACCCTTCGCCGTTGCCGAATGCAGCCTCGGCCTCGCGGCGGCCTTCCAGAACTTTCTCTTCCAGCTCATCCTCGGATTCGATCGGACGCATGCCGCGTCCGCCGCCGCCCCAGGATGCCTTGAGCATCAGCGGATAGCCAATCTCTTTCGCCTCGGCCCGGATCGCATCCATGTCATCGCCCAGAACCTCGGTCGCGGGGATGACTGGAACGCCAGCCTCGATGGCAACACGCCGCGCGCTGGCTTTGTCGCCAAGTGCACGCATGGTTTCCGCCTTGGGGCCGATGAAGGTGATACCGTTCTTGACGCAGGCATCCACAAAGTCCGGATTCTCGGACAGCAGGCCGTAACCGGGATGAATCGCATCCGCGCCGCATTCCTTGGCAACGCGGATAATCTCGTCAATGGACAGATAGGCGGCAACCGGCCCCATCCCTTCGCCGATGCGATACGCCTCATCCGCCTTAAAGCGATGGAGGCCCAGCTTGTCCTCCTCGGCAAAGACAGCAACGGTTTGTTTACCCATCTCGTTCGCCGCGCGCATCACTCGGATGGCGATCTCGCCGCGGTTCGCGATCAGGATTTTCTTGAAGTCGGTCATGGCAGGTCCCGGTCTTTTCTAGCTTGGCCGTGGTAATAGGCGGACAATACGCGCACGTACATCTGTAGTTCTGGGTAGAACCGGCATGTTATCGCTCGCAAACGCCGTTCAGTAACAGATTTATGTCTGGAGTTGCTGCAATGCAGCATATCCGAGGTCAATGGCAGGCGGTAAATCGGCCAGCGTGGTCGCGCCCAACTGTCCCATATTTGATATCATGTCCTGTTTCAGTATGTCGATCACATGGGCAGGCCCGGCCTCACCCAATGCGGCCAGACCATACAGGAACGCCCGCCCCAGCATTACGAAATCAGCCCCCAGCGCCAATGCACGCAAAACGTCCAGCCCGCCCTCGACGCCGCTGTCAAATATCACAGGCAGGTTCGTCGCGGCGCGTATGTCGGGAAGAGCCTCGATACTGGCGGGGGCACCGTCGAACTGACGCCCGCCGTGATTCGACACCCACAGCGCATTGATGCCTGCTGCGGCCAGCCGCTCGGCATCTTCGGGCCGCATCACACCTTTGACGATGAATGGCCCGTCCCAGTGATCGCGCAGCCAATGGACATAGTCCATGTCCGGAGAGGTTCGCAGCAGATAACCGATATGGGCCGTCGGCGGCAGGTTCCCCCGGTTCTGTATGTATTTGTCCAGTGTCCGCATCCGCGGCATCCCCGCCCGTGCCATCCCAAACGCCCAGGCCGGACGTAATGCGATCTGCGACAGCAGGCGCGGCGTCAGTTCTGGCGGATGTGTCAGGCCCGACCGAGTCTGACGCTCGCGTCGCGATGCGACGGGAACGTCCACTGTCAGCACCAAGGTCGAAAAGCCGGCCGCACGCGCCCGCTTCAGAACGTCCATCCGAATGTCGGGGTCCCTTGGCGGATAAAGCTGGAACCACGCATCAGGACCCAGACATTGCGACAGATCTTCGGGGCTCTGGCTGGCAACTTTCGACAGGGTAAACGGAATTCCTGCAGCCGCGGCCTGACGGGCGAGTGACTTTTCGGCATCCGGCCAGATCAACCCGCACATGCCAATCGGCGCGATGCCGAATGGCAGCGCAAAATCTCGCCCCAGAAACTTGGTGGCAGTGCTGAACTCCAACTCACCGTGCAGGATCGAAGGTGCAAAGCCGATCCGATCCAGCGCGGCGCGGTTTCTGGCCCTTGCCGTTTCGCTGCCAGTGCCGCTGTCCAGATATTCCCACACGAAATGAGGCACCCGACGACGCGCACGCCTTTTCAGGTCTTCTATGCCCGGATATCTGTTGCCAAGGTCCATGACATTTGATCGGGCCTGCCCGTCGATTCGGCAAGCCGTCAGTGGAAAGCCGACACCGGATGCGACCTTTCAGAGTCGGAACAAGGCATGAACAAACCCTTTCCCTTTCCCCGTTTCCGGCGTAGTTTGCAGCCATGAGCAGTTTCGACGAAATGGACGCCTTTGAAGGCGCATCGCTGTCGGCGCGGGCCATGCCTGCGCGTCAGATGGATTATCTGAACGATCTCAATCCCGCGCAGCGCGAGGCGGTCGAACGGCTTGATGGCCCGGTCCTGATGCTTGCGGGGGCGGGGACAGGTAAAACCAAGGCGTTGACCGCCCGCATCACTCACCTGCTGCGCAGCGGTAAGGCCCGCCCGAACGAGATTCTGGCGGTGACCTTCACCAACAAGGCCGCGCGCGAAATGAAAGAGCGTGTGGGCCGGATGCTGGGCCAGCCCGCCGAAGGGATGCCGTGGCTTGGCACCTTCCATTCGATTTGCGTCAAGCTGTTGCGGCGTCATGCGGAATTGGTCGGGTTGAAGTCGAACTTCACCATTCTGGACACGGATGATCAGAAGCGGCTGCTTAAACAACTCACTCAGGCCGCCAATATCGACGACAAACGCTGGCCCGCGCGGATGCTGGCCGGAATCATTGATGACTGGAAAAACCGCGCCCTGACGCCTGATAAGGTGCCCGCCGCGGATGCAGGGGCCTATAACCACAAGGGTATCGAGCTTTATGCTCAGTACCAAATCCGTCTGCGCGAGCTGAACGCGGTGGATTTCGGTGACCTGCTGTTGCACATGGTCACGATCTTTCAGACCCATACAGACGTGCTGGAGCAATACCAGCGCTGGTTCCGCTATATCCTTGTGGACGAATATCAGGACACCAACGTCGCCCAATATATGTGGCTGCGCCTGCTGGCAGGGGCGCACAAGAACATCTGCTGCGTGGGCGATGACGATCAGTCGATCTATGGCTGGCGCGGGGCCGAGGTGGGCAACATCCTGCGGTTCGAAAAGGATTTCCCCGGCGCTTTTGTGGTGCGACTAGAACAGAACTATCGCTCGACCCCGCATATTCTGGCGGCGGCCTCGAACGTCATTCGCGGCAATGAGGGGCGTCTGGGCAAAGAGCTTTGGACCGACGCGCAGGACGGAGAGAAAGTCCGCCTGATCGGCCATTGGGATGGCGAGGAAGAGGCGCGCTGGATCGGCGAGGAAATTGACGCCATGCAGGGCGGCACCCGTGGCGTGCGGCCCGTGAACCTCGACGAAATCGCCATCCTTGTCCGCGCATCACACCAGATGCGCGCGTTCGAGGATCGGTTCCTGACCATCGGTCTGCCCTATCGTGTCATCGGTGGTCCGCGATTCTATGAGCGGATGGAGATTCGCGATGCCATGGCCTATTTCCGGCTGGTCATCAGCCCCGAGGATGATCTGGCTTTCGAGCGGATCGTGAACACGCCCAAACGCGGACTTGGCGACAAGGCGCAGCAGACCATCCAGATGACCGCGCGGGAAAACGGCCTGTCGCTGGTTGATGGGGCCCGGATCGCTGTTGATCAGGGGCTGATCAAGGGCAAGGGCGGCGCTGCTTTGCGGCAATTGCTCGAGGGGCTGGCGCGCTGGAACGCGATGACGCGCGGGCCACGGATTGAATTGGACGACGATTCGGTCATCGATGACGGGGCGGCACCGGCCCGATACGGCGAACCCGAGACCTCTCATATCGAACTGGCGCAGATCATTCTGGACGAATCCGGCTATACTGCCCACTGGCAGAACGAAAAAACACCCGAGGCACCGGGGCGTCTTGAAAACCTCAAGGAACTGGTCAAGGCGCTGGAGAGTTTCGAGAACCTGCAAGGATTTCTGGAACATGTCAGCCTGATCATGGACAACGATTCTCAGGACGCAGACAGCAAGGTCTCGATCATGACCTTGCACGCAGCCAAGGGGCTGGAATTTCCCGCCGTTTTCCTGCCGGGTTGGGAGGATGGGTTGTTCCCCTCACAACGGTCAATGGACGAATCCGGGATCAAGGGCCTCGAAGAAGAACGACGTCTGGCTTATGTCGGCATTACCCGCGCTGAAGAGGTCTGCACTATCTCTTTCGCGGCCAACCGGCGGGTGTTCGGACAGTGGCAGAACGCGATGCCGTCCCGATTCATAGATGAACTGCCCGAGGATCATGTCGAAGTGCTGACACCGCCGGGTCTCTATGGTGGCGGGCAGACTACGACAACAATCGAAACCCGTGCGGTCGAAGCAAACGTCTATAACTCGCCCGGCTGGAAACGGATGCAGGCCCGGCAGGGCCAATACGGCATGTCGCAGCCGCGCGAATCCCGCAATACCGTGATCGACGCAACTGCAGTGGCCAGTTTCACACTGGGCGAACGCGTGTTCCACCAGAAGTTCGGCTATGGCGCGGTGACTGGTATTGAAGGCGACAAGGTCGAGGTTGATTTCGACAAGGCGGGTCTCAAGAAGGTTGTATCTCAGTACCTGACCGCCAAGGACGACGTTCCGTTTTAAAACCCTTCGACCAGAACCATGTTTGCAGTCGCTGTCTTATGCCGGATTTTCGCCAGTTCGACATAGTCGGGATCGTCTTTCCATGCCTTTGCGGCCTCAAGCGACGGAAACTCCATCAGGACGATTCCGTCCTCGGGCCATGTACCTTCGATCACCTCCACGGGTTTGGATGACACTGTAAGCAGGCGGCCCCCGTGCCGGTCAAAGATCGGCATGAAGCCTTCAAGGTATCCCTGATACCCGTCGGGATCGTGGATGGTAATCTGGGCGATGAAATAAGCGGCCATTGGAAGCTCCGATAATCCCGGTCAGAGCTTCATCCTACACACAGTTGCATAAAACAAAAACGGCGGTTCCCAGGGAGGAGGAGGGGAACCGCCGTTCTTTTCAACATCAGGGCAGGGAGGAGGAAAGCCCCGATGTATCCGAACCCGGGTTTGATCCCGGTATGAAGTCGCGGCGACGCCAGGGAGGAGGAGGGCATCGCCGCGCGCTTGCAACACCGGGACAGGGAGGAGGAAGCCCGGCGTATCAGCTCCGGCGTTCAGGGCCGGTATAGGGTGCGGCAACGTCAGGGAGGAGGAGAGACGTCGCCGCTGAAATACAGACCCTCAGGGAGGAGGAGGGCCTGATCTCGGTTGTTTCTATTGCGCTTAGCGCGCGATCTGGTCTTCGGCCGCCTGCTGGGCCACACGCCGGATCATCGAGCGGTGCAGGCCCAGATCGGCCAGCTCACGGTTCGACAGCGACGAAAGTTCGTTGACAGTCTGGCGGTACATCCGGTTCCGCAGAAAGCGATCCTTCGCTGCTTCGAACAGCGACGCGATGCCAAATGAATGTGCGCCTTTCAGCGTGCTCTGTGCGCTTGTTACTGCCATTTTCGTATTCCGTATCTTTCGTTTCGCCACCATGTTGCGGCGCTTGCTTGAGCATCAAAATAGGCAAATGCTGCAACTGCACAATACCTCTCGTGATCAATGCCGCTATGCAGCAAGTGCATAGATTGAAGGGGGAAAATCCAACGAGGCGCATAGGTGCAGGAAAATAAGGCTTCCTGGCGCATTTCTTAAAAACCCACGTGATGCCCTTTCGGAAATTTTCCTTTTGACTGTTGAAAATTTGGGCGACCCCGGTGGAAGTTTCAGCGTTCTGACAACCCCTCCTGATCTTGATGGAGGGAATTACGGGAATTTATGGGAAGCGGTATTTAGGGGGCGATCTCTTGGTTATTTGTCGCGAAGTGGACTAGTTCTGGGCAATGATTCGCGGCGACAAATGGGAACAAAAAACGAACATGCGTGAGGGAATTGGCGGAATGCTCATTTTTCTGGGAAATCGTGGGAAAAAATTGCACCTGCCATAAACACACCATATATAGTGATCGGCTGTTCTGATAATTCTATTTGTGGACAAAATGGTACAATTTGTTGTGCTGTTGGCGCTCAAATTGACGCTGAGAGACATGATTCATTGAATAAATCAGTTGATTTCCATGAATTCCCATGTCATCCCTAATACATCCGATGAGGACGAGGCAGATGGGGCACTAAACGACCCCGACCAAAAACAAACAGGTTTCATACAGGCATCTCGCTTTTCATCAGACACCAAGATCCGGCGCGCGAGCGAGCAGACATCCCCCCAGGTGGCGCGCGCAGCTGGACTTCCCGCAAAGCGGGCGAATGCGGCGGGTTGATCAGTGGCAGCAGATCAACCCGCCGTTTTTACCTTCGGGGGGAACGTGAATTTCAAGTGGGGCGCAAGCGAAAGGGACAGTCGTCTTGGCGCGCAGGTTCAGAGGCGAAAGCCACCATAAGGTGGATACGAAGGGCAGGGTGTCGATCCCGGCCTCTTTTCGCCGTGTGCTTGAAGCCTCCGATCCCAACTGGCAGTCAGGTAGCAATCCGGAACTCGTGATTGTTTATGGCGACCACCGCCGCAAATATCTTGAGTGCTACACGATGGAAGCGATCGACGAAGTTGACGCCAAGATCGATGCACTCCCGCGCGGATCCATGCAGCGCAAGATGCTGCAGCGCATGTTCCATGGTCAGTCCTTTCCGACCAACGTAGACGAAACCGGTCGTCTGGTTCTGCCCGCCAAGCTGCGCAGCAAGATCGCACTAGAGGGCGAGGCGTTCTTTATCGCCGCCGGTGATACCTTTCAGATTTGGAAACCCGAGACTTACGAGGCCGAAGAACTGGCCAAAGCCGAAGAATGGCTGGACGAACTGCCGGACGATTTCGATCCGATGGAGTTCCTCGATGGTCCCGGGGATGCGTGACGGCATGGCCGGTACGCAAACTCCTTCCGACAAACCTCACATTCCTGTTCTGTTGCGTCCGTTGCTGGCCGCGGTTGAACCTGTTTCGGGCACCTGGCTTGACGGAACCTTTGGCGCCGGCGGCTATACACGCGGCTTGCTGGAGGCTGGCGCCGATACGGTTATCGGCGTTGACCGCGATCCGCTGGCCTTTGATATGGCGGCAGATTGGGCCGGTGAATATGGCGACCGGCTGGTGATGCAGCCCGGTGTGTTTTCGCGTATGGATGAATACGCCCAGGACCTGGATGGCGTTGTGCTGGATCTTGGCGTCTCGTCCATGCAACTGGATCAGGCCGAGCGCGGTTTTTCCTTTATGAAGGACGGTCCATTGGACATGCGGATGAGCCAGGAAGGCGAAAGCGCCGCCGATCTGGTAAACACCGCGACCGAGGCGCAGCTGGCCGATATTCTGTTCCACTACGGCGAAGAACGCGCCAGCCGCCGCATTGCCAAGGCGATCATAAAGGCACGGGCTGAGGAGCCGATAACCACAACGCTGCGACTGGTTGAGATTATCGAATCCTGTCTGCCGCGTCCCAAACCGGGGCAGTCGCATCCCGCGACGCGCAGCTTTCAGGGCCTGCGCATCGCGGTGAACGCCGAGTACGAAGAGCTGTTTCAGGGCCTCATGGCGGCTGAGCGTGCTCTGAAACCCGGCGGGCAACTGGCGGTGGTCACGTTCCATTCCATCGAGGATCGGATGGTTAAGCGGTTTTTCCAGTCTCGGGCGGGCAAAACCGGCCGTGCGAACCGTTATGCGCCCGAGGTGCAGCAGGAACAGCCGCAATTTACATTGAAAACGCGCAAGGCCGTAGGACCGGATGCGCAGGAATTGGATGAAAACCCACGTGCGCGGTCTGCCAAGTTGCGGGTCGCGGTTCGCACCGACGCTCCGGCGGGGGAAATAGACGCCCGCGCCATCGGCATGCCGCAACTGGGGGGAAGGGCAAGATGAAGAGTATTCTGTATGTGTTGACCGCTCTGTCCGTGTTTGGTCTGGCCCTCTGGGCCTATCAGGAAAACTACCGTACGCAGCAGGTTCTGAAAGAAACCCGGTCTCTGCAAACTCAGATCGGAGCCGCGCAGGCCCGGCTGGCCGTATTGCGCGCCGAATGGGCCTATCTGAACCGCCCCGACCGGTTGCGCGAGCTGGCAGACCTGAACTTTGAACGCCTTGGCCTGCTGCCGCTGCGTGCCGAACAGTTCGGGCGCGCGGATCAGATCGCTTATGCCGAAGATCCTGACCTGCCGGAGATCGATCCGAATGACCTGACTGCGATCACCGATGTTCAGGCCCTGGGTGAGGTGCAGATCCCATGACGCGTACACCGCTCCGTCCTCTGGCGCAGGTGCTTGATGCCCGAGCGCGCGGCGAAAACCCCGACCTGATCGAGCGCGAGAACATCCACAAGCGCCACGAGGAAATGAAGGACCGGTCCCGCGCCCGCGCCGAGGGCCGGTTGCTGGTTCTGGGTGCATTCTTTTTTGTGGCATTTGCGGTGGTCGGCGCACGCATGGGCATGTTGGCGACGTCCGAGGCAAAGGAACCCCTTGCCAGTGCCTCGGGTGCAACCATCGCGATGCAGCGCGCGGATATCGTGGACCGCGAAGGGCGCATTCTGGCAACGAATCTCGAGACTTATTCGGTCTACGCCCAGCCGCCTCTGATGATCGACCCGGTCGCAGCCGCAGACCAGCTGGTCAGGATATTCCCTGATCTGGACAAGGATCGTCTGGTCAAGGATTTCACCGGCAAGCGCAAGTTTCTGTGGATCAAGAAACGCATTTCGCCGGAACAGAAGCAGGCCGTGCACGACATCGGCGATCCGGGCATCCTGTTCGGTCCGCGTGAAATGCGCCTTTATCCCAATGGCCGCCTTGCGTCCCATATCCTTGGTGGGGCCGGGTTTGGCCGCGAGGGGGTGGATGCTGCTGAAGTCATTGGCGTTGCCGGTATTGAAAAGCAGTTCGACGGGTATCTTCGCGATCCCGCCAACGGCACCAAGCCCCTACAGCTTTCGCTGGACCTGACCGTTCAGGCGGCGGTCGAACAGGTTCTCTATGGCGGCATGAAGATCATGAACGCCAAAGGCGCTTCGGCAGTGCTGATGAATGCCCACACGGGTGAAGTTATTTCCGCCGCTTCCCTGCCGTCATTCGATCCGAATGACCGGCCCAGACCGCCGACATCGGGGTTTGATCCGTCCGACAGCCCGCTGTTCAACCGCTATGTGCAGGGCGTCTATGAACTGGGCTCGGTTTTCAAGATTTTCACGGCGGCACAGGCCGTTGATCTGGGTCTGGTCAACTCGGAAACCATCATCGACACGTCGGGCCCGATGAAAATCGGGCGGTTCCCGATTGGCGAGTTTCAGGGCAAGAACTATGGCGATCTCAGCGTCGCTGACATCATCGTCAAAAGTTCGAACCGGGGCACCGGACGGCTGGCCCTGCAAATCGGCGGGCTACGTCAGCAGGATTTTCTGGCCGGGCTGGGCATGTTCGAACCAACCCCGTTTGAGATTGTCGAGGCTGCGGGTGGCGAGCCTCTGAAGCCAAAAAAATGGGGCGAACTTAGCACCGTCACGATCTCTTACGGCCACGGTCTTTCCACCAGCCCGATGCATCTGGCGGCGGGCTATGCCGCCATCGCCAATGGTGGCCACTATGTCAGCCCGACGATCCTGCGCCGGAACGGCCCGCAATACGGCCCGCGCGTGATGTCCGAGAATGCAGCCCGTCAGGCGCAGAAAATGCTGCGCAAGGTCGTCACCAGCGGCACCGCCAGCTTTGGCGAAGTGCCGGGCTATGACGTTGCGGGTAAAACCGGCACTGCCGACAAGCCCAAACCGCGTGGTGGGTATTACGACGACAGGGTGATCGCGACATTCGCCACGATCTTCCCGGCATATGATCCGAAATACGTTCTGGTGGTTACACTGGACGAACCCTCGATCGTGGCCTACGGCGAAAAGCGGCGCACCGCTGGCTGGACCGCTGTGCCCGTGGCCGCAGAACTGATCGGTCGGGTTGCTCCGTTGCTGGGGCTGCGTCCCCGGCTTGAGCCTGATGCGGGCGCTGCTATAACGCTGACCTCGAATTAGGCAGTCCGAAAAGGTGGGTCATGGGCGCAAAGTCAACGAAACTTAGCCAACTGGCCCTGACCGCGCGGGGCGGCAAGGACCCGGACATTACCGGACTGGCGGTGGACAGCCGCGACGTCAAGGATGGCTATCTGTTCGCGGCCCTTCCCGGAACGCGCGTTCATGGCGGTGAATTCATCCAATATGCCTTGCGTATGGGGGCGGCTGCCATACTGACCGATGCCAAGGGTGCAGAAATCGCGGCTGACGAACTGGCCGCATCCCATGCCGCGTTGATTGTCGTCGAGGACCCGCGGCAGGCGCTCGCCTACACGGCGGCGCTGTGGTTCGGGGCGCAGCCTCAGACCATGGTTGCGGTCACGGGGACCAACGGCAAAACATCCGTGGCAACCTTCGTACGCCAGATCTGGACCGAACTTGACCATGCCGCGGTGAACCTCGGCACGACAGGTGTCGAAGGGGCATGGACCGCACCGCTGGCCCATACTACGCCCGAGCCGATCACCCTGCATCGCTGCCTTGCCGAGGCGGCAGACAATGGCGTGACACACGCCGCGATGGAGGCATCGTCCCACGGGCTGGAACAGCGTCGCCTTGATGGCGTGCACCTGACAGCGGCTGGGTTTTCCAATTTCACGCAGGATCATCTGGACTATCACGACACGTTCGAGGCCTATTTCATCGCCAAGGCCGGCCTGTTCACGCGGGTCCTGCCGCCCGATGGCACGGCCGTCATCAACATCAGCGATCCCAAAGGCCCCGAGATGCGCGACATAGCCCTGTCACGCGGACAAAAGGTGCTGACGGTCGGACAGGCGGACACGGACCTCTGCCTGCTGAACCAGCGGTTCGACGCGACCGGGCAGGACCTGCGGTTTTCATGGCGCGGTAAAACACTCCAGTCCCGTCTGAACCTGATCGGGGGGTTTCAGGCCGAAAACGTGTTGCTGGCCTGTGGTCTGGCCATTGCCAGCGGGGATGATCCGGAACGGGTCTTTGAAACCCTGCCGCACCTGACCACTGTTCGCGGGCGAATGCAGCTGGCCGCGACCCGCGACAACGGGGCGGCGGTTTTTGTCGATTACGCGCACACGCCGGATGCCGTGGCGACCGCGCTCAGGGCCATGCGCCCACATGTGATGGGGCGTCTCATCGCCATCGTCGGCGCAGGCGGGGATCGCGACGCCACCAAACGCCCGCTGATGGGCCAGGCGGCGGCTGAGAATGCGGATATCGTCTTTGTCACCGACGACAACCCGCGTAGCGAAGACCCTGCCACAATCCGCGCTGCCGTGATGCAGGGCGCACCGGAAGCGACCGAGGTCGGAGATCGGGCCGAGGCGATCCTGCGCGGCGTCGATGCCCTGCAGCCGGGAGACGCGTTGCTGATCGCGGGCAAGGGGCACGAATCCGGTCAGATCGTCGGTGATCAGGTTTTGCCATTCGACGATGCCGAACAGGCCAGCATAGCCGTGGCCGCTTTGGATGGGAGGGTGGCATGACGCTCTGGACCGCAGCCGAGGCCGCCGATGCAACCGGCGGACGTGCCACCGCCGATTGGGTGGTAAACGGCGTCTCCATCGATACCCGCACGATCCAGCCGGGTGATCTGTTCGTCGCGCTGAAGGACGTGCGGGACGGCCATGACTTTGTGGCGCAGGCGCTTGAGAAAGGCGCGGGCGCTGCACTGGTCTCACGCATTCCGGACGGAGTGTCCGAGGACGCGCCGCTGCTGATCGTGGACGACGTTCAGACCGGGCTTGAGGCGCTGGGGCAGGCTGCCCGCGCCCGAAGCGATGCGCGCGTCATCGGCGTGACCGGCAGTGTCGGCAAGACCTCAACCAAAGAAATGCTGTCGACAATCCTGTCCATGCAGGGAAAGACCCATGCCAGTGTCGCCAGCTATAACAACCATTGGGGCGTTCCGCTGACATTGGCGCGAATGCCGCGCGACACCGAATACGCGGTGATCGAGATCGGCATGAACCATCCGGGTGAGATTGCGCCTCTGGCCCGACAGGCCCGCCCGCATGTGGCGCTGGTCACGACCGTTGCGGCGGTTCATCTTGAGGCGTTCGAGTCGGTTGCGGGCATCGCCCATGAAAAGGCGGCGATTTTCGAAGGGCTGGAAAGTGGCGGGGCCGCGATTGTGAACGCCGACATCGAACATGCGGACATTCTTCGTCAGACCGCACAGGACCATGGTGCCGGGATCGTCGATTTTGGCCGCGATGCCAAAGACTACAGTCTGACGGATGTGACACAAGGGGGCGACTCGGTTCAGGCAAGCGCTTCGGTCGGGGACACGCTGATTACCTACGACGTGCAATCCGCGGGTACTCATTTTGCCATGAATGCGCTGGGCGCTCTGGCGGCCTGCGTTGAGACGGGTGTCGATCTGAATGAGGCCATTGCCGGTCTGCGCCGATGGTCACCGGTCAAAGGACGCGGCGTGCGCGAAACACTGCCTTTGACGACAGGTGGGCAGATCGAGTTGCTGGACGACAGCTATAACGCCAACCCGACCTCGATGGAGGCTGCGCTGGACGTTTTGGCCGCCTCGCAAGGCGCGCGCCGGATTGCGTTTCTGGGTGACATGAAAGAGCTGGGCGCGGAGGAAGTCGCGATGCATGCCGGTATGGCGGATGTCGCGGCGATGGCTCAGGTCGATCAGGTCCACTGCATTGGCCCGCTGATGAAGGCGCTGCACGACGCGCTGCCTGCCGAAAAGCGCGGGCGGTGGAGCGAGACCAGCACCGAGATGGCGGGGCACCTGCCGGACCTGATCCGCGCGGGCGACACGGTTCTGGCCAAAGGGTCGCTCAGCATGGGGCTGGCGCGGATTGTTGACGGTTTGCGGAAAATGGGGCAAGGGAGCGCGCTTGAACCATGATCGGCGTTTGGGAAAGGTTTTGAGATGCTCTATTGGTTGACCGCCCTGTCGGACGGAGGGGATTTCTGGAACCTCTTCCGCTATATCACGTTCCGTGCAGGGGGCGCCTTTCTGACCGCACTGATCTTTGGCTTTCTCTTTGGCAAGCCGCTGATCAACGTGTTGCGCAGGAAACAGGGCAAGGGCCAGCCGATCCGTGACGACGGCCCCGAGGCGCATTTTTCCAAGGCAGGCACACCAACCATGGGCGGGTTGCTGATCGTCGGCGCGCTGGTCACATCCACCCTGATCTGGGCGCGGTGGGACAACCCATATGTCTGGATGGTGCTATTTGTGACGCTCGCCTATGCGGCTATCGGCTTTGCCGATGATTACGCAAAGGTTTCCAAGCAGAACACCAGTGGTGTTCCGGGCCGGTTGCGTCTGGCGCTGGGTGTCATCATTGCCGTGCTGGCCGCATTCTGGGCCACGCTTCACCATCCGGCTGACTTGCAGAACCAACTGGCGCTGCCGGTGTTCAAGGACACGCTGATCAATCTGGGTCTTTTCTATATTCCGTTTGCCATCGTCGTGATCGTCGGTGCCGCGAATGCGGTGAACCTGACAGATGGTCTGGATGGTCTGGCGATCATGCCCGCAATGATTGCGGCCTCGACGCTCGGGATCATTGCCTATGCTGTGGGTCGGGTCGACTTTACCGAATATCTGGATGTGCATTACGTGCCGGGAACGGGTGAGATATTTATCTTCACATCAGCCCTGTTCGGCGCCGGGCTGGGATTCCTTTGGTACAACGCCCCGCCAGCTGCCGTGTTCATGGGCGACACCGGATCGCTGGCGTTGGGCGGCGCGCTGGGGGCTATCGCCGTTGCGACCAAGCACGAGCTGGTGCTGGCTGTCGTCGGCGGATTGTTCGTAGTCGAGGCGCTGAGCGTCATCATTCAGGTTCTCTACTTCAAACGTACAGGCAAACGCGTGTTTCTGATGGCGCCGATCCACCATCATTATGAGAAAAAGGGTTGGGCAGAGCCGACCATCGTGATCAGGTTCTGGATCATTTCCCTGATCCTCGCGATGATCGGTCTGGCGACGCTGAAGGTACGGTGAGGGGATCTCCCGCCAGGTTCGGCGGGCTGGCGCCCGCCTGCCACCTGTTGGGCCCGGCTCACGCTGTCGCGTGAGCCTTTTCACATCTTGCCAAGCGAAATCGCCCCGGTGCAGTGTGGCGGCGGAATTCTCAGAGTTTAAGGATGGGCAATATGATCCCGGTCAAAGGGTTTTCAGGGCAGAAAGTAGCGGTTCTGGGGCTTGGCCGGTCAGGTCTGGCGGCGGCGCGGGCTCTGCGCGCTGGGGGCGCCACGCCAATATGCTGGGACGACAATCCGGCGGCGCGGGATGCGGCTGCGGGTGAAGGGTTCGATTGCGCCGATTTACGGCGGCAGGGCGCTTTTGAGGATATCGAGACGTTGATCGTGTCGCCGGGCATCCCGCACCTCTATCCCGAACCCAACCCGGTCGTGGCAGCCGCGCAGGATGCCGGGGTGCCGGTGGACAACGACATCGGCCTGTTTTTCCGCTCGTTTGCGGGGCCGGAATGGGAAAAGTTCGACACGCCACCGCGGGTAATTGCCGTGACCGGTTCGAACGGCAAATCGACCACCGCCGCCCTGATCCATCACATCCTGACCGAGGCGGGGCGCGAGGCACAGCTGGCCGGAAATATCGGGCGCGGCGTGTTAGATATCGACCCCGGCGACGACGGATCGGTCGTGGTGCTGGAACTCAGCAGTTATCAGACCGAGCTGGCGCGCGCGCTGACGCCGGATGTGGCTGTGTTCACCAACCTTTCCCCCGATCATCTGGATCGGCATGGCGGTATGGGTGGGTACTTTGCCGCCAAACGCCGGTTGTTTTCCGAAGGCGGGCCGGATCGTGCCGTGATTGGCGTTGATGAGGCCGAAGGCGCCTTTCTGGCGGGGCAGATGTCCGAGGGGCCGTCGGATGATCGGGTCATCCGCATCTCGGTCGAGCGGAAACTGACCGGCCCCGGCTGGCAGGTTTTTGCGCGCAAGGGGTTTCTGTCGGAATACCGCAAAGGGCGTCAGACCGGATCGATCGACCTGCGCGGCATCAAGGGGTTGCCGGGTTCCCATAATCACCAGAATGCCTGCGCCGCCTATGCGGCCTGCCGCTCGTTGGGGCTGGCGCCGCGGGTGATCGAGGCTGCGTTGCATAGCTATCCGGGCCTGCCTCATCGCAGCCAGATCATTGCGGAGGCAGAGGGCGTGACTTACGTGAACGACTCCAAGGCGACCAATGTGGATAGCGCGGTAAAGGCACTGAGCGCCTTCAGGAAGATACGCTGGATCTGCGGCGGCCTGGAGAAAGAGGGTGGGCTGTCGGCCTTGAATGGCGCAAGCAGCGAAGTGCTGAAAGCCTATGTGATTGGGCGAGAGGCGGCAGGGTTCGCCATGCAGCTGGAGGCCGAGGCCGAAGTCTGCACCACCATGGCCGAGGCAGTGGACCGCGCGATGGCGGATGCTCAGGAAGGCGAAACCGTACTGCTGGCACCCGCAGCCGCAAGTTTTGATCAATACGACAATTTCGAGCAGCGGGGCGAGGATTTTGTGGCCGAGGTTCGTAAGCGGCTGGCGGGCTAAGACGCGTCTGATTGCTCTGAAACGCCACCGGGGTCGCTGCCCCCGTCTTGACCTTCGGCCAATTCACCCCGCCGTATTTTGTTGCGAGAAGAAGAGGGATCAGGGCCCCGAGGCTATTGCTGTTCCGGCGGCATGGCCCGACGACCAGGCCCATTGGAAGTTGTAGCCGCCCAGCCAGCCAGTGACATCTACCGCTTCTCCGATGGCATATAGACCCGGTACGTTCTTTGCCGCCATGGTCTTTGATGACAGGTCATCCGTATCGATCCCGCCCAGCGTGACCTCGGCGGTACGATAGCCCTCGGTTCCGGATGGGGTCAGGGACCACGCGCTCAGAGCCTCGGCAAGCTCGGTCAGGCTGGTATCGGACTGGTCCGCCAGATTGCCGTTCATCGGGATTTCCCCCTGAAGGTAGTCCACCAGCCGGGTGGGCAGGTGACGCGCAAGTTCCGTCGTCAGCGCCTTGCGCCCTGAAACCTGTCGTTGCTCGCGCAGCAGGTCCAGTAGCGGCAGGTCGGGGATCAGGTTGACGGTAATGGCTTCGCCTTCACGCCAGTATGATGACAACTGCAAAACTGAAGGTCCGCTGAGGCCGCGATGGGTGAACAGCAACGCCTCGTCAAAACCGGTGCGGGCGTTTGAAAGGCGCGCGGGCAGAGAAACACCGGACAGGTCTTTGAACCGGCCATCTGGGAATGTGAAGGGAACAAGGGCGGCGCGGGTGTCGGTCATGCGTAAGCCGAACTGGCGGGCAATGTCATAGGCCAGTCCGGTCGCGCCCATCTTGGGGATCGATTTGCCACCAGTCGCCAGCACAAGATTGGTGCATGTCAGGTTTTGCCGCTTGCCGTCGCGCTCCAGTTCCAGCGCAAAGCCGGTTTCCATCTTGCGCAGGTCGCAGACCTCGGTGCGCACCCAAAGCTCGGCCCCGGCGCGCTCCATCTCGGCCAGCAGCATGGCGATGATCTGTTTTGACGAGCCATCGCAGAACAGTTGCCCCAGTGTCTTTTCGTGCCAGGTGATGTCGTGGCGGTTCACCAGATCGATGAAATCCCACTGGGTATAGCGCGCCAGCGCCGATTTGCAGAAATGCGGGTTCTGCGACAGAAAGTTTTCCGGGCCTGCGAACATGTTGGTAAAGTTGCAGCGCCCGCCGCCCGAGATACGGATTTTCTCTCCCGCGGCTTTCGCGTGATCGACCACCAGAACCCGCCCGCCGCAATGGGCGGCGCACATCATACCGGCGGCGCCGGCGCCAAGGATGATCGTGTCGTATCTCATGCGCTGCGCATGGCGCGGATTGCAGGTAAAGGCAAGAGGGCGCCGTTTGGAGCAGCCGGGACGATAGTCACCCTAGGATGCGGCTTCTTTCCAACCGGTGGCGCAGGGCACGGCCACCGCTAGGCGCCATTCCTCTTCGGATTGGCGAATAACGTAGTGGCCATCAATGATTTCCAAAATCGAGCCGTCTTTTTTGAATCTGCTGACGTCCCGCGCGTCCAATATTGCAAGTCCGTCGCCACATGGGTGGGCCTCGATTGCACCGATTGTCGTATGGCTGAAACCTGCGGCTTCCAGACCGTCGAAAATTTTCCCGATCAGTTCCACCAATGCCTGCCGGTTTGGCAGACTTACCGGGCCGGTTGGAAGAACGAACATTGACGGCTCGTCGAAACAGGCCGCGACGCCCTCGAAGTCGCGATTGTTCCAGCACTCCAGATATCGCGCAAAAAGGGCTTGGGCTTCGTTGGAAATGTCTTTCATCGGAGTCTCCACCAATAAATCGATTGGATGACTATGAAGCGTATTGTCGGGGTGGCTTTCCGGCAACCCACGCCTGCACCTGATACGGTTGGGAGTCTAAGAAATCCGAAACGCGTAGCGAGTTTCTTGGGTCTATATGCAGCGACTTTGCCGCATCAGCGTCATCCCTCTAGCCCAAACGCAAAAACCCCTGTAGACTCTCACACACAGACCCCGAAAACGGGGCGTTAACGAGGCAGATAGTGGCGGTAATCTCATGACTGAGATGGTGTATGGCGCGGTCCCGGACCGGCGTGGTGAACCGATCCTTCCGAAATGGTGGCGGACGATCGACAAATGGACGATGTCCTGTGTTCTGATCCTGTTTGTCATCGGGTTGTTGCTTGGGCTGGCCTCGTCCCCGCCGCTGGCCGGACGAAACGGGTTCGATCCTTTCCATTATGTCGAGAGGCAGGCGTTCTTCGGCGGAATGGCGCTGGTTGCGATGTTGCTTACCTCGATGATGTCGCCCACGCTGGTGCGGCGTCTGGCGGTGCTGGGCTTTGTGGCAGCCTTTGTGGCGCTGGCCTTTCTGCCGGTCTTTGGCACTGATTTCGGCAAGGGCGCGGTACGCTGGTATTCGCTGGGCTTTGCGTCGCTTCAGCCATCCGAATTTCTGAAACCCGGATTTGTCGTCGTTGCTGCGTGGCTGTTCGCCGCTTCGCAGGAAATCAACGGCCCGCCGGGGCGTCTGTGGTCTTTTGCGCTGTGCATGGCCATTGTTGGTATGCTGGTGATGCAGCCGGACTTTGGGCAGGCCTGCCTGATCCTGTTCGGCTGGGGCGTGATGTACTTCGTGGCCGGCGCGCCGATGTTGCTGCTGCTTGGCATGGCCGGAGCCGTGGTTCTGGGTGGGATGGTCGCCTATTCCAACTCGGAACACTTCGCACGCCGCATCGACGGCTTCCTCAATCAGGAGGTCGATCCGACTACCCAGCTGGGCTATGCCACTAATGCCATCCGCGAAGGCGGGCTGTTCGGTGTCGGCGTCGGCGAGGGGCAGGTAAAATGGTCGCTGCCAGACGCCCATACCGATTTCATCATCGCAGTCGCGGCCGAGGAATACGGCCTGATCCTGGTGCTGATCATCATCGCGCTCTACTCGATCATCGTCGTGCGGTCGCTGCTGCGCCTGATGCGCGAGCGTGATATGTTCATCCGTCTGGCAGGCACCGGTCTGGCCTGCATGTTCGGGGTTCAGGCGATGATCAACATGGGTGTTGCCGTGCGCCTGTTGCCCGCCAAGGGCATGACGCTGCCTTTTGTCAGCTATGGCGGTTCTTCGCTGATCGCGGGGGGGATTGCGGTTGGCATGCTTTTGGCCTTTACCCGCACCCGCCCACAGGGCGAACTTGGTGATATTCTGCGCGGAAGAGGATAATGGGCAAACCCTATCTGTTGATTGCGGCTGGCGGCACCGGGGGGCACATGTTCCCCGCTCAGGCTCTGGCCGAATCCATGCTGAAAAAAGGCTGGCGCGTGCGCCTGTCCACCGACGCGCGTGGTGCGCGTTACACCAGCGGCTTTCCCCACACGACCGAGATCGTCGAAGCCTCGTCCGCAACCTTCGCGCGGGGGGGGCTGGCCGCCAAGGCAATGGCCGGGCCCAAGATTGCAGGCGGTGTGACCGGAATGGTCTTTCAGATGATGCGGGACAAACCGGATGTTGTGGTGGGTTTCGGCGGCTACCCGTCGATCCCCGCACTCAGCGCGGCAACCATGCTGGGCATCCCGCGTATGATCCACGAACAGAACGGTGTGCTGGGCCGGGTGAACCAGCTGTTTGCAACCCGCGTTGCCTATGTGGCCTGCGGTGTCTGGCCCACCGATCTGCCGGAAGGCGCCCATGGGGTGCACGTCGGCAACCCGGTGCGCGCGGCCGTGCTGGAACGCGCGGCGGCGGGATATATCCCACCCGGTGAGTACCCGATGTCGGTTCTGGTGATGGGCGGCTCTCAGGGCGCGCGCATCCTCAGTGACGTGGTTCCGGCGGCAATCGCCGGTTTGTCCGAAGATCTGCGCAGCCGTATCCGCGTGGCGCATCAGGCCCGGGACGAGGATGGCGAGCGCGTCACCGCCTTTTATTCCGAACACGGCATTCGCGCCGACGTTCAGCCCTTTTTCGACGACGTGCCCCGTCGCATGTCCGATGCGCAACTTGTCATTTCGCGCTCCGGCGCGTCCAGCGTTGCCGATATCTCGGTAATTGGCCGCCCTTCGATACTGGTCCCCTTCGCCGCCGCGGCGGGGGATCATCAGACCGCAAATGCGCGCGGACTTGTGCAGGCGGGCGGCGCGATCATGATTCCCGAAAACGTCCTTGACGTTTCTTCGCTGACGCAGCAAATCACCACGGTTCTGACCAACCCCGAAGCCGCACAGAAAATGGCCCATGCCGCCCTTTCGACCGGTGCCCCCGACGCGACCGAGCGTTTGACGGCTCTTGTCGAACAACTGGCGCAGAAGGAGACCGCATGACACCCGCAACCAAACTGCCGCAGGACGTTGGGCCGATTCACTTTGTTGGAATCGGCGGGATCGGGATGTCTGGCATCGCCGAGGTGCTTCTGAACCTCGGCTACCGGGTGCAGGGATCGGACCTCAAGGCGTCCAAGATTACAGATCGACTGGCGGGGCTGGGTGCTGAAATCTTTGTCGGTCAGCGGGCCGAAAACCTGCAAAACGCCGCCGTTGTCGTCACCTCGACCGCGATCAAACCGGGCAATCCCGAACTGGACGAGGCGCGCGCGCAAGGGCTGCCGGTGGTCCGCCGTGCTGACATGCTGGCGGAACTGATGCGCCTGAAGTCAAACATCGCCATCGCCGGAACCCACGGCAAGACCACGACGACCACGATGATGGCCGAGCTGATGGTGGCGGGCGATTTCGATCCGACCGTTATCAATGGCGGCATCATCCACGCTTACGGCAGTAACGCCCGCATGGGGCAGGGTGAATGGATGGTGGTCGAGGCGGATGAGAGCGACGGCTCGTTCAACCGACTGCCCGCCACCATCGCCATCGTCACCAATATCGACCCCGAGCATATGGAGCACTGGGGCGATTTCGACAGATTGCGAGCGGGCTTTAACGAGTTTGTCTCGAACATCCCGTTCTACGGCCTCGCCGTCTGTTGCACCGACCACGCCGAGGTGCAGGCGCTGGTGGGCCGCATCACTGATCGTCGCGTGCGCACCTATGGTTTCAACGCGCAGGCCGATGTGCGGGCCGTGAACCTGACCTACAAGGCGGGCGTGGCCCATTTCGACGTTCACCTGCAATACGAGGACAAGGTGATCGAAGGCTGCACACTTCCCATGCCCGGTGATCACAACGTCTCGAACGCGCTGTCTGCCGTGGCTGTTGCCCGCCATCTGGGCATGAAGGCAAGCGAGATACGTGAGGCGCTGGCCAATTTCGGTGGTGTCAACCGCCGCTTTACCAAAGTGGGCGAGGTCGATGGCGTCACCATCATCGACGATTATGGCCACCACCCGGTTGAAATAGCCGCCGTGCTGAAAGCCGCCCGTCAGGCGACCGAAGGCCGCGTCATCGCAGTGCATCAGCCGCACCGCTACACCCGCCTGTCGCATTTGTTCGATGATTTCTGCACCTGTTTCAACGACGCCGACGTGATTGCCATCGCCGACGTATTTTCCGCAGGCGAAGACCCGATCGAAGGCGCAGGGCGCGACGATCTGGTTGCGGGGCTGATCCGCCACGGCCACCGCCACGCCCGCGCGATCCTCAACGAAGATGATCTCGAACGCCTCGTCCGCGAACAGGCGCGCCCCGGCGACATGGTTGTCTGTCTGGGGGCAGGCACGATCAGCGCCTGGGCCAACGGCTTGCCGGAGAGATTGCAGAGAAAACAAGCCGTTTGACGTCGGACCTCATTTGTTGAACAACCTGAAAGTGTGGTAGTATGCCAGAGGTTTCCGTGCGTCCTCGGAGGGGTGAATGGGCTATTCGATGATCTTTGCCGCGATCTGGGTGATCTGCGCGACGATTGTGGCGCTGCTGCCGATGCGGCTGCAATTCCCTCCGGGCATTCTGCTGCTGATTTGCGCGCCGGTGCTGATTGTCTGGCTGGGCTATGACTACGGCTGGTTCATCTCGGCGCTGGCCCTTGCCGCCTTCGTATCCATGTTCCGCAATCCCATCCGCTATTACTGGCGTAAATGGACCGGGCAGGAGGTCGCGGAATGAACTGGTCCATCGCCCTTGCCTGTCTTTGGGGGCTGGCTGCGAATGTGCTGGCCATGATCCCCAGCAAGGATCACCACTGGACCCGCGCCTATATCCTGATAGCCATCGGAATCCCTCTGCTGGGCTACGTCACCTACGAAAACGGCCCATGGATCGGCCTGATCGTGCTGATCGCAGGGATGTCGGTGTTGCGCTGGCCCGTTATTTACCTGACCCGTTGGACAAAGTCGAAATTGCAGGGCAAGAAGGCAACCGGAAAATAATCGACCAGATCAGGAGGTCCGTCATGGGGAACATCGCAACGTTCGCCTACCTGCCGCTTACAGCATTTGTTTTAGGGGCCATCGCCGGTTTTGCAGCAGGACGCTGGATCGGCCTGCGCGGGCTTTTGTGGTTGATCGGACTGACATCTTGCGTGGCGCTGGCGCTGATCGTCATGTTGGCCACGGTCGGAACCGGTGAAGAAGAACGCGCGTTTGCCCCCTTCGTCTGGCTGACCGGTGGTGTTCTGCCCTTCCTGTTCGCGGTCATCATGGGCGGCGTCGGCGGGCGCAGCGTGGCAGCCCGCGCCGACTTATGATCCAAATACCGTCCATACGGGGGCGTTTGTCCCCCGATCGCCCTTTATCCGACCTCACCTGGTTGCGTGTGGGTGGTCCTGCCGATTACCTTTTCCAACCCGCCGACCGCGAGGACCTGCAGGAGTTTCTGAGTAACCTCCCGTCAGACGTGGCGGTTTTTCCCATGGGGGTCGGCTCGAATCTCATCGTCCGCGATGGCGGGTTGCGTGCGGTGGTGATCCGGCTGGGGCGCGAGTTCAACGGCATCTCGGTCGAAGGCAATACTGTCACCGCAGGTGCGGCGGCGCTTGATGCGCATGTGGCGCGCAAGGCGGCCGATGCGGGCGTGGACCTGACATTCCTGCGCACCATTCCCGGCTCCATCGGCGGTGCGGTTCGGATGAATGCGGGTTGCTATGGCAGCTACACGGCGGATGTGTTCCAGTCCGCCACCATCGTCACCCGTCACGGAGAGGTGGTCGAACTCACTGCCAAGGACCTGAACTTCCGCTACCGTCAGTCCGACCTGCCTCAGGGCGCGGTACTGGTCGAGGCCAGACTGAAGGGCCCGTCCGGCGACCCCGCAGAGCTGCACGCACGCATGGACGCCCAGCTGAAAAAACGCGACGAAACCCAACCCACCAAGGACCGCAGTGCCGGGTCCACCTTTCGCAATCCGGCCGGGTTTTCCTCGACCGGGCGGGACGATGACGTGCACGATCTCAAGGCGTGGAAAGTGATTGATGACGCTGGAATGCGCGGCGCGATGCGGGGTGGTGCACAGATGAGTCAGAAGCATTCGAACTTTCTCGTCAACACTGGCGACGCCACTGCCGCCGACCTCGAAGGGCTGGGCGAAGAGGTGCGAAAAAAGGTTTACGAAACAAGTGGTATCACGCTAGAGTGGGAAATCATGCGGGTCGGTGATCCGCTGAAGGAATAAAGCCCCAACCGTCAGACCAAAAACAGCAAATTCAGGCGGCGGATCAAAGGCATAAACGCAGTACGGACCACCACATAAGGTCCGGGGACATTGAGGCGCACGAACGTGGGTAGGTCGAGCAGGACAAGCCCCAAAGTGGCGGTATTGATGGGCGGACCCTCGGCAGAGCGCGAGGTGTCTCTCAGCAGCGGGCGCGAATGCGCAACCGCCCTCAGGGGAGAAGGTATCGAAGTGGTCGAGTTGGACGCTGGTCCCGACCTGCACGCGCGCCTTCTGGAAATCAAACCGGATGTGGTTTTCAACGCCCTGCATGGCCGCTGGGGCGAAGATGGCTGCGTTCAGGGTCTGCTTGAATGGATGGGCATTCCCTATACGCATTCCGGCGTGCTGGCCTCGGCGCTGGCCATGGACAAGCAGCGCAGCAAAGAGGCGTTTCGTGTTGCGGGCCTGCCTATCGCCGACAGCGTGATCGTACCCAAGGCGGATGTCATGGCCGACCACGTGATGGCGGCCCCTTATGTAGTCAAACCCAATAACGAAGGTTCCAGCGTCGGCATCTATCTGGTGCACGAAGGCGCAAATGGCCCGCCGAAGCTGGCTGATGACATGCCGGATCAGGTGATGGTCGAACAATATGTGGCCGGGCGGGAACTGACCGTGACCGTGATGGGCGACCGCGCCCTGACCGTGACCGAGATCATGACCGACGGCTGGTACGACTACGACGCCAAGTACAAACCCGGCGGCTCGTGGCATGTGCTGCCTGCCGAAATCCCGTCCGAGATATTTGATCTGTGCATGGACTATGCCCTGCGCGCCCACAATGTTCTGGGCTGCCGGGGCGTCAGCCGCACCGATTTCCGCTGGGATGACAGCAAGGGCGCTGCCGGTCTGTTTCTGCTGGAAACCAACACGCAGCCCGGCATGACGCCGACCTCGCTCGTGCCCGAGCAGGGCGAGCATGTGGGGATCACGTTCGGCCAGCTTTGCGCCTGGATGGTGGAGGACGCCTCATGCGACCGCTGACCGCTACCCGCGCTCCGGTGATCCACCGGTCCAAGGCCCTGTCCGCACCGGACGCGGCCTTTGAAACCGGCGCAGCCGACGAAAATTCCGATCCGAAGCTGCAGCTGAAGGGCGGCAAGCGGTTTGGCCGCGCGGCGCGCAAGGCCGACCCGGCGCCATCCCGCCTCAGCTACAGATACCAGCGCTGGATGCTGACCCCCGGCATCCGCATGGGTCTGCGCATCGGTATTCCGATCTGTGTTTCCCTGGCCATTGGCGGGCTCTACTTCTCCTCTCAGGAACGGCGGGACGCGGTCAGCACCTTTGTGGCCGACATTCGCACCTCGTTTCAGGAACGGCCAGAATTCATGGTCAACCTGATGGCCATCGACGGGGCCGGGACGGGCCTGTCCGAGGATATCCGCGAAGTCGTGCCGCTGGACTTTCCGATCAGTTCCTTCGATCTGGATGTCGAGCAAATCCGCGATGTCATCACCGGCCTCGATCCGGTCAAATCTGCAACCGTCCGCATCCGCCCCGGCGGCATCCTGCAGGTCGATGTGGTCGAACGTCAGCCGGTCATAGTCTGGCGTAACCGCGACGGGATCGAACTGCTGGACGAAACCGGCGCGCATGTGGATGAGGTGGCGTCCCGCGCCAACCACGCCAACCTGCCCCTGATTGCAGGCAAGGGTGCCGACGGTCATGTGCCCGAGGCGCTGGAGCTTTTGAAAACCGCGCGCAGCCTTGGCGGGCGGGTCCGTGGCCTCGTGCGTATTGGCGAGCGGCGCTGGGATCTGGTTCTGGATCGTGGCCAGCGCATCATGCTGCCCACCGAACGCCCGGTACGCGCACTGGAACGTGTGCTGGCGGTTAGCGAGGTGCAGGATCTTCTGGAACGCGACGTGGCCGTGGTGGACATGCGGCTCGGATCGCGTCCGACAATAAGAATGAGCAAAGCCGCCAGCGAAGACTGGTGGAATACAAAAGTGACAGTGGGTAACGGGCAGTAATACGATGATGACCGATCTTTATCAGTCCCAGCGCGCAATGCGGCAGATGCGCAGGCAGGCCATGCAGCGGGGCGTCGTCGCCATTCTGGATGTTGGCAGCTCCAAGATTTCCTGCCTCGTTCTACGCTTCGACGGCACCGGACGACTGAGCGAGGACAACTCGATCGGCTCGATGGCCGGACAGACCGGTTTCCGGGTCATCGGCGCGGCCACAACCCGTTCCCGCGGGGTTCAGTTTGGCGAAGTGACCGCCATGCAGGAAACCGAACGCGCCATTCGCACCGCCCTGCAGGCCGCGCAAAAGATGGCCGAGATCCGCGTCGATCACGTCATCGCCTGCTTTGCCGGCGCCAACCCGCGTTCATACGGTCTGGATGCGCAGGTGGATCTGGAAGGCCAGCTGGTGACCGAGGCCGAGATCGGGCGCGTTCTCAACGCCTGCGATGTGCCGGACTATGGGGCGGGGCGCGAAGTTCTGCATGCCCAGCCGGTGAACTTTGCGCTCGACAACCGCTCGGGCCTGATCGATCCGCGTGGGCAGTTGGGGCAGTCGCTGGCTGTTGACATGCACATGCTGACCGTCGATGCGATCGCGATCCAGAATATCGTCCATTGTATCAAACGTTGCGACCTTGAACTCGCCGGGATCGCCAATTCGGCCTATGTGTCGGGCATTTCCGCGCTGGTCGAGGATGAGCAAGAACTGGGCGCGGCCTGTATCGACATGGGCGGCGGCACGACCAGCGTGTCGATCTTCATGAAGAAACACATGATCTATGCCGACTGCGTGCGCATGGGTGGCGATCACGTCACCGCCGACATTTCCATGGGGCTGGGCGTACCCGCCGCCGTGGCTGAACGGATCAAGACCTTTAACGGTGGGGTGCACGCCACCGGCGCCGATGACCGCGAGTTGATCGATATCGGCGGCGAAACCGGCGACTGGGAACATGACCGGCGCACCGTCAGCCGGGCCGAGCTGATCGGCATCATGCGCCCGCGCGTCGAAGAGATTCTGGAAGAGGTCCGCGTGCGTCTGGACGCGGCGGGCTTTGAGCATATGCCCACACAGCAGATCGTGCTGACCGGGGGCGGCAGCCAGATCATGGGGCTGGACGGTATGGCCAGCCGCATCCTTGGCCAGCGCGTGCGCCTGGGTCGTCCCCTGCGCGTGCACGGCCTGCCGCAATCGGCCACCGGACCGGGCTTTTCCTCGGCGGTTGGGCTCAGCCTGTTCGCCGCACACCCTCAGGACGAATGGTGGGATTTCGAGATTCCGGTCGACAACTACCCGTCCCGGTCGCTGCGTCGCGCGGTGAAGTGGTTCAAGGACAACTGGTAAAATGACGCTTCGGGGCGTTTGGGTGCTCGGTATGGCGTTGCTGGCAACGCCGGCCGAACCTCAAACGCTTATCACGCCCGATGATTTCCTCGAGGCAGCTGTTGGATAGACGCTGAGCTTTTACGAGATGAGTTCGGGTGACCTTGTGGGCAAGGAACAGTTTCTCAACCGGTCACTTTCAGTCTGGAAACGGCCCGGAGAGCAATGCGTATATGGCCAGATCAGTACTCGCCACGGTCAGATCTGCTTTCTGTACGATAACGATGTCGACGGATTGCCGGTGTGCTGGTGGCCGTTTCTGAACGGGGATCAGCTGATGGTGCGGTCGAGTATTCTCATCGGGGCCGAGACACAGGAGGTCCGGTCAATCACGACCGAGACGATTTCCTGTCCGAATGCTCCTCTGAGTTGAAGAATCAGGTTGCGATGCAAGGATTTATCCCGCAAAATATCGACAAGGCCCAACAGAGGTCATCGGCAGGACGAGCAGTCGCCTACGCCGAAAATATGTAAGTTCAGATGTGCGCCGCAAGGTTCTGGCTGCGCATCCGGTGTTGTTGCCTTGTGGTTTAATGGGTTTTTTCCGCAACATCTGGCGATGTTTGCGAAATACTGCTGGTTTGCGCCATGATTTCTCCACATTTTGTGGAATTCCGCGATTTTTGACGTGACGTTTGCCAATTGGAAATGTAGAATCGCCTGTGGATAGGCAAGAAAAAGACCGCATTTGCGGGATCATAAAAACAGGCGGACAGAGCATGACATTGAATCTTTCGATGCCCGGGCACGATGAATTGAAGCCTCGGATTACGGTTTTTGGCGTTGGCGGTGCAGGTGGCAACGCTGTCAACAACATGATTGAGAAACAACTTGATGGCGTCGATTTTGTGGTCGCCAACACGGACGCTCAGGCACTGCAGCAAAGCCGCTCGCAATCGCGGGTGCAGCTTGGTGTGAAGGTGACCGAAGGGTTGGGCGCGGGTGCGCGTCCCTCGGTTGGTGCCAGCGCTGCCGAAGAAAGCATCGAACAGATCGTTGATCACCTGGCGGGCGCGCACATGTGCTTTATCACCGCCGGTATGGGCGGCGGCACCGGTACCGGTGCGGCGCCGATCATTGCGCAGGCCGCGCGTGAACTTGGCGTGCTGACCGTGGGTGTCGTCACCAAGCCTTTCCAGTTTGAAGGCGCCAAGCGGATGCGTCAGGCCGAGGACGGCGTCGACGCGCTGCAAAAGGTCGTCGATACACTGATCATCATTCCCAACCAGAACCTGTTCCGTCTGGCCAACGAAAAAACCACCTTTACCGAGGCGTTCTCGATGGCGGACGACGTTCTGCATCAGGGCGTCAAAGGCGTGACCGACCTGATGGTGCGTCCGGGCTTGATCAACCTCGACTTTGCCGACGTCCGCGCGGTGATGGACGAGATGGGCAAGGCGATGATGGGCACCGGTGAAGCGACCGGCGAAGACCGCGCCATTCAGGCCGCCGAAAAGGCCATCGCCAACCCGCTGCTAGACGAAATCAGCCTCAAGGGCGCCAAGGGCGTGCTGATCAACATCACGGGCTCGCACGACCTGACCCTGTTCGAGCTGGACGAAGCGGCCAACCGCATCCGCGAAGAGGTCGATCCAGACGCCAACATCATCGTGGGCTCGACGCTGGACACCGACATGGAAGGCGGCATGCGCGTTTCGGTTGTTGCAACCGGTATCGATGCCACCGACGTTCAGTCCGACGCACCGGTTGCGCGCCGCTCGATGTCGGCGCCGCTGACCCGTACCGTTTCTGCTGAACAGCCGGTCGAGGAACAGGCACCGGTTGCGGCTGAAATGCCGGACCCCACGCCCGAGCCCGAAGTCACCCGCGAACCCTCGCTGTTTGAAACGGTCGATGAACCCGTGCGCGAGGACGCGATGTTCGAACCGTCACAAGCCGGTGCGGACATGGATGACGACGGCCTGCCGCCGCCAGCCTATCAGCCGCAGCGTGACGAGTACGAGCCGCAGCAAACCGTTGCCGAACAGGCGCCGGAAAGCTACGTGGCCCCAAGGGCGCCCGGCAACCCGTCGCCCGAGGCATTGCAGCGCCTGCAGGCCGCGGTTCAGAACGTGCCTTCGGCCCGTCAGCAACGCCCGGCCCAACAGCCGCAGGAACAGCAGGTTCAACCGCAGCAAGAACACCACGAACGTCCGCGTTTCGGGTTTAACCGCCTGATCGACCGGATGACCGGACACGCCTCCGACACACCGGCACAACCCGTTCGTCAGCAGCCGACACTGCGCCAACATGACGCTACGGCACCCGCTCAGGATGAGTCCGACCCCGAGCAAGACCGGATCGAAATTCCGGCCTTCCTGCGGCGTCAGGCCAACTGACAGCGGTAACAAACTGAACAGATGGGGCTGCCAAATGGCGGCCCTTTTCTTTTTGAAATCAGTTCATTAAGTGCCGGTAAGCAGGGATTTGCCGATCTGTTACATACATGTTTCATTCGGTTACAAAGAGTGAATTGAGCCTTGACTGTCTCTCGCTTAACTCAGTGCCAACACGGCCCGCAGAGGCCGGACACTGCTCACAGAGGCCCACATTGCAACATACGCTCAAAGCTCCGGTCGCGTTCAAAGGCATTGGACTGCACAGCGGTAAACCCGCAACCATGGTTCTGCACCCGGCTGCTGCCGGTCACGGAATCTGGTTCAAGCGCACGGATATTGAGCTTGGCAATGCGATGATCCCCGCCATCTATGACATCGTCGAGCGGACGCCTTTGTGCACCCGTTTGGTCAATGATGCGGGCGTGTCTGTGTCGACCATCGAACATATCATGGCCGCGCTCGCCGGATGTGGCGTCCACAACGCCCTGATCGAGATCGACGGCCCCGAAGTTCCGATCATGGACGGTTCATCGGTTGATTTTGTCCGTGGCATCATGGCCAAGGGTGTGCGCCGTCAGGCCAGCCCGGTTCTGGCGTATGAAATCCTCAAGGAAGTGACTGTGGAACGCGAAGGCGCACGCGCCTCGATCCGGCCCTCTGACCGGTTGGAAATCGAATTCCACATCGACTTTGACGATGCGGCCATCGGCAGCCAGACCATGACGCTGGACATGCGCAACGGCTCATTCGCTCGCGAACTTTCCGATTCCCGCACATTCTGCCTGCGCTCGGATGTCGAAGCGATGCGCGAAAACGGCCTTGCCCTGGGCGGTACGCTGGACAACGCCGTCGTCGTCGATGGTGAACTTGTGCTGACGCCGGGCGGGTTCCGCCACAAGGACGAAGCCGTTCGCCACAAGATGCTGGACGCACTGGGTGATCTTTATCTGGCGGGCGGCCCGATTCTCGGCCACTTCGTCGGGGAAAAGTCCGGTCATTCGATGACCAACACCCTGCTGCGCAAGCTGTTTGAAACGCCGGGTGCCGTGCGTCCGGTCCTGTGTTCACCGGAACAGACCGAACTTCTGCCGGGACAGGGGCTGATTTGGAACGAAATTCCCGAAGTTGCCTGATCTGACCGGAACTCGGTCAGCAATTCGGTCACAATGCCGATAAGGCGTTTTGCACCGGAATTTTATGTGCTAGACCGAAGCCCAATCCGGGGCGACCCCACGAGAGAAGACGACAAGGATGGGCGGTATGGTTGGCAGCAAAGCGGCAGTCAGGCTTGCGGGCGCGATTCTTCTGACAGCCACTTTGGCAGCGTGCAGCGGCGGGCTGTTCGGTGGCAGCAGGGTAGACCGGAATCAGAACCTCGAAGGTTACACGCCTGAACAGATTTTCACCCGTGGCGAATACGAGCTGTCGCAAAGCAACGCGGACAACGCCGCGTGGTATTTTTCCGAGGTTGAGCGTCTGTATCCCTATTCCGACTGGGCCAAGCGTGCCCTGATCATGCAGGCGTTTTCCTATCACTCCGACAAGAACTACGAAGAAAGCCGGGGTGCCGCGCAGCGCTACATCGACTTCTATCCGACCGATGAGGACGCGGCCTATGCCCAGTATCTTCTGGCGCTCAGCTATTATGACCAGATCGACGAGGTCGGGCGCGACCAGGGCCTGACCTTCCAGGCGCTGCAGGCACTGCGCACGGTGATCGAGGTTTATCCCGACAGCGAATACGCAACATCCGCGATCCTGAAATTCGATCTGGCCTTTGACCATCTGGCCGGTAAAGAGATGGAGATCGGGCGCTACTACCTGCGCAAGAAACACTACACCGCCGCGATTAACCGTTTCCGCGTCGTGGTCGAGGATTTCCAGACCACCTCTCATACAGCCGAGGCGCTGCACCGTCTGGTCGAGGCGTATCTGTCCCTCGGCCTTGTTGAAGAGGCGCAATCGGCGGGGGCTATTCTGGGTTACAACTACCAGTCGTCCGATTGGTATGACAGCAGCTACAAACTGCTGACGTCGCGTGGGCTGGAACTCAAGGACCGTGGCGACAACTGGCTCAGCCAGATTTACCGCCAGTCGATCAAGGGCCAGTGGTTGTAAGCGCGATGCGAACTGGCCTCGGACGGTGACACCCGATGCTGCGTGCCCTTGATATCCGCGATATGCTGATCATCGACCGGATGGAGCTTTCGTTCCAGCCGGGGCTGAATGTGCTGACCGGTGAAACCGGCGCGGGCAAATCCATTCTGCTGGATTCGCTGGGATTCGTTCTGGGCTGGCGCGGTCGCGCCGAACTGGTCCGGCAGGGGGCCTCGCAGGGCGAGGTGGTGGCCGAATTCGAACTGTCCCCCAACCATGCTGCCCACGCGATTCTGGACGAGGCCGGATTGCCCGGTGGTGAGGAGTTGATCCTGCGCCGGGTCAACACTTCGGACGGGCGAAAGACGGCTTGGGTCAACGACCGACGCTGTTCGGGCGAGGTATTGCGGGCGCTGTCCGAAACCCTGATCGAACTGCACGGCCAGCACGATGACCGCGGCCTGCTGAACCCTCGTGGACATCGCGCGATTCTGGATGCCTACGCAGACGTTGATGCGCAACTGACCGCGACCCGCGCCGCATGGGCCGACATGTCGCGCAAGCGCAAGGCGCTAACAGATACCGAAACCGCTTTGGCTGCCGTACGCGCCGAGGAAGATTTCCTGCGCCACGCCGTGGCCGAGCTGGACAAGCTTGATCCGCAACCGGGCGAGGATGCCGAACTCGACGCCCGCCGCCGCATGATGCAGGGGGCCGAACGCATCCGCGATGACGTGGCCCGCGCCTTTGCCCTGTTGGGGGCAGAAGGGGCCGAAGGGGCAATGGGCGACGCGGTGCGCTGGCTTGAAGGAGTGTCCGACAACGCAGGCGGCCAGCTGGAAGAGCCGATTGCCGCCCTTGGCCGCGCTCTCATCGAACTGGGTGAGGCGCAGGATGGTGTCAACGCCTGCCTTGAGGCGCTGGATTTCAATCCCGCCGAACTGGAAGCCGCAGAAGAGCGCCTGTTCGCCATCCGCGCGCTGGCCCGCAAACATGACGTGGCCCCCGATGATCTGGGCAATTTTGCCGAAACTTTGGGCCAACGGCTGAAACAGCTGGACGCGGGTGAATCCGATCTGGCGGATCAGCACGCCGCACTGGTCGCTGCCGAAGCGGATTATGAGGCCGCTGCCTCCATCCTCAGCACCGCGCGGCGCAAAGCAGCCGGAAAGCTGGATCAGGCCGTCATGGCCGAGCTTGCTCCGCTCAAGATGGAACGCGCGGTGTTCGAGACCCACATCACCCCGTCCGAACCGGGGCCCGATGGGCACGACATGGTGGCTTTCACGGTCGCTACCAATCCCGGCGCTCCCGCCGGTCCGCTCAGCAAGATCGCCTCGGGTGGTGAACTCAGCCGCTTTCTGCTGGCGCTCAAGGTCTGCCTCAGTGGCGATGACAGCGGGCGCACGATGATCTTTGACGAAATTGACCGCGGTGTCGGTGGTGCGACTGCTGATGCCGTCGGGCGGCGTCTGGCGTCGCTGGCGCAGGGCGGTCAGGTGCTGGTTGTCACCCACTCGCCGCAGGTTGCCGCCCGCGCGTCCCATCATTGGCGCGTGCAAAAGATGGTGGCCGACGGGCAAACACTGTCATCGGTGATCCCGCTATCCTCGGACGAACGGGTAGACGAAATTGCGCGCATGGTCGCGGGCGACACGATCACCGACGAAGCCCGCGCCGCCGCTCGCGCTTTGCTGGACGCCTGATCCGCGATCTTGCCGCAACGCTTGGGGCACAGTGTCGTGAACCGACTTTTCTATGCTCTGCGCGTGGCTTACTAATGGTCAGGACATGACCCAAGTGGCCAGATGACCCAGTCAACCCGAACCGTATTACGCAACCAGCTTTCTCAGGCCATCGCGGCGCTCAAGGATGCGTGGCGGGTAATGCGTCGCCGTGGGCCCAGCCAGATCCAGTTCTGGTTCATCGCCCTGGCCATCGGTATTGCGGCCGGATTTGCCGCCCTGTTGTTCCGCAAAGGCATCGCGGCGCTTCAGGCCCGGATTTATGGCACCGAAGATATTCTGTTCCTGCACACCTTTGCCTCCAGCCTGCATTGGTTCTGGGTGCTTATCATCCCGATAGTCGGCGGGCTTGTGGTCGGGTTCATCCTGCACCGGTTCACCGATGACGGGCGTGTGCGCTCGGTCGCGGATGTGATCGAAGGCGCGGCCCTGACGGACGGGCGGGTCGAAACAAAGGCGGGGATCGCCTCGATGTTCGCCTCGCTGATCACGCTCAGTTCAGGCGGGTCCACGGGGCGAGAAGGTCCGGTGGTTCATATGGCGGGCGTAATCTCAACCTGGGTCAGCCAAAGGATCAACGCCGACGGCATCACCGGGCGCGACCTGTTGGGCTGCGCCGTCGCAGCCGCTGTTTCCGCCAGCTTCAACGCCCCGATCGCCGGGGCGCTTTTTGCGCTCGAAGTTGTGCTGCGCCACTTTGCGGTACACGCCTTTGCGCCCATCGTGATCGCCTCGGTCGCGGGTACGGTGATCAACCGGCTGGAATACGGCGATGTCACCGAATTCACGCTTAAAACTCCAGGGTCGCTGCAGTTCTACGTCGAATTGCCTGCCTTCCTGCTGTTGGGTCTTATCTGCGGTCTGGTCTCGCTTTTGCTGATGCGGTCGATCTTTTTTGCCGAGGATATCGGAACCCACATTCAGAATCGCCTGTCCCTTCCGCGCTGGCTGCGCCCGGCGGTTTCCGGTGCGATGCTGGGCCTGCTGGCCATCTGGTTTCCGCATATTATCGGCGTAGGGTATGAAACCACGACCCGCGCCCTCAGCGGTGATTTGCTGCTGTCCACGGCGATCCTCTATGCCGCCATAAAAACGGTGGCCTTGGCGATCACCATGGGCGGGCGCATGGGCGGCGGCGTGTTTTCTCCGTCGCTGATGATCGGCGCGCTGACCGGTCTGGCCTTTGGCCTGATCGCCACGGGCCTGCTGCCGGATGTGTCCGGCACCCATACACTTTACGCCTTTGCCGGAATGGGCGCCGTCGCCGCAGCGGTCCTGGGCGCCCCGATTTCAACCACGCTGATCGTCTTTGAACTGACCGGCGACTGGCAGATCGGGCTGGCGGTGATGGTCTCGGTTTCGATGTCCACGGCTCTTGCCTCGCGCCTTGTGGACCGGTCCTTCTTCCTGACCCAGCTTGAACGCCGTCACGTTCACCTTGCCGCCGGTCCGCAGGCCTATTTGCTGGCGATGATGCGCGCCGGTGCCGTGATGCGGCCGCTGGGTGATGCGCGCTCAATCGACAAGGAACAGGCGCTGGAACTGATCGAACAGGGGCTCTGCGTTCAGGCCAGCGCCACGCTTGAGGCTGCGATGCCCTATTTCGATCGCGATGACATCCCCTGCATCCCTGTCGTCATCGTTGAAGAGGACGGATCGGAGACACCCGTGGGTGCGCTCTATCACATCGACGCGCTCAAGGCTTACAACCGTGCACTGGCGGCAACAGCGGCCGAGGAGCATTCGTAACAATGCCGGATTGCGAACCACACCGCCGGCGCGCGATGACTGTGACCAGTGCAACAATCCGCAACTGCCCGATGCGCATTCCGATTCAAATCAGACACAAAGCGCGATAAGCTGTACCAGAGGCAGAAAGCAGGAGAGAACGATGCCAAAAATCGTCTTTACCATGTTCGCGGCGGCAGCATTCTGGGCGGTTGCGGGCACCGATCATGCACAAGCGGGCCCCAGTGGATTTTATGAGGTCGTCGGCGTCGAAGACGGTGACATGCTCAAACTGCGTTCAGGGCCGGGAACCGGGTACAGGGTCATTGTCGGCCTGCCCAACGGCGCTGTTCTCAAGCTGCACGAATGCCAGCAAATCGGCAGCAACGAATGGTGTAAAGTGTCGCTCAGGGAAACGCGGGCGCTCAAGGGCTACGTGTCGTGGCACTATCTGCAAAAACTCTGAAACCGCTTTCCCAAACCGCGCAGCATCGCGGCGGTCAACCTACCCGTGCAGTTCTGCCTTCAGCCACTTGATGAACGTGGCGGCCTGCGGTCGTACCGGACCTGTGGGGGTTACGGCATAGTAGGTGACATTGCAGGTGGAAGGCACGGGAACCCGGCAAAGTTCACCCGATGCCAGATCGTCGCGCACAAGAACCTCGGTCGCAAACGAGATACCCAATCCCTGCCGTGCCAGCGAAAGCTGCAGGAAAGGAACGCCCAGATCGACATTCCTGAGTTTGCTCGTATCCAGACCAAAGCTCTGAACGGCCCGTTCTTCATGTTCGATGCCCTTTGACCAGATCCACGGTAACTGATCCAGCGGGGGCATGTCCTCGTTGACCATGGACGGTGCGCCCACTGCGATCACCTCGCTTTCAAGCAGGGGTTCGGCATTCAACCCGGGCCAGTCGGGCTCGTCAGGGGTTGCACGAATGCCCATATCAAATCCCATCGCGGTTATGTCCACGACCTCTTGCGAAGGTAGGATCGAGACTTGAATGTCCGGGTGCAGCTGCCAGAAATCAACCAACCTCGGCAGGATCACGGCTTGTGAGATAAAAACCGTCGCAGCGATCTGAACCGGCTGTTTGTTCTGATCCTGACGCAGTTCCTGAACTCCGGACGCAATCGTCCCGAAGCCTTCGGATAAGTGCCCGGCAAGCTGTGTGCCCGCATCGGTCAAAGCAACGCTTCGCCCCGAACGCCGAACCAGCGCGACCCCAAGCTCAGCCTCCAACGACCGCACCCTTTGCGCAATCGCTGCATGGGTGACGTTCAGCTCTCTGGCTGCCGAGGCAAAGTTGCCACCACGCGCCGTCAGTTCAAATGCGCGCAGCGAAGACAGCGATGGCAAAGCTCTCCAGTCGATATTCAATATGATACTCCAGATATCATCTGAGAATATTAGTTGCTTAGCATGATGGGCGCAGAATTGCTATTTCTTGTGAATAGATCACCTGGAAGGATGTCCGACATGTTACAACATACATCACCCGACCTTCTCCGGGCTTGTGCGCAATACGCACCCGACGGGCGGCCAACGGATCGGGATCGGGAAAACTTCAGACAGTTCCAAAGACAGACGGCCGAGCGCAAACAAGCCACACCCGCGTACGGGTGGGCGGACAGAACTGCCGCTCTGATCGAAAGACTTTCCGCGTTTCTTCGGCTGCGCGCCGGAAACACCTGAATGCCGGAAATGCGTGGCGCCGGAGCGTGTGGCTACAGTTGTTCCACTTTCACCGAATCCCCGGTGTAAAACGCCAGATAGCCCTTGATTTCGGCCACAGCGGGGATCGGCTCTTCATAGCTCCAAACCGCATTTTCGGTGGTGGAGGATTTGTTGACGATCGAGAAATGCGTTGCATCCCCCTTGTGCGGGCAGTGGGTCACCTTGTCGGAACGGTCCAGAAAGGCCATCGCGATATCCGCGCGCGGGAAATAGATCACCGGATCCAGATCGCCTTCGAGCAGTTCCAGCGCGGCGGTTGTTTCGCCCAGAATTGCACCGCCCGAACGGACGCTCCATTTGCCGGATGCTTTGCGGATCGTGATGTGATCGGACATTCCCACTCCTCCCTCGTCGTTTCAGGGCCTCTCCTTAGCCCTTATTATGTAACAGACCGGTGTCACACCGGCTCAGTTGCGGTATCCAACCACAGTCTCGCGTCAGTGCCCAGCCTTGGACCGACTTTTTCCGCGACGTCGCGATGATAAGCGTTCAGCCAGTCGCGTTCTTCGCGCGTCAGCATATCGACAGCGATCAGGCGGCGGTCGATGGGGGCAAAGGTCAGCGTGCGCCAGCGCAGCATCGCCCGTTCATCGTCTCCGCCGGGCAGGGTCGGGGCCTCTTCGACGACCACCAGATTTTCGATGCGGATACCAAATGCCCCTTCACGATAATATCCCGGCTCGTTCGACAGGATCATGCCCGGTTCAAGCGGCACATGGCTGACCCTAGATAGGCGCTGCGGACCTTCATGGACGCTCAGATAGGCGCCGACGCCATGGCCGACCCCGTGGTTGAAATCCTGCCCGGCCTGCCACAACGGCACGCGCGCAACGCATTCAATGTCACGCCCCGCCAGCCCGACCGGCCAACGCAGCATCGACATCGCGATCATGCCCTTGAGGACACGGGTGAAACAGGTCCGCTCTTCTTCCCCGACCTCGCCGATGGCGATTGTGCGGGTGATGTCGGTGGTGCCATCCAGATACTGACCGCCACTGTCCAGAACCAGCAAATGCCCGTTCTCCAGCCGGCTGTCCGTTTCCTCGGTCACCCGGTAGTGCATGATCGCGCCGTTCGGCCCCGTCCCGGCAATCGTATCGAACGAGATTTCCTGCAGCGCGTTGTCCCGGCGGCGGTATTCCTCCAACCGAGTCACCACTTGCGTCTCGGTGATGCTGCCCGGTGCCTGCCCATCCAGCCAGCACAGCAGCTCCACCACCGCCACCGCGTCACGCAGATGCGCTTCGGCACTGCCCGCGATCTCGGCCTCGTTCTTGCAGGCTTTGGGCAAAGCGCAGGGATCACCGCCATCAACCATCCGTTCGCCCAGCACATCCGCCACCACCTGCGGGACCGAGCCCGGATCGACCTGAACCTGTCCCTGCAGCCTGCCGACCGCGTCCAGAAACGCGTCGACAGAGTGCTGCGCGACCCGCAGCCCCAGATGATCCCCAAGCCCGGCCAGTTTTTCCGCCGCCATGAACAGATCGACCCGGCCATCGCTGTGCAGAATGGCAAAGCCATGCGCGACCGGGTTGCGGGCGATGTCCGATCCGCGAATGCTCAGCAACCACATGATCGAATCCGGCAGGGTGATTACTGCAGCGCTGCATCCAGCCTCGTGCAGGTCCTCGGCCAGCCTGCTGATTTTGCTCTCGGCGCTTTCACCGGCAAATTCAATCGGATGGGCCGTGACCGGGTTCATCGGGGCAGGGGGCTGATCTTTCCAGATACGGTCCACCAGGTTGTCACAGCGCACCAGTTCGATGCCGCTGCCTTTTAGTTCCTTGAGCGCGCTTTTGATCTGACCCGCCGGATGCAACCACGGATCAAAGCCAACGCGCCCACCATCAGGCAACTGTTCTTTCAGCCACGCGGTCAGGCTTACATCCGGCCAGGGAACCGGCGTGTAATCCTCTGCGACCTGCGCCTTGACCTGCGTGCGATAGCGACCGTCGATGAACACGCCCGCAACATCCGCCAGCGCCACGCAAAACCCGGCTGAGCCCGTAAATCCGGTCAACCACGCCAGACGATCATCCCGCGGCGCAACATATTCCCCCTGATGCGCATCCGCCCGCGGGATCAGAAACCCGTCCAACCCCTCCTGCGCCATCTCGGCGCGCAATGCGGCCAGCCGGGGGGGACCCTGTTCCGGGCGAGCGGTTACGTCGAAAGTCTGGAACATGATGGCCCCTTGCTTGTGTCCTGTCGGGGCGAAAAGTGCGGTGACGCGCGCCAAATGTCCATACGTGTCGGGTCACGTTTCCCCGGCCAGAAACGCCTGCAATGTTTGTATATAGGTGTCGTAGGCGTCATTCCCCGGCAGTGGAATTTGGTTGGCGCATTCCAAAATCACCAAAGACGCGTCGGGGATGCCTGCCGCCAGCTTCCGCGCCTCGGACAGTGGATGAACGGTGGCGTGCCGCCCGTGCAAAACCAGAGTGGGGCACTGCACTTTTGGCAAAAGGCCCAGAACCGAAGCGCTGTTGGCGATGTCACGGTACAGTAGCTTTTGTTCACGTGAATAAAGCGACTGCATCTCGCTTACTATGCGCCTGACAGTATCCAGCGGACCGTCCGGAAAATAACTGAGGATGGACCCCATCGCATAACCACTGCCCGGTGTCTGCCAGCCTTCGGCAATCAGTGTGCGGATCGAGTCGGGTTCCTTCGTGTCGGTGCGATGATCCCGTCCTTCGGCCCAGCCACCGGCTATCACCAGCTTGCTGACCCGTTCGGGGTATCGCGCCGCAAAATGCATGGCAGGAAACGTCCCGCCGAGTTCGCCTATAATTGCAAAACGGTCAAAGCCTGCAGCCTCCGTAACGGTTAGGATTTCGTCCATTCTGTGATCATACACAGCCTGATGGTCTGTATCTGAACTCATCCTGTGATCTTTGTTGTACCGCAGCAGACAGAATGTGCTCGCTATATCCACCAACCGTGTGCGCTCGGATGGCAGTCGCCATTCAGCCTCCAGATCGTGCACGACTGACCCGATGCGTAAAACCGGCAACCCTTCCCCGAAGAGTGTATAGGGAATTGCCCGGCCATCGCCACCCCGCGCATATCGCAACTGTTGAGTGTGCCTGTCCTCGCCCGACGTCGGTTTGCTTTCACAACTAACTTCCGCCGCCATCTGCAGACCACGCCGCACAATCGTACGTATGATCCGCTGTGCCTTGCCGTCATCGCCCACAGCCTTGCGGGCCGCAGCGATCCGCGCACTGATCGTCGATTCCGAGACAAAACGCCCGTTCCAGACACGCGCGATAATTTCCTCGCGCGCGACCAGTTTGCCGGGACTTTCGGCAAGTAGCTCCAGCAGATCAAAGACCTGCGGCTCAACCGGAACGGGCTGACCACCGCGCAGCAGCACGTGCCGCTCCACGTCCAGAACACAATCTGCAAACTCATAGCGCATGGGCCGAATACACTCCGTTTCGATTGGGGCCACAAGGTTCAATGGCTTTCCCAAAGGTTTCTCGGGGATTTCTCAGGATGGTCTTCAAGCGAGGGGGCGACGCTGTTGCCAAATTGGATGCAACAGACAGGAGATACCAATGATGCCGCCCTTCGACACCGCATTGCTGCGCCACACCGCCGTCAGGCACAGGCACAACGTAAACCTCGCCCGAATCGGAAAAGGTACCGGACCGATCATGTGGGGCGGGTTGCTGAGGATGCTATTCCGCCCGACCGGGCGGGGTCAACGGGTTTAACTCGCCCGCTTCATCCCCATGACCCGGGCCCGCGCACGCGGGTCGCTGTCGAACAGGGCCGCCAGTTGCTCGGTCATCGCACCCGCCAGCTGTTCCACATCCGTGATCGTCACAGCGCGGTCGTAATACCGTGTCACGTCGTGACCGATGCCGATGGCCAGCAGTTCGACCATCTTGCGCCGTTCGACCATCGCGATCACGTCGCGCAGATGTTTTTCCAGATAATTCGCGGGGTTAACGCTGAGAGTTGAATCATCGACCGGCGCCCCATCCGAGATCACCATCAGAATCTTGCGCGCCTCACGCCGTGCCAGCATCCGGCGGTGTGCCCATTCCAGCGCCTCGCCGTCGATGTTTTCCTTCAGCAGGCCTTCTTTCATCATCAGACCCAGATTGGGCCGGGCGCGTCGCCATGGCGCATCCGCACCCTTGTAGATGATGTGGCGCAGATCGTTCAGACGGCCGGGCTGCTGCGGGCGGCCATCGTTCAGCCACGCCTCGCGCGCCAGCCCGCCTTTCCAGGCGCGGGTGGTAAAGCCCAGAATCTCGACCTTCACGTTGCAGCGCTCTAGCGTCCGCGCAAGAACATCGGCACAGATCGCTGCAATCGAAATCGGACGCCCGCGCATGGAGCCCGAGTTGTCCAGCAGCAGCGTCACCACCGTATCGCGGAACTCGGTATCCTTCTCGACCTTGAAGCTCAGCGGAGTGGTCGGGTTCGCCACCACCCGCGCCAGACGGCCCGCATCCAGAATGCCTTCCTCGCGGTCAAACTCCCAGCTGCGGTTCTGCTGTGCCTGCAGGCGGCGCTGCAATTTGTTGGCCAGACGGCTGACTGCGCCTTTCAACGGCTCAAGCTGCTGATCCAGATAGGCGCGCAGCCGCTCCAGCTCGGCGGGTTCCGCCAGATCCTCGGCGGCAATCTCTTCGTCATTGGTGTTCAGGTAAACCTTGTAATCCGGATCGGCGTCGGATGCCGGTGGCGGGGCAGGTGGCTCCAGCGGCGCTTCACCATCGGGCATCTCGGCCTCATCGCCCATCTCATCCTCGGCCATCTCGTCCATCGAGACCTGTGCCTGAGACTGATCCTGCTGTTCTTCCTGCGTCTGTTCGGGATTGGCGTCGGCGTCCTGTTCGTCCTGATCGTCCTGCCCAGTGCTGTCGGGATCGGGCTGTTCCTCGGCATCGTCCTCGGCCTGATCTTCCTGATCTTCGTCCAGCTCATCCGGGTCTTCGCCCAGCTGATCGCCGTATCCCAGATCCTTGATCATCTGCCGCGCGAACTTGGCGAATTCGGCCTGGTCCGAGAGCACCTCATCAAGGTTCTCCAGTACGCCCCCGGCCTGTTCCTCGATGAACCCGCGCCACAGGTTCATGACATTCTCGGCCGCGGGCGGCAGATCGCGCCCCGTGGCCAGATGCCGGATCAAATAGCCCGCCGCCACGGGCAGGGGCGTATCGGCCGGCTGTTTGCACTGGTCGTAGCCGCGCCGGATGGCCTCATGGCTGATCTTGACGTCGATGTTGCTGGCCGTGCCGGGCATATCCCGCGCACCCATCGCCTCGCACCGCGCAGTCTCCATCGCCTCATACAGATCGCGGGCCATGTCGCCCGGCGGCGCATAGCGCGCGTGTGTCGCATCGTCGTGGTACTTGCGCTGCAGCGCCAGCGCATCCGCCGTGCCCCGCGCCAGCAGAACCTCTTCGCGCGTCATCCGGCGGCTGACCTGAGGCAACCGCATCGAGTCCCCCGACACGCCCGACGGATCGACCGTATAGCTCACCGACAGTTCAGGATCGTCGGCCATCACCTTGGTGGCCTCGGCCAAGGCCTTCTTGAACGGATCGGCGGGGTTGTCGTTTGGTTTGCTCATCAGTCGGCCCCCGCTTCTTCAAGCGTCATTTCATCACTTGCAAGACGTGCCAGCACGTCCACATGCACATCCAGCGCATCCACCACAGTATAGCCCGGGTCTTGCCCGTCAAAGGCCAAATTCAGATCGGTTCCGGCCAGCACAACTGCATTGGCGCCCAGATCACCGACCATGCGGCGACCAGCGTCCAAGAACCGAGTGCGATCCTGATCGGAGCAATGCCCGGCAACGGCCATGTCCTGATAGGTCTGCCCCAACGTCTCAATCTCGTTTTCCAAGGCCACCGCGCGGGTCAACGAAAGCTGGCCATAAAGTTTTGTTCGCATGACAACGCGTGTTCCCAGCAGCCCCACAGTCCCGAAACCACGAGAGGCAAAATATGTGTCCAGAGGTTTAACGGCTGAAACGAGGGGCAGTGAAGAACGCTTCACTGTCTCATCGTAACAAAAGTGTCCCCCCAGAGAGGTGATCGCCACGCAATCCGCCCCGGCAGCGCCAAGCCGATCAATCAGTCCGGCATAGACCTCGGCCTGCGCGTCACGCTCATCCGCCAGATTGTTGCGTATCAACTCCTGCACATCCGCGTGGACGATCGTAAGTTCCAACGGAGTGCCGCGCGCAGAAACAGCTGCGCTTAGCCTCTGGTAATAGACTACAGTTGCTGCAACCCCGATCCCGCCAATCAATCCGATGTGCATGGCGGTACCTCAATTACCCCAAGCTGGCGCTGGCCGCGCTCTCCGGCAGTTCCTCATCGAAACAGCGCTGATAGAACTCGGCCACTGTCTGGCGCTCAAGCTCGTCGCACTTGTTCAGGAAGGACAGGCGGAAGGCATAGCCCACATCGCGGAAAATCTCGGCGTTCTGGGCCCAGTTGATCACGGTCCGGGGGCTCATCACCGTCGACAGATCGCCGTTCATGAAGGCGGTTCGGGTCAGGTCGGCGACGGTGACCATCTGGCTGACCTGCTTGCGGCCCTTCTCGGTGTTGTAATGCGGCGCCTTCGACAGAACGATCATCGTTTCGGCATCGTGGCTCAGGTAGTTCAGCGTCGAGACCAGCGACCAGCGGTCCATCTGCGCCTGGTTGATCTGTTGCGTGCCATGATACAGCCCGGTGGTGTCGCCCAGACCAACGGTGTTGGCCGTAGCGAACAGGCGGAAGTTGGGGTTCGGCGTGATGATCTCGTTCTGATCCAGCAGGGTCAGCTTGCCGTCATGCTCCAGCACACGCTGGATCACGAACATCACATCCGCGCGGCCCGCGTCGTATTCGTCGAACACGATGGCAACGGGGTTGCGCAGCGCCCAGGGCAGGATGCCCTCGTGGAATTCGGTGACCTGCTTGCCATCGCGCAGTTTGATCGCGTCCTTGCCGATCAGGTCGATCCGGCTGATATGGCTGTCCAGATTGACACGCACAGCGGGCCAGTTCAGACGGGCGGCGACCTGTTCGATATGGGTCGACTTACCGGTGCCGTGATAGCCCTGAATCATCACCCGGCGGTTATGGGCAAAGCCTGCCAGAATCGCCAGCGTGGTTTCTGGGTCGAACTTATAGGTGTGGTCGATCGCCGGTACGCGGTCGCTGGCCTCGGCAAAGCCTTTGACGGCCATGTCGGTGTCGATTCCGAACACGTCACGAACCGAGATCTCTTCGGTGGGTTTTGCGTTGATGTCGATCGATCCGTCAGCCATTCGCCTCGTCCTTATCCTTTGCCCCGGTCGCCGGGTTTGAACCCGTGTGTGGTGCAACATATTGCGGGTAAGGGCAAGGGAAAGCCGCGTGCTCCGCCACGTGACAAGACGTTTCTTTGAAACTGGCCCTATTGGCCGGCCCGGTACGCGTTGGCACGAAATCCCACCACGCGCACAATCAGGGCCAAATTCATCCGAAAAATGCGGTCTTTAAATCACGATGTTGATGGTCGCTTCGAGACCGGTGTCGCCTTTGACAAAATCCATCGACACCGTGTCGGCTTCTACGTCAGACATGCGATTGAACAGCCCGTCGCGCGCATTGTTTGGATCATCTTTGATATAGAACTGGGTGGTCAGAATTTCGCGATTACCGTCAAATACCTTTACGTGAATGTGCGGGGTGCGTCCCGGATAGATCACCGGTTTAATCGTGCGAAACACATAGCTACCTGACTCGTCCGTAATGTCATGGCCAAAACCCTGAAAGGCGCGGTCATACGGAACGTCGCGATTATCGCCCGGATGCAGATACTTGCCGTTCACGTCGCATTGCCAGATCTCGATACGGTATCCGACAGACGGTCGCCCGTTGCGATCCACGATGGTGCCACGCAGCATAAAGATTTCGCCGCCAGCTTTCTTAACCTGACCTGCAATTTTCACTAGGTCATTGTCGATATCAGGCATTCGCATGTTGGGTTTTGGATAGAACGGCCCTTCTGCGGCGCGTGGGGTCAGGGCAGCGGCAGCAGCCTTGCCTGCCAGGGTGCTACTTCCGACCAGACCTGCAATTCCAGCAAGCAAGCTGCGGCGTGAATTCTTTGGTGTCGTCATAATTTGCTCCCTTCGAGCCCATGAGAGATCCACTCCCACATGTTATGTCCAACGCGTGTTACAACTAGCTCAGAGTGTATCAGTCTCAATGAATGTCTTCCCCGGTTCGATAGATTCTGATCGCCTTGAGGCATGGATAACTAAAGGCTCAATGCCGCCATTCGTCAAAAGAGCTAAGTCCGGCTTTTCACCAAACTTAACAAACACTGTGTGATTTCAGGTTATACTGGCGGCGGTCTCGGCCCCGCGCGCGCATTGGCGCCTGGCCTGAGGCCGTATTTTCAAGGCAACAATTGAGGGAAAGAAATGTCGAATTTCGGTAATATGAAACACCTCATTGCCGCTGGGATTTTGGGGGTCGGTCTGGCCCTGCCGGCGGTTGCTCAGGAAAAGCCGCTGAACTTCCTGATCATCTGGGGGGATGACATCGGCTATTGGAATGTCAGCGCCTACAATCAGGGCATGATGGGGTATGAAACCCCCAATATCGACCGCATCGCCAACGAGGGGATGTTGTTCACCCATGCCTATGGCGAACAATCCTGCACCGCGGGCCGCGCCAGCTTTATCACCGGCCAGTCCGGATTTCGGACAGGCCTTCTCAAGGTCGGACTGCCCGGCGCTAAGGAGGGGATGAGCGAGAAGGATCCCACCATAGCCGAATACATGAAGTCCAAGGGCTACATGACTGGCCAGTATGGTAAAAACCACCTTGGCGACCGGGATGAACATCTGCCGACCAATCACGGCTTTGATGAATTCTTTGGCAACCTTTACCACCTCAATGCCGAGGAAGAGCCGGAAAATGTCGACTATCCCAAGAACCCCGAATTCCGCGAAAACTTCGGCCCGCGCGGTGTCATCAAGTCCAGTTCCGATGGCAATATCGAAGATACCGGCCCGCTGACCCGCAAGCGGATGGAGACCATCGACGAGGAAGTGACCGCAGGTGCGCTCGACTTCATCGACAGGGCGGCCGAACAGGATAAGCCGTTCTTCCTGTGGTACAACACCACCCGGATGCACATATTCACCCACCTGAAAGAGGAAAGTCAGGGCGTGACCGGTCTGGGCGTCTATCCCGATGGCATGGTCGAACATGACAAGATGGTCGGTCAGATGCTGGACAAGCTGGATGAGCTTGGCATCGCCGACAACACGGTCGTCATGTATTCAACCGACAACGGGGCCGAGGTGTTCAGCTGGCCCGACGGTGGCACCACCCCGTTCCGGGGTGAAAAGAACGATAACTGGGAAGGCGGCTATCGTGTTCCGCTGCTTCTGAAATGGCCCGGTGTCATCGAGCCGGGGCGCAAATCGAACGAGGTCATCAGCCATCTGGACTGGTTCCCGACCTTCATGGCGGCGCTGGGCGACGCGAACATGAAAGAAGCCATGCTGACCGAGGCTCCGTTTGGCGAGGCCAACGAACCCGTTCACCTCGACGGCTATAATTTCCTGCCATATTTCAAAGGCGAAGCCGAGGAAGGCCCGCGTCACGAGTTCCTCTATTTCTCTGACGGCGGCGATCTGGTGAACCTGCGCTATAATCGGTGGAAGGTCGTCTTTGCCGAGCAGCGCGCCCACGGGTTCGACGTCTGGCAAGAGCCGCTGACCTTCCTGCGTCTGCCGAAAATCATCGACCTCTATTCCGATCCGTTCGAACGTGCCGAACACGAATCCATCGGATATCCGAAATGGCGGCTGGACCGCACCTATCTGCTGGTTCCTGCGCAGGCTTTTGTCGCGCAGTTCCTCGGAACCTTCGAGGATTATCCGCCAAGGCAGAAACCGGCCAGCTTCTCGATCGATCAGGTTCTGGAATCACTCCAGCGCAATCAGGGAGGCTAGGCGGCCAGATACACTTACAAGGGCGGTCTGCGCGTTGTGACCGCCCTTGTAAAAATTCGTGTCTCTGAAGTCTCTTGGCGGTCTTACGCTATCTCAGAACCAATTCGCGCTCGGCAACTGCTCCATTTGAAAACGTAAGGCGGGCGCGGGTCTTCTTAAGGTCTTCGCTCAGAAAAGAGCGATCTTCGAAGATGACAAAGAACCGGGTGCTTTCCGTATCTTTAAGACGTTCCGCCGTTGGGATGTCCACCTTGAGAAAGCTGGAATTGGCATAGGGCTTGTTGATTGTCAGCTCAACGGGCAGGGGCGCGCCGTCGCCCGATGTGGCCACCATTCCGTCTTCGGTGGCGCTGATCCGATAGGTCGCGTCGATGCCTTTGTTGCTGAGAAACCCGCCTTCAGGCTCCTTGTCCTCATACCAGGCAAGCTCAAGATTGGTGATTTGCTCTGTCTTGTCGGTGTTGTTGATGACGGTCAGAACAAAACCGATTCCGGTGTTTGCATTGCCCGGACCCACCTCGCGAAACTCGGTAAAATCCAAAGATACTGCGGGCGCCGTGACCTTGGGTGGAAACGCCTTGAGATAACCATATGCGGCAATCCAAAGTACCGCGCTGGCATACATGAACAGCCTCAGACCGTAAGGCCACGCTTCGGGCAGAGAAAAGTCGGGCAACTTGATCATTCCTCACTCACAGACGAAAAGAAAACACGCAATGCACCCGGCAGATCCACAGGCTCGCTCCTGAGCAGCTCCAACAGTGCGGCTGCGTTCGGAAATTCCGGGGCAATCCCCAGCAGTTGCTCCAGCGCCGCTTTGGCCTCGGTAGATCGGCTAAGGTTTGCCTCGGCAAGCGCCAGCAGCCACAGGGCATCCGCAAGATCGGGCACCAGCTCGACCGTGGTTTGTTCCGCATCACGCGCGGTTGGCGTTTGCCCGATGGAAAAAGCGGCGACTGCAAAAGCATAGTGTACCTGCCCATCCTGCGGCGCCAGCTTCGCCAGTTCCTCAAGGATCGGGTAGGCGGCCTCGTAATCCCGGTTGTTGATGGGGGCTTGAACGGAGTTCCTGAGATACGCCTCCCGATTCATGATTTTGGGCAAAGGTGCGATCACGTCACCCTTGCCGGATGTCGCTTCGGGCGAGGCCACGGCGATCACGCCTTCTTCGCATGCCGCCGGCAGCATTGCCTGATCCGGGCCACTGTTCCCAGCGGCAGCGGAAATGTTAAAGTCATAACCCTCGGCGCGCAGCTCGCTGATTTTCCGGCAAATGTCAGATGCGCCATCTGTTTCCGGCGGGAAACCCAGTGAAATATTGATCGTAAAAACCTTCTGTTCCCGGACCAACCAGTCAATCGCGCTGATCACCGGGTCGACGCGCAGGCCAAAGTCCATATCCATGACATTGGCTGAAACGACCCGAATCGAAGCATAGGCCGCCAGAACAATCGCCACACCGGTGCCATGCCCAAAGCGGTCTTCGGGCGGGGCGTCCGTAAAGCTGACCATTTCCGCAATTTTACCGGCAAGCTGAGGGTGATCGGGGTTCACGCCCGTATCAATAAGGCCCACACCGACCGTTCCGGGCGATGCCGCCCCCGTTTCCTGTCCGAGATGAATGGGGGCAACTTCAAGATACCTGAGCTTCGCCGGGTCCGACCCCAGGAACAGGCCGATATCCTGATCTGCTGAAAGGGCAACGCCCGGACCCGGTAATGAAACGGTTTTGCCCATGGCAGCCGTTCCCCCAATACACAAACAAAAAACGACCCACTCAATGCTGGGCGCAACGCGAGTTCCAACAACTCACTCAATCAATGCCATACTGTAACACGTTCAGACCGCACCCGAAACAAATTCGGAATCGGGGCGGTGACCAAAGCGAAAATGCCTGCAGAACCGGTTACTTGAAGTTCCGGCTGTCCTTGATCTGATCCCAGGCCCAGACGACTTCCTGCAGCTGTTCTTCCTGGCTGCGGTCGCCCCCGTTCATATCCGGGTGCAGCACCTTGATCAGCTTCTTGTAGGCCTTGCGCACCTCGGCCTTGGACCAGCTGTCCTGCGCTTCAAGAATTTCGACGGCGCGGCGCTCGGTCGGCGGCAGGCGGCGCCCGCCCGTATTCGCGCGGCCCGGATTTTTGGTCGCGTTCTCGCCCAGCACCTGATGCGGGTCCTCGATGCCCAGCCGCGCCCAGGCCCGCGCCTCGGGATCGCCCATCGGCTTGGTCTCACGCTCCCACACCTTGTCCTTTGACCGCTGCGCGTTCAGCTCGGCCTCGGTGGTGCCGTCGAAGAAGTTCCACTTCTGGTTATATTCCCGGACGTGCTGCTGGCAGAACCAGAAGAAATCATCCAGAACGTCCGGCGCCTTGGGCGCACGGAACTTGCCCGCCTCTTCGCATCCTTCGTGGTCGCAGATTCGCACTGACGTCTCCGACGCGCCCGACATGCCCCGACGCCCGCGCGGGTTTTTCTTTTTGGCGCTGGATACGGACATATCGAATCCGAAGGGGTCTGATTTCACCATATGCTCATCCTCACGAACGCGTCTTTCCGACTCGGAGGCAGCAGTTTAATCTAAGTGGCCGAAAGTAGAAGAGGGCAGCGGTAAAATTTTTGTCGCTGAGCAGAAAAATGAGCGTTACTGAAGAAATCCGCGAATGCCTGCAAACGGCGTTCAACCCACGCGAGCTTGAGGTTGTCGATGACAGCGAAAGCCACCGCGGCCATGCCGGGTACCGGGATGGCGGCGAAAGCCACTTCAACGTCCGTATCCGCGCCGCTGCGTTTCAGGGCCAGTCCCGCGTCGCTCGTCACCGCGCGGTGCACGCCGCATTGGGGGATATCGTGCCGCGTATCCACGCGCTGGCGCTGGATATTGACGCATAAGTGTCGCGGTGCGGCGACGTTGGCAGGAACCCGATGCAACGCTGATTGGCCTTTTCAACCTTTGCTGGTATGGAACATCGCGCAGGTGCCGCCTGTTTCGCGCTCCTCGTTAATGTCCCTTTTTGTCTGGTGAACACATCCCATGAGAATTTCTTTGCTTTTGCCGCTGATCCCGCTGCTTGCCGCATGCGCCTCGGTCTCCGACGACACACCCGGGGTTGTCACCAGTGCAGGCGCCGGTGAGGTGATGATTGTCGGTCCGAAAAAACACGGCAAGGTTGCCAAACCCACACAGCGCATGGTCGAGCAGGCACAGGAAGTTTGTCCAAGCGCGATCTTTCATTCCGCGCAACCGTCGCTGAGTGGCGGTGACCGGTTCGAATACCTGTTCAAGTGCTAAGGCGGCGTCTCACGTCAACGCATGCGGGCTATCAGGAAAGGCTGTAGCCCGCTGATCAGGCGCCCCACGGGGCGCCCGTCAATCTGATCCAGTCAGGACTGTGGCGTTTTGTCCTTGTCCGACTCCTGATCGCCTTCGCCGTCTTCCGTTTTCAGCGACAGCGGCGGGTCTTTGGGTTCTTCAGCGATAGGGGCGGGGGCCAGAACCTCGGCGGGGCCGGGAACCGGCCGCGCCTGCGGCGCGGCTGCCGCCTCGTCGATCGGCACGGCAATGGCGGGTGCAGCGCTTTCAAGCGCGCGGCGGAATACCAGTACGTTGCGCCAGTTCACGGTCGATCCTGTCAGACCGGTGCGTTCCTCGCTGGGCAGCAGTTCGGCCCGCTGATATTCCCAGCCGTCCTGACCCATCTTGTTCAGCATCTGTTCGACCGACAGTGCAAACCGTCCCTCGGGCGTTTTCGTGCCCTTGGCCTTGGTGCCTTTTTGCGGTGCGGGGACAACCTTGTATTCGTAGCGCTGCATCAACGGTTCCTAAAAGCAATTTGCGGGCAACTTACCATGTTGCCCGTTGGGGAAAAGAGGTGTTCGCCGGGTGGCGAAATTCAGCCCCGACTGTTGCCCTCAACCTCACCCACTGCCAGCGCTGCGACCGACAGGCACATTTCGGTCGCCACGGCCATATCCTGAACCGAGACCCACTCCAACGGCCCGTGAATGCACTGCATCCCGGTGAAAATGTTGGGGCAGGGGGTGCCGAATTCCGTCAGGCGCGACCCGTCAGTGCCGCCCCGGATCGGGACCGAGATTGGCTCGATGCCAAGGCCATGGCAGGCCTTGCGCGCCAGTTCGACGGGCGTCATGTCCTTTTCCAGCCAGTACCGCATGTTGCGGTATTGCGGGTAAATTTCGCAACTGACCGAGGCCCGCAGCTCCGAGGCCTGAACGGCCGCGCAGACCTGCCGCACCAGATCGCCCTTGGACTCCAACCCGTCCAGTTCGAAATCCCGCAGGATCAACTTGATTTCCATCTCCGAGGAACCGCCATTCATATCCGTCACATGAATGAACCCCTCGCGGTCGTCCGTCACTTCGGGGGTCATGGTCGCCTGCGGCAACGTCTGGACGATTTTTGACGCCAGATGCGCGGCATTGACCATCTTGTCCTTGGCCAGACCGGGATGGATCGACACACCCACGATCTTTATGACGGCACGATCCGCCGAAAAGCTCTCATACTCGATCTCGCCCACTTCCTGACCATCCAGCGTATAGGCAAAATCGGCGCCAAGATCGCCGGGCAGCTTTTCACTAACACCGCGCCCGATCTCTTCATCCGGGGTAAAGGCAATGCGAATCGGCCCGTGGGCGATGTCCGTATTCGTCAGCAGATGCCGCGCCATCGTCATGATGATCGACACCCCCGCCTTGTCATCGGCCCCCAGCAGCGTCGTGCCCGAGGCTGTGATCAGATCATGCCCCACCTTGCTGGCCAGATAGGGATGCTCGTCCGGCGACAACACCAGTGACGGATCATCCGGAAAGGTGATCTCGCCGCCATTATATCCCTTGATCACGCGCGGCTTGACGCCGGTTGCGTTGAACTGCGGTGCGGTATCCACATGTGCCAGAAAGCCGATGGTCGGGCCGGGCGCGGTGCCCGGAATGGTCGCCACGACGACGCTGTCATCGGTCACTTCAACATCCTGCGCACCGATCTCGACCAATTCCTGTCTGAGCAGGTTCAACACGTCGAACTGAATTTCCGTGCTGGGGGTCGTTGGTGAATTCTCGTCGCTCTGACTGTCGATTGCCGCATATCGGACAAGCCGGTCTTCAAGCTCCTGATCAAATCTGTTCTGCATGATACCTCACCTCTCTGGCACGGAAGAAAGAGCGCAAACATTCCCGGTGTCAAGCACGCGGCCTGACCCCTGAAATGTTAAGAAAAGGGAAATTTCAGTTTTGTACAAACCGGACAAACCCTGCCGTCCGGCCTGTACAAACCGAAAGATTCAGAGGCTCAGCTTGGAACTGACCAGTTCGTTGACCGCCTTGGGGTTGGCCTTGCCACCGGTCGCCTTCATCACCTGACCGACGAACCATCCTGCCAATTTCGGGTTCACCCTGGCCTTTTCGACCTGTGCCGGATTGGCGGCGATGATCTCGTCCAGTGCGGCCTCGATGGCGCCGGTATCCGTCACCTGTTTCATACCGCGTTCCTCGACGATCTGCGCCGGATCACCACCTTCGGTATAGACGATTTCGAACAGATCCTTGGCGATCTTGCCCGAGATGGCGTCCGAGGAAATCAGGTCGATGATCCCGCCTAGCTGCGCCGGAGAAACCGGAGACTCGGTGATGTCGTGATCTTCTTTCTTCAGACGGCCGAACAGCTCGTTGATGACCCAGTTCGCGGCCAGCTTGCCGTTGCGCCCTTTGGCCACGTCTTCGAAATAGGCGGCCGATTCCACCTCGGCGGTCAGCACCGATGCATCATAGTCCGTCAGACCGAACTCGCTGATAAAACGTGCTTTTTTATCGTCCGGCAGTTCGGGAAGCTTGGCGGCGATATCGTCCACCCACGCCTGCTCGATCTCCAGCGGCAGCAGGTCGGGATCGGGGAAATAGCGGTAATCGTGCGCTTCTTCCTTGGACCGCATCGAGCGGGTTTCGCCCTTGTCCGGGTCGTACAGGCGGGTTTCCTGATCGACCTTGCCACCACCTTCGACGATGGCAATCTGGCGGCGGGCTTCGACCTCGATCGCTTGCTGGATAAAGCGCATCGAGTTCATGTTTTTGATCTCGCAGCGCGTACCCAGATGCGAAAAGTCCTGTGTTTCCTGATACTTCTCATACGCACCCGGCAAACAGATCGAGACGTTCACGTCCGCCCGCAGGTTGCCGTTCTGCATGTTGCCATCGCAGGTGCCCAGATATCGCATGATCTGGCGTAGCTTGGCGATATAGGCAGCGGCCTCTTCCGGCCCGCGAATGTCGGGGCGGCTGACGATCTCCATCAGGCAGACACCGGTCCGGTTCAGGTCGACAAAGGACATATGCGGGTCCATGTCGTGGATCGATTTACCCGCGTCCTGCTCCATATGGATGCGTTCGATCCGCACCATGCGTGCAGTGCCGTCACCCATCTCGACCAGAACTTCGCCTTCACCCACAATTGGTTGATAAAGCTGGGAAATCTGATAGCCCTGCGGCAGGTCGGGATAGAAATAGTTCTTGCGGTCGAACGCCGATTTCAGGTTGATATCGGCCTTCAGGCCCAGCCCGGTCCGCACCGCCTGTTCCACGCAGAACTCGTTGATCACCGGCAACATTCCCGGCATCGCCGCATCCACGAAAGCCACGTTCGAATTCGGCTCGGCCCCGAATTGGGTCGACGCGCCCGAGAACAGCTTGGCATTGGACGAGACCTGCGCATGCACCTCCATCCCGATTACCAGTTCCCAGTCGTGCTTGGCACCGGCAATTGTCTTGGGTTTGGGCATTTCATAGGTCAGGTCGAGCATGGCGCGCCTCTTATCCGCAGAAGTCTAGGCCTGCGTATTATTCCTGCACGAGCGAGGGGGCAAGGGGCAATGAGCCTTTGCAGGGTTGAAATAAACCGATGACATCAGGCCGTTCCGCACAACCGGATCGCAGATCCGGTCAGACCTTTTCCCAATCAGTTCGGGCTGAAACGTGGCCCCGAAGGCGTAAAGGTAATGCGTTGGCCGCGCCCAAGTTCGTCACGGAACAGGTTGGTGATGACCCGTAACGCGTCGTGGCGTCCACGGGCGGCAAAACGGTCGGGGGAGTTGATGCGGACACCATTGTCGAAACCGTCCGCCGCATGCGCCCAGATCAGGGGATGCAGTTCGGTCAGGTGATCGCGGATCAGCCAGTTTGTGGCCTCGCAGATTTGAACCCGCGCAAGATCGGCCTCTTCGTGGAAGCCCAGACCGTTCTGCAGCGTGATCGAGCAGTAGGCGGCCAACAGGTTGACCATCTCCTGATCCGGGCGGCGCTGTACGATGTCGCGCAGACCTTCCAGAAAGAACTCGACGTCCACGCGGGCGCAGGCCTCTTCATCAAGTGCGATGGCATCAAACTGAACCCAGGTGTACCCGCCCGCGCCCCAGATGTTTTGGGTGATTGACGCATTGCGCAGGGCCTGAAGCTCCAGTTCTTCGTAGCTGCCAAACCAGCGTGGCAACAGATGGTTCCCCATGGCACGCATGTTACGGTAGTTGTGCGGGTCGAGCGAAATCAGTCGCTCGTATTCATCTGCAACGCGGATACCTTGTGTCCGCTGTCCCGCCAGCAACGCGCAACATGCCGACGCCACGGCGGGGCTGTCAGGTGCGGCCGTCCTGCAGACCGGAAGAATCTCGGCGGCACGGTCAAAGTGGGCGGCGCACCGGGTTCGGTTGATTTCGGGCATGATCGTTTCCCATCCGGTGCCGCGCCAGGCCCAGGCCAGATCGATATGGGCCAGCGCCACGATCAGCCCGATCATTGGGTCATCCCGGTATTCGGACAAAACGTTTTCAAGTTCCGCTATGCCTCCATCTACCGTGTCCGCCGGCGGGCTATTGCCTTCGGACAGGGCATGTTCGACGGCAAACACCACATCCGACCGGGCACCAAAGGCCATGAGGTCGGCAACCGGCAATCCATCCGGTGACGTTTTGCGTGCTCTGTCGGCCGAACGCATTTCATCGGCCAGTTCTTTCCACAACTCCTGCCGGGCCAGATGGCGTCCATGCTCCATGGCTGAACGCCCGATCAGATCACCAGCACCAAGTTTGGCAACCGGAATGATCAGTCTGTCCTCGGCGTTTATCGCGCGCGGAAAATCTCTGTTTGGAAGCGGCGCTCGGGATGCGCGCCGGTGATTAAAACCCGAAAATGATTGGGCGAATGCCCTGAAAACACTGAACATAACGTAAATCGGACCGATTTGAACTCGTAACAACTGTGTATCGGTTTGACGAATTATTGCGGCCAATTCAAGGCCTCGCCGGGGTCTTATACGTTCACAGGTAGGTGAAATGTGGCATGAGCGGATGGGTTTCAAAAAATTCTGAAGTGGTGGCGTTCCACCCTGAAACCTCGTTCGGTCAGTGTGTTTTCAAACAAGCGATGTGCTGGCACGGATTCATCGGGCAGTCGCACTTTTTTTCCGTTGGTCAGAACGGCGGACACACGCACCGAGAAATCCCAGCGTGTGTCAAAACGGAAATAGTCGATATCGCCAAGCGGCAAATGGCCGTCACGCTTACCGGAAAACCAGCGCAGGTCGGTCCCATTCAATTCCAGCCCGGCAGTGGAATCCGAAAACACATCCCAGATCGCCGGAAGCGTGGTCAGCGCCATGAGGCCAATCAGCCACCATGCCGCATCAAATAGGATGATCAGGCTAAGCAGTGCAGCATAGACGACAATCAGAATTGTCACCGTCCGCGAATTGCGGCTTGGCCGCGAAAAGCTGTAGGCCGGTGGTTTTTTGCCAGCCCTGTCCGTATCGGTTTCCATGTGCGTCACGCGCCGAGTATGCGCGACACCATTTCCGACGTGTCGCGTGACAGATCGGGCGTCGAGGCGATGCGTTCCAGATTTTGCCGCATCAGGTTCTGGCGGTTCGTGTCATAACGTTTCCAGGTCTGGAAAGCGGAACACATGCGCGCCGTTGTTTGGGCGTTGATTGGATCAAGCCGGATCAGCCAGTCGGCAAGCAATGTATAGGACGCGCCGCTTTCGTTGTGGAAACCTGCATGGTTCATTGCCAGCGCACCCATCAGCGACCGAAAGCGGTTCGGGTTCTTCCAGTTGAAATCCGGATGCTCGCTGAGAGTCCGGGCCAGTTCCGGCGCTTTTTCGGGCGCTGCCAGTGATGTTTGCAGACCGAACCATTTGTCGATGACCAACCGGTCGTGCTGCCACTGTTGATAAAACGCCGTAAGTTCGGTTTCGCCCTTGCCGGCCCTCAGCAAACAGGACAGCGCCGTTAGTTGCAGGGTCATGTTGTCGGCATTGGCGTATTCCCCGGCAGCCTTTGCGCCCCCGTCCAACCGCGACGTCAAAGCGAGTGCAGCGCTGCCTAACGCGCGTTTTCCGGATTGCGCGGCATCGGGTTGGTAGGGGCCGTCGACCACAGCCTCGCTGTGCAGACGGGGCAGAAGATCCTGCATGTGTTGCGCGGTGGCCTGCCGCAGGGTCTCGACCGCTGTCCAGATCGCCATCGGGTCGGGCGTAATGCCACGTTCATGCAAGGCTGCGGCAAGTTCAGACTGGGTTGGCAGCCCCAGCATCAGCGCACGGTACGCCGGATCAAGATCGCCATCCCGCAGGACTGCTAGCAAACCGTCCAGATAATCGGCGTCGGGTGCAGCATCGCGGGTGATCATGTTCAGCAGCGTTTCCTGCGCCAGTGCGCGCCCGGCCTCCCACCGGTTGAACGGATCGGTGTCATGGGCCAGCAGGAAGGCACGATCGGCGTTAGACGTGTCACGCTCGAGGATGACCGGTGCAGAGAACCCGCGCAGGATTGACGCGACCGGCTTGGCGGCAAGCCCCTCAAAGGTAAAGCTTTGCGTTTCTTCGGTGAACTCCAGCACTTCGGTTTCGCGCACCTCATCACCGTTTTGCCCCAGCAGCCCGACCGCCACAGGGATCACCTGCGGTTGCTTGTCGGACTGGCCCGGCGTGGCGGGGGTGCTTTGGCTCAGGGTCAGGGTATAGGTGCCCTCTGCCCAGTCTTCCTGCACCTTGACCCGGGGTGTTCCGGCCTGACTGTACCAGCGTTTGAACTGGCTCAGGTCGCGACCGGTTGTGTCCTCGAATACCTTGATCCAGTCTTCGATAGTGCACGCCTGACCATCGTGGCGGTCAAAGTACAGGTCCAAAGCACTGGCATAGGCATCGTCACCCACCAACCGCTTGAGCATCCCGATAAGCTCGGCGCCCTTTTCATAAACGGTGGCGGTGTAAAAGTTGTTTACCTCCTGAAAGCTTTCGGGCCGAACCGGATGGGACAGGGGGCCGTTGTCCTCGGGAAACTGACGGGCACGCAGGTCGATCACGTCGTGAATGCGTTTGACCGGGGCGGAGCGAATGTCGGACGTAAATTGCGCATCGCGGAATACGGTCAACCCCTCTTTCAGGCATAGCTGGAACCAGTCGCGGCAAGTGATGCGGTTGCCGGTCCAGTTGTGGAAATACTCATGCGCGATGATCGCCTCGATCCGTTCGAAGTTGGCGTCGGTCGAGGTTTCCGGGCTGGCCAGAACGGCGGAGGAGTTGAAGATGTTCAGCCCCTTGTTTTCCATCGCGCCCATATTGAAATCGTCGACTGCAACGATATTGAACACGTCCAGATCATACTCGCGGCCATAGACATCTTCGTCCCATTTCATTGACCGTTTCAGAGCTTCCATGCCAAAGGCGCATTTGCCCTCGTCACCGGGACGCACCCAAAGGTTCAGTTCCACGTCGCGGCCCGAGCGAGTGGTGAATTGGCCGGGATGCGCGATCAGCTCGCCCGCCACCAGAGCAAACAGATAGGCCGGTTTGGGCCATGGGTCGGTCCATTCCGCCCAGCCATCTCCTTTGGCTGTGGGGTTGCCGTTCGATAGCAGCACCGGCAAATCACCATTGATGCGCACGGTGAAAGTGGACATCACGTCGGGCCGGTCCGGGTAATATGTGATCTTACGGAACCCTTCAGCCTCGCATTGCGTGCAGTACATGCCGTTCGACATGTACAGCCCTTCAAGTGCGGTGTTGTTGCCCGGATCGATCTCGACCTCGGCCTCCCAGATGAAGGGCTGGTCCGGGGCGTCAGCCGTCAATCCCTTGTCAGTGACATCCGGCGTGACCTCGGCACCGTCAATGCTTGCGCGGATCAGGTTCAGGTCTTCGCCATGCAGGAAAAACGTACGATCCGTCGCGTCCGGGTTTGGGCGAAACGCGATGCGCGACGTTACTCGGGTTGCATTCGGAGCAAGGTCAAAGGTCAGATGCACGCTGTCCACAATGAAACCGAACGGGGTGTAATCCTTTAGGTGGATCATAATCGGGGCGGCGTCGCGCATCTTTTGCCTCATCTCATCTGGTGTCGGCGCGACGTTATGGGTTGCGGCGTTGGGCTGCAAGCGGTGCCGGATGGCTAATCGCCCGACCATCGGGCGCGCGATGATTTCGAAGTGACCTAACGGATCAGCGCCGAAACAGCGCGGGGCCTGTTGCCTATCGGAAACATCCGCCCTAATTGGGTGCTGCATACAGTGGCGTACAATGCAGGAGATGTCGAAGATGAGCAGCAGGGAAACCCGGAACGGTCTGCAGATCGCTGTCGAACTGGCGGATTTTATCGAAAACCGGGCGCTGCCGGGAACAGGCGTTTCGTCTGAGGCGTTCTGGTCCGGCCTGTCCCGCATGGTAGATGAGCTTGGGTCAAAGAACAGGGCGTTGCTGGCCAAACGGGCTGACATTCAGGGGCGCATCGATGGCTGGCATCTGGCTAACAGGGGTCAGGACCACGACGCCGCCGCTTATCAGGCCTTCCTGCGTGAGATCGGGTATCTGGTCGATGAAGGCGAGGCCTTTCAGATTGAAACCACCAACGTCGATCCCGAGATCGCTCTGATTCCCGGTCCGCAACTCGTTGTACCGATCACCAACGCCAGGTTCGCCCTGAACGCCGCCAATGCCCGCTGGGGCAGCCTGTATGACGCGCTCTATGGCACAGATGCGATGGGCGATCTGCCGGGCGGCAGCGGGTATGACGCAGAACGTGGTGCGCGGGTGATCGCATGGGCAAAGGCGTTTCTGGACGACGCCGTGCCGCTGGCCGAAGGGTCTTGGTCCGAAGTCTCTGGCCTGAGTGTCGAAGAGGGTGGCCTAGTGCCGGCGCTGGCCGATCCGGCCGCTTTCGCGGGCTTTGGGGGCGCTGCGGACAAGCCAGATTTTGTGCTGCTTAAGAACAACGGCCTGCATGTACAGATCATGATTGATCCGACCAGCGACATCGGCGCGTCGGATCCGGCTGGTATCGCCGATGTGCGATTGGAATCTGCGCTGTCCACGATCATGGACTGCGAAGACTCGGTCGCTTGCGTTGATGCCGCCGACAAGGTTGTGGCCTATGGCAACTGGCTGGGCCTGATGAGGGGCGACCTGACGGAAGAGGTCTCGAAAGGTGGAAAGACATTTACCCGCATGCTGGCGGGGGATGTTGAATACATCACGGCGGATGGAGGGCAGGCCACGCTGAAAGGCCGTTCGCTGATGCTGGTCCGGAATGTCGGTCACCTGATGACCAACCCGGCCGTTTTGGATGGCGCAGGCAATGAGATCGGTGAAGGGCTGATGGACGCGCTCTGCACCACGCTGATTGCAATGCACGACCTGAAACGGGACGGGGGCAATTCGGTTCAGGGCTCGGTCTATGTGGTCAAGCCCAAGATGCACGGGCCGGAAGAGGTAACGTTCGCGGTCGAGATTTTCGACATGGTTGAAGACATCCTTGGCTTGCCGCGAAATACGGTGAAGCTGGGCATCATGGATGAGGAACGCCGGACGTCTGTGAACCTCAAGGAATGCATCCGCGCCGCGAAATCCCGTGTGGCCTTCATCAATACCGGGTTTCTGGACCGTACCGGCGATGAAATCCATACCTCGATGGAAGCTGGGCCGATGCTGCCTAAGGGGGACATCAAGAACACGCCCTGGATTGCCTCGTATGAGGACCGAAACGTTGATATCGGGCTGGCCTGTGGCCTGCAGGGCAGGGCGCAAATCGGCAAGGGCATGTGGGCCATGCCCGACAGGATGGGGGATATGCTGGAGGCCAAGATCGGCCACCCGATGTCCGGCGCGAATTGCGCCTGGGTTCCGTCGCCGACTGCGGCCACGTTGCACGCGACCCACTATCACAAGGTCGATGTGTTGGCGCGGCAGCGCGAAATCTCTGCCGGCGGAGCACGCGGGACGCTTGGCGATCTGCTGACCATTCCTGTGCTTGGTGGGCGCAATCTGAGCGACGAGGAAATTGGCCGCGATACAGAAAATAACGCCCAAGGCATTCTTGGATACGTTGTGCGCTGGGTCGATCAGGGTGTCGGATGTTCAAAAGTTCCGGACATCAATGACGTCGGCTTGATGGAAGACCGTGCGACATGTCGGATTTCGTCTCAGGCGCTTGCGAATTGGCTGCATCATGGTGTGGTTGACGAAGCGCAGGTGATGGCTGCGTTGCAAAAGATGGCAGCGATTGTCGATCAGCAGAACGCAGGCGATCCGGCATATCGACCGATGGGGCCGGGTTTTGATGGTATTGCCTTTCAGGCTGCTTGCGATCTGGTGTTTAAGGGGCGGGTACAGCCATCGGGCTATACCGAGCCTGTGCTACACGCACGTCGGCTGGAGTTGAAAGCAAGCCGCAGGTAAGGGGATTTGGGACGAGGGGGCTGTCTGCCCCCTCGTGCTCCCCGAGGATATTTTTGGCAAGAGGAAGAAAGCATGTCGGTATCATTGCGCAAGGCGCGGACGATCATTCGGAAGGCGCTGGAAAAAGGGCGCGAGATGGAGCTGAAGCCGCTTTCAGTCGTGGTGCTGGATGCCGGCGGTCATGTGATCGCGTTTGAGCGCGAAGATGGTGCTGCACCGGGGCGGTTTGCGATTGCGCATGGCAAGGCCTATGGCTCGGTCATGCTGGGTATGGCCGGGACCGCGCAGATGCAGCGGGCCGAAGGGCAGGCCTATTTCATGGCAGCGGTTAACGGTGTCTATGGTGGGCAGGTTGTACCTGTGCCGGGCGGTGTTTTGTTGCGTGACCGGAAGGGCGCTGTGATGGGGGCCGTTGGTGTGACTGGTGATACGTCCGACAACGACGCCGTGGCCGCCATGGCCGGAATTGATGCTGCCGGTCTGAACGGTGAGATCTGAATTTCGAGGTTTTGATTGCCCTGCCGGCGCGAAATTGTCTTGAACGACCGTCGGCGGGGGTGGGTTTTCAATCGATGAGGGAGTTTTTCCCGAGATATTGCAAAAAATCGGGAGTAAATTCCAAATTTTTCGCTCCGATGAGGACGATGTGTGCGATTTCGAACAAGTCCCTGCGCTGTTACGCAGAGCGTGTGTGGTTGCAGGGCGAGGCATGCGTGGTTACGTTTGTTCTCAGTTCAATGAAGAAACAAGGGAATAAACATGTCGCGGCCTATCGTCGGAATAATCGGTAACTCGTATATACTGAACGACCAGTACCCGACGCATGCCGGTGGAACAATGAATTCGGATGCGGTTGCGAACGTTGCGGGCTGCCTTCCCTTGCTTATCCCATCGGACCCCCGATTTGTCTCGGTTGAGGAGCTGCTGGAGGTGTGCGACGGTTTTTTGCTGACCGGCGGCCGTCCTAATGTTCATCCCGAAGAGTATGGCGAAGCAGAAACCGATGCGCATGGCGAGTTCGACCGTGCCCGCGATGCGATCGTGTTGCCGCTGGTGCGGGCTTGTGTCGAACGCGGGCAGCCCTTCTTTGGCATCTGCCGGGGGTTTCAGGAGGTTAACGTCGCGATGGGCGGAACCTTGTATCCTGAAATCCGTGACCTGCCGGGGCGGATGAATCACCGAATGCCACCCGATGGAACGCTGGAGGAAAAATTTGCCTTGCGCCACGTTGTCAAACTGAACGAGGGCGGAGTGTTTCACCGGGTGTTTGGGGCGAGCGAGGTCATGACCAACACGCTGCACGGGCAGGGGATCAAGACGGTCGGGCAAAGGATCGTCATAGACGGTCACGCGCCTGACGGAACGCCCGAGGCCATATTTGTAAAAGATGCGCCCGGCTTTACCCTTTCTGTTCAATGGCACCCGGAATGGGATGCAGCAAACGATCCTGTTTCCCGCCCGCTTTTTGAGGCGTTTGGGGATGCCGTGCGCGAGTGGTCGGAATGTGGCCGTTCGCGGCTGTTCCGCAAATCGGCCTGAATGAACAATCCCGTTTAATTTGCGCCCCGAGATAGCTCCAGAGCCAGCGCATTGGCGTGATGCATAAAGCGGTCGCGGGCTGCGGGGGTGAAGGGGTTTTCGTGTTCGATCGCGTCAAACACACCAGGCGGATCGTTTCGGACCATGTTGGCGGCTTCCACCAACAAATCGAAACTGGTGGTTGTCAGGCTGCGGGGAAGCGGCCCAAGCCGGGTGAGCGCCTTTGAGATGAAATGGGTAAGTCCCTGCACCACGGCTGCTTCCTGATCATGCGTTTCGGGCGTAACCAGAAACGGGCGCAATCCCAATCTGGTTTTCAGGAATGCTGCCAATGTCAGACAGGCGTCGCCTCGAACACGGCAGATTGCGATCTTGTGGCCGGACACGCCGTCGGCTGCACTTTGGGGGCCGAACAAAGGGTGTGTTCCCACGATCTCAACATGGTCCGGTAACAGCCGCAGCATGGTGCGGACCGGGTTTATCTTGACCGAACCAACATCCACGACAAGGGTTCCGGGCCTCAAATGTTGTGCGATTGAGGAGATGGCGTTCTCAAGCAAACCGACGGGGACGGCGAGGATGACAAGGTCACAGGCAGCGATCCGGGCCGGGTCTCCGGCGGACAGCCCGTCAGGTATCGCGTTCAGTGTTGGGTCATGAACGAATACAGGCGCAAAGGGCGCAATATGCTGGGCGATCAGGCGTCCGAAGGCACCAAAGCCCATCAGGCCAACAGATTTGATTTCGGGGCGGTTTTGCATCGGGGTACTCCGGTGTAGCCGCGATGCAGGTGATTTTGTTGGTTCAATCCGCCTGACGCGGCGGTTGAACATGATTGAGCACCCGCCGTTATTTGGGCGGGGTATAATAGAAATTGCAGGCGATAGTCAGTCGTTTGCTCATGGGATGAGCCCTAGCTGCCGCGATCCGTCAGGTCAAGCAATGAAAGGGCCCGCAACGTTTGCGGGCCCATGTGTGGCAGTTACACCAAAAGATCGAAGCTTTGGTTCAACGGCAGGGTGCGGGCGCGCTTTCCCGTCAGGTCGAACAGCGCGTTCCCCAGTGCGGGCATCGAAGGCGGTGTGCCCGGCTCTCCGGCGCCGCCCATGTGGCGGTTGGTTTCAAGAACGCGGACCTCAACCTCCGGTGCGGTGTGCATGCGGATCGCGTCATAATCAGGGAAGTTGTACTGTTCCACTTCGCCATCGGCAAAGGTGATCTCGCCATAACAGGCGGCAGACAGGCCGTACATCATGCCGCCGAACATCTGTGCCTTGACGGTTTCAGGATCCAGCGCCAGCCCCATGTCGCAAGCGATCCACGCCTTGTTGATGCGAATGGTTCCATCTTCGTCCACGACTTCGATCACCTGCGCGACCGGAGTGCCGAAACTGTAGGTGAACGCAACGCCACGGCCGACGCCATCGGGAGTCTTGCCGGTCCAGCCGGACATCTCGCGCACGGCCTCCAGACAGCCTGCTGATGGTGCGTTCTCGTCTTTCATCAGTTCAAGACGGAACTCCAGCGGATCACGACCGGCGGCATGGGCCAGTTCGTCCATGAACGTTTCGTGGAAGAAGCCGTTGTGACTGTTGCCTACTGACCGCCAGAACCCGACAGGTATGTTCAGGTCTGCGATATGGCCGCTGATGCGGTAGTTGGGGACTGCGTAGGGCTGATTGAAAATGCCCTCGACCAATACTTTGTCGGGGCCACCTCCGGCCATGCCTGTCATCCGCGTAACCGCCTGATGGGTACAGGATTGTGAGGCGACCTTGCCGTCGATTAGAACGACCTTGCCGTCCTTGATTGCACCTTTCATACGAGCCATCGCGCCGGGCCGGTAGAAATCGTGGCGCATGTCCTCTTCACGACTCCATGTGGTTTGCACTGGGACATTGGGCATGGCCATGGCGACCTTGGTGGCGATGACGCCAAAATCGAATTCACCACGACGCCCAAATCCGCCGCCCAAATAGGTGGTGTGGACGTCAACTGCTTCGGTATCAAGGTTTGCCTCGGCCGCGATCTTCATTTGCATGAAGGTAGGCGCCTGATTGCCGCCCCAGAATTCCAGCTTTTTGCCTGAGAACAACGCGGTCGCGGTCATCGGCTCCATTGTGGCGTGGGCCAGATAGGGAACCGTGTATTCCGCTTCGATTTCGGTCGCGCCTTCGGGGGTCGTGGTGACATCGCCATCGTCGCGCATGGTTGAGTTCGGATCGGTGTCGAATGCCTCGGCGATTTTTGAGAATATCGCCTCGGTTTCAGGCGGGTATGGTGCCTCTTCCCATTCGACATCGATGGCTTCTACAGCCTGAATGGCCAGCCAGGTGTTGTTGGCGATGACGGCAACGCCGTCGCCAAGATCGACGACTTTTTCGACACCCGGCATCGATTTGGCCGCGCTGTCGTCAAAGCCTTTCATGCCGCCGCCCAGTTTGGGGTTTACGCGGACACTGGCGAATTTCATGTCTGGCAGACGCACGTCGATGGCGAATTCCGCCGTGCCGGTTGCCTTTTCCACCATATCCAGACGTGGCTGGTTCTGGCCCAGATACCGCCATTCGGACGGATCACGCAGACCAACCTCAACAGGGTCGAGTTTGGCTGCATCTGCCGCCAGATCGGTGTATGCGATTTTGTCGCCATTTGGCCCAATGACATGGCCAGCCTCGGTTTTCAGTTGCGCGCGGTCCACGCCAAGCCTGTCGGCCGCGGCCTGTTTCAGTGTCTCGCGGGCCGAGGCCCCGGCCTCACGCATCCGTTCAAAGCCGTCCTTCATTGAGGTCGAGCCGCCGGTAACCTGCAGGCTGAGCACCTTGCCGATGACACCCAGTGCCTCTCCAAGATTGTGTTGGAAGTCCGAGATGTCATAGCCCTTATTGGGCAAACCTTCACCGATCATTGCGGTGTTGTAATAGGCAGCGGCGGCGGGACCATGAAGTACCGTGACCTGATCCAGTTCCACGTCCAGTTCTTCGGCCAGCAGTGCGGCCCATGTGGTTTTGACGCCTTGCCCCATTTCAGCGCGTGGGGCGAATAGGGTCACGCCGTTCTGGTCGATCAGGACAAAGGGGTTGAGTGCCGCTTCGCCTTCACGCGGCTTGAGCGGGTTTGGCGCGGGGCGATTCACATAGTAGACACCAAACGCGACCCCGCCGATGATTGCGGCAGAGCCAATCAGAAAGGTGCGGCGGACGATTTTACCAATACGTGCCATTGCTTACGCCTCCTTCAGTTTGGCCGAGGCCGTGTGGATCGCGGCGCGAATGCGGGGATAGGTTCCGCAGCGGCACAGGTTGCCCTGCATCGCCTCGTCGATTTCCGCGTCTGTTGGTGTCGGATTTTCTGCCAGCAAAGATGCCGCCTGCATGATCTGTCCGGACTGGCAATAGCCGCATTGAGCAACCTGATGTTCGACCCAGGCTTGCTGAATGGTGGCCATGGCCTCGGGAGCGCCGATACCTTCGATGGTGATTACATCGCCCCAAACGTCCGACAAGGTCACCTGACAGGAGCGAACGGCCTCGCCGTCGATGTGCACAGTGCAGGCGCCACAGGATGCGACCCCGCAACCAAATTTGGTGCCTGTCAAACCGATCTCGTCCCGAAGCACCCACAAGAGGGGCACGTCGTCAGGCAAATCCACCTGATGTGCTTTACCGTTGATTTTGAGTGAGGTTGCCATGGCGCGTTTCTCCTGGCTGGGCTGGTTTCTGACATAATTATCTTAAAGTGTCAGCGTGTCAATTGACAAATATTACAAGAACTGTCAATGGTCGGGAAATGAAAGACATGAACCTCGATTCAAGGCAGCAAGCCATTTTGACCTCTGCAATGCAGGCCTTTGCGACCTATGGGTTCCGCAAGACCTCAATGGAGGACATAGCGCAGGGTGCGGGGATGTCCCGACCTGCCGTGTATCTGCACTACAAAAACAAGGTGGCCATCGTGCGCAGCCTGACCGAGGCGCATTATCAGGAGAAATTCCAGCAGGTGAGGGACGCCCTGTCTGGCGACGGATCTATTCCCGAGATTCTTGCGCGCGCGATGGCGGCGCAAAGCGAGGGCATGGCGGTGCTTCTATCCTCGCCGCATGGCGCGGAATTACTTGATGCCGGGTCATCCAGCGCACCCGATATCGTCGAACAGGGCGAGGCCAAACTCTCTGCGATCTATGCCGACTGGCTCAACCGAGAGGCTGAAAAAGGTCGCGTCAAGCTGACCGGCGAAGCCAGTGAAATCGCAAGAACGATTACGTCTGCTTTGAAAGGGGTCAAGATGACCCTGACCGATCCAGCGACTTTTGACGTCAGGGTTTCGCAACTGGCGGCATTGTTCGGGGCGGGGCTGGAAGTCAGGTGACTTTTTGCCGGATCTTGTATTCCGGCTTATCCCACAAATCGTTGCACATCACATCCGAGAGAATGTTCGCCGCCTGCTTTACATCGTTCTCGTCGATGTAGAGTGGCGTGAACCCAAAGCGCATGATGTCAGGGGCTCTGAAATCTCCGATAACGCCGCGGGCGATCAGCGCCTGCATGGCGGCGTACCCTTCACCAAAGCGGAACGACACCTGACTGCCGCGCTGTTTCGGGTCGCGCGGGCTGGCAAGCTCCAACTGGGGGCAGTTGGTTTCAACTTCACGGATGAACAGTTCGGTCAGTTCGATGGATTTTGCGCGCACGTCCTTCATGTCCGCCAGATCCCAGATATCCATGGCAGAGGCCAATGCCGTCATCTGAATGACCGGCGGTGTGCCCACGCGCATCCGTTCGATCCCCGATCCCGGGCGATAATCCAGATCGAATGCAAAAGGCGATTCGTGCCCCAGCCAGCCGGAAAGGGCAGGGCGGACCTCGGTCGCAAGACGGGGTGTGACATAGATGAATGCGGGCGCACCGGGACCGCCATTCAGATATTTATAGGTGCAACCCACTGCAAAGTCGGCATTGCATCCGGCCAGATCCACCGGCACGGCTCCGGCGGAATGCGCCAGATCCCAGACCGTCAAAACGCCATTCGCATGCGCCAGTTCTGTAAGCGCCTTCATGTCGTGCATGCGACCGGTGCGATAATCCACCTCGGTCAGCATCAGCACGGCAACGTCCTCGGTCACATGTTCTGCTACCTTATCCGGGTCTACGACGCGCAACTCGTATTCCGGCCCGAGTGACCGCAGCAGACCGTCGACCATGTACAGATCGGTCGGGAAATTCCCGTTGTCCGACAGGACGACCTTGCGCCCCGGGTTCAGTTCCAGTGCCGAAGCCACCGCCTGATACACCTTGATTGAAAGCGTATCGCCAACAACGACCATACCGGGTTCAGCGCCGATCAACCGGCCGATCCGATCACCCAGCCCGGTCGGCATGCCCATCCATCCGGCCTTGTTCCAGCCGGTAATCAGAAGGTCGCCCCATTCTTTGGCCATCATGTCCTGTACGCGGGCCTTGGCGGCCGTGGGAACGGGCCCCAGCGAGTTGCCATCAAGATAAAGGATGCCTTCAGGCAGATCGAACATGGCCTTTGTCGCAGCAAAATCGGTCATGGGGGCCTCGCTTAGGTATTTTAAGTTTGAACTATCTGGTCCGACGTAACCGACCCGAGCGCAAAAGTCCACAATCCTGAGGGATCGGCTTGTGCCGGTCACGTGGCCATTCAGATCTGACCGCCGGAAATCTGGATACACTGGCCATTGACGCTTTGCGAACCGGGCCGCACAAGCCAAAGCGCGGCGGCAGCGACCTCATCTGCTGCTATCAGGCGCTTGTGGCGATTGGCTTCGACCATGACCTTGAGCGCTTCGTCTTCGCTGATGCCCGCCCGTTGCGAGATCGAGGCCTTATTGCGATCCACGATCGGCGTGTCCACATATCCGGGGCACAGCGCGTTGAACGTATAGGGCGATCCCATGAATTCCTCGGAATAGCTGCGGGTCAGGCCGATCACCCCGTGTTTCGAGGCGGAGTAGGCACCGGCGCCCGGAACACCGTGCAGCCCGGCAATGGACGCCACCGAGATTACGCGCCCCCAGTCGGTTGTCAGCATCGAGCGCAGGCTTTCGCGCATGGTCAGAAAGGCACCGTCCAGATTGGTCGCCATGATATCGCGCCAAAAATCCATGTCGGTCTTTTGCAGGGTCTTCCCGACGGCGATCCCGGCATTTGCCACGCAAATCTGAATTGGCCCTCTGGCCTCGACGGCAGAGGCAACGCCCTGCACGACGCTTTGCTCGTCCCGGACATCCATGGCCAGACCGGTCATTCGATCTCCAGCCACCTCATCCAGAACTTCTTGCCTGCGGCCGGTAATGGTAACCTGAGCACCTTCATCGGCCAGTGCCTGCGCTATGGCCAACCCAATACCGGTTCCCCCGCCTGTAACCAGCGCATGCTTTCCGTTCAACGACATGAGGCCACCTCCCTTTTGGATTTCGGTGAACTCTATCCTCAACCCATCGTCTGGCAAGAGGGTCCGTTCCGTCAATTCACGGACTTCCGTTCCGAAATGGTGAATTAATCAGAAGGTTGTCCCGCAGCGGCCACTCAGCTGGCGCAATTGGTCTTTTCTTTGCTGCGACAACCTGAGGTTTTGCCAAATTTGCCGGAAAGCGGTAGGACATCGCTCGGAAACGACATGACGCACGGCATGTTGTCGGAAAGAGGGGACGAATGCGCCGGATCGACGTTCCGCCAGTTTGGCTTGTGGGCTTTGCAGTACTTGCCTGGCTGCAGGGCCGATATCTGTCCTTTGACCTGTCGCTGGAAAGTGGCCTGACGGATTTGCTGAGCGGTGTGATGATCGGAGGCGGCGTGTTGTTGGCCGTGCTGGCCGTCGTCGAATTTCGCCGCCACCGTACAACCGTCATTCCGCATGAGACGCCGACAGCCATGGTGCAGACCGGAATCTACAAACGCAGTCGCAATCCGATCTACCTTGGTGACGTTCTGATCCTGGCGGGACTGATCCTGCGCTTTGATGCAATTCTGTCACTGATCCTGATTCCAGTGTTTGTCTGGGTGCTGGAGCGACGCTTTATTCTGCCCGAAGAAGACCGTCTGCGACGCAGATTTCGGGCCGATTTCGCGCGATATGAACGCAAAACACGTCGCTGGGTATGATGGAACGCAAAACATGACCCAAAGTATTAAATTGCTGCGCTTGCGAAATAATGTTGCGCAGGATACATGTTTGCTTGTCAAACAATACCGACCACCCGCTCGACTCGAGTGATAATTAGGGGGAAATGCCGGTGAAAATAGGCACACCAAAGGAAATACTGGATGGTGAGAACCGGGTCGCGATGACTCCGGACTCGGCAGCGCAGTTGCAGAAACTGGGCTATGAGTGCGCCATCGAAACCGGAGCCGGCGCGGCTGCGGGCTTTTCGGACGAGGCATACAAGGCCGCAGGTGTCGAGGTCGTGAAAACCGCGGCTTCGTTGTGGAAGGCGGCTGATATTATCGCCAAGGTGCGCCAACCCAATGCGACCGAGCTGAAGCGCCTGACCAAGGGCAAGACGCTGATCTCATTCTTCAATCCCGCAGGCAACGAAGAAGGGATGGAGCTGGCGAAATCCAAGGGCGCCAATGTGATCGCCATGGAAATGGTGCCGCGTATTTCCCGCGCCCAGAAGATGGATGCGCTGTCCTCGATGGCCAATATCGCGGGCTACCGTGCTGTGATCGAGGCGGGCAACAACTTTGGCCGCTTTTTCACCGGTCAGGTGACGGCGGCAGGTAAGGTTCCCCCTGCAAAAGTGCTGATTGTTGGTGCTGGTGTGGCCGGTCTGGCGGCCATCGGAACTTCGACCTCTCTGGGTGCGATCACCTATGCATTTGACGTGCGTCCGGAAGTGGCCGAGCAAGTCGAATCCATGGGGGCTGAGTTCGTCTATCTGGACTTCGAAGATGACAGCCAAGACGGTGCGGCGACCGGTGGCTATGCCTCGGTCCAGTCCGATGAATTCCGCGAGGCGCAGCTGGCTAAGTTCCGCGAACTTGCTCCGGAAATGGACATCGTCATCACCACGGCGCTGATCCCCAACCGTGAAGCGCCCGAGCTTTGGACCAAGGATATGGTCGAGGCGATGAAGCCCGGTTCGGTCATTGTTGACCTTGCTGCGGAAAAGGGCGGCAACTGCAAACTGACCGTAGCGGATGAGAAGATCGTGACCGACAATGGCGTGACGATCATCGGCTATACCGACTTCCCCAGCCGGATGGCGGCGCAGAGCTCGTCGCTCTATGCGACCAACATCCGTCACATGATGACAGATCTGACACCCGAAAAGGACGGTCAGATCAATCATGATATGGAAGACGACGTGATCCGCGGCTCGACCGTGACGTATGAGGGTGAGATCACTTTCCCGCCGCCACCGCCAAAAGTGCAGGCGATTGCGGCGCAGAAAAAGCCCGAGGTCAAGGAACTGACGCCCGAAGAGAAACGGGCGCAGGAGATTGCCGAATTCAAGGCGCAAACCAAACAGCAGTTCACACTGCTGGGTGTCGGCGGTGCGCTGATGCTGCTGGTGGGCCTGATTGCTCCGGCCAGTTTCATGCAGCACTTCATTGTTTTTGTGCTGGCCATCTTTGTGGGCTTCCAGGTGATCTGGAATGTTTCGCATTCGCTGCACACGCCTTTGATGGCGATCACCAACGCGATTTCGTCGATCATCATCGTTGGGGCGCTCATGCAGATCGGATCGGGATCGTTCCTGGTCATCCTGCTGGCGGCGCTTTCCGTCTTCATGGCCGGGATCAACATCTTCGGCGGCTTCCTCGTAACCCGGCGCATGCTTGCCATGTTCCAGAAATCTTAAGGAGGCCGGGCACATGGAATTTGGCTTCACCACTGCCGCCTATGTCGTTGCGGCTGTCCTTTTCATCCTTTCGCTCGGCGGCCTTTCGAACCAGGAAAGTGCCAAGCGCGCGGTCTGGTATGGCATCGTTGGTATGGCGCTGGCGGTTTTTGCCACGCTGGTCGGCCCCGGTTCCGGCCTGTGGCTGCTGTCGCTGCTGCTGATCGCGGGCGGCGGTTTCATCGGCCAATACGTGGCGCAACGCGTCCAGATGACCGAGATGCCGCAGCTGGTGGCCGCGATGCACTCGCTGGTTGGTCTGGCGGCTGTGTTCGTGGGCTTCAACGCCCATTTCGAGATCAGGAATGTTGCCGAAGTCATGGCAATCGTCGACTCCGCCAAGGATGCCGACCTGTCCAACCTCGGAGCGTTTGCCAAGCTGATTGCCAAGAAAACGTCCGCAGAACTGTCGATCCTGCATGTCGAATTGTTCCTGGGCATCTTCATCGGTGCGATCACCTTTACCGGTTCGGTCATTGCCTATGGCAAGCTTGCAGGCAAGGTGACCTCGGCGGCGACCAAGCTGCCCGGCGGTCACGCGTTGAACGCGGCTGCAGCGGGTTTGTCGCTGATCTGCCTGTTCTGGTACACCGCATCCGGCAGCCTGCTGCCCTTGGTCCTGATGACTCTGGCGGCGCTGTTCATCGGCTATCATCTGATCATGGGTATCGGCGGGGCCGACATGCCGGTGGTTGTGTCGATGCTCAACTCGTATTCGGGCTGGGCCGCGGCGGCGATCGGCTTCTCGCTTGGCAATGACCTGTTGATCGTCGTTGGTGCGCTGGTCGGCTCGTCCGGTGCGATCCTCAGCTACATCATGTGCAAGGCGATGAACCGTCACTTTGTCAGCGTTATCCTGGGCGGCTTTGGCGGCCCGCAGGGTGAGCAGATGGCGGTCGAGGGCGAGCAGGTCGCGATCGATGCCGATGGCGTGGCTGCGGCGCTGAACGATGCGGACAGCGTGATCATCGTGCCGGGATACGGCATGGCGGTGGCGCAGGCACAGCAATCGGTCAGCGAACTGGTTCGTAAGCTGCGCGCCAAGGGCAAAGAAGTACGCTTTGCAATCCACCCTGTTGCCGGTCGTCTGCCGGGCCACATGAACGTGCTGCTGGCCGAGGCGAAGGTGCCTTATGACATCGTTCTGGAAATGGACGAGATCAACGACGATTTCCCCGAGACGGATGTGGCTATCATCATCGGCTCGAACGACATCGTGAACCCGGCCGCGCAGGACGATCCAAACTCGCCCATTGCCGGGATGCCGGTTCTGGAAGTCTGGAAATCCAAGCAGGTCTTTGTCAGCAAGCGCGGCCAGGGCACCGGGTATTCGGGCATCGAAAACCCGCTGTTCTTCAAAGAGAACACACGCATGTTCTATGGCGATGCCAAGCAGTCGCTAGACAAGCTGCTGCCCATGATCGACTGATCAACCGCTTCACGAGACTTAGGAAGGCGCCCCAGCGGGCGCCTTTTCTTTTTGCGGCTCGTCAAAGCCGGACTAACCTTGCATGCGCAGGAGGCTTCTTATGGAAAAGGTAAATGGCATAGGTGGAGTATTCTTTCGGGCCAGAGATCCTGAGGCACTGGCGCTTTGGTACGAAACGCATTTGGGCGTGGATCGGATCAACCCGACCCCATGGCGTCAGGCAGAAGGGTATACAGTCTTTGCCCCCTTCGCACAGGATACAGAGTATTTCGGGAATCCGGCGCAACAGTGGATGATCAATTTTCGGGTGGATGATCTGGATGCCATGATTGCACAATTGCAGGCTGCCGGAATTACCGTCGAAACCCGCGAGGAATGGAACAGCGAGATCGGTCGGTTCGCCCGGTTGCATGATCCCGAGGGCAATCCGATTGAGCTATGGGAGCCACAACAATAGAAGAGCGGCCTTTGTATGCAGAGGTATTCAGTTAAGTGTATGAAATTAAAAAAGAATTGATGTGTCGGTGACCTTACGTATAGTGGCCGCAAGTCACGGAGGCCCCAATGACCCCCATTCAGGATCACCCCCTGCGCTTTGCGCTGGCCAATGAGTTGCACGCACGGCCCTTTCCGGCGACGTTTGCGCCATGCACTGTCGTTTTTCTGGCGATCAAGAAACCGAACGAGGCTGCTGCACGTGACCGTGGTGAAGATCTGGTACATTTGACCAATCTACTGGATAGGCACGGCGCGCAACATCCACAGCCGGGTGCCACGCATTATGCGGGCCAGATTGGCCGCCACTGGCTGAAATGGGAACAGCATACCGAGTTCGTCACCTACACCGCCATTTCACCGAACGTCAGCGAACGGGCCTTCAACCCCGCGGATTTCGAGGTGTTCCCCCCGGACTGGCTGAATGCGAGTCCGGGCCAGAGAATCTCATCCGCGATGTTACGTGTCGTGGATCGTCCGATGGATGACGGCATCGACGACGCGCTGGCCGATTGGTTTGAATCCGAAAGTCTGGCCGTGGCGCATGTGCTGGACGATGCCGCAATCGCCGCCAGTGATTTCAGGATAGACCCCGCCGGGCACATGCGATTTGCCGTCTTTGTAACCAAAGGCACCGGACGACGCAGGACAGGTCGGATCATTCAGCGCCTGTGTGAGATCGAGACCTACAAAGCCATATCCATGCTGGGGTTTGCCCGCGTCAAGAATCTCATGCCGCGCATTGGTGAGCTGGACAAGCGGTTGACCGATCTGATGGTTGAAATGACCGATGACGAAACTCAACCCGATGACCTGCTGCCACAGCTGCTGACGGTTTCGACGGAACTGGAAACGCTGTCGGCCCGATGCTCGTTCCGCTTTGGTGCGACCGGGGCCTATGAAGCGATCGTAAACCAACGAATCGAAGCCCTGCGAGAAGGGCGGTATCAGGGGCGCCAGACATTTGCCGATTTTATGATGCGCCGCTATGAGCCCGCGATGCGGACCGTGAAATCCACCGAAGGGCGCCTGCAAGTCTTGTCCGACCGGGCAATTCGGGCAGGAAACCTTTTACGGACGCGCGTGGACGTTGTTCGCAGCGCTCAGAATCAGGCCTTGCTGGAAAGCATGGACCGTCGAGCTGATATGGCGCTGAGATTGCAGCACACGGTCGAGGGGCTGTCAGTGGTCGCGATCAGTTATTACGCCGTGTCGCTGGCGGGTTATCTTCTGTACCCCCTGACGGCCGTGGGCATAAGCAAGGGAACTTTGACTGCTCTGATAACGGTGCCGGTTATCGGGCTGGTCTGGTGGTCGGTTCGCCGGATCAGAAACCGGCTGGAGAAATCACACGGTTGACCGTCGGTTGCTTCGAAAGGGAAGGGGGCAAACAAAAAGGCCGCCCGGACAGGCGGCCTCTTTTGACTTTATCGGCGTCAGCGTCCCCGGATGCGGGGGTCGAGCGCATCCCTTAGGCCATCGCCCAGATAGTTGACGCTCAGCACCGTCAGCGAAATAGCCAGCCCGGGCCAGAACACGCGTTCCGGGTATTGCTGAAGATAGTCGACACCGTCGAACAGCAACCGCCCCCAAGTTGGGAAGTCAGGCGGGAATCCAAGGCCAAGGAAGGACAGGGCGCTTTCCGTGATGATTGCGGTTGCGATGCCCAATGTTGCCGACACCATGATCGGCGACAGAACGTTGGGCAGAATATGGCGAGTGATGATCTGCGAATTGCTTGTCCCGATAGAACGGGCGGCCAGAACAAACTCACGCTCTTTGATGGCCAGCACGTCGCCACGCACAATGCGCGCAGTAGGCATCCAAGAGGTAACTCCAATAGCGGCAACGATCAGGATGAAAATCCCGCGCTCCAGTCCAAATGCAGCCGACAGAGGCTCACGAAACAGCAGCATCATGACCAGCAGCAGCGGCAGCAGAGGCAGGGCCAGAAACAGGTCGGTCAGGCGCATCAGCGGTCCGTCCAGCCGTTTGAAGAACCCGGCAACAACTCCAATGAACGATCCGAGAAACAGGGCCAGCAACATCGCGGTGATGCCCACAGATACCGAGGTTTGTCCGCCAGACATCATGCGGGCCATGATATCGCGACCCAGCTGATCGGTACCAAAGGGATGCGCCCAGCTTGGGCCCTGATTGCGCGAGCGGATATCGATCTGAGTTGGATCAATCGTCCAAAGGTACGGACCGATATAGACGGCTGCCACGATGAAGATGAACAGCACGGCGCCCAGCATCGCGCCTTTGTGGGTTTTGAACTGATCCCACACATCGCGCCATTGGCTGCGCGGTGGGGTTGCCAGTTCTTCCATCACATCCGCGGTCGGCAGCGCGGTCGAGGCTGGCGCAATACCTTCGTCCGGGACCAGCGTATCGGTACGATCATGATCAGTCATAGCGAATCCTCGGGTCCAGAATGCCATAGAGAACGTCGGCGATCAGATTGAACAAAACGATCAGCACGGCGAAAATGAAAGTCAGGGTTTGTACCATCGGCAGGTCATTTGCCTGGATGGCGCCGATCAGCAATTGGCCGATTCCGTTTACCTTGAACACCTGTTCGGTGATGATGGCACCGCCGAAGATGGCCGGAATACCAAGGGCAATCACGGTGACAACGGGGATCATCGAGTTGCGCAGGACGTGCACCATAACCACGGTATATTCGCTAAGGCCTTTGGCGCGGGCGGTGCGAACATAATCCTGATTGAGGTTGTCCAGCATCGAAGCCCGCATGAACCGGCTCAGCTGCGCGGTGATCTGAAGGGCCAGCACCATTACCGGCATGATCATCTGCTGTAGTTGCACAACGAAGCTATCCCAGTCGTTGACCACATGGGTCGTATCATAAATCGACGGGAACCAGCCCAGTTGAACCGAGAAGATGACGATCACCAGCACCCCCGAAAAGAACGGCGGGACCGAAAAGCCGACCATCGAAACAAATGTCCCCATCTGGTCGAACCATGAATACTGGCGATATGCCGAATAGATGCCGATGGGCAGGGCGATTATGATCGCAACGACATAAGCGGTGCCAACAACCCAAAGCGTCTGCGGAATACGCTGAACTACGATGTCCATGACGGGTGAGCGGGTCTGCCACGAGATCACGCGCAAATCACCCTCGGAAAACGTCGTTCCGAACATCGAATCGATCAGAACCTGCGGTTCGATCCAGAAGAATTGCACGATCCACTTCCAGAATCGGATGTGCATCGGCTGGCCGAGACCCAACGCTTCGCGCATCTTTTCCTTGACCTCGGGTGGGACCGTTAGCGGCACCTGTGCCATCGGGTCGCCGGGTGCAAGTTCGAGCAGCAGGAAGATCACGAGACTGATGAACAAAAGCGTCGGGACGGCTAGAACCAATCGTCGGATGGTAAAGTTCAGCATTCAGAGGGCGCCTTAGTTTATGAGTCTTTTTCTTGGGGCATTATGCCAGAGGCCGCGCCCCGATAAAGATCGGAGCGCGGTTTTGCAAGTATAACCGATCAGGAACCGGTTTTGCGGTGCCAGTCGGCTGCGTTCCACAGCTCGCTGTCCCACACGTTCAGGACCACGCCACCCAGCGTGTTCGAGTGTGCCGACAGACGGCCACGGTGCACCAGCGGAATCATGCCGCCGTTTTCGACCATGATGTCGTTCAGACGACGGGCGATTTTCGCGCGTTCCTCTGCACCGGCGGTTTCGGCCAGCTGGCCATGCAGCTTGTCGAACTCTTCGTTGCAGAAGCGGCTGATGTTTTCACCCTGCCACTGCGATTCCGGCTTGGGTGCCTTGTCGCACAGGCCGTTGCCCAGATAGGACTGCGGGTCGGTGCCGTTGAAGGTGTTGGCGTACATTTCAACGTCCGCATAGAACTTCTGGAAGGTGTCGGGCGAGCCCGGGTCACCGCCGAAGAAGACCGATGCGTTGATGTTGCGCAGTTCGGTTTCAATGCCGATCTGGCTCCACCATTCCTTGATCAGCGCCTGGAAGTCCTGACGGACGGCGTTGGTCGAGGTCTGATAGACGATCTTCAGCGGTACACCATCTTTTTCGCGCACGCCGTCGCCGTTGGTGTCGACGATACCTGCGTCATCCAGCAGTTTCTTCGCACCTTCGATGTCCTGCTTGTCGCAGGTGAACGTGTCTGAATTCACTGCAGCAGGGGCCGGAACCCAGTTACAGGTGACCTGACCGGCCTGACCATAGCCGATTTCCACCAGCAGCGGACGGTCGATGGCCAGCGACATGGCTTTGTAGACCGCCGGGTCCTGCAGGAACGGGTGCGGATGCTTGGCCGTCGAACGCTCGCCTTCCGGCAGGTCGGGCGACGGGTTGGTCTGGTTCAGCATGATACGCTCGACCAGCGGGCCAAAGCCTGCGACCGGAGTACCTTTGCCACCTTCCTGCATCTGCTGGATCACTTCGGGTGCCAGCTGCAGGTTCCAGGCATAGTCGAACTCGCCCGTTTCCATGACAGCACGACCAGCTGCGGTTGCATCGCCGCCACCTTTGAAGGTCAGCGTCGCAAAGGCGGGTTTCGCCGGATCGCGATAGTTGTCGTTGGCCTTCATGGTGATCACGTCGTTCGGCTTGAACTCGGTGACAACAAACGGGCCGGTGCCGATCGGATTGAAGTTCTGCTCGGTGCATTCCGGGGCTTTCGCGCCCATGCAGTCGGCGAACTGTGCTGCCTGAATGATCGGGCTTTCGCCACCGACAAACGGACCGTACGGGAACGGGGTCGGCGCATCGAACGTGACTTTGACGGTCAGATCATCCACTGCCTCGACCGAGGTTACGCCTTCGAACTTGGTGACCTGCGCACAGCCACCTTCGGGGTGCATGCAGTAGTCAGCCGTGAACTTCACGTCCGCGGATGTGAAGGGCGAACCGTCAGACCAGGTGATTCCGGGCGCGATCTTCCACGTGATCGAAGTCAGATCTTCGCTGACGCCACCGTTTTCGACGGTCGGGATTTCGGCTGCCAGATAGGGCACCATGTTGCCGTCCTGGTCGTAGCGCGCCAGAGGTTCGATCACCAGCGAGGCCGATTCAACGTCCTTGGTGCCGCCCGAAAGGAACGGGTTCAGGATCGATGGCGCTTGCCAATAAATGATGCTGACATTGCCATCCGAGCCACGCTCGGCAAAGGCCATCGGGGCCATGGCCGTGCTGGCGATGGCGCCAAGCAAAAGAGCTTTGACTTTCATTCTACACTCCTTGTTGGACACGTGTGTGTCTCTCGTTTCTCCGCTCTGCCTGCGGATTAGGCGTTGCCGTTTTGGGGTAAGAATCTGATTTTTCACCAAATCGCATCTTACGTTTCGCGAAATACGTTCTCTCCCCAGGAACGGTTACGAGGCGTATCGAAACAGAGTTTCCGAAAATTGCAAGTCTTGCCGTGGGGAAAATCAGCAATGCGTTTGACTTTCCCCGCCTTGCCGCCTTAGCGTTTGGCCCTCAAGAACAACAAGCCGCCAAGGGGAGCGCGCGCGTGCTGGACCAGCCTATTGCACAGATCAGGAAACTGCGGGTCGAATTCCAAACCAAGGACGGACCCGTGGTTGGGGTCGAGGATGTTTCTTTTGAGGTAAATCCCGGCGAAACCGTCTGTATCGTTGGCGAATCCGGGTCCGGAAAATCGGTGTCGTCGCTGTCTTTGATGCGCCTTGTCGAGTTTGGCGGCGGTGAAATTGCCGGTGGCCAACTGCTGTTTGACCGGCGCGACGGCGAGGAACTGGACCTTTCCGGGGCCGATCAGGATCTGATGAAACAGATTCGCGGCAACGAGATCGGAATGATCTTTCAGGAGCCGATGACGGCTCTGAACCCGGTCTTTACCGTCGGCCGCCAGTTGACCGAAGGGCTGCGTATCCACAAGGATTTGTCCAAGGCGGCTGCCGAGGAGCGCGCGTTGGAACTGTTGCGGCAGGTTCGTATCCCCGAGCCGGAGCGGCGGTTGAAACAGTACCCGCACGAATTGTCCGGTGGCATGCGTCAGCGTGTCGTGATCGCGATGGCCATGGCATGTGAGCCACGTCTGCTGATCGCGGATGAACCAACGACGGCCTTGGATGTGACGATTCAGGCAGAGATTCTGGCATTGATGGATCGGCTCAAGCGGGAAACCGGCACTGCGGTCATGTTCATCACCCACGACATGGCTGTGGTGGCACAGATGGCGGACCGTGTGGTCGTCATGTTCCGGGGCAACAAGGTCGAAGAGGGTACCGTTTCCGAAATTTTCGAAAACCCGAAGCACGATTATACCAAGGCTTTGCTAGCTGCTGTGCCGAAACTGGGCGAGATGCGTGGAAAATCGGCGCCTGAGCCGATGAAGCTTCTAGGTGTGGAAGGGCAGAACATCGCGCCCATTCCCGGAACCGAAGACCCCTTGCTGACCGTCAAAAACCTGACGACACGCTTTCCGGTCAAAGGCGGTTTGCTGCGCCGTACCATATCAAATGTTCACGCGACCGAAGATGTATCGTTCACCCTGAACAAGGGCCAGACGCTGAGCCTTGTGGGCGAATCCGGTTGTGGCAAGTCGACGGCAGGCCGTTCGATTCTGCGCCTTGTCGAGCCGTTGGCGGGTGAGGTCGATCTGGACGGCGTCGATATCATGAAGCTGGACCAAAAGGGATTGCGCAAGGCGCGCCTGGACATGCAGATGATCTTTCAGGATCCCTTTGCCTCGCTCAATCCTCAGATGCAGCTGGTGGATCAGGTCGCTGAACCGATGCGCAATTACGGCGTGGCGTCGGGGTCGGAGTTGCAGGATCGGGTAGCCAACCTGTTTGACCGAGTGCATCTGCCGCGCAGTTTCATGCGCCGCTTCCCGCACGAAATGTCGGGTGGACAACGGCAGCGTATCGCCATTGCAAGGGCTCTTGCGCTGAACCCGAAACTGATCATCGCGGACGAAGCCGTCTCGGCGCTGGACGTGTCGGTGCAGGCGCAGGTTCTGAATCTGATGATGGAACTGCAATCCGAACTTGGCCTCAGCTATCTGTTCATCTCGCACGACATGGCTGTGGTCGAGCGAGTCAGCCACCATGTTGGCGTCATGTATCTGGGCAGAATCGTTGAGCTTGGGCCCCGGGCGCGCGTTTTTGAGAACCCTCAGCACGCCTATACCCAGGCACTGATGAAGGCGGTTCCGATCGCTGATCCGAACAAGCGCAAGTCCGAAAAAGACTTGAACTTCAAGCCCATCCCGTCGCCCATTCATCCAATTGGATACAAGCCGGAGCCGTCTGAATACCGTGAAGTCGAACCGGGCCACTTCATCCTGACGACCGATAGCGGATATTGAACCAATGCCTGTGCGTCTGACGCCTTTGGAGATCATGACCAAGCTGATCTCCTTTCCAACGGTGAGCCGCGACACCAACCTGCCGCTGGTTGACTGGGTCGAAGAATATCTTGAAAGCCACGGGATCACGCCGCATCGTTGGCCGGACCCGCAGCAGCCGCACAAGGCGGCGCTGTTCGCTCATGTCGGCCCTGTGGAAGAGGGCGCAGTTGTCCTGTCCGGGCACACGGATGTTGTTCCAGTGGACGGGCAGCCGTGGGATACCGACCCCTTCACTGTGACTGAGCGCGATGGCAAGTATTTTGGGCGCGGCACCTGCGACATGAAAGGCTTTGATGCGCTGGCCATCTGGGCGCTGGTCGAGGCGCAGTACAAAGGCGTCAAGCGTCCACTTCAGCTGGCGCTGAGCTTTGATGAAGAGATCGGATGTACGGGTGCCCCGCCGATGATCCGGGCGATGCAGGACGTTCTGCCCAAAGGATCGGCGGTGATTGTCGGCGAGCCGTCGATGATGCAGGCGGTGACAGGGCACAAGGGTGGCTTTGGCTATGACACCCATGTTGTCGGGTTCGAGGTTCACAGTTCGATCATGCATACCGGCGTCAACGCGATCATGTCCGCCTCGCCCCTGATCGAATGGGCCAATCGGCGCAATGCCGAGAATATGGCGGCAACACCATCGGAAATCGCGGCGATGTTCGATCCGCCCTGGACAACCTGTCATGTGGGAATGATTCAGGGTGGCACGGCGCATAACATTACTGCCAAAGATTGCCATTTCATGATGGATTTCAGGGTCGTTCCTGGAGAAGAGGCCGACCAGTGGCGCAATGAGTATTTTGAGCAGGTGAAAAGCATTGAGGCCAGGATGCAGGCGACTCACCCTGATGCCCGCATCGAGTTGTCTGAAAACTTCTCGATCCCCGGTCTGGTTCCCGAAAAGGATGGCGAGGCCGAAGCGCTGGTGCGGTCCCTGACCGGAGACAATGCCTCGCATGTCGTGAGCTACGGTACCGAGGCCGGACAGTTTCAGGAAGCGGGATATTCCGCCGTGATTTGCGGTCCCGGGGATATCGCGCAGGCGCATCAGCCAAACGAGTTCATAACCGTTGCGCAGTTCAACGCCGGACAAAAATTCATGGAAGGCCTTCTGGAAAGGCTGGTTGAGCAATGACGCGTAAGGCTTTGCGACGAAGACACTAATTCCGCAGGTGGTCCAAAAAGGGGAGAGTTGGATATGCCGATCAAGAACAGACTGGCCGAAATGCATGGTGAGATCACCAAATGGCGTCGGCATCTGCACGCACATCCTGAACTGATGTACGATGTGCACGAAACAGCAGCCTTCGTTGTCGAGCGCCTGAAAGAGTTTGGCGTCGATGAAATTACTCCCGGCGTCGGAAAAACCGGGGTTGTTGCGGTTATCCGGGGGAAAACCGACACAACCGGGCGCGTGATTGGATTGCGCGCGGATATGGATGCGTTGCCAATCGAAGAGGCCACGGGGTTGGATTATGCATCGACCGTTTCTGGCAAGATGCACGCCTGCGGACATGACGGGCACACCTCGATGTTGCTAGGTGCCGCCCAGTATCTTTCGGAAACCCGCAACTTTGACGGCACTGTTGTTCTGATTTTCCAACCGGCCGAGGAAGGCGGAGCAGGCGGGCTGGCCATGTGTCAGGACGGCCTGATGGAGCGCTGGGGCATTCAGGAAGTCTATGGCATGCACAACATGCCGGGATTGCCGGTTGGAGAATTTGCCATTCGGCCCGGTGCATTGCTCGCTTCATCCGATGAGTTCGAGATCGTGGTAACGGGCAAGGGTGGCCACGCTGCTGCCCCGCATGATGCGGTGGATACAACGTTGGTTGCTTCGCACATTGTTGTGGCACTTCAGTCGGTTGTTGCGCGTACGGTCGATCCGGTCAAACGCGTCGTTCTGACCGTGGGAACATTTGTGACAGACAGCGTCGCGTCGAATGTCATCGCCCATACGGTCCGGTTGCAAGGTACTGTCCGGACGCTGGACCCCGAATACCGCAGCATCGCCCAGGAGCGGGTGCGGCGCATTGCCGAGGACACGGCGTCGGCTTTCGGCGCGAGCGCCGAGATGATCTGGACACCCGGCTATCCGGCGACTGTGAATTCCGAGGTTGAAACCGGGTATGCCGCCGAAGCCGCCGAGGCTATTTCGGGAAAGGTGAATGACAACACCGACCCCATCATGCCGTCAGAAGATTTTGCCTACATGCTTGAAGAACGGCCCGGAGCATACATCTTCATCGGGAACGGGGACACGGCGATGTGCCATCACCCCGAGTACAATTTTGACGATGACGCCATTCCGGCCGGCTGCAGCTGGTTTGCTGAACTGGTGGAACGACGAATGCCTGTGGCGTGAAAAAGGGGAGAATGACATGCCGATCAAAAACCGTCTTGCAGAGATGCACCAAGAAATCACCGGCTGGCGGCGTGACATTCACCAACATCCCGAAATTCTCTACGACACACACCGGACCAGCGCCCTTGTTGCCGAAAAGCTGGCGGAGTTTGGTTGCGATGAGGTTGTGACCGGAATTGGAAGAACCGGCGTTGTCGGGGTCATCAAGGGCAAGGCGGATACGCAAGGACGCGTCATCGGGTTGCGCGCCGATATGGATGCGCTGCCGATGCAGGAGCAGACGGGGCTGGACTATGCCTCAAAAACTCCGGATGCGATGCATGCGTGTGGACATGACGGGCATACCGCGATGGTGTTGGGGGCCGCAAAATATCTGGCCGAGACACGTAATTTCGATGGAACTGCCATTGTCATCTTTCAGCCTGCTGAAGAAGGCGGAAACGGTGCCGAAGCCATGGTCAAAGACGGCTTGATGGACCGGTTCGGGATTCAGGAAGTCTATGCGATGCACAACGTGCCCGGCGTTCCGACCGGGCAATTTGCGATCAGGTCCGGTCCGCTGCTTGCAGCCGCTGACGAGTTTGACATTCAGTTGGAAGGTCGCGGCGGTCATGCCGCCAAACCGCAGGAAACCGTGGATACGACTGTCTTGCTTTCGCAGCTGATTGTCGCGTTGCAAACCATCGTTTCGCGGAATGCCGATCCTATCCATCAGGGTGTTTTATCGGTGACGTCGGTTGAAACCTCGTCCAATGCATTCAACGTGATCCCGCAATCCGCGCGGTTGCGCGGAACGGTCAGGACCCATTCAAACGAGATGCGCGATCTGATTGAAAACCGTTTGAAGGATGTGGTGCAAGGCATAGCGGACACATTCGGAGGAACTGCTGAAGTTATCTACACACGAGGCGTTCCTGTCACGATCAATGCCGAAGAGCAGACGGGCTATGCTACCGAAGCCGCGCTTGCCGTGGGCGGCAGTTGCGGTGAGGCGCCGATGGTGATGGGGGGCGAGGATTTCTCGTTCATGCTGGAGGAGCGTCCGGGCGCCTTCATCATTCTGGGCAACGGCGACAGCGCAGGGCTGCACCATCCCGAATACAATTTCAATGATGAGATCATCCCGATGGGGTGTTCATGGTTTGCCGAAATGGTCGAGCGCCGGATGCCGGCTGCTTGAGTGGAAACAGGAGAGAGAGAAGAAATGCCAGTTAAGAACCGATTTGCAGAATTGCAGGACGAAATCACCGCGTGGCGCCGTGACATTCACGAAAATCCGGAAATCCTGTTTGATACGCATCGGACCAGTGCTCTGGTAGCCGAGAAGCTGAACGAATTTGGTTGTGACGAGGTTGTGACGGGGATTGGCCGCACCGGGGTTGTCGGTGTGATCAAGGGCAAATCTGACACCAAAGGCAAGGTGATCGGGCTGCGTGCCGACATGGATGCGCTGCCGATTCTGGAGGCGACCGGGTTGGATTATGCGTCGAAAACTCCGGGTGCGATGCATGCCTGTGGTCACGACGGGCATACGGCGATGCTGCTTGGTGCCGCCAAATACCTGTCCGAGACCCGCAATTTTGACGGAACAGTCGTGGTTATCTTTCAGCCTGCCGAAGAAGGCGGCGGTGGCGGCAAAGAGATGTGCGATGACGGCATGATGGGGCGCTGGAACATTCAGGAGGTCTACGGAATGCACAACTGGCCCGGTAAACCGGTTGGCAGCTTCTCCATCCGCCCCGGGGCGTTCTTTGCCGCGACAGATCAGTTCGACATTACGTTCGAAGGGCGGGGCGGTCATGCCGCCAAACCGCATGAGACTGTAGATACCACCATTATTGCCGCAAAGGCCGTACTGGCCCTGCAGACGATCGCATCGCGCAACGCAGACCCGATCGATCAGGTTGTTGTGTCTGTGACGTCGTTCGAAACCTCGTCCAAGGCCTTTAACGTGATCCCGCAGCAGGTGCAGATCAAAGGGACCGTGCGGACCATGAGCAAGGGCATGCGTGATCTTGCCGAACAGCGTATCAATGAAATCTGCAACGGTATCGCGGCCACTTTCGGCGGTACGGCAGACGTGAATTACATCCGTGGGTACCCGGTCATGGTGAACAGCGACGAGCAGACCGATTTCGCGGCACAGGTTGCGCGTTCGGTGTCCGGCGATTGCGAAGACGCACCTTTGGTCATGGGGGGCGAGGACTTTGCCTTTATGCTCGAGGAAAGGCCGGGTGCGTACATTCTGGTCGGTAACGGCGATACTGCGATGGTTCACCATCCCGAGTATAACTTCAACGACGAAGCCATTCCGGCCGGGTGTAGCTGGTGGGCAGAAATTGTCGAACAACGGATGCCAGCGGCCTGAGGATTGACGGGGCGGGGGCGCTGCCCCCGTCGCGCTTTGCGCGACTCCCCCGGAGTATTTTTAGCCAGATGAATCTGGATCCCCTTTGTAAGGGGCAAATGTCAGGCGAGATCAAGGCGGGTGCAGAGGGTGTCGACTACGACGTCCAAGGCTGAGCTTTGATCGGCAACGCAACCTTGTGCCGCAGCGCGTGCTGTAGCAAGGGCTGTGTCATCAGTTAGCCAGTGGGCAACTGCATCAGCCAGATCCTCGGACGTCCGCACCTCTTTGGCGCCGCCGCTATCGACTAACGGAGCAAAGGTTTCCCTGAAATTGAAATATCCGGGCCCGGTTAGGATCGCCGCCCCTGCCTGTGCTGGTTCGAAGGGGTTGTGGCCGCCAATTTCCTTCAGGGACCCGCCGAGGAAGACGATAGGGCAAACTGCATACCATGTGCCGGTTTCACCGAGGGTATCGGCCACATACACCTGTGTGCCCGCTTCGATGGGTTGCCCGGCGGTGCGCAGTGCAAAGGATTGACCGGCAGTTTCGATAAGGCTGACAACGTCGCTGCGCCGTTCGGGGTGGCGGGGAATGAGAAGAAGGAGCAGATCCGGCCAGCGTTTGAGCAAAGTGGAATGCGCGGCAAGGATGATTTCTTCTTCGCCCGCGTGTGTCGAACTGGCAATCCAGATCGGTCGTTCGCCAATCTGAGTGCGGATGTCAGCAAGGGTTGCCTGGTCGATCGGAAGCGGGTCCGACATGGCTTTGAGGTTTGTGCCGGGCTGAACGTGCGCTGAATCGGCCCCCATCTCGATCAGGTTGGAGGCGGTTTTGTCGTTCTGCGTGAGGAACAGATGGAACCGGCTGAGGATGAAACCAGCGGTCTTGCGGCGCTTTTTCCAGCCGGCGACTGATTTTTCGGACAAACGCGCATTCAGCAGTGCCAACGGGACACCTTTTCCAGCGCTTTCAACAATGAGGCGCGGCCAGATTTCACTTTCGACAAAGATCCCGGCATCGGGGCGCCAATGGTCGAGAAACCGGCGAACCGGGGCAGCGGTATCCAAAGGCGGATACTGATGTCGGGTTCGTGGCGGCAGGCGCTTTGCAATGAGCTCAGCCGAGGTAGGCGTTCCGGATGTGATCAGGAATTCTGCATCCGGCAGGCGCTGGCCCATTCGCTTAATGAGGCTCAGGACCGAAAGGCTTTCGCCGACGCTGGCAGCGTGAAACCAGATCAGCCGGCCCTCGGGCCGGGGTAGGCTGGCATGGCCAAGACGCTCCTGCTGTCGGTTTTTGGAAACACCCGCGGTTTCCAGTTTGCCGCGCACGGTTTTCCAGGCAATCGGGGCCAGCAACGAGGTTATCGCGCAGTACGATTTGTAAAGCAGCGTCGGGTGGCCGCCCGGGTCAGACATATCAGCCGCCTGTATGGCTCATGTGGCGGGTCATCTGACCGTCAATACGCTGGCGGGAATAGTCGAAATCGTGGCCCTTGGGTTTGTGGGAGATGGCAGCGCGGATCGCGTTCTCAAGCGGCTCTTCCGTGTCGGGGTGATCGCGCAGTGCACCGCGCAGATCGGCCATATCCTCTTGCCCGAGGCACATGAACAACTCACCGGTGCAGGTCAGGCGCACGCGGTTGCAGCTTTCGCAAAAATTGTGGCTGAGAGGTGTGATAAAGCCGATCTTTTGACCGGTTTCTTCCAGCCGTACATAGCGTGCTGGACCGCCGGTTCGCTCGGCCAGATCGGTTACCTGATAGTGGTTTTCGTACTCGGCACGCACATCCTTGAGCGACCAGTACTGATCAAGCCGGTCCTCATTGCCGATATCGCCCATCGGCATGACCTCGATCCAGGTCAGGTCCATGTCGCGTTCGGCGCACCATTCGGTGATCCGGGGCAGTTCCTCTTCGTTGAAACCTTTGAGGGCCACGGCATTAATCTTGATTCTCAGCCCGGCTTTCTGCGCAGCGTCAATTCCGCGCATGACCTGCGGTAGACGCCCCCATCTGGTGATCTGACTGAACTTGTCATCGTCCAGCGTGTCGAGGGATACATTTACGCGGCGAACACCCGCGGCATACAGATCGTCCGAAAACCGGGACAGTTGTGATCCGTTGGTGGTCAGCGTCAACTCCTTCAGCGCGCCGCTTTCCAGATGCCGTGTCATCGAGTTGAAGAACGTCATGATGTTACGACGCACCAATGGCTCACCACCGGTAATCCGCAGTTTTTCCACGCCCAGATGGACAAAGGTCGAGCACATGCGATCCAGCTCTTCCAGCGTCAGCAGTTCTTTCTTGGGCAGAAAGGTCATGTTCTCGGACATGCAATATACGCAGCGGAAATCACAGCGGTCCGTAACGGAGACGCGGAGATAGGTGATAGCGCGGGCAAACGGGTCGATGAGCGGAGCAGTCATTCCCAATACGTAAAGCGGCAGGGGGCCAGCGGCAAGGGTGATCTGCCGATTTTGACTGGCAAGCCCGCATGGGCAACGATAGGGTTCGGTTATGAAACATACCCTTTTGATCTTTTGCGTTTTCCTTGCCGGTTGCGACGCCATCCGTTCAACATCGAGCCGTCTGTTCGATGGTGGCGAGAAGCAACCGGAACCCGTTGTCGAAGAGCAGGTTGTCGAGGATCAGGTTGAGGAACAGCCTGTCGCGGCCGCCATTCCGGGATGGCAGGGGGCCAAAAAGACAATTGCAGGATTGGGTGATCCCAATACGCCCGGGCGCTGGCTGGAAACACCGCTGGTTCAAAACGAGATCAATGGAAGGATAGTCGTGCCCAGAACGGGTGCGCAGGCCTACGTTACGCTTGTGCCCGCACCGGGCCCGGAAGGCGGCGGAAGCCGCTTGTCGGTTGAGGCGATGCGCGCATTGCTGGTACCGTTTGATGAACTGGTCGAACTGGAAGTTTATTCCAACTGATCCCTGAGGTATTTGCCCGCTTCCTTGCGGGCAAAGGGTTTCATGCTTTCCCCGTGCTGGTCCAGAAAAGCCACGACCCGGTCAGCATCGTGTTTGGACAGTTCCCGCAGCCACCATGCCACCGCCTTTTGGATAAACCAGTCGCGATCTGAAACGTACGTGGCAGCCCAGCCCAGAATGCGGGCGCGTTGTTTCAACTCTGCAGGTTTTGGATGGTTTTGCTTGGTCCAGGGCAGCGTCGCGACAAGCACGGCACGCCTTGTCCACATGTGATCCGAACCAGTCCAGTCTGCGACCTGATCCAGACGCGATGGATCGGCGGTCAGACGTTTCTGCATTGCCATGCAGGCATGATCAGCAATCGCCCAGGCGTCGAAATCCGGTAGCCAGCTTTGCAGCAGGTCCCAGACAGCCTCATCAGGGCGGATGCGCGCCTGCGTCAGTACCTTGGACGCGGCAACGCGCGCCTCGTGAATATTCGTTTTCCACAGGGCATCTGCCAGCTCAACCCGTTGGCTAACATCCAGCGATTGCCGCCACGATTTGCTCAGATCGTTGAGAACCGGGTTGGACACGCCAAGGTAGGGGCGGCTGACTTTGTGATAAGCCTCCATCTGGGCCGCTTTTTCGGGATCGGAATGGGCTTTGATCTGATCGAGATATTCGTTTGCCATTCTGAATCCTCAGACGGGAACGCCGGTGGGCTTGCCATCGATTGTCGTCTGGTTTTTTTCAGCCCAGTAGGCGCGAATATCCTCGTCGGACTTGCCGTCCACCCATTTTTGCATCGTGTCCCGATCCTCCCGGAAGTCCATGAAAGGCACTGCATAGCCGCAAGATGTCTGAACCACGTCGATGGCTACATCATAGATTTGTCTGGCGCTGCGATGGTTCGGGAAATGACCTGACAGTTCCTGCCAGTCGGCGCCATCGGCATGTATGGTCCGGGCTGTACCGTATGCGCGCAGGATGAGCGGCCGAGTGGTGAACGAACACCACATCAGCGTCATTCGGTCATTTTCCAGCAAGTGCCCGGCAGTTTCATTCCCACTGCCGGTCAGGTTCATCCACAAAATTCGGTTAGGCCCCATGACCCGCAGGCTGTCCATTCCCTTGGGAGAGATGTTCACCCGACCGTCAGACCCAGCCGATCCAGTAAAAAAGAGGTGCTGTTCCGAGATGAACTTTGTATGCGCCTCTTCTAGAGCAGGGAATTGTTTGGCCATTTCCTATTCCACCGTAACAGATTTTGCCAGATTACGAGGTTGATCGACATCGGTGCCTTTGGCAACCGCGGTATGATAGGCCAGCAATTGGGCAGGGACCGCGTACAGGATCGGCGTCAGGCTGGGGTGTACATGCGGCATTCGGATGGTTGTCCATACGCCGTCTTCCGCATCCGCAATCCCTTCGTCATCGGAAACCAGGATGACCTTGCCCTTGCGCGCCATCACCTCCTGCATGTTCGACACGGTCTTGTCAAAGACTGTATCACGCGGTGCCATGACGACGACCGGCATGTGTTTGTCGATCAGAGCGATGGGGCCGTGTTTCAACTCGCCCGAGGCATAACCTTCGGCATGGATATAGCTGATTTCCTTGAGTTTCAGCGCCCCTTCCAGTGCGAGCGGGTACATCAGCCCGCGCCCAAGGAACAGCACATCGCGCGCCTCGCTCAGACGTTGTGAAGCCTTTCGGATCGCGCGGTTTTGATCCAGCGCCGCATTTAGAGCGGATGGAAGGCCGCGCAGGGCGGCGGCGTGATCTGCCAGTCCCTCATCAGACAATGTGCCCCGATCTGCGGCGGCCTTGAGCGCCAGCATCAACAGGACGCTTAACTGGCAGGTGAAGGCCTTGGTCGAGGCAACACCAATTTCGACACCGGCATGGATGGGCAAAGCGATATCGCTTTCCCGCGCGATAGAGCTTTCGGGTACATTGACCACGGAAACGATCTTGTCCGCCTTGCCCTCACAATAGCGAAGCGCGGCCAGCGTATCGGCGGTTTCGCCGGATTGACTGACGAACAGCGCAAGCGTACGGCCCGGGATCGGGGGTTCGCGGTAACGGAACTCGCTTGCAATATCGACTTCGACCGGCATCCCGGCAAGTTGTTCGAACCAGTATTTGGCGGTGAGGCAGGCATAAAACGCCGTCCCGCAAGCCACCATTGTCAGTCGGTCCAGCTTGGTGAAGTCCAGATCCACATCCGCAAACTGAACCCTGTCGGTTCCCGTCGGCAGATAAGACCGGATCGCCTGGGCGACCACAACAGGTTGCTCCGCGATCTCCTTGGCCATGAAGTGTTTGTGGCCACCTTTGTCGGTGCGCGACTGATCCAGCTTGATCTTGCGCATCTCGCGATTGGCCAGTTCACCCTTTTCGTTGCGGATTTCCAGCGAAGTACGGGTCAGAACGGCGCGGTCGCCTTCCTCAAGATAGGTGATCCTGTCCGTCAGAGGTGCCAGCGCGATCGCGTCCGACCCCACGAACATTTCACCATCCCCATGCCCGATTGCCAACGGTGAGCCCTTACGGGCGGCAACGATCAGATCGTCCTCGGCATCGAACAGAAACGCCAGTGCAAATGCGCCTTCCAGACGGTCGATTGTGGCAAAGGCCGCCTCGACCGCAGACATGCCGGAATTCATGTAATGCTCGGCCATCAATGCGACGGTTTCGGTATCAGTCTCGGTCTCGAATCCGATCCCGTTTTCAGCAAGCTCAGCGCGCAGTTCACGGTAGTTTTCGACAATACCGTTATGCACGACGGCTACCGGCCCGGCGCGATGGGGATGCGCGTTTGTGACGGATGGCGCCCCGTGTGTAGCCCAGCGGGTGTGCCCAATCCCGGATTTTCCGGGCAGCGGGTCGTGAACAAGCAAGTCGCTCAGGTTGACCAGCTTGCCTACGGCCCTGCGTCGTCCCAGTGCCCCGTCATTCACGGTTGCGATACCTGCGCTGTCATAGCCGCGGTATTCCAGCCGCTTCAGCGCTTCGACAAGAATGGGCGCGGCTTCGTGCTGCCCCAGTACTCCGACAATTCCACACATCGTTCAGGCCCCTTTATCGCGGCGAGCCTTTTTCGCCTTTAACATATCAAACAATTTACGCGCATAGCCCGGTTTGTTTTCCTGCCGTGGACGCGCGACAGCCAAAGCGTCGGCCCCCACATCCTTGGTCACCACAGTTCCGGTTGCAGTCATTGCACCGTCGCCCAGCGAAACCGGGGCGACCAGCATGGTATTCGAGCCGATAAACACGTTCTGCCCGATCTCTGTGCGGTGCTTCATGACGCCGTCATAGTTGCAGGTAATAGTGCCCGCCCCGATATTTGTTGCAGCACCAACCAAGGCATCACCTATATAGCTGAGGTGATTGACCTTTGCGCCTTCGCCAATTTCTGCGTTCTTGATCTCGACAAAATTGCCGATACGCGCACCTTCGGCCAGTTCTGCACCGGGGCGCAGGCGGGCGTAGGGTCCGACAATTGCCTCACGGCTGACGTGACATCCTTCAAGGTGCGAGAACGCCCGGATCGTTGCACCGCTTTCGACAGTGACACCGGGGCCGAACACCACGTTGGGTTCGATAACCGTGTCTCTTCCGATAACGGTGTCTGCAGCCAGATATACGGTTTCTGGGGCCATCAGCGTAACGCCCAGCTCCAGCAGTTCGGTACGCGCGCGGGATTGAAACACTGCATCAGCAGCCGCCAGATCGGCGCGGGAATTGACGCCCAGTGTCTCGGCCTCGTCGCACGCGACGGCCGTGACGTTCAATCCGCGGCTGCGGGCAATCTCAACAACATCGGTCAGGTAGTATTCTTCGGAGGCATTGTCGTTTCCAACCGCATCGATCAGGGAAAACAATGTTGCTGCGTCGCAAGCCAAAAGGCCGGAATTGCAAAAGGTTATCCGGCGTTCTTCGTCCGTCGCATCCTTGAATTCAACGATCCGCTCCAGCGTGTCACCCTGCATTACAAGCCGCCCATATCGGGCGGGATCAGCCGCTTCGAAACCGAGAATGACCAGATCGTTCCGAGAGCGCGCCGCAATCATGCGTTCCAGTGTTTCGGGTTGCAGGAATGGCGTATCTCCGTACAGGACGACCACGTCGCCTTCAAACCCTTCCAGCGCTGTACGTGCTTGTGCGACCGCATGAGCGGTGCCCAACTGTTCCTCTTGCCGAACGACCTGTGCCGTCTCGTCCTCGGACATCGCAGCCTTGCCGACGGCATCAGCGCCGTGTCCGGTTACCACAACTGTGCGCACCGGCGACAGAACGGCACCAGCCCGCATGGAATGCACCAGCATGGGGGCATGGGCAATGGGGTGTAGAACCTTTGGAATTTCCGAATTCATTCTTGTGCCTTTTCCGGCGGCCAGAATGACAAGGGCAGTACTCATGAAAATGATTTCTCTTTTGTTTTGTCGCTGTCCGTTTTATCCGCTGGGGGCAAAGTCGCAAGCGGTTCGGCGATCAAACAAGATTGCCGTTTGCAACACGGTATGGCGAAAACTCGCCGAGCAAGGAGCTAACATGGGGACGGTCATCTTTGATCTGGATGGGACATTGGCGGACACGTCCGGGGATTTGCTGGCTGCAGCAAACCACTGTTTTCGGCAGATGGGATATGGTGACGTTCTTGTGCACGGGCAGGATGCGGGGATCGCTTTGCGCGGCGGTCGCATGATGCTGACCCACGGTCTTGAGCGCGTGGGGGCCTATGACATCGAGACTGTCCACACCTATTATCCCGTGTTGCTGGATGCATATTCCGAAGCCATCGACATTCACACAAGCTTCTATCCGGGTGCGATGGACGCGGTCGAAAAACTGAAGTCCGCAGGTTACGGCGTGGGTATCTGTACGAACAAACCCGAAGCACTGGCGCATCAGTTGTTGAAACAGATGGGGGTGCGGGACAGTTTCGCATCGCTGGTTGGCGCAGACACTCTGCCCGTGCGCAAGCCTGACCCCGAACCGCTGCGCGAAGCGGCGCGGCGTGCGGGCGGTGATCCGGCGCGATGTGTGCTGATTGGGGATTCGGATACCGACCGGATTACGGCACGGGCTGCAGGTGTGCCCTCGGTATTGGTGACATTTGGTCCCTCGGGCGACAATATGGCTGCGTTGGAGCCAGAGGCATTGCTGGATCATTTTGACGATTTGCCGGGATTGGTGCCGGACCTGATCGGTGCAGCGGCCTGACAGGCGATTGTTGCCTTGACCCGGCCTGCGCCCGGCTTCACAACAGGGCCATGACAGAGAAATTCACCGGCAGTTTTACCCAGCAGGAACCTATCCCGGATGACGCGATCGACGCGGCGATGGCCGTGCTTCGCCATGGCCGTTTGCACCGCTACAACGTGGCGCCGGGCGAATTGGGTGAGACAGCGTTGCTGGAGCAGGAATTCGCGGCGCAGCTTGGGTCAAAGTACTGTCTGGCTGTGGCTTCAGGCGGTTATGCGCTGGCAACGGCCTTGCGCGCGGTTGGCGTGCAGCCGGGTGATCCGGTCCTGACCAACGCATTTACGCTTGCGCCGGTTCCGGGGGCCATCGCCTCGGTCGGGGCGAAGCCGGTGTTTGTCGGCGTTACAGAAAACCTGACCATTGACCTTGACGATCTGCGATCCAAGCTTGCGCAGGCCAAGGTCCTGATGCTGAGCCATATGCGCGGACATCTGTGCGACATGGATCGGCTGATGCAAATTTGTGATGCGGCGGGCGTCACTGTGATCGAAGATTGCGCCCACACCATGGGGGGCGCCTGGAACGGTGTGCCGTCCGGGCGAAGCGGGGCAATCGGCTGTTACTCTTGCCAGACCTACAAGCACGTGAACTCGGGTGAGGGTGGTCTGCTTGTCACGGATGACGAAGAGTTGGCGGCCAAAGCCATCATGCTGTCCGGGTCGTATATGCTGTATGAACGCCATCTGGCTGCTCCCCCGGCAGAGGTCTTTGATCGGATCAAATACCACACTCCGAATATTTCGGGGCGAATGGACAATTTGCGGGCTGCGATCCTGCGACCTCAGCTACGCGACCTTGATGCGCAGGTGGCGCGATGGAACGAACGCTACCAAGTGATCGAAAACGGATTGCGCGGTACGCCCGGGTTAACGGTTGTGGAAAGGCCCGAGGCTGAAACCTATGTCGGCTCTTCCATTCAGTTTCTTTTGTTGGACTGGGCTGCCGAGCGCATTTCAGAGGTCATCCGCCGTTGTGCTGCGCGCGGGGTCGAACTCAAGTGGTTTGGCGGGGCAGAGCCCACCGGCTTCACGTCACGCTATGACAGCTGGCGCTATGCAGAAAGCGAGCAGATGCCCGAAAGTGACCGCGTTCTGGGCGGCATCATGGACATGCGTGTTCCGCTGACCTTTACGCTGGAGGATTGCAGCCTGATCGCGCGCATCATTCGTGCCGAAGTGGGTGCGGTTTATCAATCCTGAGAGCCATTGCCGCAGGTTATGGTGATGTCGCACAGAGTGTTTTTTTGTTGCCACCACTCTTCGAGGTTTTTCTGCGGCTTGCCTGCCGGGATGGTAGTTGGTGAAAGGGAAGCAGCATTGCCGCTTGTTGGGCGGGAGTGGACCGGAATGCGCATAATCGTGTGTCAGTGTCTGTAACGGCACCGTTGCCGGAGCTGAATTGGCGATTGTCTTGGGTGCCGTTGTTGCCCGCTTGCCTTCAGAAACGCGCTATCCGGGTCGGTTAGCGGTTTCGCTGTCAAAAGTTTCGACAACCCTGTGACTCGATGGCTCTGGCTTAAAATTGAGCGACATTGGTCGGTTAGCCAAATTCATTATTAGGAATTGATGCGCGTTCAGTGCATTTGCACTCCTTGGTCGCGACCGGGTGCAATTACTGTGCTTGACCCACCGCGCTGTCCGTGTCAATTTATTTGAACAGATGTTCATTAATTCCGGGAGGAGAGCGGGGATGTTCACTGCGACAATGCAATTCGATCTGGGTGAAGATGTGAACGCCCTGCGTGAAATGGTACACCGCTGGGCGCAGGAGAGGGTCAAGCCGATGGCCGCCGAGATCGATGCCAGCAACGAATTTCCCAACGAGCTTTGGAAGGAAATGGGCGAGCTGGGGCTGTTGGGCGTAACCGTGCCCGAGGAATATGGCGGTGCCGGGATGTCCTATCTGGCCCACACCATTGCGGTGGAAGAGATTGCGCGCGCCTCGGCTTCGGTTTCGCTTTCATACGGTGCGCATTCCAACCTCTGCGTGAACCAGATCAAGTTGAACGGCAACGAAGAGCAGAAGCAGAAATATCTGCCGCGCCTCGTTTCTGGTGAACATGTGGGCGCGTTGGCGATGTCCGAACCTTCGGCCGGGTCGGATGTGGTTTCGATGAAGCTGCGCGCCGAAAAGCGCAATGATCACTACCGCCTGAATGGCAACAAGTACTGGATCACCAATGGCCCGGATGCCGATACGCTGGTGGTCTATGCCAAGACCGACCCCGAGGCCGGTTCGAAAGGCATCACGGCCTTTTTGGTCGAAAAAGAGATGAAGGGGTTCTCGACCTCTCCCCATTTCGACAAGTTGGGTATGCGCGGGTCGAACACGGCTGAGCTGATCTTTGAGGATGTGGAGGTGCCGTTCGAGAATGTGCTGGGCGAAGAGGGCAAGGGTGTTGCCGTTCTGATGTCCGGACTGGATTACGAGCGGGTGGTGCTTGCAGGGATCGGAACCGGCATCATCGCGGCTTGTTTGGACGAGATCATGCCGTATCTGGCCGAGCGCAAGCAATTCGGCAAGCCGATCGGAACCTTCCAGCTGATGCAGGGTAAGATCGCGGATATGTACACGGCCATGAATTCTGCACGGGCCTATATTTACGAAGTGGCCAAGGCCTGTGACCGGGGCGATGTCACCCGCCAGGATGCAGCGGCCTGTTGTCTGTACGCTTCGGAGCAGGCGATGACACAGGCGCATCAGGCCGTGCAGGCGATGGGTGGGGCCGGATTCCTGTCGGACGCTGCCGTCAGCCGCATATTCCGTGACGCCAAGCTGATGGAGATCGGTGCGGGTACCAGTGAAATTCGCCGGATGTTGATCGGGCGCGAATTGATGAACGAAATGCTCTGAGCGTGAAACGCCCCGCAGCCGAGGGAACTGCGGGGCGTTTCGGTGAAAGGATCAGAAGCGATGGACGTAGGACACGCCAATCAGCCACGGATCGATTTCGGCTTTGCCGATGTTGCGTCCGTTAAGCGTGACATCCGAGTCGATATCGAACCAGCGGACGTTCAGCCGAACACCGTTGTCATCGTTGATCATATAGTCCAGGCCAACCTGCAGCGACACGCCGAACGAGTCGTCGATCTTGAGGCCGGGGAGCTCTTCGTCGAAGAAGGTGGTGTAGTTCAAGCCGGCGCCGACGTACGGTTTCCAAGCGCTGTTGGTGGGGAAGTGATAGTTCAACGACAGGGTGGGCGGCAGTTGTTTGACGCTGCCTGCGTCAATGCTGCCGCCGAGCGTGATGTCATGCTTGAACGGAGTGGCGGCCAGCAACTCGATCCCCAGATTGTCCTGAATAAAGTATTCGACGGTGAAGATCGGGCGGGTGTCAGAGCTGATATCTGTGCTTTGGCCAAGGACCGTGCCGTTGTCGGATTTGGGGTTGAGGTATCCAAGTCCGATACTGGCCGTCCAGTCGCCTTTCGATTGCGCAAACGCGGGCGCTGCAAGTGCGACAAGCGCAGTGGACAGAGTCAATGCGGCGAGTTTCTTGTTCATCTTCAAGCCTTTGGTTTCGTTAACACACACGCATTGCGCCATGCGCAACATGCTCTCTCTGATCTGTGTCAAAACGAGTGCTGTGAGTTCCATTCGGCTCGACCCGAGGCGCCCAATGAAATAAGGGAAATTCGCCATGCCTCGCTCTGAGCGCATACCCGGATTGCATTCAGCGGGCGGCTGGGATGTGCCTGATCGGCTGAATATGGCAAGCCAATGCCTGTCCAAGCCGAAACAGCAAGTTGCACTGATTGATCTGACGGAAGGTAGTTTCAGGCAGGTCACCTATGGTCAGCTGTCAGACATGACGGATGGAATCGCTCGCGCGCTTCTGCAGCGGGTGCGGCCCGGTGATCGGGTTGGTGTATTGCTCAGCCAGTCGCCCTGGTGCGCGGCTGCCCATCTTGCGATCTGGAAGATCGGGGCGATTTCGGTTCCCTTGTTCAAACTGTTCAAACGGGACGCCCTTAAGTCCCGCGTTGGCGATGCGGGTGCCCAATTTGTGCTGACCGACGCCGAGGGCGCCGCCATGCTGACGGATCTGGCCACCCCGTTGATCGCAGCTGAAATCGGTGAAGCTGGTGAGCCAGTGCCATTCGCCGATATTAGCTCCGAAGACCCTGCGGTGCTGATCTATACCTCCGGGACAACGGGCAGTCCTAAGGGTGCATTGCACGGTCATCGCGTGTTGACCGGCCATCTGCCCGGCGTTTCGATCAGTCACAATAACCTGCAGGACGGTGATTGCTTGTGGACACCTGCCGACTGGGCCTGGATCGGTGGATTGTTCGACGTGCTGATGCCGGGATTGGCGCTGGGCATTCCGGTTGTTGCCGCAAGGTTGGAGAAATTCACGCCCGAGGCCTGCGCCGAAGTGATCGAACGCGGCGGTGTGCGCAACGTGTTCTTCCCGCCCACCGCATTGAGGATGCTCAAGGCTGCGGACCAGTCCATTCCGGGCCTGCGCTCTGTCGCCTCGGGCGGTGAGCCGCTGGGCGCCGAAATGCTGGCTTGGGGGGAAAAGGCTTTCGGCCTTACGATCAACGAATTCTACGGTCAGACCGAATGCAATATGGTCGTCTCCTCCTGTGCACGGGATTTCCCAGTGCAGCCCGGCTGTATTGGTAAGCCGGTGCCGGGGCATGTGGTTGCCGTCATCGACGATGACGGTAATCCGACAGAGGAAGAGGGCGATGTGGCCATCCGGCGCGGTTCGGCCTCGATGCTGCTGGAATACTGGAACCGACCTGAGGCAACGGCCGAGAAATTCCGGGGTAACTGGCTGATTACCGGCGATCGTGGCGTGTGGGAAGGTGACTATTTGCGTTTCGTGGGTCGGGATGATGACGTGATAACGTCCGCTGGATACCGCATCGGTCCGGCCGAGATCGAAGATTGTCTGCTGACGCACCCGGCAGTGGCGACGGTGGGCGTGGTCGGCAAGCCCGACCCGCTGCGGACCGAGATCGTCAAGGCTTATGTTGTGCTGAAACCGGGGGGCGAGGCGTCGGGCGCTGAGTTGCAGGAATGGGTCAAGGACCGTCTGGCGCAGTATTCCTATCCCCGTGAGGTCGCATTTCTTGAGGAACTGCCGATGACGGTGACCGGGAAGGTGATCCGGAAGGAACTGAAGGCGCGGGCGGCGGGGGAAGTGTCTTAATGAGCATTTCTGATCGCATAAGCGGCCTACGATGCCCAAATTGCACCACTCTATTGCCGAGTTGGAAAATGTGGGGGACCGCTTATGGTACGGACGTTGGTGTCAAATTCGTACACTGCATAAATTGCAACGAGAAACTCCGTGTGACTGCGTTTTCAACGTTTGTCTATTGGGTTGTCTGCTTTGCTTGCGCCTTTGCCGTTTCCTATTCGTTTGATTTCGAAGGAGGTGGCAAAACCGTTCAGGAACTGCGCGAATTGTTTAACTGGCCCGGATTTCTGCTCGGTACGCTAAAAATCGTTAGCGTTCTTATCGTAACAATCTGGGGCGTTCTTCCGTTGGCAAACCGTTTATTCAAAATCGAGGTGGCTGAATGAAGCTCACATCCAAAGCTATGCCTACTTCAGAGGGCTTCAAGGCAAACCGCGCAGCGCATCTCGACGCGCTGGCGCAGATATCTGCCGCTGCCGAAGCAGCCCGCATGGGTGGCGGCGAGAAATCACGCGCACGCCATGAATCGCGCGGCAAGATGCTGCCCCGCCGTCGGGTTGCGAACCTGCTGGACCCGGGGTCTCCGTTTTTGGAAATTGGTGCAACGGCGGCGCATGGGATGTACGGCGATGCAGCTCCGTCCGCCGGGGTTGTTGCCGGTATTGGCCGGGTGCAGGGGCAGGAGGTCATGGTGGTCTGCAACGACGCCACCGTGAAGGGCGGCACCTATTATCCGATGTCGGTCAAGAAACACCTGCGCGCGCAGGAGATCGCCGAGGAAAACAATCTGCCCTGCATCTATCTGGTCGATAGTGGCGGCGCGAACTTGCCCAATCAGGATGAGGTCTTTCCAGACCGAGACCATTTTGGGCGCATCTTCTACAATCAGGCGCGGATGAGCGCGAAGGGCATCCCTCAGATCGCGGTGGTCATGGGGTCTTGTACGGCGGGCGGCGCTTACGTGCCCGCGATGTCGGACGTGACGATCATCGTCAAGGAGCAGGGCACGATCTTTCTGGCCGGCCCGCCTTTGGTCAAGGCCGCAACAGGTGAGGTTGTCAGTTCCGAGGATCTGGGTGGCGGTGACGTCCACACCCGTTTGTCCGGTGTGGCCGATTATCTGGCCGAGGATGACGCCCACGCGCTTGCACTGGCGCGCCGCGCGGTTGGATCGCTGAACCGACGCAGGCCGCAGACGGTGGATTGGGCCAGCCCCGAAGACCCGGCATATGACCCCGAGGAAATCCTAGGCGTTGTCCCGGCTGATCTGCGCACTCCTTATGACATTCGTGAAGTGATCGCCCGGCTGGTTGATGGATCGCGTTTCGACGAATTCAAGTCGCGCTTTGGCGACACACTCGTGACAGGGTTTGCCCATGTCAAAGGCTGCCCGGTTGGGATCATCGCCAATAACGGCGTGCTGTTTTCAGAGGCCGCGCAAAAGGGCGCGCACTTTGTCGAGCTGTGTTCGCAGCGCAAAATCCCTCTGGTGTTCCTGCAGAACATCACCGGATTTATGGTTGGACGAAAATACGAGAACGAGGGCATCGCGCGGCATGGGGCCAAGATGGTGACCGCCGTGGCGACGACTTCGGTGCCCAAGATCACCATGCTCGTGGGTGGCTCGTTCGGGGCCGGGAACTACGGCATGGCGGGCCGCGCCTATCAGCCCCGGTTCTTGTGGACATGGCCGAATTCTCGCATCTCGGTCATGGGTGGAGAACAGGCGGCAGGTGTGCTGGCCACCGTCAAACGAGACGGCATCGAACGGCAGGGCGGCACATGGTCGGTCGAGGAAGAGGCCGAATTCAAACGCCCGACGCTGGAAATGTTCGAGGAGCAATCGCATCCCCTCTACGCGTCCGCGCGCCTATGGGATGATGGCATCATCGATCCGCGCAAAAGTCGTGATGTCTTGGCGCTGTCGCTGAGCGCAGCCTTGAATGCGCCCATCGAGGAGACACGTTTCGGCGTGTTCAGGATGTGACCGCGATGGAGAATTTTCTGAGAAAGTTCTTTTGGCAAAACCCTTCTTTGAAGGATTCCGCCGGGGAAGGAAAAGTTAAGCATGTTCAATAAAATCCTGATTGCCAACCGGGGCGAGATTGCCTGCCGGGTGATGGAAACGGCTCAGAAGATGGGTGTTTCCTGCGTGGCCGTTTATTCGGACGCTGACGCCGCAGCCAAGCACGTTCAAATGGCGGATGAGGCGGTGCATATCGGTGGTGCGGCACCTGCAGAAAGTTATCTGAAGGGGGATGTGATCATTCAGGCCGCGCTCGATACCGGCGCGAAGGCAATTCACCCCGGTTATGGCTTTTTGTCTGAAAACCCCGATTTCGTGGATGCTGTTGAGGCTGCGGGTCTGACCTTCATCGGCCCCTCGGCGGCAGCGATCCGCAAGATGGGCCTTAAGGACGCGGCCAAGGTGCTGATGGAACAGGCCGGAGTTCCGGTGGTTCCCGGATACCACGGTGACAATCAGGACGACGAACACCTTGCCGGAGCTGCTGATGCCATCGGCTATCCGGTGTTGATCAAGGCAGTTGCCGGCGGTGGCGGCAAAGGCATGCGCCTTGTGGAAAGGCCCGAGGATTTCGCAGCGGCTTTGGACAGTGCACGGGGTGAGGCACGCACCGCGTTTGGAAACGACGCCGTGTTGGTCGAGAAATTCGTCGCCAAACCGCGTCACATTGAAGTGCAGGTTTTCGGCGACGGCACAAACGCGGTCCATCTGTTTGAACGTGACTGTTCGCTGCAACGGCGACATCAGAAAGTGATCGAAGAAGCCCCGGCCCCCGGCATGACGACCGAGATGCGTGAGGCGATGGGGCAGGCGGGTGTGCGTGCGGCCGAGGCGATCGGATACAAGGGTGCAGGTACGGTTGAGTTCATCGTCGATGCCTCGGACGGATTACGTCCGGACCGCTTCTGGTTCATGGAAATGAACACTCGATTGCAGGTTGAACACCCCGTTACCGAGGCGATCACCGGCATAGATCTGGTTGACTGGCAACTGCGGGTCGCCTCGGGAGAACGCTTGCCTGCGCGGCAAGAGGAGTTGGCGATTTCAGGTCATGCTTTCGAAGCGCGGCTTTATGCAGAAGACGTGCCCAAGGGCTTTTTACCTGCCACCGGAACACTGACGCATCTGGAGTTTCCGAAAACGTGCCGCGCCGACAGCGGTGTTCGGGCAGGTGATACAATCAGCCCCTGGTATGATCCCATGATTGCCAAGGTAATCGTGCACGGCCCAACGCGTGAGGTCGCGTTGGCGTCGTTAAGCCGCGCCTTGTCCGGAACCGAGGTCGCAGGCACCGTCACAAATCTGGCATTCCTGGGTGAACTGGCGCGGCACAATGGCTTTGCTTCGGGGGACGTGGATACCGGGCTTATTGCCCGGGATCTTGATTCACTGGTGCAGGAGGCATCGCCTGAACCGATACAGACAATCGCCGCTGCGATGGCTGCGTCTCAGTTGACGGATACTCAGGATGTTAGTGGCTTCGCCCTCTGGGCACCGTTGCATCGCGCCATTCAACTAACTTGGGGCAGTGACGTCGTGAATCTGGATGTTCAGGTGCAATCTCCTGATCTGCAAAACTGGACAATCGACGATACCCGGTTCGTTGCAGAGCGGAGAGATGGTGTCTGGTGCTTAGAAGGTATGAAGTTGCCTCGGGTTGCAATCTCCGGTTCGGTCGCTACGGTTTTTGGCGCCAACGGGACGGTGTTTGGAATTGTTGATCCGCTTGACCGCGACACCAGTGCCACCGGTGATGTCAACGTGATCGAGGCGCCGATGCCGGGGTTGGTCAAGGCCGTGTTTGCGAAAGCAGGTCAAACGGTCAAAGAAGGTGACCGGATGGCCATTCTGGAGGCCATGAAGATGGAGCATTCGTTGCTTGCGGCGCGCGATGGTGTCGTGGCGGAAGTGCTGACCGACGCGGGCAGTCAGGTCGAAGCCGGCGCGGCACTGGTGAGGTTGGAAGAAGTCGAGTGATCCGGCAATCCCGGCGTAATTAAAGGAACTTCGGAGGGAATAATGGGCGACCGCGTTGAAATTTTTGAAGTTGGCCCGCGCGACGGGTTGCAGAACGAGGCACGCGAAATTCCTGTCGCCAGCAAGGTCGCGTTGGTCGATTGCCTGAGCCGTGCTGGCTTCAGCCGGATCGAGGTTGCCAGCTTTGTCTCACCCAAATGGGTGCCACAGATGGCGGGCAGCGGCGAAGTTCTGGCGGGTATCACCCGTGCAGACGGCATTCGCTATGCGGCGCTGACCCCCAACATGCGTGGATATGAGGATGCGCTTGCCGCGAAAGCCGACGAGATTGCAGTGTTTGCATCGGCGTCGGAGGGTTTCTCGAAAGCGAATATCAACGCGACAATCGAGGAATCGATAGAGCGGTTCGTGCCAATCCTCGAAGCTGCACGCCACATCGATCTGCCGGTGCGTGGCTATGTCTCGTGCGTGACCGACTGCCCCTATGACGGCCCTACGCCGCCGGAAAAAGTGGCCGAAGTCGCGGATCTGCTGTTCTCGCACGGGTGTTATGAAATTTCGCTGGGCGATACGATTGGTCAGGCGACGCCGGACTCGATTGCACATATGCTTTTGGCCGTCCGCGAACGGGTTCCCGTAACCCGATTGGCTGGGCATTTCCACGACACGTCAGGGCGTGCCATCGACAACGTCGACGCCTCGCTGGCGCTGGGTGTGCGGGTGTTCGATGCAGCGGTTGGCGGTCTGGGGGGATGCCCCTATGCGCCGGGGGCTGCCGGAAACGTGGCGACCGAGGCGCTGGCTGCGCATCTTGAGCGGTTGGGATACGAGACCGGGCTTGACCTCGCGGTTATTGAGGAGGCGGCGACAATGGCGCGCGCCATGAGGCAGGAATAAGGGCAAGGCATGTTCGAAACGATCTCACTGGTGACCGATGAACGGGGTGTCGCGACGCTGACGCTTAACCGTCCAGAAAAACACAACGCCATGTCTGCACAGATGATTTCTGAACTGACTGAGGCTGCCAAACGTCTTGCCGGGGATGATGCGGTGCGGGTCGTGGTTTTGACCGGCGCGGGTAAGACGTTTTGCGCGGGGGGCGACCTGGGATGGATGCAGGCCCAAATGGCGGCTGATCCCGACACCCGGTTTGCTGAGGCGCGCAAACTGGCCGAGATGTTGCAGGCGTTGAATACACTGCCCAAACCGCTGATCGGCGCGTTGCAGGGCAATGCTTTTGGTGGCGGTGTAGGGATGGCATCGGTCTGTGATGTGGCAATTGGCGTGAACAGCCTGAAAATGGGACTGACCGAGACTCGTCTGGGTCTGATCCCGGCCACGATCGGACCATATGTAATAGCCCGGATGGGTGAAGCGCGCGCGAGGCGCGTGTTCATGTCCGCACGATTGTTTGACGCGTCCGAGGCGGTGGAGCTTGGGCTTCTTGCAAAGGCGGTGCCATCAGATGATCTGGCGGACGCGGTCGAAGCCGAGGTGGTGCCATATTTGTCCTGCGCCCCCGGCGCGGTTGCCTCGGCCAAGCAACTGATCGGGACACTTGGTCCTGGAATTGATGACAACGTGATCGACCAGACGATTCAGGCGCTGGTCGACCGCTGGGAAACGGACGAGGCCCACGAGGGGATCGAAGCGTTTTTCGGGAAAAGAAAACCTGCATGGAAAACTTAGGTTTAGCATCTGTTGCCCGAAAGTCGACAATCGCAAAACCAGTTGGAAATCTGTCCCGATTTGTTCCGAATAATGCGCCGGTGCGTGGTTGTGTTCGGTTGACCCTCTGACCCCGCGCGGATAGAGAATGTCCAGTCAACACGCCAATTGACGGCGCACCCTTTTGGGGCACGCGCAGGAAAGGAGCTATTCGTGGAAGACCTGTTGCGGGAGTATCTCCCGATCCTGGTGTTTCTTGCCGTTGCCGTAGGCCTTGGAATCGTCCTGATTCTTGCGGCTGTGGTTCTGGCCGTCCGCAATCCCGACCCCGAAAAGGTCAGCGCATATGAATGTGGGTTCAACGCCTTCGACGATGCGCGGATGAAATTCGACGTCCGATTCTATCTGGTCTCGATTCTTTTCATCATCTTCGATCTGGAAATCGCCTTTCTTTTCCCATGGGCCGTCGGGTTCAAGGACATCAGTGATGTCGGGTTCTGGTCGATGATGGTGTTCCTGGCGGTGCTGACCATCGGCTTTGCCTATGAGTGGAAGAAAGGGGCCCTGGAATGGGAGTGATGACGGGCGCAAACACCGCCGGCGTCGACAAGGAAGTCGCCACCCAGGCCCTGAATGCCGAGTTGCAGGACAAAGGGTTCCTGCTGACCTCGACCGAAGACATCATTAACTGGGCCCGTACCGGCTCGTTGCACTGGATGACCTTTGGTCTGGCCTGCTGCGCGGTTGAGATGATGCACACCTCGATGCCGCGTTATGACGCGGAACGGTTCGGCATCGCCCCGCGCGCCTCGCCGCGTCAGTCCGACGTGATGATCGTGGCCGGTACTCTGACCAACAAGATGGCCCCAGCGCTGCGCAAGGTCTATGATCAGATGCCCGAGCCGCGCTATGTGATCTCAATGGGTTCCTGTGCCAACGGTGGTGGTTACTATCACTATTCTTATTCGGTTGTGCGCGGCTGTGACCGTGTCGTGCCGGTCGATATCTACGTCCCCGGTTGCCCTCCGACAGCTGAGGCGTTGCTGTACGGCCTAATGCAGCTGCAACGCAAAATCCGCCGCACCGGCACCATCGTACGCTGAGGAGAGAGCTGATGAGCGACGCACTCAAGGAACTCGGCGCGCAGTTGGAGCTGAAACGGGCCGATTGTGTTCTGTCCTGGGATGTGACCCATGGCGAACTGAATGTCGATGTCGCCCCGTCGAACCTGGTGGAGTTCGTGGAGTTTCTGAAATCCGATCAGAACTGCAAATTCTCATCACTGGTTGATATTACTGGCGTCGACTACCCCGAACGGGTCAAACGGTTCGACGTGGTCTATCACTTCCTGTCGATGTACCAGAACCAGCGTATCCGCCTGCGGGTGTCTATCCGGGAAGAGGATATGGTGCCCTCGATCGTGGATGTTCACCCCTCGGCCAACTGGTTCGAGCGTGAAGTATTCGATATGTTCGGCATCCTGTTCTCGGGCCACCCAGACTTGCGGCGCATCCTGACCGACTATGGTTTCCGCGGCCATCCTCTGCGCAAGGATTTCCCGACCACCGGCTATACCGAGGTGCGGTACGATGAGGCGCAAAAGCGCGTGGTCTACGAACCTGTCAGTCTGGTGCAGGAATACCGTCAGTTTGATTTCATGTCACCGTGGGAAGGTGCGAATTACATTCTGCCGGGGGATGAGAAGCAGGAGACCGAATAATGGGTGGCATCTGGTGGCTGATCCTGTCTGCGCTGACCATCATTCCGATGGTGAAGATATTGCCGTTTTTCGGGATCAACAAATACTGGTGCCTTCTTTGTCTGATCCCATTTGGCACGATTGCGTTGCTGTGGTGGGTTGGATTGAAACTGCAAGAGCTGGAGCGCCGTTGAGATGCTGATGCTGCTGGGGGAACTGTTCGCACTGGGTGCGCTGGGGGTCCTGCTGGCAGGGGCTGCAGCCAAAGCTGCCGAGGCGGAAAAGGTCCGGGTTCGGGCCGAAGCGAAAAAGAACAAACGGGGGCGTTGATGGACGGCTCAAGATACGATGACGGCAGCACGGACGCGCTGAGCGGAGAACAAAAGATCCGCAATTTTAACATTAACTTCGGCCCGCAACACCCTGCGGCGCACGGAGTTTTGCGTCTGGTACTTGAGCTGGACGGCGAGATCGTCGAACGCTGCGACCCACATATCGGCTTGCTGCACCGCGGTACCGAAAAGCTGATGGAAAGCCGGACGTATCTGCAGAACCTGCCGTACTTTGACCGTCTGGACTATGTGGCCCCGATGAACCAGGAACACGCCTGGTGTCTGGCCATCGAAAAGCTGACCGGGGTCGAGGTTCCACGCCGAGGATCACTGATCCGGGTGCTGTATTCCGAGATCGGGCGCATCCTGAATCACCTGCTGAACGTGACCACGCAGGCGATGGACGTCGGCGCGCTGACCCCGCCACTGTGGGGCTTTGAAGAACGCGAAAAGCTGATGGTGTTCTATGAGCGGGCCTGTGGCGCCAGACTTCACGCGGCCTATTTCCGCCCGGGCGGTGTGCATCAGGACCTGCCGCCGGAACTGCTGGACGATATCGAGGCGTGGAGCCACGAATTCCCGACAGTTCTCGATGATATCGACGGTCTGCTGACAGAAAACCGCATCTTCAAGCAGCGCAACGCTGATATCGGTGTCGTGACCGAAGACGATATCCAGAAATATGGTTTCTCGGGTGTTATGGTGCGTGGGTCTGGTCTGGCATGGGACCTGCGTCGCGCGCAGCCCTATGAATGCTATGACGAATTCGAGTTTCAGATCCCCGTCGGCAAGAACGGCGACTGCTATGACCGTTACCTCGTCCGCATGGAAGAAATGCGCCAGTCGCTGCATATCATCCGTCAGGCCATCGCCAAGCTGCGCGACTGCCCGGGCGACGTTCTGGCACGCGGCAAGATCACCCCGCCGAAACGCTCGGACATGAAGACTTCGATGGAAAGCCTGATCCATCACTTCAAGCTTTACACCGAAGGCTTCCACGTCCCCGCGGGCGAAGTGTATGCCGCCGTCGAGGCCCCCAAGGGCGAGTTTGGCGTTTATCTGGTCGCCGATGGCACCAACAAACCCTACCGCGCCAAACTGCGCGCGCCGGGTTTCCTGCATCTGCAAGCCATGGACCACGTCGCCGGAGGGCACCAGCTGGCTGACGTCGCCGCCATCATCGGCACCATGGACGTCGTATTTGGAGAGATTGACCGCTAATGCTCCGCCGTCTTCATCCCGAACAACCCGAAAGCTTTGCCTTCACCGTTGCTAACCAGCAATGGGCCGAGGCGCAAATCACCAAGTACCCCGAGGGGCGTCAGGCCAGCGCGGTCATCCCTCTGCTGTGGCGCGCGCAGGAACAAGAGGGCTGGTTGACCCGTCCGGCGATTGAATCTGTCGCCGACATGCTGGGCATGGCCTATATCCGCGTGCTTGAGGTGGCGTCCTTTTACTTCATGTTCCAGCTGCAACCGGTTGGGTCCGTTGCGCATATTCAGGTGTGCGGCACCACGTCGTGCATGATCTGCGGGGCCGAGGATCTGATCGCAGTCTGCAAGGAAAAGATCGCCGCCAAGCCGCATGAGCTGTCCGCAGATGGCAAGCTGAGCTGGGAAGAGGTGGAATGCCTCGGGTCCTGCACCAACGCGCCGATGGCTCAGATCGGCAAAGATTATTACGAAGACCTAACTGCTGATAGCTTTGGCAAAATCCTTGATGATCTGGCGGCGGGTAAGGTGCCGACACCGGGGCCGCAGAATGGCAGGTATGGGGCCGAACCGCTCAAAGGATTGAGCAGCCTCAAGGACTATGAAAGCGGCAAGACACAGTACAATGCCAGCGTACAGCTGGCTGCGGACATTGGCGACACTGTCAAGCGGATCGACGGGACCGAGGTTCCGATCCTGACCCCTTGGCTGGGCAAGGATGGTAAGGCCGCGGCGACAAAGGCGGCGCCGAAGCCGCCCAAGGCTCCGGCTCCGGCGAAACCTGCGGTGAAACAGGCGGAAGAGGCTCGGGCGGCAAAGGAAGATCAGCCCGAAACTCTGACCGGTCCTCGTGACGGGAAAGCCGACGATCTGAAGCTGCTCAAAGGCGTTGGGCCCAAGCTGGAAGAGACGCTGAATGAGCTGGGCTTCTACCACTACGACCAGATCGCGGCCTGGACTGCGGAAAACGTGGCATGGGTAGATGCGCGGCTGAAGTTCAAGGGCCGGATCGAGCGTGACGGCTGGATCGAACAGGCTGGAAAACTTGCGGCGGGTGAGGAAACCGAATTCGCCAAACGTGCCAAGGAAGACGGCACTTACGAAGACTAAATGACGGTGCCCATCCAGGGCATCAGGGTGAGATGGACAAGGACAAGGAACAGGCCATAGCCCGCAAGGGCCGCCATATCGGCATCGTCATAGCCGTGACGATGGCGCTTTGGCTTGCCATGAACCTGTTCATCGGTCCCGCACTGGAACTGACGACGCGACATGCACTGCTGTTTGATTTTGCCGCTCTGGCAGGGTTCATCTATGCAGGCGTCAACATTTTTCAACTCTGGCGCATGCGTCAGGATAGCCAAAGGTAAGTAGCGATGCTGAAGGATCAGGACCGGATCTTTACCAACATCTACGGGATGCACGAGCGTACGCTGAAAGGCGCGCAGGCCCGGGGGCATTGGGACGGCACCGCTGGCCTGATCGACAAGGGGCGCGACTGGATTATCCAGACCATGAAGGACTCGGGCCTTCGTGGACGTGGGGGCGCTGGTTTTCCTACGGGTCTGAAATGGTCATTCATGCCTAAGGAAAGCGATGGGCGTCCTGCCTATCTGGTGGTGAACGCGGACGAATCTGAGCCCGGCACCTGTAAAGACCGTGAAATCATGCGCCATGATCCGCATACGCTGATCGAAGGTTGCCTGATCGCGTCTTTCGCGATGAACGCGCATACCTGCTATATCTACCTGCGCGGCGAATATATCCGCGAGCGCGAAGCGCTGCAGGCCGCAATTGACGAAGCCTATGACGCCGGTCTGCTGGGCAAGAACGCCGCCGGGTCGGGCTGGGATTTCGACCTGTTCCTGCACCACGGGGCAGGGGCCTATATATGCGGCGAGGAAACCGCACTGATCGAAAGCCTTGAGGGCAAGAAGGGTATGCCGCGGATGAAACCTCCGTTCCCTGCGGGGGCGGGGCTTTATGGCTGCCCTACCACTGTGAACAACGTTGAATCCATCGCTGTCGTGCCGACGATCCTGCGCCGTGGTGCCGACTGGTTCGCGGGCTTTGGCCGCCAGAACAACGCGGGCACCAAGCTGTTTGCGATCTCGGGCCATGTGAACAACCCTTGTGTCGTCGAAGAGGCGATGTCGATTTCCTTTGAAGAGCTGATCGAAACCCATTGTGGCGGCATTCGCGGCGGATGGGATAACCTGCTGGCAGTGATCCCCGGGGGATCGTCGGTGCCTTGCGTGCGCGGTGAGAACATGCGCGATGCGATTATGGATTTCGACTATCTGCGCGGCGAATTGGGCTCGGGCCTGGGTACCGCAGCTGTGATCGTCATGGACAAGTCCACCGACATCATCAAGGCAATCTGGCGTCTGTCGAAGTTCTACAAGCATGAAAGTTGCGGCCAGTGCACGCCTTGCCGCGAAGGCACCGGCTGGATGATGCGTGTCATGGACCGGCTGGTGCGTGGTGAGGCCGAGCTGGAAGAGATCGACATGCTGTTCGACGTGACCAAGCAGGTCGAAGGACACACGATTTGCGCCTTGGGCGACGCGGCTGCCTGGCCGATCCAGGGCCTGATCCGCAACTTCCGGGATGAAATCGAGGACCGCATCAAGGCCCAGAAAACGGGCCGAATGGGTGCGATGGCAGCGGAGTGAACCTGATGGATATCTTTGCCGAATATTCCCACGCGATAGCCTCGCTGGTGATCTTTACTCTGATTGTTTTGGCCCTCTCGCCGTTTTCGGCTCTGGCCAAGGCAGGCAAAGGGCTGGCACCAGGCGCGACACCGGAGCAAGATTATTCGGATAAAGCCTACCGTTTGAACAGGGCTTACCTGAACGGAACCGAAACGCTGCCCGCCTATCTGGCGGTCACGGTAGCCGCGATCCTGCTTGGGGCCAGTCCGGTTTGGGTCAATCTGCTGGCATCGCTGGTACTGGTTGCGCGGGTTGTCATGCTGGTGATCCATCTGCGTGGTATCGGGAAACCCCACAGCGGGTTGCGGTCCGTTTTCTACGTGATCGGATGGGCCTGCATGGTCGTTCTGGCACTGATGGCACTGGTGGCGGCGTTTTGATTCAGCCTGACGGATATCATCTGGCGGAACTGAACGTGGGCCGCCTGCTGGCACCCACGGGCGACCCGCGTGTGGCCGAGTTCATGGCGAACCTTGAGCGCGTGAACGGGCTGGGCAAGCGTATGCCCGGTTTCGTCTGGATGATGGAAGGATCGGGTGAACCGGGTACCGGGAACACCGAAAACACCATCGGCGATGACCCGCAATTCGTCGCCAATCTGACAGTCTGGGAAGATGTGCAGAGCCTTGAAAAGTTTGTCTGGGGGACAATTCACAAACAGTTCTACGAACGCCGTCAGGAGTGGTTCGAAGTTCTGGGGCAAATGCACTTTGCGATGTGGTGGGTACCAGCCGGTCACAAACCCTCGCTTGATGAGGCAGTCGAACGGCTTGAACATCTGCGTTCAAATGGTCACAGCGACCATGCCTTTGGCTGGAATGAACTGAAACAAGCCACCCAATGGCGCAACAACGTTTGCGCCCCGGTAGCAGCGGAGTGAGAGCGATGAAGATCATATCGCAAAACCAAACCGTTGCGCCGGACCATCCGGCCCATGCTGCTGAACCGGAGATCTGCTGCCATGAATAAACATATCTCAGCCCTTGGACTGATCGCCGCGCTGGCCATTGTCGCAAGTTGCGGACGAGGATCGAACGATCAGGTCCTTTTCGACGGTCACGCGTTTCGAACCAAGGCCAAAGTTGTCGACAAGAAGGTGACGCTTGCGGATTTCACGGTGACCGTGGATGGCGCTTCAGTGTCGCTGGATGGTGCACGCGAAGCTGGCCGCTTTGAAGGAACCAAATACTGCATCGCCAATTTCGGCTCGTCCAAGATCGACTGGAAGGTCGGACCGGACACCGATCCTAAGAACCTGCGCATTGTGGATGACACGCTGACTTTTGCGGGAACCTGCCAAAGACCATGAGCGGTATTTTTGCATATCATCTCAGGCAAGGCCCGATGTTATTGAATAGCGTGGCCAAATCCTTTCGCTTGGGCAAACCCAAGACGAAAGGAATTGCCATGTCTGGTTTCAAGATTGCCGTATTGTCCGCTTTGCTGATCGCTCCGACGTTCGCACTAGCCAAGCCGCCCTTGCGCGAAGTCAAAGAGATCGACAACGAACTCTACTACATCGCCATTGCAAATGAGATTTCTGAGTACTGCGACGATATCAGTGGACGCAGGCTCAAGGCGATCGGGGTGATGTGGGGTTTGAAGTCAAAGGCCAATAGACTGGGTTATTCGGATGCGGAAATCCGGGCCTATGTCGAATCCGATGCCGAAAAGGCGCGGATGCGGACCAAGGGTGAGGCCTATCTGGCCCAGCACGGCGTTTCCTACGGGCAGCCACAGACATTCTGCACGCTGGGGCGGGCAGAGATTGAAAGAAACAGCGCCATTGGCGTGTATTTGAGGGCGAACTAGACCATGTCTGACCTCCGCAAAGTCAATATCGACGGGCAGGAAATCGAAGTCGACGGCGCGATGACCCTGATCCAGGCCTGCGAAGAGGCCGGGGTCGAGGTGCCGCGCTTCTGCTATCACGAGCGCCTGTCGATTGCCGGGAACTGCCGGATGTGTCTGGTGGAGGTTGTTGGCGGCCCGCCCAAACCTGCGGCCTCTTGCGCGATGCAGGTCCGCGATCTGCGTCCGGGGCCGGAAGGACAGGCGCCCGAGGTCAAGACGAACTCGCCCATGGTAAAGAAGGCCCGCGAGGGGGTGATGGAGTTTCTGCTCATCAACCACCCGCTGGATTGCCCGATCTGCGATCAGGGTGGCGAGTGCGACCTGCAGGATCAGGCGATGGCCTATGGTGTGTCGGGCTCGCGCTTCAAGGAAGCCAAGCGTGCGGTCGATGATCTGGATCTGGGGCCGTTGGTCGGCACTGCGATGACCCGCTGCATCAGTTGTACCCGTTGTGTGCGCTTCACGACCGAAGTGGCTGGGATCACTCAGATGGGTCAGACCGGACGTGGCGAGGATGCCGAGATCACCTCGTATCTGAACCAGACGCTGGATTCGAACCTGCAGGGTAATATCATCGACCTGTGCCCGGTTGGGGCGTTGACCTCAAAGCCATATGCCTTCACTGCGCGTCCTTGGGAACTGACCAAGACCGAGAGCATCGACGTGATGGATGCGCTTGGCTCGAACATCCGCGTGGATACCAAGGGGCGCGAAGTGATGCGCTTTTTGCCGCGTAACCATGACGGCGTGAACGAGGAATGGATCAGCGACAAGACCCGTTTTGTGTGGGATGGTTTGCGTCGTCAGCGTTTGGACAAGCCTTACGTGCGCGAAAACGGCAAGCTGCGCCCTGCGACATGGCCCGAAGCACTGACCAAAGCGGCTGAGGCACTGAAAGGGGCTGAGAAGCCCGCAGGGATCGTCGGTGATCTGGCCCCGGTCGAGGCTGTATTTGCCCTGAAACAGATGATCGAAGGGCAAGGCGGTGTTGTTGAATGCCGCACTGACGGGGCCAAGCTGCCTGCGGGCAATCGGGGCGCTTATGCCGGGACCGCAGCAATCGAGGATATCGACGCTGCCGAGCGTATCCTTCTGATCGGAACTAACCCGCGCGAAGAAGCACCTGTCCTGAACGCGCGCATTCGCAAGGCCTGGGCGCATGGGGCTGAGGTCGCTCTGGTTGGCCCGGCTGTGGACCTTACTTATGGCTATCACCATGTCGGAGATGACCGCGCGGCGCTGCAACAGGTCGTGGACATGGGTGGCGACGATGTGATCAAGGGCAAACGCTCGCTGGTTATTGTCGGGCAGGGCGCACTGCAAGAAGCCGACGGCGCTGCTGTTCTGGCCACCGCGCAGGCCATTGCTGCCAATACAGAAAGCGGCTTGATCGTTCTGCACACCGCCGCCGCGCGCGTGGGTGCCATGGATGTGGATGCCACCAACGAGGGTGGCATGGACGCCGTCAGCGCGGCGGATGTGATCTTTAACCTCGGGGCGGATGAGGTCGAAATCGGTGAGGGCGCTTTTGTCATCTATCAGGGCAGCCACGGCGATCGGGGCGCGCACCGCGCCGATGTGATCCTGCCGGGTGCGGCCTATACCGAAGAAAACGGCCTGTTCGTGAACACCGAAGGTCGCCCGCAACTGGCGATGCGCGCCGGATTTGCTCCGGGCGAGGCCAAGGAAAACTGGGCCATCCTGCGGGCGTTGTCTGCGGAACTGGGGGCGACATTGCCCTTCGACTCGCTGGCGCAGCTGCGCACCGCTCTGATCGAGGCGGTTCCGCATCTGGCCCGTATCGACGAGGTGATCGGGAACGAAATTCAGCCGTTGGATGCCGCGCCATTGGGCAAAGCGACGTTCCGCAATTCGGTCAAGGATTTTTATCTGACCAACCCGATTGCACGCGCCTCGCAACTGATGGCGGAACTGTCCGCGCAGGTGTTGGCCCGCAAGAACCAGAAGATCGCGGCGGAATGAACCAGACCTGTTTCATATCGCTCTCTGACACCTGTGACGTGCTAAGTGGCGCGGGCAACAGAGAATTGCGCGTGAAACGCAACAATAAGGGTGGCGCAACGGCTGCAGATGCTGTTTACACCAACGCGCCGACCCAGCCGCAGTTTGCGCAGGCACATGGCCTTTGCAACGCCCGCGGAAAACGGAATACCCACGGTGTGAGGACCAATGGCTGAATTCTTTAACACCCCAGGCGGAATAGCCATCATCATTCTGGCGCAAGTGCTTGCAGTCGTTGCCTTTGTGATGATCTCGCTGTTGTTCCTTGTGTATGGCGACCGCAAGATCTGGGCCGCAGTCCAGATGCGTCGAGGCCCCAACGTTGTGGGCGTCTATGGCATCCTGCAATCGGTGGCGGACGCGCTGAAATATGTGGTGAAAGAGGTCGTGATCCCCGCGGGTGCTGACCGCACGGTTTTCATCCTTGCTCCGCTGACATCTTTCGTTCTGGCGATGATCGCCTGGGCGGTGATCCCGTTCAACGATGGCTGGGTTCTGTCGGATATCAACGTTGCCATCCTCTATGTTTTCGCCGTGTCTTCGTTGGAAGTTTATGGCGTGATTATGGGCGGTTGGGCGTCGAACTCAAAGTACCCGTTCCTGGGTTCGCTGCGTTCTGCGGCGCAGATGATCTCGTATGAGGTCTCCATCGGCCTGATCATCATCGGCATCATCATTTCGACCGGTTCAATGAATTTCGGAGACATCGTTCGGGCACAGGATGGGTCGTTCGGCTTCTTCAGCTGGTACTGGCTGCCGCACTTCCCGATGGTATTCCTGTTCTTCATCTCGGCGCTTGCTGAGACCAACCGCCCGCCGTTCGACCTTCCGGAAGCGGAATCAGAACTGGTCGCCGGCTATCAGGTCGAATACTCGGCCACGCCCTTCCTGTTGTTCATGGCGGGTGAGTACATCGCAATCTTCCTGATGTGCGCGCTGACGTCGCTGCTGTTCTTCGGCGGCTGGCTGTCCCCGATTCCGGGCCTGCCTGATGGCGTGCTGTGGATGGTGGCGAAGATGGCGTTCTTCTTCTTCATCTTCGCGATGGTCAAGGCGATCACGCCCCGCTACCGCTATGACCAGCTGATGCGGTTGGGCTGGAAAGTATTCCTGCCGTTCTCGCTGGTTTGGGTGGTGTTCGTGGCCTTTGCGGCGAAATTCGACTGGTTCTGGGGCGCGTTCGCCCGTTGGAGCGTAGGAGGCTGATCATGACCCAAATCGACTACACCCGCGCTGCCAAATATTTCCTGCTGCAGGATTTCTGGGTCGGCATGAAGCTGGGGCTGAAGTATTTCTTTGCCCCCAAAGCCACCATCAACTATCCGCACGAAAAGGGGCCGCTGTCCCCGCGCTTTCGTGGTGAGCATGCTTTGCGCCGTTATCCCAATGGCGAGGAACGCTGCATCGCCTGCAAACTGTGTGAAGCCGTCTGCCCGGCACAAGCCATCACCATCGACGCCGAACCGCGCGAAGACGGCAGCCGCCGCACCACGCGCTATGACATCGACATGACCAAATGCATCTATTGCGGCTTCTGTCAGGAGGCTTGCCCGGTCGATGCTATCGTCGAAGGTCCGAACTTCGAATTCGCGACTGAGACCCGCGAAGAGTTGTTCTACGACAAGCAGAAACTTCTGGATAACGGCGAACGCTGGGAAGCCGAGATCGCTCGCAATCTGGAAATGGACGCGCCGTACAGATGAGTGACACGCCCCAAAATCCGTTTGAGCTGATGATGAAGCAGGCTCAGGAAATGGCCAAGGCGATGAACCCGGCGATGGAGAATTTTTCGCCCAAAGGGTTCGAGGCACTGTGGCCGACCATGCCGAAAGAGGTCATGGAGATGATGTTCGGCAACACCGTCAACAAAGACGGTCTGGATGCCAAAACCCGCCTGCTTCTGACGCTGGCCGGGCTGACCTGTCAGGGCGCTCAGGCGGACTCGGCGGTGCGTCAGACCGTGCGCCACGCACTTGAGGCTGGTGCCAAGAAACAAGAGATCGTGGAAACGATCGGTCAGATGTCGGTCTTTGCCGGCATCCCGGCCATGACCCGCGCGTTGGATCTGGCGCAGGAAGTCATGGGCGATAACGAGGATGAGGATCAATGACCGTCTTTGCCTTCTACCTGTTTGCCATCAGCGCCATCACCGGCGGGCTGTTCACGGTGATCAGCCGCCAGCCGGTGCATTCGGTGCTGTGGCTGATCCTGTCCTTCCTGTCCTCGGCGGGCCTGTTTGTTCTGCTGGGGGCCGAGTTCGTGGCGATGCTGCTGATCATCGTCTATGTGGGCGCGGTCGCGGTTCTGTTCCTCTTCGTGGTGATGATGCTGGACGTGGACTTTGCCGAGCTCAAGGCCGAGATGGCGCGCTATATGCCGCTGGCGTTGTTGATCGGATTGGTGATCCTGATGCAGTTCGTCATGGCCATCGGAGCTTGGGACAGCGCGCAGGGTGCTGCGGCTAACCTGGCCCAGCCGGTTCCGGCGGACCGCCACAATACAGAGGCGCTGGGTGTCATTCTTTACGATCAATACTTCCTTCTGTTCCAACTGGCAGGCCTGATCCTGCTGGTGGCCATGATCGGCGCCATCGTTCTGACGCTGCGCCACCGTCAGGACATCAAGCGTCAGGACATCGTCGGCCAGATGATGCGCGACCCGGCCAAGGCGATGGAGCTGAAGGATGTGAAACCGGGGCAGGGACTTTGAGACGATGATCGGACTTGAACACTATCTTACGGTCGCGGCGACGCTGTTCGTCATCGGCATCTTCGGTCTCTTCCTGAACCGCAAGAACGTCATCATCCTGCTGATGAGCATCGAATTGATGCTGCTGGCGGTGAATATCAACTTGGTGGCGTTTTCCAGTTTCCTCGGCGATCTGGTCGGGCAGGTGTTTACGCTTTTCGTGCTGACCGTGGCGGCGGCCGAGGCGGCGATCGGGCTGGCCATTCTGGTCTGTTTCTTCCGCAACCGTGGGACCATCGCGGTTGAAGACGTCAATATGATGAAGGGGTAAGGGAACATGGAAACCACCATCCTCTTTGCCCCGCTCGTGGGCGCCATCCTGTGCGGGTTCGGCTGGAAATTCATTGGCGAAAAAGCCGCCATGTGGACCGCGACTGGCCTGCTGTTTTTGGCCTGTCTGCTCAGCTGGATCGTGTTCTTCACCTTTGACGGGCACACCCAGCAGATCGAGATCATGCGCTGGATCGAAAGCGGTTCGTTGTCGACAAGCTGGGCGATCCGTCTGGACCGTCTGACCGCGATCATGCTGATCGTGGTGACGACCGTTTCGGCGCTGGTGCACCTCTATTCCTTCGGCTACATGGATCACGATCCGCAATGGCGCGAAGGCGAAAGCTATAAGCCCCGTTTCTTTGCCTATCTCAGCTTCTTTACCTTCGCGATGCTGATGCTGGTGACGTCGGACAACCTGGTTCAGATGTTCTTTGGTTGGGAGGGCGTGGGTGTCGCATCTTACCTGCTGATCGGGTTCTACTATCGCAAACCGACAGCCAACGCCGCTGCCATCAAGGCTTTTGTCGTCAACCGGGTGGGTGACTTTGGCTTTGCACTGGGGATTTTTGCGCTGTTTTTCCTGACCGACAGCATCAATTTTTCCGACGTGTTTGCAGCCGCACCGTCACTGGCGGAAAGCAAGCTGACCTTCCTGTGGGGCGAGTGGTCTTCGATCGAGGTCGTCTGCGTGTTGCTGTTCATCGGTGCGATGGGCAAGTCGGCGCAATTGATCCTGCACACCTGGTTGCCGGACGCGATGGAGGGCCCGACGCCCGTGTCGGCACTGATCCACGCTGCGACAATGGTGACGGCGGGCGTGTTCCTGGTATGCCGGATGTCGCCGCTGTTCGAATTCGCGCCGGGTGCGGCGGGTTTCGTGACGGTGCTTGGCGCATCGACTGCATTCTTTGCCGCGACCATTGGTCTGGTTCAGACGGACATCAAACGTGTCATCGCCTATTCGACCTGCTCTCAGCTGGGGTACATGTTTGTGGCTGCTGGTGTGGGCATGTACTCGGCGGCAATGTTCCACCTGTTCACGCACGCCTTCTTTAAGGCTCTGCTGTTCCTTGGTGCCGGTTCGGTCATCCACGCGATGCATCATGAGCAGGACATGATGAACTATGGCAATCTGCGGAAAAAGATCCCTTATACCTTCTGGGCGATGATGATCGGCACTTTGGCCATCACTGGGGTTGGTATCCCACTGACGACCTTTGGTTTTGCCGGGTTCCTTTCCAAGGATGCCATTATCGAGAGTGCTTACGCGGGTGGTTCGGCCTATGGCTTCTGGCTGTTGGTAATCGCTGCTGCGTTCACTTCGTTCTATTCGTGGCGTCTGATCTTCCTGACCTTCTATGGTGAGGAGCGCGGCGACAAACATACGCACGAACATGCGCATGAAAGCCCGGTGACCATGCTGGTTCCGCTGGGTGTTCTGTCATTGGGTGCCGTGTTCGCGGGTATGATCTGGTACGGCAACTTCTTTGGGCATTCAGATCAGGTCGGGAAATTCTATGGCATCCCGATGAGCGGCGCTGAGGTGCACGCAGATGCGGGCGATCATGGCGAAAGCAAAGGGCACGGTGAAGAAGAGCACGGTGACGAAGCTGCAGCCACGCATGGTGAAGAAGCTGGCCATGGCGAAGAAACCGCGCATGCGGCGACGTCGGATGAAGGACATGGCGAGGCCGTTGCAGATGATGGCCACGGCAAGACTGCTGATGGGCACCATGCATCCTTTGCAGGTAAGCCGGGTGAAGGCGCGATCTATATTTCGCCAGACAATCATGTGCTTGACGATGCACACTCCGCACCGAAATGGGTGAAAGTGTCACCGTTCATCGCGATGGTCCTGGGCTTTGCGTTGTCTTACCTCTTCTACATCGTGAACCCTTCGTTGCCGGGGCGTCTGGCAGAAAACCAGCGCCATCTGTACCAGTTCCTGCTGAACAAGTGGTATTTCGATGAAATTTACGACGCGGTTTTCGTCAAGCCGACACTGGCCTTGGGGCGGTTCCTGTGGAAGCGCGGTGACGGCAACACAATCGACGGCTTCCTGAACGGAGTAGCAATGGGCGTTGTACCCTTCTTTACCCGCCTCGCAGGCAAGGCGCAGACGGGTTACATCTTTACTTACGCCTTCTGGATGGTTCTGGGCATTGCCGCCCTGGTCACCTGGATGTCGATTGGCGGAGGCGCTCACTGATGGACAATATCCTATCCATTGTCACATTCATTCCCGCCATCGCGGCGCTGATACTGGCGCTGTTTCTGCGGGGTGAAGATGCCGCTGCACAACGGAACGCGAAATGGGTTGCGCTGGTTGCGACGACCGTAACGTTCCTGGTGTCGATCGGCATCTATACCGACTTTGACCCGTCGAATACCGGCTTCCAGATGGTGGAAGAGGGTAAGTGGCTGATGGGCCTGAAGTACAAGATGGGTGTGGACGGTATCAGCGTTCTGTTCGTTCTCCTGACCACTTTCATCATGCCACTGACCATTCTGGCCAGCTGGAACGTGACTGACCGCGTCAAGGAATACATGATCGCCTTCCTGCTGCTGGAAACGCTGATGCTGGGCGTGTTCATGGCGCTGGATCTGGTGCTGTTCTACCTGTTCTTCGAAGCGGGCCTGATTCCGATGTTCCTGATCATTGGTATCTGGGGCGGCAAGGAACGCATTTATGCCAGCTTCAAGTTCTTCCTATATACCTTCCTCGGCTCGGTGCTGATGCTGGTCGCCATGGTGGCGATGTATGCGGATGCGGGCACAACCGACATTGAAGCGTTGATGAGCCATCAGTTCTCGTCCGAAAGCTTCAGTGTTCTGGGCATCTACGTCGTTGGCGGGATGCAGACACTGATGTTCCTGGCCTTCTTTGCTTCGTTTGCGGTGAAAATGCCGATGTGGCCGGTGCATACCTGGTTGCCCGATGCCCACGTTCAGGCGCCGACTGCCGGTTCCGTGGTTCTGGCCGCGATCCTATTGAAAATGGGTGGATACGGTTTCCTGCGTTTCTCGTTGCCGATGTTCCCGGTGGGATCAGCTGTGATGACGGACCTTGTGCTGTGGATGTCAGCGATTGCCGTCGTCTACACCTCGCTGGTTGCGCTGGTGCAGGAGGACATGAAAAAGCTGATCGCCTATTCCTCGGTCGCGCATATGGGTTTTGTCACGATGGGGATATTCGCGGCGAACCAGCAGGGCGTGGACGGGGCGATCTTCCAGATGCTCAGCCACGGCTTCATCTCGGCTGCTCTCTTCCTCATCGTCGGTGTGATCTATGACCGGATGCACACCCGCGATATCGAGGCCTATGGCGGACTGGTGATCAGGATGCCTGCCTATGCGCTGGTCTTCATGCTGTTTACCATGGCCAATGTGGGGCTGCCCGGCACCTCTGGATTTGTCGGTGAATTCCTGACGCTTATGGGTGCGTTCCAGGTCAATACCTGGGTCACCGCGGTGGCCGCCTCGGGCGTGATCTTTTCGGCCGGTTATGCGCTGTGGCTTTACCGGCGGGTCGTCTTTGGCGACCTGATCAAGGAAAGCCTCAAGTCGATCACCGACATGAGCACGCGTGAGCGTGTGGTGTTTGCTCCGCTGATCGTCATGACCATTTTGTTGGGCGTTTACCCGTCGCTGGTGACCGATGTGATCGGCAACTCTACTGCCGCGCTGATTTCGAACTATGACACGGCTCTGGCCGCGGCTGAGGCCGCGACCCAGGTTGCCGCTTCGCATTAAGGGGGCTTTGGAGACATGATCCAAGCTGATCTGATTGTAATTCTGCCGGAAATCGTTCTGGCGATCTATGCGATGGCGGCGCTGATCGGGGCTGTCTATACCTCAAAGGACGCGCTGGGTCCGCTGTTGGTCTGGACCACCGCTGGCCTTATGGTTTTGCTGTCTTTCTGGATCGCAACGCAAGGTGGCGGCACCAAGGTGGCATTCAACGGAATGTTCACTGACGACAGTTTCGCCCGTTTTGCGAAGGTGGCGATCCTGCTTTCCGCAGCAGCGGTTCTGGTGATGAGTCAGGAGTACATGGCGCGCCGGGGGCTGTTGCGTTTCGAATACCCCATACTGATCGCGCTTGCCGCAGTCGGCATGATGATGATGGTCAGCGCCAGCGATTTGATGTCGCTTTACATGGGGCTGGAACTGCAATCGCTGTCACTTTACGTGGTTGCGGCCCTGCGCCGTGACAGTGCCAAATCGACTGAAGCTGGTTTGAAGTATTTTGTGCTTGGCGCGCTCAGCTCGGGCCTGTTGCTCTATGGCGCATCGCTTGTCTATGGCTTTACCGGCACCACCCTGTTCTCGGGCATCATTCAAACGGTCAATGAGGGAGAGGTTTCTGTTGGCCTGCTGTTTGGTCTGATCTTCCTGATTTCAGGTCTGGCCTTCAAAGTATCCGCGGTTCCGTTCCACATGTGGACACCGGATGTTTACGAAGGGTCGCCCACACCGATTACCGCGTTCTTTGCAACCGCGCCGAAGGTCGCCGCGATGGCGTTGTTCGCGCGTGTTCTTCACGACGCCTTTGGCTCTGTTGTCTCGGATTGGCAGCAGGTCATCGTGCTGTTGTCGGTTCTTTCCATGTTCCTTGGCGGTATCGCTGCCATCGGGCAACGGGATATCAAACGGCTTATGGCGTATTCTTCGATTGCGCATATGGGCTATGCCCTGATCGGATTGGCCGCGGGTACGGAAATGGGCGTCAAGGCGATGCTGCTGTATCTGGCAATCTACATCACAATGAATGTTGGCACCTTCGCCTTTATCCTGATGATGGAGCGCGATGGGCAGCCAGTTACCGATATCGATGCGTTGCGTCAGTATTCGCGCCGCGATCCGGGTAAGGCACTGGCGGTACTGATCCTGATGTTCAGCCTTGCCGGTGTTCCACCGATGTTGGGCTTTTTTGCCAAATTTGGCGTCTGGCAGGCTGGTGTCGATGCGGGTCTGACCGGTCTGGTCATTGCCTCGGCCATCGCCTCAGCCATCGGTGCGTTCTATTACCTGCGGATCGTGTTCTACATGTACTTCGGAGAAGAAAACGAGGATCCGATCGAGACCAACTCATCTCCCGTCCTATGGGGTGCGCTGATGGGGTCGGCGGCATTGATGCTGTTTGGTGTGTTCTATCAGTTTGGTGTTGAAGGCGCGGCAGCGGCCGCGGCAGCAACGCTTGTCAACTAAGAGAAACCGAAACAACATTGGGGGGCTCGGTCACATGACCGGGCCTTTTTGACATGAATGACTGGCCACAGGGGTATGGGCTGCATGTCCTGCAGGAAGTAGACAGCACCCTGAGTGAAGCCGCCCGGATCGCGCCCTCTGCACAAGGTCCGGTGTGGATCATGGCGTACCACCAAACGGCCGCCCGTGGGCGGCGAGGGCGCGCATGGGCGAACCCCAAAGGCAATCTGGCTGCCACATTGCTTTTGCGCCCTGACGGCCCGCCCGAGCGTGCGGCGCTGCGCAGTTTTGTGGCCGCACTTGCGTTGTTCGATGCCTGTGTCGCGGTGACCGGGCGCGCTGCGGGGCTGTCTCTGAAATGGCCCAACGATGTTTTGCTGAATGGTGGGAAACTGGCGGGAATTCTGTTGGAAAGCACCGGGCAGGGCAACGGCGTCACCCACCTGGCCATCGGTATCGGTGTTAACCTGACCGAGGCCCCGAGTGTGGACGCGGTTGAACCGGGCGCGGTTCGCCCCGTCTCATTGTTGTCCGAAACCGGAGCGCAGGTCGAGCCAGAGGACTTTCTGACCGAACTGGCCGCCGCATACGACCGCTACGAGGTTCAGTTCAACACTTATGGGTTCGAGCCCATCCGAACCGCGTGGCTGGCCCGCGCGGCCCGTCTGGGAGAGGTCATTACCGCCCGCACCGCGGCGTCGGAAACAGTGGGTACGTTCGAAACGGTGGACGCGCAGGGCAACCTTGTCTTAAACACCGCCAAGGGTCGCGTCGGAATTCCCGCCGCGGACATATATTTCTAAGGGGGCGCAAATGCTTCTGGCCATTGACTGCGGCAATACCAATACGGTGTTCTCGATTTGGGACGGCGAGGAATTTCTGTGCACTCTGCGCACTTCGACCCACCATGCGCGCACCGCTGATGCCTATTTTACTTGGTATTCGACATTGGTGCGGCACTATGGAATAGAGGCGCAGATCACGGATGTCATCATCGCATCAACTGTTCCGCGCGTCGTGTTCAACCTGCGCGTATTTGCGGATCGGTTCTTTGGCTGCCGCCCGCTAGTGGTAGGTAAGCCCGACTGCCTGTTGCCGGTCAATCCGCGCGTCGATGAAGGCACCCATCCCGGGCCGGACCGGCTTGCCAATGCAGCGGGGGCATTCGATCGGCACGGCGGAAACATCGTCGTCGTGGATTTCGGTACGGCGACAAACTTTGATGTAGTTGCCGCTGACGGGGCTTATGTCGGTGGGATTATTGCCCCTGGCGTGAACCTCAGCCTTGAGGCGTTGCATCAGGGGGCTGCGGCCTTGCCCCATATCGACGTCACCCGCCCGGAAAAAGTGATCGGAACAAACACCGTCGGCTGTATTCAGTCCGGCGTCTACTGGGGGCACTCGGGCCTGATCGAGGGGCTGATCTCCCGTATCAAGGCCGAATATGGAATGCCAATGAAGGTGGTCGGAACCGGGGGGCTTGCGCCCTTGTTCGATCAGGCAGATGTAGGTTTCGACGCAATCGAAGACGATCTGACGATGCACGGGCTGACCGTGATTCATCGCTATAACAAGGATAATGGCTCGGAATGAGCAGTGACAGATTGATTTACCTGCCCCTTGGCGGCGCGGGCGAAATTGGCATGAACGCCTATGTATACGGCTATGGCAAACCCGGGAAAGAAAGGCTGATCCTAGTGGATCTGGGTGTTGCATTCTCGGATATGGACACCTCGCCCGGTGTTGATCTGATATTCGCGGATGTCACATGGTTGAAAGAAAACGCTGATCGGTTGGAGGCGATTTTCATCACCCACGCGCACGAGGATCACATAGGCGCGGTGGCGCATTGCTATGACGCACTCAATGTGCCGGTCTATGCACGCACCTTCACCGCTAATATCGCGCGGCGTAAGATGGAAGAGCATGGCCAGCCACCCGAGGCCGTTCACACGGTTTCCAGCTGGCCCGAACAGGTTTCCGCAGGGCCGTTCACTGTTGGGTTTTTGCCGGTGTCGCATTCAATCCCTGAAAGCGCTGGTCTGGTCATCGATACCCCGGCCGGGCGCATCGTGCATACCGGTGATTTCAAGCTGGATACGAATCCAGTTGTGGGCGAAGCATTCGACGCGGAGCTATGGGCCGAGGTTGCGAAACCGGGTGTCAAAGCACTTGTTTGCGACAGTACGAATGTGTTCTCGACCCATCCCGGACGCTCTGAATCCGAAGTTGGGCCAGAGATCGTCAAACTGGTTGAAAGCGCAGCGGGAATGGTTATTGCCACGACCTTTGCCTCCAATGTCGCACGCGTGAAAACTTTGGCCGAGGCTGGGGAACGGGCAGGGCGGTCTGTTGTTTTGTTGGGTCGCGCCATGCGCCGGATGATCGAGGCGGCGACTGAGACGGGAATACTGTCCGACTTTCCGCGCGTCATCAGCGCGGAAGAGGCCGTGGACCTTCCGCGACAGAACCTCATGTTGATCGTAACCGGCAGTCAAGGCGAGCGACGCGCCGCCAGCGCGCAACTAGCCCGGGGAAAATATCGCGGTCTGGAGGTCAAAGAAGGCGATCTGTTCCTGTTTTCGTCCAAGACCATTCCGGGCAACGAGCGCGGCGTGATCCGTATCATGAACCAGTTCAGTGAAAAGGGCGTGGACGTGGTAGACGACAGTTCCGGCCGCTATCACGTTTCAGGTCACGCGAACCGTCCTGATCTGGAAAAAGTTCATGCACTGATTAATCCGCAAATGGTGATCCCGATGCACGGCGAGCATCGCCATCTGCGAGAGCACGTGAAGCTTGCCGAAAGCGGCGGGCGTGCCGGAATTCTGGCGGTAAACGGCATGATGCTGGACCTGTCCGGCAATTCGCCCACCGTTGCCGAATATGTTGAAACCGGACGCACCTATCTGGACGGGTCGGTCAAAATCGGTGCGATGGACGGCGTGGTTCGGGATCGCATTCGAGTGGCTTTGAACGGTCATGTGACCATAACGGTTATACTGGATGAAGAGGACGAGCCGCTTGGCGAGCCGTGGTGCGATACGATCGGCCTGCCGGAAACCGGTTCTTCGCGCGCGGCATTGGTCGAGGTGCTGGAAGAGGATCTGAACCAGTTCCTTATGCGAGCCGGGGCCAAGACAATGCGTGACGATGACAAGCTTGAGGGTGAACTGCGCCGGATCGCGCGTCAGACTTCGCAAGCCGAGATAGGTAAGAAACCCGAAGTCACGGTGGTTGTCAGCCGCATGCGATGAGGCGGCGCACCAACTGGTGCGCCACATTCTCGCAGGCAGCCCGGTCAGTCCAGTTCTGGCATTGGATAACCTCTGAGACGCAGGAACAGGCTGGCCTCTTCATTGTTGAGGAAGAATGGGACCGACAAGGGCGGCGCGCGGTCTTTCACGCGCTCGCCAATCTCAGCCAGAACGACTTCGGTAATGAATGGAAGATCGAATTCTCGGGCTTCACTGAGTTTGATCCATTGCAGATGCGATAACTCGTCCGAGGCACGGGCGAAATCGTCAAGATCGCCCTGAATTTCATCCGCATCCACCAGAAAAAACCGGGCGTCAAATCGCCGTGGGCGTCCGGGGGGCGTCAGGGCCCGGAACACAAACTGAAGGGCGTTTGCGGCTGGTTGATAACCCATGTCCGCAAAACCGGTCCAATCCTCGGGGATGTCCCCGGTCCATGAACCACGGCGTCCTAAAATCAGCCCCGTTTCCTCCCAAAGCTCGCGGATTGCTGCTACGGCCAAAGCGTCTTGCAACCCATCCTCGGCTTTTTCAGCAAGCCGATCGAAGCAAACCGATGGAAGCGGTGTGGCCAAAGGGATATCTGCATCCGCCGCATCGACGGCACCACCGGGAAAGACAAATTTGTTGGGCATGAACGCAGCCTTCGCCCCGCGTTGCCCCATCAGAATTGCCGGTTCAGTCATGCGGTCACGTAGAACGATCACCGTTGCGGCGTTTCGAATTGCGGTTTTGTCTGTGCTCATTTCCCCTCCTGCCTGTTGAAAGGGGTTAGTCGGATTTTCCGAACCCGTGCATGCGGCGCGCCCATTGATAAGCGACGACCACCCCCTTCAGCCTCGGTAGAAGGTAGAGGGAGAGCGCCAGGCAACCAAGAGCAAAGATCAAAAACAACGTCAGCGGCTCGGGTCGCCAGTGAACGTATGATACGTGCAGAGCGGGGGCCATAAGGTGGCCAACGATCAGGATTGTTAGATATGCTGGTCCATCATCCGCGCGATGGTGGAACAGTTCCTGCCCACAATGTGCGCACCCGTCGTTTACCTTCAGGTAGCTGTGCAGCAGTTTTCCCTTGCCACAGTTTGGGCACTTGCAACGAAATCCTTTGACTATAGCCGGCCATGTGGGGCGCTCGTCCGTTGCCGATACGTCGATTGAGTTATCTGTCATAGTGATACTCGCGCGTTGGAATGGAGCGATATTGCACATGTTTGCTGGCGATGGGAATGAGCCTGCAGGGGTGTTGCGTCGTGATGCCGCGAAAAAAGAGGATTCAGAGTCAGTTTCAATAGATCCGGTTTGGGCAAAAAGTATTTCTAAATGGCGACGGAATTCTGACTGCGCTGCGTTTGAATAGGTAGAAACGGCGGCACAGGGTCGCCGCAATTTTGGGGAAATCGCCATGAAACATTCGAGCTTTATTTCGGCAATCGTTCTTTCTGCAGTTGCCTTCACCGGCACCAGTGCATTGGCAATGGGACCGCGGGGCGGGGCACCGGCATCCTTTGAAGAACTGGACGCCGACGGGAATGGCGAAGTGACAAAGGCAGAGCTGGAGGCGCATCGCGCCAGCCGGTTTTCTGATGCGGATACCGATGGTGACGGTAAACTGAGTGTCGAGGAAATGCAGGCGGCCGCGCAGAAAAAGGTAAATGACCGCGTCGCAAAGATGTTCGAACGTCGGGACGCCAACAATGACGGGTTTTTGAGCGAAGATGAAATGCCGAAACCGCGCCGCGCTGACAAGATGTTTGATCGTGTTGATGCAGACGGAAATGGTACCATATCGGAACAGGAATATGCAGACGCGCGCGAAAGAATGGGCAAACATCGCAAGAAGCATGGCCAGGGTGGTGCTGACAAGAACTGATGCGGGATGGAGGATCTGATCTCCATAGCGGATACAACTCGTGGCGGCAGCGCCGCCGCGAGTGAACCCGGTGATGACGAGTTGCTGGAGCAATTCGCGAATGGAGACGGTACTGCTGCGCGTTTGCTAACGGATCGTCTGGGGCCACGCACTTATTCTGTGGCATTGCGGATGCTGGGAAACCGTGCCGAAGCCGAGGATGTGTCGCAAGAGGCGATGATGCGCCTTTGGCGGATGGCACCGGACTGGCGGCCGGGACAGGCCAGGATTTCCACCTGGCTATACCGCGTTACATTGAATTTGTGCGTCGATATCCGGCGAAGGAAGCGCCCCGAGGCATTGGAAAATGTTCCAGAGCCGCAAGACGCCACCGCAAGTGCCGCCGAACGAATGCAGGAAGCGGCGCGATTGGGTGCGCTGGAGGAGGCGTTGGCCCAACTGCCGGATCGACAAAGACAGGCGGTGATTCTGCGCCACATCGAAGAACTGCCAAATCCGGAAATCGCCGGAATTATGGATGTTTCCGTGGAGGCAGTGGAAAGTCTAACGGCACGTGGCAAGCGTGCTCTGACCGGCATTCTTGCAGATCGCCGAGAAGAACTGGGGTATGACAATGGCTGAGAACGACACCGAACTGGATCGCCTGTTTGCAGCTGCACGGCAAAACCGGAACCATCTGCCGGACGATCTGGCCATTCGCATGATGACCGATGCCGAAGCTGTTCGGCTGGAGCGTTTGAAGCCCAAATCAGCACCAGCGCAGCGGCTAAGGCGGCGCATCCTTGACGCCATCGGTGGCTGGCAGGGGCTTGGCGGGTTGGTAGCGGCCAGTGCGGCCGGTGTCTGGATCGGTTTTGCGGCGCCGGGTTTCTTGCCCGATCCCGCAAATCTGTGGATGCCACAGAACACCGTCTTTGTGATCGCAGATATCACTCTGGATGAGGTTTATTCGGAGGATGGGCAATGAGTGAAGAAAGAAAAAAGAAATTCAGGTGGATGCCAGTGATGCTGGCGGTTTCGCTGGCTTGCAATTTGCTGGTGGTGGGGGTCATCGCCGGAACTGCGCTTCGGTTCCGGGATGGTGGAGGTGTCCGGTTCTCGCAAGGGTTTGGACCTGCATTGTACCGCGCACTGCCGGACCAGGACCGCAAAGCGTTCAGATCGGAACTGGCAGATCGTCACAAGCATGGCGCGCGCGGGCGGTCTCAGGATTTAAAGGCTTTGAGTCAGGCATTACGTTCCGTGCCATTCGACGCCGAAGAAGTACAGATTCTCATTGAAAGCAAGGCACAAGAGCGGGCAGACGTTCATAAGGCGCTGAACCAAATTTGGCTGGTGCGTGTGACCGAAATGTCAGACGAGGAAAGGTCAGCTTACGCGGATCGTTTGGAAGAAATCATGGCCAAGGGTCACCGCCATTGGAAAAAACGGGATTAAAGTGCCCATGCAGCGGATCGCAGAAGCCTCCCCATGACCTCAACCAATAGTGTCGGTTGTGCAGGCAGGTCCGGGGAGGTTGACAATCCCCCGGCGCAATGATGCACGCAAATTGTCGTTCTTTGACTTCTTCCTGAGTTGCGCATTCAGTCTCAAGGAAAGCTCGTGTTCGCAGAACGGTCCCTGCATGATTGCATCCGCGCCGCGATCCAACGCTGCGGCGCCCAATTCAATGTTTGCCTCGGTTGATACTGCAATTAACACAGAGTGACGAGTTGCGCTGTGGGACCGAAGGTCAGCCAACACTTTCAACCCTGCACGGTCCGTTCCCAATTCGATAACAGCTGCGCCAGGTGTGGGAGAGGGCAGGTCGGCAAGAAAATCCTGTACGGGGTGATGAACTAGAGTATGCCGGGTGCCATGCTTCAGCTTGCTCACCCATTTATGTCCGGTTTCAACCCTTTGTGTAAGAACGACAATTTGGGAAATGGGTTCGGGAGAAATCAGGCCGCCAGCAGGTTCGGCAAATCCGATTGATCGCGGACGCCCTGTTTTGCGCAAGTCCTTGGTATCCACACGGGAACGCAGAAGGCTGCGGACACGCGCCAGCAAGAGTTTATCACTGCAGGGCTGAACGAGAATGTCGTCCAGTCCGGCTGACAAGGCCCGTAACCGCGTGTCCTTGTCGCCGTGAGGTGAAAGGGCAACGATAGGAACGTCGGCCAGCATTTCGTTTGAGCGGATCAGGTTTTTGATATCTGCGGCCGTCCCGTCGGGCAGATTCAGCGCCGACAGGATCAAATCTGGCGGTGCCCGCCGTAGCAACGCTCCCAACCCTTCGATCCGTTCGCCTTGAACGACCCTATACCAAGCTGCAGTTAGCTGCACCTTCAGCATGATACGGTTAGTCGTGGTCCCGTCCAGGATAAGGATCGTTTGCTGTTCGGACATTGAATTTGCGACGTGGTTTGCAAGCATTGCCGAAGTGTTTATGACTCTGGTTAACAAACCCTTTCCAAAAAACGCTACAGGGCCCGCCTATGTCGATTTCCGCTGATGCCGCCGAAACTCTGGCGCTGAGAATCCTCGGTTGGTTGGTGAGCAATGATGAGTTGCTGCCCGTATTTCTGGGTTCAACCGGCGTTTCCGAAGCGGAATTGCGGGCACGTGTCAACGAATCTGAATTTCTCGCGTCGGTATTGGGATTCTTGATGCTTGACGATTCCTGGGTTGTGGCCTTTTGTGACGCCAATTCTGTGCCCTATGAACTTCCGGCACAGGCACATGCAGTCATGTCCGGCGCGTCGGATATGCACTGGACCTGACACGAAAACCGGAGATACGGGATGCCTATCGAAGCCATTTTATTCGACAAAGATGGCACTTTGTTTGACTTTTCAGCTACTTGGAGCGCATTTGGACGTTCCTTTCTGCTGCGAGCAGCCAGCGGGGATGAAGCGCATGCGGCATGGCTGGGAACCAGAATCGGTTTTGATCTGGCGCGCGGAGAATACGCAAGTGACAGCGTGGTGATTGCTGCGCCGGTCGATGAGATAGCCCACGTTTTGCTGCCCCACGTCCCCGGCATGACACATGCCGGTCTGGTCAACATGATCAACGACGAAGCGGCATTGGCCCCACAGGTACCAGCCGTTCCGCTGGCACCCCTGCTGACCGCCCTCAGAGACTCAGGCAGAAAATTAGGGGTGGCAACAAATGATGCGCAAGCGCCTGCCATGGCGCATCTGAGTTCGGTTGGAATACACGAGTATTTCGACTTTATTGCCGGATATGACAGCGGCCACGGCGCAAAGCCCGGACCGGGTCAGTTACTGGCATTTGCTGCACATGTAGGTGTTGAGCCCGGGCGCATCGCGATGGTCGGGGATAGCCGCCATGATCTGCAGGCCGGGCGAGCTGCCGGGATGACAACGGTTGGCGTACTGACGGGACTTGCCGTTGAAAACGATCTTGCGCCTCTGGCTGATGTCGTCTTGCCGGATATTGGACACATTCCTGACTGGTTGACGGCAGCCTGAGCTAAACAGGAATTTCGGCACTTCATCTGCGGAAAGCGACAAAAGCTGTCGCAGACAGAGCGGCCACAAGCACCTGCTTTGGTCCTTCCTTGTGTTAAGCAAACACAAGAGGACCTCATGGCCGACAATATGACACGCAAGCGCCGCAGCGGTGGTCGGGCTGGCGCCGCTTCCCGCAGGGGAGCGGCCGTTATCGATCAGATGCCCTGGAACCCGCCGGTCAACATTGACAGGCCGGTTGAGCCGCTGGGTCCGGAGGGCATCGAAGCGATCCACGAAGGAGCGATGCACATCCTCGAAGAGATCGGTATCGAATTCTACAATGAGGAAGCGATCGGTATTCTGCGCGAGGCGGGGTGCACCATCAACGGCGACAACGTGCGTATGGGCCGTGACTTTGTAATGGAAATGATTGGAAAGGCCCCCAGCAGCTTTACGATCACCCCCCGCAATCTCGAGCGTACAATCGAAATCGGCGGTAAGACGATGCTTTTTGGCAATGTCTCCTCTCCGCCGAACTACTGGGACATGGAGATTGGGAAAAAGGTTCCCGGCACTCGCGAGCAATGCGCCAACCTTTTGAAGCTGACACAATACTTCAACTGTATTCATTTCGCCGGCGGCTATCCGGTTGAGCCGGTGGATATCCATGCCAGCATCCGCCATCTGGATGTGCTGTATGACAAACTGACCCTGACCGACAAAGCGATGCACGCCTATTGCCTTGGCAAAGAGCGGGTCGAGGATGTGATGGAGATGGTTCGCATTGCTGGCGGCCTGACCCATGAAGAGTTCGAGGCTTCGCCAAGGATGTATTCCAACATCAACTCGACATCCCCGCTGAAGCACGATCACCCGATGATTGACGGGTGTTTGCGGCTTGCGCGGCGCGGTCAGGCCATTGTGGTGACGCCGTTCACCTTGGCTGGTGCCATGGCCCCTGTGACAATGGCGGGTGCGGTGGCGCAATCGCTGGCTGAAGCTTTGTGCGCAATTGCACTCTTTCAGTACGTCCGGCCCGGAATTCCCTGTGTCATCGGGACATTCACGTCCAATGTTGACATGAAATCTGGCGCACCAGCCTTCGGTACTCCGGAATATATGCGCTCAACGCAGATGACCGGTCAGATGGCCCGGTTTTACGGTCTGCCAATGCGTTCCTCAGGAGTTTGCGCCGCGAACGTACCAGACGGGCAGGCAATGTGGGAGACATCGAACTCTCTGTGGGCCGCTGTGCAATCCGGTACAAACATGGTCTATCACGCCGCCGGCTGGCTTGAAGGCGGGCTGATCGCCAGCCCTGAGAAATTCATTATGGATTGCGAAATCCTTCAGCAGATTCAAAGGTATATGCAGCCTGAAATCACGGCCACCGGACCCGATGAAATCGCGCTCGATGCGATCAAGGCTGTCGGCAACGACGGGCATTTCTTTGGCATTCAGCATACTCAGGACCGTTATACGACGGCCTTCTATCAGCCTTTCCTGAGTGACTGGAAAAACTATGAAGGCTGGGAAGTTGCGGGAGGAATCTGGACCGCTGAACGTGCCCATCACATGTTCAAGGAGATCATCGGTAACTTTGAAGCCCCGCCCATCGACGACGCGATCCGTGAGGAACTGGCCGACTTTGTTGCTCGCAGAAAATCCGAGGGTGGCGCGCCGACGGACTTCTGATCCTTTGTCCCGACCGCTACCTTGGCGGTCGGGTTAAATTCCGGCGTCCGGAATTCGAAAATTGACCTGCTCAGAGATGATTTTCGGAATTTGTTAAGCTTTTACGGATGAACATTTGCATGGTGGCAATCGGGAACCAACCATGCATGGGCTGATCAACAAGGCAATTCAATCCTTTGTCTGCTCGACTTACGGCAGGGCTCGATGGCTGCGCGTAACCGAGGCTGCGGAAATCGGCTTTGCAGAGTTCGAAGCTATGTTGGTTTATGACCATGAGGTGTCCTTCGGAGTGCTGGACGCACTGTGTTCCGAGCTGAGGCGAAGCCGCGAGGAAGTTCTTGAAGATCTTGGTACTTTCCTTGTTTCTCACCCAAGTACCGAAGGTTTGCGTCGTCTCCTAAGGTTCGGCGGTCTCACCTACATCGAGTTTCTGCATTCTCTGGATGACCTGGCTGATCGCGCTCAACTGGCGGTTTCGGACTTGAAGCTGCCACCACTGGAGCTTTCGGAATTGGGCTCGGCGGAATTCAAGTTGACGTGTCACCCGGGTTTACCCGGATTTTCCAGCGTGATGGTCGGCGTTTTGCGTGCAATGGCTGATGACTACGGTGCTCTGGTAATACTGTCTCATGGCAACAGTCAGGATGGGATGGACGTTATCTCGATAATTCTGGTGGAAAGTACATTTGCCAAGGGGCGCCACTTTGATCTGGGGGCTCGGGCTACATGATTGGGATCGACGATCTTGGACGGTTACTGACGACACTTTGTCCGATGTTCGTGGTGCTCGATGAACGTGGAGAAATTCAGAAAGTAGGCCCAACGTTGCAAAAGCTGCGCCCGGCACAGCCAATGCCTGGGAGAAACTTTCTTGAGTTATTCGAGATACTTCGCCCGAGAGACGTAAAGACGGCTCGGGTGCTTTTGACCTCTTCGGGAACCAAGCTCAAGCTGCGGTTTCGGGATCAGCCGCGAACAACGTTGAAAGGAGTGATAGAGGCCATTCCAAACGGATCAGGCGCCGTCGTCAATTTGTCGTTCGGGATATCGATCCTTGATGCGGTTCGTGACTATGAACTTACTAGCGCCGATTTTTCAGGCACTGATCTGGCAATCGAGCTTTTATATCTGGTCGAGGCAAAATCCGCAGCGATGGAAGCGTCTCGTACTCTGAACAAGCGCTTGCAGGGGGCCATGCTAGCCGCCGAAGAGCAGGCTTTTACGGACACATTGACCGGCCTCAAGAACCGTCGTGCGGCCGACCAGATACTTGATCATCTGTCAGCCTCACAGACACCTTTTGCGCTTATGCACCTTGATCTGGATTTTTTTAAGTCGGTGAACGACCGATTGGGGCATGCGGCAGGCGATCACGTGCTGCGGCAGGTAGCACGCGCAATGGTCGAGGAGATTCGGAATGACGATACGGCCGCCCGGGTCGGCGGGGACGAGTTTGTTCTTATCTTCAAAAATCTGACAGACAGGCAAATACTGGAAGGGATTGCCGGGCGTCTCATTGACCGGTTGCAAAGGCCGATCCCGTTCGAAGGGCATGATTGTCGGATTTCTGCCAGCATTGGAACGGCGCTTTCTACGCAGTTCTCCAGAACTGACGCCGACGAAATACTGAATGCGGCTGATCTGGCGTTGTACGAAGCCAAAAGGACCGGCAGGGCCTGCCATAGGTTCTTTGATACGGTTTACACGTCTCCGAACCTCGAGGGCGTACTGACTTCAGGGGAGTGCCAACACTCTGCGGATATATGCCGGAATTCACCAGACACAACTGGGTGAATTGCGAGATTGAAGGGCCAAAGCATAAGAATAGATTCGCCACGGCCCCACGAAATATGGCAGAATTGATGTGTATTGAGTCCATTCGGATATTTTAGGCCAGGGCATTGCCTGACCCGGATAAAGTGAGGTTTCATCATGTTCGCAAAATACCTGTGTACTACCGTCATCGCCGCAAGTCTTTGCTCCATTCCCGCCGAAGAAACACAAGCCGACGAGGCTGCAGCATTCATCGGGGGCGCATTGCTTGGTGGGCTGGTCGTGAATGAGGTCCACAAGAACAAGCAGCGAAAGCAACAAGCTACGCGGCAATCCACGTCCAAAAGCTATTCTTCCGGCATTTCATCAGCACAGCGCCAGCAAAACCGCGAAGTACAGACGGCACTGAACTATTTTAGCTACAACGTCGGAGGCGTCGATGGTGTGCTTGGCAGAAACAGCCGCGCAGCCATTTCCCGCTTTCAGGCCGATATGGGATACCCGGCCGACGGGTACCTGAACGACAACGAGCGCGCTTTTCTGGTGAATTCCTATCAGCGCGCTTTGGCCAGCGCACATGTGCCGCCATACAATCAAATCCTCGCCAGTCAGGGCCAGGCTGGGCTGTTGCGGACTTATAGGAACGAACAACTGGGGATCGTGACGCCTCAGACACCGCAGGCGGCGCATTCGCAAGGCCAGCTAGCCTACGCACAGCCGCAAGGTCAGTCGGCTACAGTGCCGCAATTAGGGGGAACTACACCGCTGGCTACTGCACCTGCTTCGACGCAGCCTCAGGGTCAGCTTGCGGCCCTTCCGCAAGTTGGTGGAGATCAGGGCAGCGTTCAAACCACTGCCGCACGTGCTGATACTGGTGGCCAATTGCCCGCATTCGCGTTTGCTCCGACAGGAACGTCGGCCGTGAAACTGTGCAATGATACGAGTATTCTGACCGCGTCGAATACTGAAACACCTGAGGCACTGGCCAAAAGCAATCCTGAACTGGCACTGAATCAGCAGTTCTGTCAGGCGCGCATCCAGTCAATTGCAGAGGCCAACCGACTGGAGGAAGGCGTGCCCAACATGACGGCACCGCAGATCGAACAGCAGTGCGAGCAGCTGACAAAGGCGGTATCCCCTTACATTCAGGGTATTTCTACGGAAACAGCGGATAGCGTGATCGCCGCAACTTCGACTTTCCTGCAGCAATCCGGTCAACCGATGAACCAGCTGATATCGGGTGGCGAGATTTGCCTGGGTGTTGGCTATCGTACCGATAACGGAGAAATGGCGATGGCTTCGGCTGCATTGCTAACCGCCGCGGGCGAGCAGGGATATGGTGAACTGGTCAGCCATCAATTGCGCGAAGGTATCGGCGCAACCAAGGCAACCGGTGCTGAGGCGTCGGAATGGATGCAATTGGCGCTGAACGCAGCGGAAAGCGGTAATGCCATTCCGGGTCAAACGCCGGAACGCATTGCGGTTCTCAAGGCTGCATCCGGGCCCGGTGGCAGCGCGTCAACGTCGAGCATTCCGGTATTTCAAACCTCGACCGGGGACTGATTTATCGGCATCCGAAGACGAACTGCTGGGTTAATTGTCAAGGCCGCCGAAAAGCGGCCTTGATACATTGTATGATTGGTAGGTCAGGAGTGGTCGGAGCAACCAAAATGACGACTTAGCTGTGTTGCAATGTGTTTTGGGATTTGGGGTAGCTCGCTGAGCGTCGGCAAAACGACGCCTGAAAAATCTGCACGTTGCAACTCATTTGGGACATCTTCGGAGACGTGGCCACCAGCGCAGGCAAAGAATGGCAGACAGAGTGTTTTGGGTCCGGTATCTTGGGCGGCTTCAGAAATGGATGGTGCCTCTTCTACGAACCCTATTCGAGCGGACTTGAACTCCAGATAGTGGCTTAGCGCCGCTGCAAACTCACGGGTGACTGACGAAGGGTTCTTGCTTCGGCCAGAACCATGTGCCGCAATGACAAGGGCCGTTTCAACTGAGTCCCACCGCAACCTATCCAATTCCTCGCGAAGTGTTTGCGCGACAAGTTCAGGCAGCGCGGGGTCAATTCCCAGAGGGTCAAGAATTCGCAACGGACGCTCTCCGAGGCGCTTGGGCAACGCGCCGGTCACAAACCAGCCTTTGGCCATGAAAAGTGGATATATCACCGTATCATTGGGCAGCGTGGTCAGCACCTCTTCCAGCCGTCCCGGCGCGGCCAGAGTCGCCGAATGAACAGACACATCACCGGCAGCTGCGCCCACTTTTCTGGCGAATTCGGACAGCGCGATTTCCGCCGTTTCAGGATCGGACGGTTGACCATGGGCAACTATCACCGCGTGGGGCATTTCGGACTCCGGGTTGGGTATGTCGAACGATGTGGCAAGGGTTGGCAATGTCAATAAATGATTGGAACAGGGCTATCTACGGTCCGAGGACCGCAAGCCACATCCAAACTGACAGGATTGAAACCCCGGTTCCAATAAGAACCGACGACGCGGCCACCCGTTTGGCCCGTCCATAGATATTGGCAAAAATGTAGGCGTTAAAGCCGGGTGCCATGGCGGCGTTCAGTACCCCCGAGCGGAAAAGATCCTGTGGCAGGCCGGCGGTTTTTCCAAAGATCCAGACAAGGCTTGGGTGCAACAAGAGTGATACGCCGCACACATATGCGATCGTGCGAAGGTCACCTTCGGGCCGGTATTGCACAAGCACACCGCCAAGAGCGAAAAGGGCGCCGGGTAGCGCCGCCCGCGTTATAAGGCCAAGCGCGTCATCTACAACGACAGGCAGTGACATGCCTGACAGATTGACAACAAAGCCCAGACCGATGCCGATGATCAGAGCGTTCTTGAACATCACGGTCAGGACAGATCGGATCATGCGACGGCCGCCGTGGCCACGATTCCGAATAACCTCCATTACCGTGATGCCCACGCCGTAACAAAAGGGCGAGTGAAAGGCGATGATCGCATAATTGCCGGTCAGGTTATCGGGGCCGTAGGCGCGCTCGGTAATGGGAAGTCCCAACAGGACGGAATTTGAAAACAGGCAACAGAACCCGATTGCGACGCAGTCTTCCCAATCCCGCCGAAAGATCAACCGCGCCCCAGTCATCCCCGCAAGGAAACACAGGGCGGCCGCGGTGTAAAAGCTGGCCAGAAGGCGTGGATCAAAGCTGGTGCTGAGATCGAGATTTGCAATGGCATGGAACAGAAGGCAAGGAATGGCGAAGCCCTGAGTGAACTTCATCAACCCATCAACATGGGCCTCATTGAAATACCCCGTACGGGTTGCGCCATAACCCGCACCGATCACAAGAAAGACAGGTAAAATTACGTCGATAAGGCTTTGTATCATGGTGCCACCCGGTCAAGTTCGGCGGGTGGGGGTATCTGAAGTTGCCGCAGCAGAGTCAGGTCCTACAGCCCATGACGGATCACCATGCCGTCATAGGCAGGCGTAATATGATCCGGGGTTTCCGCGTCGACTGCGACATAATCGAGGTCGATATGCATGTTCGTCAGAACCGCGCGTTTCGGCTGCAATTCCTCGATCCAGCCCAGCGTTTTTTCGAGATGGGCGTGTGTGGGATGTGGTGAGCGGCGCAAAGCGTCGATTATCAGGCAGTCGAGGTCCCTTAGCTCCGCCCAGGAAGCATCATAAAGTTCTGCAACATCAGGTAGGTAAACCAAGTTGTTCATCCTGAAGCCCAATGAATCGATCGACCCGTGATTGACCTTGAAAGGCCGGAACGGAATGGGGCCGCCGGGGCCATCCACTTCGAACGGCCCATCAATCGTCTTGAGGTCAAGGATCGGTGGATAAGGGGACCCTTCCGGTTGGATAAACGCATAGCCAAACCGGCTTAGCAGTGCGTTTTGCGTGTCCCCATCAGCCCAGACCGGAATACGCGCGCGCATGTTGAATACGATCATGCGAAGGTCATCGATACCGTGCACGTGGTCTGCGTGGGAATGGGTATAAACCACGCCGTCCAGACGCCCAGTATCTGCATCAAGCAACTGACTACGCATGTCGGGCGTGGTGTCGATCAGAACTGTTGTTGTCCCATCCGGGCCATCGCGTTCGACCAGCATCGAGCAGCGACGGCGGGTATTTCTGGGATTCTCGGGATCGCAATCCCCCCAATGCCCACCCAGTCGCGGCACACCGCCCGACGATCCGCAGCCGAGTATGGTGCAACGCAACTCTCCGGTCATGCGGCGACCTTGTAGGTTGCGGCCTTATTGAAAAGCCGGTCGAAATTGGCCTGAGTGCGGGCCGCAAACTCAGCATATTCCATACCAAACACCTCGGCCCCTTTGCGTGCTGTATGCGCCGTATAAGCCGGTTCGTTTCGTTTGCCGCGAAAGGGCGGTGGTGCCAGATACGGCGCGTCGGTTTCGACCAGAATGCGATCAATCGGTGCAGTTGCAAAGATATCGCGCAGTTCCTGGCTTTTGGGGAAGGCCGCGATGCCTGACATGGACAAGTAGAAACCAAGATCCAAAGCGGCTTTGGCCAAGTCAGCCGAGGACGAGAAACAGTGCATCACACAGGAGTACGGCGCGTTGCGATATTCGTCTGCCAGAATGCGGGCCATATCGTCATCGGCCGCTCTGGAGTGGATGATCAACGGCAGGCCTGTGCGCTGCGCCGCTTCTATGTGAATACGCAGCGACTGCTTTTGCGTTTCTGCACTGTCGCTGGTGTAGTGATAATCCAGCCCGGTTTCTCCGATCCCCACGAATTTCGGATGACGGGCCAGTGTAACCAGTTCTTCGACGGTTGCCATGGGTTCATCAGCCGCGCTCATCGGATGGGTTCCGGCGGCGTAGAAAACCGGCTCATGGGTTTCGGCGATGGCGCGAACCGTCGGTTCGTTGCGCAAGCGGGTGCAAATCGTCACCATGCGCGTCACGCCTGCATTGGCGGCGCGGGTGACGATATCGTCCAACTGGCCCTCGAAATCCGGAAAATCCAGATGGCAATGGCTATCGGTGATTTCCGGAGTGGTTTTACTGTCGCTCATCTGCTCTGACCGGCGGTTTCCTGTAACTTGAACATCGTATCTAGGACCAGCGCCGCAGGGTCAAGGTTCACCGCCTGCCCATGTCGCACACGTGCTGTGATCAGGGCGGCCACCTCGGCCCATTGGCGGGCTTGTTGGGGCGAAGCTGAGAGGCGGGCCAGCGTTGCAGCTTCGTTTTCGGCGGCCTCGGGTTGTGGTGGGGTTCCCACGGCACCCGTCACGGCCAGTCGCGACAGGGCCACATCAATCAGGGTGAGCAACAGTTCAAAGCGGTCCGCAGCGCCACGCTGCGCCGATGCCTCGGCCAATGCCAGTGCGCGCTGGCGGTCAAGACGGGGCAGGGAGCCCAGAATGGCAATAAGCTCGGCATAAATTTCCAACCCGCCAAGATTGATCATTCGGATCGCATCGCCGACCGACCCCGCAGCGAGCGCATTCAAATAATCTGTATTTTCAGGAGTTTGCGTACCCGTTTGCGCCAGAGCAGCCTGCATGTCGTCTGTACTCAAAGGCGACAACCGCAAGGTTCGGCACCGCGACCTGATGGTTGGCAAAAGCCGTGAGGGTTGGTGTGATACCAGCAAAAGCGTTGTTCGTGCCGGAGGTTCCTCAAGCATTTTCAGCAGGGCGTTGGCGGCACTGACGTTCATCTCGTCTGCGGCGTCGACTATGACGACCCGCCGGCCCCCATCCGCGGAGGATAAGCCGAAAAACCGCCCGAGTTTACGGATATCGTCCACGACGATTTCATTCCGCAACTTTCCCTGATCATTGAGCGAGCGGGTAATAGCAGCCAGACCGGGTTCGGCGCCGGCCAACATCCGGCTCAGGACAGGATGGTCAGAGGCGACATCGAGTGACGTGGGCGATGGGGGCGAGCCGAACAACCCATCTTCTTCGGCGGGAGGTGTCGCCAGCAAAAAAACGGCAATGCGCCATGCCAGTGTGGCCTTTCCCACGCCGCGTGGGCCGGTCAAAAGCCATCCGTGGTGCAATCGGTTCGAATTGTACGCGGTCAGAAACGCCTGTTCTGCGGCGTCCTGACCGAACAACCGGGGGGTTTCACGTGGGTGGGGCGCGCCGGGCGCCTGATCCGGGGTTGGGGTTTCGTCACTCATCCGTGTCTATCGCAATTCCTGCATCACGATATCTGTCACATCAGCGGCAACGCTGTCCATGTTACGGTTGCCATCAACGACCCTGAACCGATCAGAAAACTCCTGGGCCAGCGACAGGAAACCGGCGCGCATCTGACGCTGCAGGTCCGGGCCGAAATCCTCGAACCGTTCTTCGGCCCCTTGCCGCCCCTTCGCACGTGAAAGGCCGGTATCTGGGTCCATGTCGATGAGCAGCGTCAAATCCGGTTCCCGCCCGATCATCAGGGAATGCAACTGATCGACCACACCCCGCAAATCTCCACGTGAAAGCCCCTGATACATGCGGGTGCTGTCGGCAAACCGATCACAGATCACCACTTTTCCCTCAGCCAATGCAGGTTCGATCGTCCGTTCCAGATGGTCGCGGCGGGCCGCGGTGAACAGCAACAGCTCGGTCTCGGCCGACCAGCGGTCAGGATCGCCTTCGAGCACAAGACGCCGTATCTCCTCGGCGCCCGGAGAGCCTCCGGGCTCTCGGGTCAGGATCACGTCTCGACCGAGGGATCGCAAATGATCGGCCAAACGCCGCGCCTGCGTTGATTTTCCTGAACCGTCGATGCCTTCGAACGTCAGAAACAGTCCGGGCTTTGTCACATGGCCTCCAGCGGGCGGTTGATTACGTCTTTCAGCACAATACCCGCAACAGTCATCATTCTTACGACAAATCCGCCAAGTGCGACATCTTCAGCCGCAACCAGCGGACGACGGATTTCAGGCAATCCTTCGGGTTTGATTACCAGTTCCGCCAGCTGCTGGCCTCTGGTTACCGGGGCGTTAATCGGCCCCTGATAGACCACCTCGGCTTCTATGTCTTTGGCGCCAAGGACCGGAAACAAAAGGTTCAAATCCTGTTCCGGCACCAAGCCTACCGATTGTTGGGCACCCATCCAGATTTCCGCTTGGGCAATTGGGGTTTCTTCGGTTGCGACGGTCTTCTCGACAAAATTTCGAAACGACCAGTTAACCACGGCCTCAGCCTCCTCTGCGCGGCGGGCGGTGCTGTCCAATCCTGACAAAACAAAAATAACCCTGCGGTCGCCTTGCTTGGCCGATCCGACCAACCCATATCCGGCTTCGTTGGTGTGGCCGGTTTTTAGCCCGTCCGCGCCAATATCCAGCTTTAGCAACGGGTTCCGGTTGCGGGCATTGGAGGGCGCACGGCCATCAAACGCGAACTCCTCTTCGGCAAAGAGCGGATAGTATTCGGGAAAATCGGCAATCAGGTGGTCCGCCAGTATGGCCAGATCGTGAACGGACATCATGTGACCAGCGGCAGGCCAGCCATTGGAATTCGCGAAGTTGGAGTTGTTCATCCCCATCTGCTGTGCACGTTGCGTCATGTAGCGGGCAAAACCGGCTTCGGTGCCGTCGGGGCTCAGCGCTTCGGCGATCACGACGCACGCGTCATTGCCTGACAGAACAATGATGCCGCGTAGCAGATCCTCGACACGAACCCGGTCTTGAGTGTTCAGGAACATGGTTGAGCCGCCATAACTCATTGCGTGTTCGGAAACTGGTAGCCTTTCGTCCAATGTCAGGCGCCCGTCGCGCAACGCTTCGAACGCCACGTACAACGTCATCAACTTGGACATCGACGCCGGCGGTAGCGGCTGATCCGCATCCTTTGACAGTAAAACCGTGCCGGTTGTCTGATCCAAAACATAAGCCGCCCGGGCAGATGTATCGAAGGCCTGAACGGGAAGCGCGAGAAGCGCAAAGCCGGCGGCCAGAGCAGTTTTTCGCAGCGAGGACAGCATTTGAGACCTCCTTCTTAGTTCTTCACAACATAGGCGTCGGCAAACCCGATTTCTGCCATTTTGGCACGAATCTCGTTGCGCTCCGCCCGGTTCTGAGCCGGGCCAGCAAGCACGCGCCAGATTGTCTTGTCGTCGTTGGACAGCTGAAGGACCTCGGCCGGCAGGCCTGCTTTGCGTACCTTGTCCGCAGCCGCGTTCGCGTTGGCCTCGACGTTGAATGTGCCGACCTGAACATACGGTTTGGACAAAGACGACGTTTTTGATGCGCTTGCAGATGTACTAGCCGCTGTTTCAGTGGGCTGAACAGATGGGTCCGAGGCTTCGATCGCGGCTGCCGCACCGGCAATGGGGTCAAGCTTTGTTTCGGTTATCTCGCCCTTGGTATCTTTTTGCCACCACTTTTTCTTTTTCACCGGTTGCTCTGTAGCTGATGCCGGTTCCAAGGGAGCGTCCGCTGCTTCAATGACCGTCTTTGCAGGCTCGTCGGCCTCCGCAGTTGCCGCGTTGGCTGCTGCCGTTGCAGCCACAGCTGTACCCGCCACAACGGCACTGTCCGGCTCTTTCTTCTGCCACCACTTCCGTTTGGCTGGTTTTTCTACTTCAGATTCTTCTGCATTCGGCTCGTTCGCCCCAGCGGAGGCCGAAGCTTCAGTGACCGTATCTGTATCAGCTGCTTCCTCGGTGGATGGTGTTTCCTTGGCCGGTTCAGGTGTTTCTTCTACAGTTTCCCGACGCAGCGCTACAACGTGGATGCTGGTAGGTGCGCCCGCCAGCATTCCCAGCTTTTCTGCGGCCCCCGAAGACACCTGCAATCGTGGACCGGGCAGGTCGCGTTCGCGCCGGAACAGTGCCCCGACAGTGGATTTGCCGTTGGATGTGTTCCGGATGGTAACCCGCTCGGGGTCGGTTACATCCGGATGAGCAACCCAAATGCCGCCCAATGACGGGCGACCATCCCAAAGACCCGCCTCGGTCAGTTCAAAAACTTCGGGTGCCTCGACATCGCGATCTGCGGACTTTTTTGCATTAGGCTGAGATGTCGGGGTCTCTGTTCCCTTGGACGTGCCGAAGGCGGAACCTGCCCCTTCCTCACAACCTGCCAATGCAAGAATTGCCACTGCCGCTACTGACAGCCTGAACGACCCCATGCGTGTCTCTGTCGCTCGCTTCATTTTGTCATCCCTTGCCTGATACGGGCCATTTTTCCTGCCCAGCCGCCGATCGGCAGGTTCTGCAACCGGCCTCTTACGGTCTTTGACCGGATCATAACGTGGGCGTTTGGCTATGGAAAGCCCGCTGCTTTTTCCTCGGCAAGATTTCCCTCTTTAGGCTTGCCACCGGACAGAGTTGGCCTTAGACCCTGCCTGCGTCGGGGAGGTGGCAGAGTGGTCGAATGCGGCGGTCTTGAAAACCGTTGGGCGTGAGAGCGTCCCCAGGGTTCGAATCCCTGTCTCCCCGCCACTCAAACCTATCTCACTTCAGTTGTGTTTTCTGATCCGGAATCGTGCCGCGATTTCCGCGAGTTGGCACTTGAGCTCTCAATCAGAGACGGAGCAGACCGTATGGTCTTGTCAGATTAACTTTGCTTGAGTGGGGCAGGTCGGTTGCGTAACGTTTGCGAATTACCAAACCTGCCTCCTTCAAGTACTTCAAAACCAGCCCGGAGATCATTCGTCTGGCCGTAATGCTGTACGTCCGGTTTCCATTGTCCCTTCGAAATGTGGAAGACCTTCTGCATGAGCGCGGGATCGAAGTAAGCCATGAAACTGTCCGCTACTGGTGGAACCGTTTCGGCCCAATGTTCGCGTCAGAAATTAAACGAAAACGAGTGCAGCAATTGCGGGCATACTAAAAGTGGAAATGGCATATGGACGAGGTCTTTGTGAAGATCAATGGCAAGCGCCATTATCTGTGGCGCGCCGTTGATCCTGAAGGCGAGGCTCTCGAAGCCGTTGTCACCAAGCGTCGAAATAAACAAGCAGCATTGAAATTCCTTAAGAAATTGATGAAGCGGCATGGCAGCGCAGATGAAGTCGTCACTGACCGCTTCGCATCATATCGGGCTACGCTCCGAGAGCTCGGTGCGACGGAGAAGTTAAAACGGGCAGGTGGCTTAACAATCGGGTTGAGAATTCACACTTGTCGTTCCGACGAAGAGAACGCGCGATGCAGCGTTTCAAGCGCGTGCGAAGTTTGCAGAAATTCGCCGCCGTTAAGTCCTCCGTCTACAACCACTTCAACCAGGAAAGATCTCTCACCAGCCGAAACACTTTCAAGCTGACACGCTCCGCCGCTCTTGCCGAGTGGCGCGATCTTTGTGCTGCCTAAAGGACAGCCTCACTGGCCTAACTGAGACTGGTTCGAATTTGTCTGACAGCACCCTCAAATCAACAGCGTTTTGGCATCCATAGACCGGGACATAAAAGAAATACTCGCGCGATTTCCTCGAAAAAACTGATAGTCTCGCTGGGCTTTGCGAGAGTTAGGAGTCAGTTTTGAGTAAACAGCATATTGTTGAAATTGAGCATTATTTTGATGAGACACGCCAAGCAAACGAACTGATGCAAAACGCTTCCACAAGTCAAGAATTGAGGCGCGCTTGGGAGAGTTGTCTATCAAATTTTGGGAAGACCATCGGTCGAGCTATCAACCTGGGCATGAAAAATAGTGCTTCAAAAGGATGGGCCAACTGTGTGAAAAACCTTTCAACAAAAGACGATGAAGGTTTGGTTTATCTTAGAGAAGCAAGGAACTCAGCGGAACATTCCCTCGTGCCATCTGCTGATTATCGTGATGCCAGCGTGTCTCTGGAGCATGAGGGAATTAACATTGTTATGGATGGCGACTCCCGCAACATTACGTTTGAAGACAATTTTATTAACGGCGGGAAGGTTGTTGATGGAACAATTAATGTGTCAATTTCCGACGGAAAAATCGAACAAATTACGGATTCTGGGAGTGCCACGTTTGTCTCGCGGCCGGCTGAAATTCGGTTGGCTGACATAGTCAGCGAAGAGAAGGGGACACGGTTCTCGGTACCGGCTGGCCTGTCGGAGATGGAGATCGCGCCGGGATTACCATCAGAATTGGCGAATGCGGGACTCGAGTGTTTAGGAAAATTAATCTCAGAGCTAAAGCAACTCCACGATTGGTAGCAACAGGCATAGACAGAAACTGATTGTGTGAAAAGACGGTTCGTTATCGACCGAACCGTCAGACCTAAGTGTCTCCATCAATGGTTTGTTTGCCCTGACCAAACCAGCGTTCCAGCGCATCAAGCCCGTTATCGGTGATAGTTAGGGCACGACTGCCAGTCCGACGCTGAAGCCAGTGTGCTTTCAGTAACCTTTCCATGAGGGCCGTAGCAAACGGCCCGGAAATGTGCTACCTCTGCTCCGTCCAGTCGAGGCAGAGTTTTGCCGGAGATTTGCCCGGCGACACAGACGGTGGCTCGATCCCGAGGTCTTCGAGAAACGCACGATAGCGCGAACCTGCTATCACAGCTTCATCGCGGATGAGCAGCACATCGAGCGCAACAAGGCGCACTTTCACTAACACGCCGAGCCTGCCAGCGATATGATTGTAGCAGCAACGTGCAGAGTCTTCCGGATTGTGATTAAGGCCTCGTGCCCAGCACTTCATTGCCTGGTCGAGTAGATGTTTATTCTTAAGATTTTGTCGTTTCCAGGCCAGTATGTTGAACATATGCCACTAACGTTCACCGCGTCGGTAGGGTGCCATCAACGCTGCGGGTACTTCGGCTCTGCGGGCGACAAGGACAAGCGCAGCGATCGAAAGTACATACGGCGCCATAAGGAACAACTGATATGGCACACCCTCAACCGTTGTCTGCAATCGCAGTTGGTATGCATCGAAGAAAGCGAACAACATCGCGCCAATCAGAGCCTTGCCGGGTCGCCAGCCAGCGAAGACTACCAATGCAATGCAGATCCAACCGCGCCCCTGCACCATGCCCGGGAAAAAGCTGTTGAACGCCGTTGTGGTCAGGAAGGCCCCGCCCACCGCCATCAAAGCCGACCCGACAACGACCGCGCCGATACGGATACGGATCGGGTTCAGCCCTTGCGCCTCAACCGCATGAGGGTTCTCACCGGTCATACGAATGGCCAACCCCAACGGCGTGCGGGCAAGAACATAGGCCATCACAGCCACCGCAGTTAGCGCCAGATAGGTCGGCAAAGCTTGGGAAAACAGGATCGGTCCCAAAACGGGAACATCTGATAGGACCGGAATATCGAGTGGCTTAAAAGCCTCGATCGTAGGGGGCAGATCTCCCACCTCAACAAGCAACCTGTACAGGTAATAGGCCAAAGCGGATGCAAACAGCGTTATGCCCAGCCCTGAGACGTGTTGCGAAAGCCCAAGTGGAACTGTCAGCATGGCATGAAGCAATCCCATCACCGCGCCGCAAAGCGCTGCAAAAATGAGGCCTACAAGCAATGGTGCGCCCATGTAAACGACAAGCCAACCGCTCATCGCCCCCATGGTCATGATCCCCTCGATTCCCAGATTGAGCACGCCCGAACGTTCGCAAAGCAACGCACCAAGAACACCAAATATGAGCGGTGTCGCAATACGCAGCACGGAAGCCCAAAGACTGGTATTCAGCAGCAGATCAATTGCATCACTCATCGGCGCACCCGGTAGGTTGTGAAAAGAAGGGCCACGATCATAGTGAGCAGGCACAGCGCCACAATCACATCGGCAATGAAACTGGGAACACCTGTCGCACGGCTCATAGCGTCGGCCCCGACAAAGACGGTGGCGACGAAAACAGCGGCAGCGACCACTCCGGCCGGATGCAAAGCGGCGAGCATAGCGACGACAATGCCTGCATAACCAAATCCGGGGCTCATAGTGGTGGTGACCCCCGCAGTGACCCCCATGACTTCGACAGACCCGGCAAGCCCTGCCAGCGCGCCCGAAAGCAGGGCCACACCCATGATCGTTTGGGGCAGAGAAATTCCGGCAAAGGCCGCGGCATTGGCATTTAAGCCTGCGGCGCGTGTTTCAGCACCAAATACAGTACGCGCAAGGATCAGCCAAACAGCACCTGCTGCAGCGATAGCAACAAGCAGCCCGATATGAAGACGTGTACGGGGGATCAGATCCGGAAGGCGGTAATCCCCGTTTACTGGCACCGAAGAGGGCCACCCAAAGGCCAGCGGATCGCGCATGGGACCCTCAATCATGAGGCCAACGAAAAGGATCACGATGAAGTTGAGCAGCAGGGTTGTCACCACCTCATCTACGCCGAAACGCAAGCGTAAAAAGGCAGGCCCTGCCAACAGAGCCGCGCCCGCCGCCATGCCTGCCAACATCAAGATCGGAACTCCGATCCACCCTGGAACCCCGAGTGAATGACCGATCCAAGCGGTGATCAGCGCCCCAACAAAAAACTGTCCCTCGCCCCCGATGTTCCAAAGCCGCGCTCGGAAGGCGACAGCTGCGGCAAGCCCCGTAAAGATAAGCGGAGTGGCGCGGGTCAACATCTCGGCGATAGAAAGGCGCGAGCCGAATGCGCCATTTACCATTTCGCCATAGGCCGTTAGCGGATTTACGTCAGCAGCAGCGATGAGACCTGCGGCCAAAAGCAATGCAGTAAAGATCGCGGCCAGTGGCGCAATGATCGCAAGGTGCAGCGGCACATGTGAGCGTCGTTCAAGCCGCATCATCATTTTCCTTCCAGACACCTGCCATCATCAGGCCAAGGCGTTGTGGGTCGGCTTCATCAGCCGTTATCGGTTCTGACAAGCGGCCTTTTACGATGGCCTGTATTCGGTCTGACAGGGCCACAGCTTCTTCCAATTCTTCCGAGATGAGCAGGATCGCGGCACCTTCGGCCCGTGCTGCCAAAAGCTCGGCATGAACCGAAGCAATTGCCCCTTCATCAAGACCACGCGTCGGCTGGTTTGCGAGCACAAAACGCGGCCCATTGGTCAGAACCCGGCCAAGGATCAGCTTTTGCATATTGCCGCCGGACAGCAGCCTTGTTCGCGTGTCGGGGCTGGCGCCGCGGATATCAAAACGTTCAATCAGTCCCGCAGTGTATTTTCGGGCGACGCGTTGTCGAACAAAGCCGCGGTGGGAAAATTCCGGTGTTCGCAAGCGCTCAAGCACCGCGTTTTCCCACAAACTCAATTCGCCCACAACGCCTTCTGCATGACGGTCTTCAGGCACCCTGCCTGCGCCCGCGCGGATCATGCCGCGCGGACCCAGATGGCCGATATCTTCGTTCAAGAGTGTTAACTGACCCGCACTCGGGTGTGCCAATCCTGACAGCAGCTCTCCGAGGGAGGACTGACCATTGCCTGAAACGCCAACGATGCCAAGGATTTCACCGGCATGGACGGCGAAAGACACATCATCCAGCCGCAACTCACCGTCTTCTTCCACGCTCACATCGTTTGCGATCAGGATTGGCGCTCCAATCTCATGGTCTTGACGTACGGGACGCTCCACCTTGCGGCCAACCATCAGTTCCGCCAACTCTTCAGGTGTGGTTTCAGGTGTTTTGCGTTCTGCAACCATCTTGCCGCCACGAAGCACCGCCACACGGTCAGAGGCTGCCATGACCTCATGCAGCTTGTGGCTGATGAAGATGAGCGAGAGGCCCTCTTTCGTCATATCGCGCAGCGTCTCGAACAGGCGCATCGCCTCGGGCCGGGCCAGAACGGCAGTAGGTTCATCCAAAATCAAAATACGCGCGTCGCGATAGAGTGCTTTCAGAATCTCGACCCGTTGACGTTCACCAACGGAAAGCGACCGAACCTTGGCCTCTGGATTTACAGGCAGGCCGAACCGCTCTGAGATCTGTAACAATTTCTTGCGCGCCTCGCCACGAGCAGAACGCGTGCGCGTCAACGGTTCGGAACCAAGCATTACGTTTTCAAGAACCGTGAGGTTGCCCGCAAGCGTGAAGTGCTGGTGCACCATTCCCACACCCACCTCGATCGCCGCGCGTGGCAGACCCGGGGGCAGCTCTTTGCCAAACACCCTGACAGAGCCTTTATCGGCTGCGTAGTGGCCGAACAGAATATTCATCAGCGTCGTCTTACCCGCACCATTTTCGCCCAACAGAGCAAGAATTTCCCCTTCTTCTAGTGTAAGGGTCACATCGTCATTTGCGGTTAGCGTTCCGAAATGCTTGGTAATGCCGTTTAGTTCCAGAACGTTGGTCATGCGGGTAGGCCTGCGATTGGGTGCGGAAAAGGGATTGCGGGCGCGCGGGCTTCGATAAGTGCGCCAAGTTTCAGCAGCGCAAAATCCGAGCCGGGGGAACCAATCAGCTGAACGCCGATTGGAAGACCATTTGCCATGCCAAAAGGCAGCGCCAAAGCTGGCAAGCCCGCTACATTTGCAAGTGCAGCGTTCGGGGCAAAAGCCTCGAGCCGCGCCATGTGATCGTCTGGGGAGGGGCCGGACAGATTCAAAGCGCCTACAACGGGCGGTGCAGACGAGAGGATCGGCATCAGGACAGCATCGGCAGACTTGAAAAGCTTGCGAGATCGATTTGTCAGACGCGCTAGCTGTCGTGAGGCCGCAAAAAGCGCGGTAGCCGGTGTCGCTCGGCCCTCGGCAGCCATGGTCGCGGCAAGTGGTGGAATTTTATCATCAGTTATCCTGAGCGTAGTCAGCCACTCGGCCAAGGAAACAGCTAGTATGGTTCGGGCGATTGCGTGAGCCTCATCCCCCAATTGGTCGGGGGCACGAATATCGCACACCTCACAGCCTGCATCGCGCAGCGCGTCGGCAGCATTTTTCGCGGCCTTGCACTGGTCAGCACCGCAACGCTCCGGCAATGCCAATGCGACGCGGGGGCGTTCTGGCAGATGTACCGGGGCCTTGGGCTCGGCGACCGCGTCAAAGGCGGTCTTCACATCGCGGACCGACCGCGCAAGGACCAGCTCAGACGCTATGCCCATCAGGTGATTGACAAAATCAGGGCCTCCGGGTACCGCGCCACGAGAAGGCTTGAGCCCGGTTAAGCCGCAACACGCAGCGGGAACCCTGATGGACCCGGCTGCATCCGTGGCATGAGCAATTGCAACAATACCAGCTGCAACCGCGGTTGCGGCGCCACCGGATGAACCACCGGGTGTCAGCGCGGGGTTCCATGGATTGTGGGTCGCCGCCAAGCCATCGGGTTCGCATGTTAGGGAAAGGCCAAACGGGGGTGTTGCGGTCAAGCCGAAAGGGATCAGGCCGGTTCGGCGAAGACGTTGCAGCAGGTGGCTGTCACTTTCAGGTTTACGACACCGCGCACGGATTGCCGCGGATCCTGCCGCCGCAGGCAGCCCTTTTGCGAAACCGCCGAGGTCTTTCAGCAAAAACGGAACCCCATGAAATGGCCCGCGCTGGTCTGGTGGCAAAGCGTCTGCCGCCTCTGCCCCAGCGCGGGCCATATCTTCGTCCAGATATACCACGGCCCCCAAATCCGCCCGCGCGTGGCAGGCGGCAAGGCTGGATTCCATCGCTTCGCAGGCAGATATCTGCCCTGCAGTGATCGCAGCTGCAAGAGCTGTGGCATCGGTCACGTCAAAGCCCTCGGGTTCAGGTGGGCTCGCTTTCATCAATCGGAACGTCCCATTCACCGGATTGAATCGCGGCCTGTTTGGCCTCCATTCCCGGGATGGCGTCGGCGGGCACTTCATCGGCGACATAGATCAGTTCATTGCCGCCATGGGCCATAAAGGAATATTCCGTGTAGTTGCGCCCCGTTGGATTACCCTCCTGAACATCCGCCACGATGGCCTGGATGGTTGGGCCATAATTCCAGATCGCATTGGCAAAGACCGTGCCCGGGTATCGCGGCGTATAATCGATAAGCGAACCGATGGCCTTCACACCTCGCGCTTGGGCCGCATCCGCAGTGCCAATACGCTCACCAAACAGTATGTCCGCGCCCGCATCGATCTGGGCAATCGCAGCTTCCTGCGCGCGCGCCGGATCGAACCATGCACCGATAAAGCCGTTGACGAAGGTGGCGTCTGGGTTCACTTCGCTTACACCCATGCGGAAAGCATTGATCAACAGGTTCACCTCGGGGATCGGATAACCACCGACCGAGCCATAGACATTGCTTTCAGACATTAGACCCGCGAGCATACCGGCCAGATAGGCTGCCTCGTGGTTGCGTGTGCCAAAGACACCGAAATTGTCACCTTCTGGCCCACCGGAAGACCCCATCAGAAACGCGGTGTCGGGGTAGTCACCCGCCACTTCGCGTGCTTCACGTTCCACAGCGTAAGATTCACCCCAGATGATTTGCGCACCTCCTTCGGCATATTCGCGCATCGCGCGGGGATAGTCGGTCGGAGCTACTCCTTCTGAAAACTCATACTCTATCAGGCCGGCGTCAGCGGCTTCCTGCATCGCCAAGTGAATGCGGCTGTTCCATGCATTTTCAACGGGAGACATGTGCACTCCGGCGACGCGGGTCGCAGATTGTGCATTCACGTGACGGACATAAGCCGGCAGGGCCAGAGTGGCCGCAGCGCCGACCATCAGCTGACGGCGGGTTGTGGTGAGTTTCATTGGTAAATCCTCTTCTGTTGGTGGCAATTCTTCTTGTTATTGGGCTTCCTTAGTATTTGGCCTGGGCGCGTAATCTGCGGGATCCAGGGTCGTGGGACGGCTGGGCAAAGAAAGCGCGGCCATTCGTGGTTCTGTCCGTGCCAGCACCTTTCCGTTCTTGATGACGGCAAGGCGTGTGGCTTTCATGCGAACAGCTTCAATCGGATCACGCGCTTGCAACAAAACCATATTGGCAGGGCCGCCTTCGCGGATCGTCGAGTCGGGCAAGCCCATTGCTTTGGCGCCATTCTGAGTAACGGAAGTAAACGCCCACTCCATCGCCTCGCGGGATGTCATCGGCACGGCATGCACGCCCATGTGAGCCACTTCCAACATGTCGGCGGAGCCAAGCGAATACCACGGGTCCATCGTGCAATCCTGTCCGAAGGCGACATTTACACCTGCTGCGCGCAGCTCTGGCACTCGGGTCAGCCCCCGACGGCGCGGATAGGTGTCTGAGCGACCTTGCAGCGTTATATTGATGAGCGGGTTGGGCACCACGTTCATGCCGCTTTCTGCGATTAGCGGAATGAGCTTCGATGCATAGTAATTGTCATACGAATGCATCGCGGTAACGTGGCTGGCAGTTACCCGCCCGCTAAGCCCAAGGCGCGTGGTTTCATAGGCCAAGGTTTCCACGTGGCGTGACATCGGATCGTCGCTTTCATCGCAATGCAAATCCAGCATCAAACTACGGTCCGCCGCTATCTCGGCCAATCTCCTGACCGACCGGGCACCTTCCGACATCGTGCGTTCGAAATGCGGGATGCCGCCCACCACATCGACACCCATATCAAGGGCTTGGATCAAGTTTTTTTCTGCATTCTCTGCGCGGTAAAGGCCATCTTGCGGGAATGCTACAAGTTGCAGATCAAGATAAGGTGCGACCTGCTTGCGGACCTCCAACAGCGCTTCAACGCCAACCAAAGGTGCGGATGAAACATCCACATGCGAACGGATGGCCAGTAATCCCTGCGATACGGCAAGGTCGCAATATCGCATTGCACGCTCAATTACAGCTTCGGGTGTCAGCAGGGGCTTCAGCTCACCCCAAAGCGCGATGCCTTCCAATAGTGTACCCGAGACATTCATGCGAGGCGTTCCAAGGCTCAGGGTCGCATCCATATGGAAGTGCGGGTCGGTAAACGGGGGCGAAACCAAGCGCCCAGCCGCGTCAATGTCTACGCCCGCCTCAGCCTCGATCTTGGGGGCTATTTCTGCGACGCGGTCACCCTTGATCGCAATATCCAACGGCCCTCGGCCATCCGGCAGTTGGGCTTGTCTGATGATAATGTCGAGCATTCATCCTCCCCCAAATTTGACCACATGGTAAAAGTATTCTGATAAAATGCTATGTTTTTTTGCTGTGTTTCAGGAACCAGCGCTTCGGATAGTCTGACGCAATTCGGATGCTTGTGAACGCGACACAGTGAGGTGTTAATCGAATGCGAATACCTGCAAGGCGGAATGCGAACGCAGCAATTCGTCATATCGATGAATGTCTGCTCTGGGCCGTCCGCATCGGTCTTGTCAGAAGAACTTGGGTTGAGGCGGGCAGGGTGCTCTCGTAGCCTTCGCGCATGATCAAGCAATCGCCATTCAAGTACTTCTAGACCAGTCCGGAGGTCATTCGTCTGGCAGTCATGCTGTACGTTCGGTTCCCATTGTCGCTTCGAAACGTGGAAGACTTGTTGCTCGAAAGGGGAATTGAGGTGAGCCACGAGACTGTTTGCTATTGGTGGAACAGGTTCGGCCCGATGTTTGCCTCCGAAATTAGACAAATAACGAGTCCAGCAACTGCGCGCATTCTCGAAATGGAAGTGGCACGTGGATGAGGTTTTAGTGAAGGTGAATAGCAAGCGGCATTATCTTTGGCAGGCTGTTGATCACGAGGGCGAGGTGCTGGAAGCGATTGTCACAAAACGTCGAAACAAGCAGGCGGCAATGAAATTCCTCAAGAAATTGATGAAGCGAAACGGTAAAGCGGAAAACGTCGTCGCGGATCGTTTCGAATCGTATTGGGCCGCTCTCAGAGAGCTTGGCGCTACCAAAAAACAACAGATGGGCAGGTGGCTCAATAACCGCGTCGAGAATTCACACCTTCCTTTCCGACGAAGTGAACGCGCCATGCAACGTTTCGGGCGCATGCATAGTTTACAGAAACTCGTCGCCGTCCATTCCTCCGTTTACAACCACTTCAACTAGGAAAGATCGCTGGCCAGCCGAGACACCTTCAAGCTGACACGTTCCGCCGCTCTAGCAGAGTGGCGTCAACTTTGTTCCGGGTAGGTTCAGGGTTTCCACGGCAAACTGAGACTGGTTCGAATTCGTCTGACAGCACCGCCACTCAAACCTGTCTCACTTCACTTGTGTTTTCTGATCCGGGATCGTGTCGTAATTCCCGCGCGTTGGCGCGTGCGGTGTCAATCAGAGGCGGAGTAAACTGTACGCTTTCAGCACAATTCCGGTCCCAGACTTAGTGCCGCATTCTGGCGGGGTTGCTTTGGGTTGGACTTCCCTGATAACCGGCATTTTGCGAGGAGTTTTCATAGTGCGGGTCTGAAATTTGCCATTCCTTCTGTCATATTGGTATGTTTTTCAGCGACTTATGTTGCAAATTTCCCAAAAGGTGGAACAGGAGATTATCTCGTGCGGGCAGGGAATTATTCCGCCGGATCAGGGGGGCGAACCGTGTATCTGTGAGGCCCGATCTGAATGTGTCAGAAGCTGAACTGACGCTTCTGTTCAACCCGATCAAGTGGGTGGGTAACGCTGACCAGACGCTTGAGTGTGAGTTCGGGCGGCTGACTGGTAGCTTGATCTGAATTGGTCGCCGAGTATGCAAAAGCGAGGTTTAGCTTTGCGACTTTTCTCGAAAGGTTTGTTCGATAATCTAAGATTATTCCACTTGCTGGAATGAATTGATTGCCAGGTGTTCAGCGTAGCTGAGCCAATACATCTTCCGCGACCCTTAGTCCTTCTAGGTGGGCTCCGCTGACCGAGCATTGTTGGTTAGGATGTGTCGCTTCACCGGCGAAGTGCACCCACTCAGCATGAGGCTGGCGTAAGACAGCGCGTTGGTTGTGGCCTCCTGGCTTGGCTCCAGCGTAAGAACCACGCACATAAGGTTCATCCCGCCAGGCGGTCGCGTGCCCCTTGATGAAGTCCTTTCTGATAGACGTACCAAAGAAGCCAACCAGAGTATCGAGCGCGTGCTCTATGGCGCTTTCAGGCCCTGCGTCCTGCAAGTTTCTGGAAAAGCTTCCGGAGCTTTCAAAGCTGGTCAGACCGGTGTTTGAGATGTTGCAAAGAAAACCGCCACCACGGGCCACGCCCGACGCGTCGGGTTCTAAGTGATATGTCAGCCAAGTATCGGGTTGCACTGGCAACGCGTTGGGTCGGAAAAAGAGACCCGCGTGATTGTAGTCGCCCATTGTGATAAGCTCGAGCGCTGCCCGCCGCTCGGATCCGAGCGGGGGATCAAAGCGAATGATGTCTTCGGCCAGGACCCCGACGGAAGCTGTTACGACTACGGTACGAGCTTTGATGTTGCCCGTAGCCGTAGCAATTTGTACGCCATCCGCGAGAGATTTTATTTCTGTGACTGGGGTGCCCAGTTTGATTGGCAGACCCTGCGCAGTAAGTGCAATGAGATGTCCAAAGCCTTCACGGCAAAACCAGTCGTCACCGCCTTCCCAGGCACTGATGTCTCGTAGCGAAGTGTCCGGCAAGTCTCTGGCAATCGACAAGGCAAATGTCATCGCTGCCGTAAAAGACCAAGTTCCCTTGTTTTCCCAAATATCAGCCAGGGACCGATCCGTTGGAATTCCGGTGCTTGACTCAATTTCTGCATCGATGCGTGCCGCCTCATTTATCGCGTTATGAATTTCATCGACCTCGTCCCAAAGAGCGGCATCATCCTCCAAGCCATATGTCGTCGCGTTGTCTGGGGCCGCATAGAGATCAAGACCAAGTGCGAGACCCGGGGCTTTAAGAGCGTTTACATGTTCGGTGTGCATCCAATGCGCACCCATGTCGAACGGGACACCAAAGATTTCCGTATCCGTGTGTGTGCGCCCTCCGACGCGATTGGATGCCTCGACGCAGACAACCGAGAGTCCCGCCGTTTTGAGAGCACGAGTAGCTGCAATTCCTGCCGCCCCGGCGCCAACGACAACGACGTCAAAGTCATGAACTTTCAATGTTTTCGCTCCAACACTTAGAGTGGCCTGAGAGGCAATTTTCGGAGTAGGCTTTTGCTTTCTCAGCATCGTGAGAATCAATAAGGATCTGCATTGTCCAAGGATTTCATCATTTGCGCGGAAGCAGTCATGCGTCGGTGCTTAAGCTTAGATCGCAAACCAATTCTGGAATTGAAATGCCCTCGTATCTAGCCAGATCAAGTGGGTCTTCCGCATCAAACTTGCTGCAACTTCTGTATATTTCCAACATCTCAGCAGAAAGCTTGCCGTTCTTAAAAAAATACATCGCTGCAGCATATCTTGTAGCGCCAGAGCCAGGCTTTCCGATGGTCGTTGTCAGGAACTGCTTTTGAGTTTCTGCTTCCGACGTTTTGAAAATACCTTTAGTCACGATTTCGGCTCAGCAGACATCGCGTCATTCAGCGTGGCAACTTCATCTTCTCCGGGCGCTACTTCAGAGTTATAGATGGGCAGTATTTTCCTCAAATGGTCGTGATGAGATCGCACGCCATACTCCAGATCAGAAAGATAGAAGCCTTCGAAAGCCTCTGAAGCCATGGCTTCGTTGGACCAGATCGTCAGCTGAATATCTTCTTCCACTGTTTCTCGATCAATCCTGGCGGCAAGGTACCGCGCCGCTCTTTGTTGGCGGTCTTCGCTCGGGTTTCGGTATGTTGCGCTTCGAAGAATGGACTTTTCTGTTGTGACGGGAAATTCTTGATAAAACAGGGTTGTCTCAGGTGTGACAGCTATTACTGCATTTGGGAAAATACCGTAGTAGAGCCAAGTTTTGTGCAAGTGCTCAGGCAAGTGAGGCTGTGGTTTCGTGAATTTCTTGTAGTTGCGAACTGCCCACCTGCGGCCCTTCGTCGGAGTGAATTTTCCATCAGAACGTGAGACGCCATCGACATAAGGTTCGTCTGAATAGGTGGAGCCATATAAATCCTGAAGGGCAGGGTGCGCGAGCGGGACGTGATACCCTTCGTTGTCGACATCTCGGATCGATTTCCAGTTTACCGGGGTCTCCTCAGTCCAGATTCCGTCCGTCGGAACATGTTCAGCCATTTTGTAGGCAGAGATTTCCTGTTCAATCGGTGCCAGTAGTTCCGCTACCGATGGCTGGGGGCCGGGTTTGAAACGGACAAAGACGAAACCTTGCCAGATTTCCATTTCGATTTCTTTCAGGCCAAACTCGTGCTTGTCTAGATCGGGGAAGGACTCTGGGCGAGCGGCGCCACGCAGCGTTCCATCAAGATTGTAAACCCAGCCGTGAAATGGGCAGACCAGAGCGTTTGTGCATTTTCCTTGCTCTTTGGAGACGAGCCGAGAGCCGCGATGACGGCAAACGTTTAGAAACGCTCGGATGTCTGAATTGTTAGCTTTCAAGATCAGAGCGCGTTCGCCGCACATGTCGAAACACAGAAAGCTTCCGGGTTCTGGAATATCCGAAATGTGGCAGGCTATTTGCCAGTGAGTTTTGAAGAGTTCACTTTTCTCAAGTTCAAGCAGAGCAGCGCTATGATAGCACCACCCAGGCAGCCCGCGTCGGTCCCAATTTGCGGGAATTTCGGTGTTTCTGGCTTCGTCACGCATCAGAACAATCCGCTTAATTTTGACTTGGTCAGTCAGTGTTTCAGCTGGGTAGGCGAATCCAAGGATGCAAGCTTGGTTGTTCCACTGGATCAGCTGTCCTCCGAGTGATTGTAGGTGTCGCCCAATTTTTGTTGCACGTCAACAGATTCTGACTGAATGGTCATTCAGAAAAGGATGTGTGACAGTTCTTCTGGGTCTTTTTAGACCAGCAATTTTCACTGCTTTTGTATAAGTTTTGCGCAAATTGAATGGTTTATGAGAATTTGATCAAAATTAGATCGGCTGAGCTTGACAGTAGAGATTTCATCAGACTACCGTTCTGAATGGCCAGTCAGATAAGCAAGATGATTGGGGAGGGATGGGGTGCAAAATGATCGCGCCGGCACCGCAGGGCGCGATCATTCGAAATAAAGACTAATCAGACAAAGCAAGCGAAATTGCTGCTGCCACCACTCAGGGAGAGGAAGCGAAATTATGAACTCAATTAGGAAAGTTGCCGGGATTACAGTTTTAGCAGTAACGGCCACTACAATTTCGGGATCGGTATACGCGCAAGAGCGTGTGTTGAAGGTTACGAATTGGGGAGAGTACATCGCTGAAGACACTATCGAGAACTTCGAAAAAGAATACGGTATCAAGGTTATTTATGACCCGTACGACTCTGCCGAAGCAATTGATGCCAAGCTGCTGGCAGGGAACAGCGGATATGACGTGGTTAGTCATGCTGGCAGTGATACGGCTCGGCTGATTAAGGCAGGTATTGTTGCCCCGCTCGATATGTCGAAGCTGGATAACATAAAGCACATTGATCCGGCCATTATGGAACAGCTGGCTAGTGAGTGGGATCCAGGTAACCAGCACTTCATTCCGTATATGTGGGGAACACACGGGGTCACATATAACGAAGAACTGGTGAAAGAGACTTATCCCGACGCCCCCATCGGGTCGATGGATATGGTGTTTGATCCTGTGCACATGAAAGAACTGTCCAAGTGCGGCGTTTCATTCTTGGATTCTCCGGGCGACATTATACCGATGGCTTTAGCGCATATGGGGTTGGATCCGAATTCCACGAATGTGGAAGACTACGAGAAGGTCGGAGCGATGCTGGCTGAAATTCGGCCGTACATCAAAACCTTCGATAACTATGCATATCAAAGGATGCCTCAGAAAGAGTTCTGTGTCTCAACCACTTGGGGGCCGGATGGTCTTCTTGCGATGTCCGGCGCAGCTGAGGCCGATACTGGTGTCGTGTTAGACTTCTTCTTGCCCGAAGGTGATCGCACAGCGCAACTGTGGATAGATGGTTGGCTGATCCCGGAAGACGCCGCCAACAAAGAAGACGCTCATCTTTTCTTGAACTACATGATGCGACCCGAGGTTGGAGCCAATGATAGTAACTTTACTTGGTACGCGACTGCCAACCTGACGGCCAAGCCAATGATTGATGAGGCTGTCACCTCCAGCCCGGCTGCGTTTCCAACATCAGATCAGGTTGCCAAGATGTACACAACTGCGGTTCTTCCTCCCAAGGTCGAGCGTTTGCAGACGCGTACCTGGACTGACTTCAAGGCCGGAAATTAATCCACTCACTGTGGCAGGTGCAGCAGCGAATCCCGTCGGATCGCTGCTGCATCTTCCAACCCATACTGGCAGACTGCGAGGCCCAAATTGACTGTTTCCACAACTGTCAGTCCAGCACCTTGGCTCGAACAAAAAGAGCAGCAACCTTTGGTTCAAATCAAAGGTGTAACCAAGAAATACGGTGAAGTGACTGCCGTCGATAACGTCGATCTGGATATCTATAAGGGAGAGTTATTCTGCCTTCTGGGAGGATCAGGATGCGGAAAGTCGACACTGCTTAGAATGCTAGCAGGGTTTGAGGATTTAAATGCAGGCACAATTACGATCGACGGCGTTGATATGGCCGATGTGCCCGCCTACGAACGTCCAACCAACATGATGTTCCAAAGCTATGCGTTGTTCCCGCATATGACCGTCGAAAAAAACGTGGCTTTCGGGTTGGAACAGGACCATGTCCCCAAGTTCGACATAGCGGACAGGGTTCACGACATCCTAAAGCTCGTAGAGTTGGAAGATTTCAAAAAGAGAAAACCCAAGCAGTTGTCTGGCGGACAACGTCAGCGCGTTGCGTTGGCACGGGCCTTGGTCAAACGTCCTAAGCTTCTGCTCTTGGATGAACCTTTGGCTGCGCTTGACAAAAAACTGCGTAAGCAAACACAGTTTGAGCTTGCCAACATTCAGGACAAGGTCGGTGTCACTTTTATTGTTGTGACCCACGATCAAGAGGAGGCGATGACTTTGTCTTCGCGAATGGCAGTCATGGACGCGGGCCGTTTCAAACAGATTGGAACGCCGACAGAGATCTACGAGTTCCCTGAGTCCCGCTTTGTCGCCGACTTTATCGGATCAGCGAATATTTTTGAGGGCAGGGTAACTGAGGATGGGGCGGACCATGTTCGGGTTGAGACTGAGTTCTGTGAAGTTTTCATTGATCACGGTCATTCGGTAAAGGTTGGCAGCAAGATTTGGGTTGCGTTGCGGCCTGAGAAAATTCGCCTTGAGAAATCGGATGAAGCTGTTGCGGGCAGCAATCAAACCTCGGCTGTAATCGACGACGTTGGATACTTGGGTGAGACCTCGATCTATAAGGTTAGGCTTTCCAATGGGGAGATCTTTGACGTCACCATGCCCAACCAATCGAGGCCGACACACGAAACGCAGCGAATTACCTGGGAAGACAAGGTGAATATCAGCTGGGATCCGTCCAGCGCCATGTTGCTCCATTCATGACTGATTTCACGGAGGATATACCTGAATCGCTTCCGGTTGAACGGCAGCCCATGCTCCGTCTAATAATGCGGCGCATACAAAACAGATGGCGCCAGATCGTTACCGTCATACCGTTCTTCTGGCTGCTTGTTTTCTTTCTGGCACCGTTCTTTATTGTCGCCAAAATAAGCTTGGCCGAACTTGCCATCGCAAGTCCCCCGTTCACCAGTTTGATTGAGTGGACGGACAGCGGGATCGTAACGATCCGTCTGGTGTTCGACAATTTCATCTATATCTGGGAAGACAGCCTTTACTTCGATACCTACGTTAATTCACTTAAGATTTCAGTGACTTCCACGTTCTTCTGTCTCTTGTTTGGCTACCCAATCGCCTATGCAATCGTTCGATCTGGCCCAGTTGCAAAGCCACTATTGTTGTTTGCGATAATTCTTCCGTTTTGGACGTCCTTCTTGTTGCGGGTCTATTCGTGGATGGGGTTGCTTGCGGATCAGGGCACGATCAACAATCTTCTGATAGCGCTGGGTATAATCGACGAGCCGATCCGCATGCTATACACGGAATTTGCCGTCTATATCGGGATCGTCTATACCTATATGCCGTTCATGATCTTGCCGCTCTACGCGAATATGGAGAAGTTGGACAACAGCCTGAACGAAGCTGCTGCAGACCTTGGATCCCGGCCAACGAACACATTCTTCAAAATCACGTTGCCGCTGACGATGCCGGGTATCGTTGCCGGTTCACTGTTGGTCTTCATCCCTGCAACCGGGGAATACGTTATCCCCGATCTGTTAGGGGGCGGAAACGTGCAGATGATTGGACGGGTTCTCTACAACGAATTCTCTAGAAACAGTGACTGGCCTGTTGCCGCGGCGGTGGCGATTGTTCTGCTGTTTATTCTGGTGCTGCCCATCATGGTGTTCCAGCACTATCAAGGCAAAGCATCTGAGGAGCAATAAATGTACGCCAAACGCTCCCGCTTTTTGACCATCATGCTGACCGTGGGATTGGCATTCTTTTACATCCCGATGATCCTGTTGGTCATTTACTCATTCAACTATTCCAAGCTCGTTCCCGTTTGGGGCGGATGGTCTTTGCGCTGGTACAAGGAGCTTTTTCAATCTGCCGAAGTCTGGAGTGCTGTCTCGCTCAGTCTTCAGATTGCGGTTGTGAACGCGACCTTTGCGACAGCGCTCGGCACCTTGGCAGGGCTGGCCATGGTGCGATTTGGCCGGTTCAAGGGGCGTACTTTGTTTGGTGGCATGTTGGTCGCGCCTTTGGTGATGCCCGAAGTGATAACCGGATTGTCCTTGTTGGTTTTCTTTATTTCCCTGAACCAGCTGATAGGTTGGCCGGCGGAGCGCGGTTTTGCGACGATTACGATCGCGCATATTACCTTTTCCATGGCCTATGTTGCGGTAACAATTCAGGCGCGATTGACCGGGGTGGGGCAAACTTTAGAAGAAGCGGCTGCCGATCTTGGTGCAAAACCTTTCAAAGTCCTGACTGCCATCACAATCCCGCAGCTGACACCAGCCCTAATTTCAGGATGGCTATTGGCGTTTACACTGTCTCTCGATGATCTGGTCATAGCAAGTTTTGTTACTGGACCAGGTGCAAATACCTTGCCAATTTTGATCTTTTCGCGCATTCGACTAGGCCTCAGGCCGGATATCAATGCGCTGGCGACGATCATGATCCTTGTGATCGCCATTTGTGTCGCTATCGCCGCTATCGTTATGTTCCGGCAACAAAGGGCGGATTTGCTGGACAGGCAAATGGCTGAACGAGAGGAGAGTTAATTTGGAGACGCATGAGCTTCAAAAAAAACGACGCACCGAACCTCCTGAAGTTCGTCGCTTGCAGTTGATTATGGCGACCATAGACTCGATCGCAAAGCGTGGGTTTTCTGACACGACACTAAAACACGTGACTGAAACGGCCAATCTGTCCCATGGCGTTGTGAATTATCACTTCGACAGTAAGGAAGCATTGTATGACGCTGCGCTGGGCTTCCTTGCACAAGAACACTATGAGAATTGGCTAAAATCTTACGACGCTGCGGAACCCACAGCCGCGCACAGGCTGGCTGCCATCATTGGAGCGGATTTTGACAAAAGCATCTGCACCCACAAGCGTTTGGCTGTCTGGTTTGCCTTCTGGGGGCAAGCCAAATATCGTCCCAATTATTTGAAAATACATAATAAATATGACAACGAGAGATACGACCGAATTCTACAATTGTGTGGTGAATTGATCGCCGATGGTGGTTACGACGACCTCGACCCGGATAAAACAGCCCGGGCTGTAGAGGCGATGTCTGATGGGGCCTGGCTCAGCTTGGTGTTGTATCCCAAGGTGGCTGATCGGCGGGAGTTCAGGGATGTTTGCATGCTTTCGCTATCGCGGTTTTTCCCAAAACACTTTCCAGTCTGAACTAAAAGCATCGAACAGTAGTGCTTCAGCACTTTATCTTTTGCATGCCGGGGTCATAAAGCGGCTTTAACGAGGCGGTCGCGTCGTATTTCTCGTCTGCGATTTCAATCTGCCATTGCCCCGTTGCGACTACGTCTGCAGTCAGCGGTTCGTCAATCTCTGCAAAACCAATACCGACCGAAGCGCCGAGAGTGTGCCCATATCCTCCAACTTGAATATATCCGACTTCCTTGCCGTTTAGATAAATCATCTCGTTGCCGTACATGAGAGGCTCTGGGTCTTTTAGCAGGAACTGCAACATTCGGTTGTTGGGCGTGCCTTTTGCTTTGATCGCGGCTAGTGCCTCCCTGCCGATGAAGCCACCGGGTTTGTCCAATTTGATGGCAAACCCAAGTCCGGCTTCAATCGGGTTGTCTGTGTTGTCCACATCAATTCCGAAATCACGATAAGCCTTCTCAAGCCGCAGGGAACTAAGGGTTTGCATTCCGGCATTGCGAACGCCCAAATCACGACCTGCATCCATAATCAGATCGTATGTCTGTACTGCCTGAGTGGCAGGTACGTGAAGTTCCCAGCCGAGTTCACCGATAAAGGTCACGCGATCGGCCATTACCACGGCGTACCCGATGTCGATTTCTTGCGCAGTCATGAAGGGAAAACCTTCGTCCGACAAATCAGCACCGGAAATTCTACTCAATAGTTCGCGTGACTTTGGACCGTGAACGTTGATCTGGCAGCGTCCTGCGGTGATATCTGTGATAACTACGTTCTCATCTTCCAGAATGTGCCGTCGCATGCGCATTTCAGTATGGCCCGCCGAGTTTTCGCCCACGATAACCCAGTATTTCTGGTCGGATAGTCGGGTAACTGTAAGGTCAGCCTCAAACCCGCCTCGTTCATTTACCCAGGCTGTATAGACGACCCGACCGGGTTCAACATCAACGTCATTGCAAGAAAGGCGAGAGAGAAGGGCGCATGCATCTGGGCCTTCGACGCTGAAACACGCCATTGATGTCATGTCCATTACGATGACATCCTCGCGTGCTGCCCTGTGTTCTTCGGCGTGCCATTCAAACCAATTCTGGCGATACCAACTGTATTTCTCGACCTTGGCCTGTTCAGGCGTCGGAGCAAACCAATCAGGTTGTTCCCAACCATTTCCTTCGCCGAAAAAGGCTCCGGCCTGTTTGAGACGGTCATAGAGCACTGAACGCTTAACGTTCCTGGCCGTTTTGTAGTTCTCATTGTGGTAGTGCTGGCCAAAGAGCTTTCCCAGCAATTCAGGTGTCCTGTCGCGTCGAAAGGCCGGTGTCGCCATTTCACGTGAGAAGCGATTGACGTTTATACCGGTGACATCGATTGGCGGTAAGCCATCCACCATCCAATGGGCCAAGACCATGCCCGTGCCCGCGCCATTCAGGATGCCAAGTGAGTTCATCCCGCATGCAACCCAAAGATTGCGCAGTTCAGGCGTCGGGCCAACAAGCGGCGCAAGATCAGGCGTAAAGCTTTCCGGTCCGCAAAATAGTTTTTTGACGCCGTAGTTCATGGTGTCTGGCACGCGTGAATAGGCCTTCTCCAGATCGGGCCCAACACGTTCCCAGTCTGGCTCGATCTCTCCAAATTGCCATTCATCCGGGATGCCATCGAGCTTCCAAGCCGCAGCGCCGGGTTCAAAAAGCCCCAACATCATCCCCCCGACTTCTTCACGGTAATATGTGTAAGTTGAAGGGTCTTCCAGAACCGGCAGATCGCGAGGTAGGCCCGGGATACTTTCCGTTATCAGGTAGTAATGTTCAGCCGCCTGAAGGGGGAGATTTACACCGTGTTTGGCGCCCAGTTGGCGAGACCACATGCCACCGCATATCACAACGTTTTCGGCTGTTATGGTGTGACCACTTGCGGTTCGGACTCCTGTCGCGGTGCCGTTCCTGGCCAAAATCCCCTCGACCCGCACGCCTTCGAAGAAACGCGCGCCCCTGTTTTTGGCTCCCTTGGTCAGTGACATTGTCACGTCCACCGGGTTGGCCCGCCCGTCCTCCGGGATAAGGAATGCTCCAACGACGTCTGATAGGTCCCCAATAGGGAACATATCCTGCGCTTCTTTTACTGAGACCTCGTGGTTGTTTATTCCAAAACGCCGCATGAAGGCTGCAATCCTGCGCATTTCGTGCAGGCGTTCTTCGTTAGTTGCAATTTGCAGATACCCGACATCGCGGAAACCTGTGGATATACCGGTTTCCTTCTCTAGGTTCGCATAAAGGTCTCGACCGTGCGTGTAGATGGCGCACTCAGCTTCCGACTTGAGAAGGCCGGCTACAATCAGGCCTGCGGCATGCCAAGTCGTTCCTGATGTCAGTTGTCCCTGTTCCAGAACCGCAACATCGGTATGGCCGAGCTTAGTCAGGTGGTAGGCCGTGTTCGCGCCAATAGATCCCCCTCCAATAATCACGGTTTGGACATGCGTCGGTAGGGTGTTGTCCATAGCGGGAAAATCCTTTCTTGGCGTTCGTTTCCCCGAATATCACTCAACGCGCTTAATGTCTATTGACTGAATGATCATTCAATTAAGATCATGTCGCTGACCTTCGATTTAGCAATAAAGCTTGTCTGAACCGGGAGAAAAGGCTTCACTACAGTGATTGACTGACAATCAGATGCGGGGAAATCCTATGTCAGAAGAAATCCTTTATGACCGGCAAGCAATCAACTTTCTGGAAGAGCTTTGGGGAGAGGGGTTTCTTTCACCGGGAGGCCCTGAAGAAGTTGCTCGAGTTGTTGAAGGGGTTGATCTGAAGGATAAGCATATCCTTGATATCGGTTGTGGTTCTGGGGCTATCGCGGTGTTGATGGCGAAGAAATTCGGTGCCGCTAAAGTGACGGGAATCGATGTAGAGGCCCCAGTCTGTGCCGCTGCGAGAGAGCGGGTTAGGCAGGCAGGTCTGGAAGGAAAGGTCGAAATCCTAGAGGTCACTCCGGGCCCAATGCCATTCGAAGATGGTACTTTTGACGTCGTGTTTTCAAAGGATTCGATCATCCACATCCCCGACAAAGTTGCGATGGCTGCGGAAGCCTATCGTGTGCTCAAACCAGGTGGTCATTTCGCTGCTTCTGACTGGCTGACCAATCATGATGGAGAAATGTCACCGGAAATGGCGCACTACGTGAAGATGGAAGCCTTGGAGTTTCAGATGGCGTCGCCCTCTAAGTACCGAGCTGCTATGGAGTTGGCTGGCTTTGAAGACGTGGAGTTAGTCAACCGTAACCCATGGTACGCCCAAGTATCTGCTGCGGAACTTGAGGAATTGACCGGGCCAAACAGAGGTGACTGGGAAGCCCGGCATGGCGCGGAGTTTATCGAACACCAAATTGAGATCTGGGACGCTATGCAGCCGGTGCTGAAAACCGGAGAGCATTGCCCACATCACATCCGTGGTCGGAAACCAGCCTGAACTGACTGGTGCCTTGTCTTAGCGCGACGACTGTTATGCGCCGTAATCCTTGCTGACCCGCTCCATCCCGGCTTCCATAATGTCGAACATGTCGTCTATCTGAGAGGGAGTGATAATAAGGGGGGGTGAAAACACGGCCATGTTTCCAAATGGGCGCAATAGCAATCCCATCTCCTCGCACGCATCGTCCAGTTTCTGCCCGAACTTAACATGCGCTTCGTAGCTCTCGGCGTTCAGTCCGGGGCGACATTCTATGCACCCAAGAAGACCGTCACCGCGCACATCACCAACTATTGGGAATTTTTCCTTGATTTGATGTAGGCGTTCCTGGAACTGGGGTGTGACGCGTTGAACGTGTCCCAGAATATCCTCGCGCTCCATGATTTCGATGTTTTTGATAGCAGCTGCGCAACTCACCGGGTGCCCTGAATAGGTATAACCATTATAGAAAACATCATCGCCCGGTGCTTCGGAAATTCGTTTCATTAAAGCGTCCGAGATTACGCAGGCGCCTAGCGGCAGATAGCCGGAGGTTAAACCTTTTGCGCATGTAATAATGTCAGGGACGATGCCAAATACGTCTTCTGAGGCGAACCAATGGCCCAGCCTGCCAAAGCCAGTTACGACTTCATCCGAAATGTACAGGATGTCGTTTGCCCGGCAAATTTCGAGCGTGCGCTTGTGGTAACCCGGAGGCGGAACGATAACACCGCCGGAGCACAGGATCGGTTCAGCTATAAAAGCGGCAATACGGTCGGCGCCTATGTCGGCAATCAGGTTCTCAAGGTCAGCAACTTTGGCGTCGCACCAGGCATCAATACTCATACCCTCTGGTCGATGGTATGGATTCACGTCGGGAAGGAAGCGCACCAGATCCTGAGCTTTTTCAAAGCTTGTTTCGAAACGCTCTTTCCCAGTGACAGTAGCGGCTAGAAAAGTGGATCCGTGATAGCCTTTTTCCCTGCCGATCACGATTTTCTTCTCCGGTCGGCCGAGCCGTTTGTTCATGAAAAGCGCGGTTCGCAGTGCGGTATCAACGGCCGTTGACCCACCTGTTGTAAAGTGCACCGTGTTCAGATCGCCTGGTGTGCGTTCTGCGATCATTCGTGCCAAAACGGCTGCGGGCTCAGTCGTAAACGACCATGGCGATGCGTAAGGCATCTTCATAACCTGTTGGGAAATGGTATCGGCCATCTCCTGACGCCCGTATCCGATCTGTGTGCACCACATACCGCCGGGGCCATCGATATAGCGCTTCCCGGCAGCATCCCAAAGGTAGATACCATCCGCTGTATTTACCCGCATATACTCGTCGGACCCAAAGCCGTCGGTTCCGGCCCAAGGATGTAGGTGATGGTCGCGATCCCAAGCGACAAGGTCGCCGTCGGTTGGTGTATTGCCTAGGGTATTCACGTCTGCTTCTCCTTTAGGTGCGGGCCGGTGGCGTAGCACGTGCGCGGGGCGGTGCAAAAAAGGCTGTGGTGACAGGTGTAAGGCGCGCCATTCTAGTGTCCCATTTGCCTTCTTGCAGAGTGTAAATTTCCGCCTTTAAGCCGGATGACCGGTCTGCATCCGGCATACGGACATGCGCCAACGCGATGTTGCGTTTGGCGGTCGGCGACCATATTCCGGACGTTATGTGTCCAACTTCTTTTTTGCGTCGGTTGTAGATCAATGATCCTTCCGAGGGTTTGAAACCTTCGACGTCGAAACGCATGAGGAGGCTTCTTGGAGTGTCTCGCTTGGACAGCAGCTCTCGCCGGCCATTGAAATGACCTTTGTTGAAGTCGACTAGCCGACCCAAGCCGAGTTCAAAGGGTGTTTGGCCTCGGTGCAACCGCTCGGTCGCATGAACTGGTTGGAAATCCACGCCTGCAGTCAGAAATCCTGCTTCGATGCGGGCCAAATTTACAGCTTCGTACCCAATGGCGCGTAATCCCTGATGTGCGCCACCTTTCCAAATCCTGTCCCAAAGCACTTCTGCCTTGTCCCAGTCGCACCAGAGCTCGTAACCTAAATCACCGGTAAAACCCGTCCGCGAAATCATGAGATCATGGTCTGTCTGGATTAGATCGAATGGCTTCAGCTTGCTGACATCTAATCCGGCAGCCTCCAAAACTGCATAGGACGTCGGACCCTGCAACGAAAGTCCAGAAACACTGTGAGTCTCGTCGATTACTGAAACGTCAAAACCCCATGCTGCGTCTAGTAACCATGTCAGCATTTGTTCCTGACAGCAAAGGCGCCAATCGTTGTCGCCAAGGTGGAAAAGAGTCCCGTCATCTATGACCATGCCCTCTTCATCGCACCAGATTGCGTATCCCACGCGACCCACGCCGATTTTTCGGACGTCCCGTGTCACGAGGCGATTGAGCATCGCGGTCGTGTCCGGCCCGGTCAATCGGTACTTGTGCATTGGTGAGATGTCGAACAAGGACGCCTGATTGCGAAGCGCGAAGTACTCGAATTCGGCACTGTCCAGCACACCCGGGGCGGCATAACCCGCCCAATCGTACCAATTTTGCGCGCGATTTTGCTCTTCAAGTTTTTTGTGAAACGGCCCAGGGATCAAGCCTAGTTTCGGATCGGTAAAGATGCTCATGGCTGAGCCTCCAGCGCTGCCAGCGCCGCGTTGCGACCAGCGAGGCCCATGACATCACCACCGGGGTGCGTTGCTGCACCGCATTGGAACAGCCCTTTCGGCCCCATGGAGTATCTGGCCATCCCGTTCGCGGGCCGAAGTGTCAGCAGTTGGTCCAACGACATTTCCGCATGGTGCCAGTGGCCCCCTGGCGCTCCGGTCGCACTTTCGATTTGATCCGGTGTTATGACCTGTTTGCCTGCGATTTGATCACCCAAGCCGGGCAGGGCACGGCTAAGAGTTTCAACTGTGATTTGGGCAAGCTGTTCCTTGGCAGTCTCGGTCCAGCCGCCTTCAAGGTCAGATGGCGCATATTGCACTATGGTAGACAGCCAGCTTGCCCCATCGGCTGTCTGCATTTTGAAGGCTTCAATCACTGGTGCATTAGACATTTGACGATACTTGGCTGGATTAAACGCAGCTTCGACGTACTCAACAGAAGGGGCATAGATCAGACGTTCGTGGGCTAGTTCGTTAGGCAGGCCGGGCAGGGAGGAGCCGTCCTTAAGCTGTAGGTTGACCTTAGCCGCTGTTCCACGAGCCCGAATATTTCGAACTCGCCGCATCGTTTCGATGTCAAAAGCAGAGGGTCCGGTCATTCGGCTTGTTAGTCTTGGGGCAAGGTTGCTGAGCACAATGGGTGCGGTCAAAGTTCTCCCATCAGTCGTTACAACGCCAGAGATTGCATCCTCGTCCAACAGAATGCGGGAAACCTCAGTTTCCGGCATCAGCACGCACCCCGCCTTTTGTGCAGCTTCGACCATCAAATCGGTCAACGTAGACATCCCACCTGCCGGTTGGGTGATGTTACCTCCGTGACCCAGCCGATAGATCAGATTGAACACGGTGCCCGGAGATCGCGGACCGGTGGCTGACCCCCAGATTGCATCAGCGGCAAGCATTCCAGCCACCGGCCCTTCAGGCAAGTCATCTAGGATAATGTCGTGGACATTTGATAAGACGACCTGCAGGAAACGCCGCATTTCAGATTTGCCAAGCTTTTTCAGGCCGATGCCCAGCTTTGCCAGGCGTAAAAACTCATTTAGCCTACCCCGCGAAAGGATAGCTTTTTGACCGCCGGGCGGTGGGGCCTCGGCGAGTTGACGCAAAAGGCTTCCATAGGAAATCAACTGCTGTGTCAGATCGGACCATGCGTTGGATTCCGGGTGTTTTGTTCCGTCGCTCCAGTAGACGCCTTCGTTCCTGAAGACTATGTGCCGTCCATCCTCAGACAGAGAGACCGTAGCGACGGGTTGGCCGGACAATACAGGGTGTTGAGGATCTAAGCCGATGTCACTCAAAACCCGCGGGCTCAGGTTGTATAGTGAGTGGGCGAGAGTTGGGCCGCCGTCCACGGAATAAGAAGCCATGCCTCCAAACCTGTTGGATTTCTCAATGACACAGACATTCTTGCCGCGTTGACCAAGAAGTGTTCCGGCAATCAAGCCGTTTACACCGCCGCCAATGACAATGGCATCAAATTGACTCATGCGGCATACCCCGTCATTCGGCCATGCCGTGTTTCTTTCCTAAGAATAGCGCGGGCAGCGTTTGCACCGGGTGCCCCCATAACCCCTCCGCCTGGATGGGCGGACGAGCCGCACAGATAAAGTCCTTTGATAGGTAGACTGTACTGCGACCAACCCGGGACCGGCCGATTGAAGAAAAGCTGATCAAACGTCAGTTCGCCTTGGAAGATGTTGCCCTCCGTCAGACCAACCTCGCGTTCGATCTCCAACGGTGAACGAACTTCCATATGAACAACGCGCTCGCGAATGTCAGGACAAGCTACAGACATCTGGTCGAGTACAGTTTCTGCCATTGCATTGCGCTGCTTTTCGTCCCAATTCTCTGCTGATCTAACGCCGTCGACTTCCAGATCATAAGGAGCATATTGGACGAAAACGGTCATCATGTGGGCACCTGTCGGCGCCATAGTCGGATCAATCTGGCTAGGGATTAGCATGTCGATATAGGGCTTTTCAGACCAGCGCCCGACTTTCCAATCATCATAAGCCTTTTCAAGTTCAAAGAGGCTTTGTGACACATGCAAATCGCCCCTTAGGAAGCTGGTGTGCTCCGGTGCAGCAGGAAAATTTGGAAAGCGGTCAAGGGCTATGTTGAGTTTCGCCGAAGAGCCACGAATTTTGAAGTTTCGAACAGCCTTGGTGAAGTCATCCGGCAACTCAGCCATGTCAACGTGATGCAGAATAGTGCGTTTGATATCCATATTGGATGCGACGACGGGGGCATAGAAAACCTTGCCGTCCTCAAGAGCGACGCCTTCAACGCGCCCATCTTTGCTGAGGATTTTCTCGATCCCCGAACCTGTGTGGATCGTACCCCCGTGATCTTTGAAAGAGGCTGCAATGGCATTCGAAATTGCGCCCATTCCACCGCGCGCGAAACCCCAGGCACCGATGCCGCCATCAATGTCACCCATGTAGTGGTGCAGCAGCACATAGGCCGTACCGGGGGAATACACCCCGAGGCCGGTGCCGATAATACCGGAGCCAGCCAAATGGGCCTTGATCAGGTCATTTTCGAAATGCTCATCCAGAAAGTCACCAATGGACATTGTCCAGAATTTCAGCGTTTCACCGAGTTCCCGACTTCCCAGCCCATGTGCCTTTTTGACGAGGTAGGCCAGTTCGCCGAGATCGCGTGGGTGGAGCGAAGCCGGGTCCGGTGCGTCTCGAAGCAGAAATGGACGGATAAAACGGCATTGCCGCATGATGGCTTGGGAATAACCGCGATAGGCGTCGGCATCTCGCGCAGAATGACGCGCCATCTCGCGCTTAAGGGCGTTGTGATCGGAATAGTAGGCGAAGTAATCTCCGTCGCGCGTGAAGCTCGCACCGCCCTCGTAGGGAATAACTTGAAGCCCGTATTTCGGTAGCTCGAGGTCCCGGGCGATCTCGCGCCTGAGAAGGGAGCAGACGTACGAGCAATTCGAGTACGTCCATCCCTCGTGCAGCGACCGGCTGACTGCTGCGCCTCCAATCCAGTCGTTCTTTTCGACCACCAAAACACGCATGCCAGCGCGCGCCAAATAGGCGGCGGCAGTCAGTCCGTTGTGACCAGCACCAGCCACAATCACGTCGTATCTGTTCTCAACCGTCAAATTTATCCATCCCTTTCTCTCTCGTTTACAGATCAGGTGCGGGTTCGTAAAGTTTATTTGAGCGCTCAAATAAATTTCAAGCTATTGACGCATGTTTTTTGCGCGCTGTAGATGGCTGTATTCGTAGGAGGAGCGGCAATTGGTCGAAGCAGAGCGTAAACGCCCCCGCAAAGAGCGGAAGGAAAACGCAGATCGTCGTCGCCGACAGCTGCTGGACGCGGCTTGCCGCTCTATATTGGCTCATGGGTTGGCAAAAACGACGCTCGCAACGGTGGCGTCTGAAGCTGAGCTTTCTCAGGGTGTTGCGGCGTTTTACTTCAAGTCAAAGCTCGGTCTGCTGACCGAAGCTTTGCGTGATCTTTACCAACGCTACGAAGACCACTGGACAGCTTCTTTAGAGCGAGCAGGGGATAAGCCTGCCGAAAAAATAAGGGCTCTGATAAAAGCTGATTTCCACCCTGATGCATGTGGTCCGGGTGTCTTGCCCCTTTGGTATGCATTTTGGGGCGAGCTTCGATTTCAACTGCAGTACGATGAAGTTGCCGAGCATTTCGAAACACGTCGAAGAGAGACCTTGCGTGTAATCTGGAATGAACTGCTGTCCGACGATGACGTTGCTTCACCAGATCAAATGGCTGAATGGATGGAGACATTGACGGATGGCTATTGGCAGCGCTTGCATCTTGCTCCTCAAGGCCTGAGCCGAAAGCAGGCGGAACAGGCTGCCTGGGGGTGCCTCGTTCGCCTGGTTCCGGAATTACTTGGGGATACGGCTTAGTCAATTACGACTGAAAGGCCCAACAATATGACGCGAGTGCGGATATCACAGCAGCCTCGGCCATCTTGGGGCGTCATCTTAAATGAGGCGCGCTACCTTGCGCGTCTTGCTTTGCCGATAGTTATCTCTCTTGCTGCAGCTGCTTTGATTGGCGTCGTTGATACCGTGATGGTGGCCCCGTTGGGAACACTCCCTCTCGCGGCGGTCTCGATCACAGCCTCGGTACTGATCATTTTCTACTCGGCGCTGTACGGCTTTGTGTCCGCAATTGGTGTGCAAATGGCTGAAGCCTTTGGAAAAACGAGTGAAAGAGAGTTGGCTTCGGCAACAAGCGCCGGGCTTATCGTTTCGCTGGTCGTTGGTGTCGTTGGCGCTGCTGTAATGATCTGCCTCAAGCCCGCCCTTTCCTGGATTGGACAGCCGCCCGAAGTGGTCAGTCTGATTGGCGGCTACTGGGTTGCGATGAGCCTTCTTTTGGTGCCCTTCACGGTATTCTATGCTTTGAAAGCGCTCTTTGACGCCATGAATCGCCCGTGGATTGGAGTTGGCCTTGCGTTTATTGCGGTGGGTTTCAACATCCCTTCGAACTATGTTTTGATCCACGGAGTTGCTGGTTGGCCGGGCCTGGGTCTCGTCGGCGCGGGGATCGCAAGTCTGTTGTCTCAGATGGTGCCGTTAATTGTGGCATTCGTGATTTTGCGCGCGTGGAGAAGGAAGAAGGGTTTCCTAGAGGCCGCAGGTTTTGATTGGTCCGAGGTTAAGGCGCAGATCAAAGAAGGGTTCATTATTTCCGTTGGTTACCTAGGGGAGGGGGCCGCTTACGCAGTAGCTGGCCTTATGCTTGGTTGGTTCAGCGCAGCCGCGCTGGCCGCGCATCAAATCGTTTCTGCGGTCAGCGACGTCATTTACATGGTGCCCTTGGGCGTTTCGATTGCGATTTCGATACGAGTAGCTCAGGCAATTGGTGCCGATGAAAAAGAAAGGCTCAAGCCGATTGTGTTGGCGTCGCTGTTTGTCGTTATTGGTTGGATGGCCGTTGTCGTTACTGGTATTTTGATAGGCCGCGCGCCTTTGGCCAATAGCCTTTCAGACGATCCAAAAGTCGTTTCTCTCGCGATATCGATGTTCCTTGTGATTGCAGCAATGCAGATTGCAGATGGTGTGCAAGGGACAATGCTGGGCGCTTTCCGAGGCATGATGGACAATCACGTTCCTGTTGCCATTACCCTGATTGCCTATTGGGTTTTTGCATTGCCGCTTGGATATGCGCTGGGCTTTTGGCTTGGGTTCGGCCCCAATGGAGTATGGATTGGGTACGGCTCAGGTCTCTCTTTGGCGGCCATCGCGTTGACCTATCGCTTCTTCTCCAAAAACCGCTAGGCGACGCTGTTTGCTAGCTTACTAAAGGCCCAACTTGTCTAAGAGTTTAAGGCGTAGGATTTCTGCTTCGACAAGAGTTTCTTTCGCAAACGAAAAAGGTAGTGGCTTAAGGGGGGTGGCCGGAAATTCCAGCTCGTCCGCCTTGGTTCCTGTAGCCCATTTGGCGAGGACGCGCCCCATTGCCGTGGCGATGGCAACGCCTCGCCCATTGTATCCCAAACCTGTTATAATCCCCGGAGCGAGCTCGTGCAGGTGTGGATAGTGATCTTTTGTCAATGCAACAAAGCCACCCCATTCGTATTCCCACTGAACTCCGGACAATTGGGGAAAAAGTTCAACAGAGATGCGTTTCAAACGCTCAATTTGTTTGAGAGTGGAATTGTCATTGTAGGTGCCGCGACCACCCATCAAAAAGCGACCTTCCGCGTCTTGCCTGAAGTACAGAAGTAGGCGTCGCGCGTCTGACAAAGCGTTGCCTTCTGGCAGAATTGTTTGGCGTATATTGTCGGACAAAGGCGAGGTAGCAACCTGAACTGACCGAACGGGCAAAACTGACTGAGCCAAGCGCGGGTGCAGATCTCCAGAATAGGCGTTCGTGCAAATCAGCACTTTGTCTGAAGTGACAGCTCCATTGGGAGTTTCAACCCGAAGGCGCCCGGCCTCTGATATTATCTGGTTGGCGGGCGTTTCGCTGAAGATTTTCACGCCGTTGCGGCGACCTGCTTCGGCCAGCCCAAGCGCATAATTCAGTGGGTGTAAAACACCGCTGCGGCGATCCAGTACGCCACCAAGGTAAGCCTTGGTCCCGGTCAGACGCTGCATTTCGCCCTGATCAAGCTGGATCATACCCCCGCCGTGTTTGTCCCAATCCTCGGCTAGTTTGTGTAACTCACTCAGTGTTTTGTGAGTATGCGCAGCGCGCAGCCAGCCTGGGCGTTTTGCGTCACACTCAATGTCGTGTCGAGCGATTAAATCGAACACAAGATCCGCAGCGTTACCGGCCATTCGGATCATTCTGTTTCCCCAGTGATCACCAAATTTGGTTTTGATGCCTGTCGGTCCATCCTTGAGGCCCACATTGATCTGACCGCCATTGCGTCCAGAAGCTCCCCAGCCCGGATGCTGGGCATCGATAAGAACAACTTTGACGCCTTGCTCGGCCAGATGAATTGCTGCTGAAAGTCCGGTGAACCCGGCGCCAATCACGGTCACGTCAGATTGCTGTTCGCCAACGAGCTGCGGGTATTCTGCAGAATAGCTTGCGGTTGCAGACCACAGGCTATTTGCGATGACTGGGTTTTCGTTACGGATCATCTAACGGCCTCGCGCTTGCCTTGCGTGGGTAATTGCATAGGTTTGGCTGGTGATGCTTTGCCGGACAGTGTGTGAAGAATGCCAAGACTTTTGAACCAATTCGAATTGAAACCAACCGTCGAGCTTGACGCGTTCGAACAGGCTTGGAGCGCGTTTGTCGAACATTTGGTCAAGACAGGTCTGGCCACGAAAGGGACGCCTTTGTGCAAACGTATCACCGAAAGTGGTTACGATACCGACGAGCAGCGCAACCATACGCTTATGGCAGTTATCGAATTCAGGGATCAATTGCAGGCCGACACGGCTTGGGCCGCCATTGAAGATCGCATTGAGCCTCTGGGAGCTTTGCATCGCAGTGTTATTTCTTTGGTGCATGACCCAGTTTTCACTTTTTGGTCGGAACTCTAGATCGATGATTGCGAACATCCGGGTTGCCTTCACACTATTTTCTCTTCATCATTGAATGATTGTTCAATCAATGACATATATCCTTTAGATGTCAAATGCGCACTGGCTGGAGAAGTTTGGCTGTGCGGGCAGGCACGACCGATGAAGCGCTTTAGTAGATGGGACTCATTCAGGTGGGACAATCGCCAATCAAAAAAACAAACCCTGAGGGGCGGCGGCGCACCGAGTCCAAAGAGGTGAGGCGTCAACAACTCATCGACGCAACGATCGACTCGATCGCCCAAAACGGAATTGGTGGAACGACCATGTCCACTGTGACCGAGATAGCCGGCTTGTCGCTGGGCATCGTCAACTTCCACTTCAAAAGCAAACAGAACTTGCTGGAAGAAACGCTGCTGTTTCTAGCAAAGGAACATCATGAGCAGTGGTTGGAAGCCTTTGACAATGCAGGTTTGTCGGCGCCTGAAAAGCTGTTGGCTATTGTCGATGCACACTTTCACCCGCAGATTTGCACTCCAAAGAAGCTAGCGGTTTGGTTTGCGTTTTTTGGAGAGGCAGGGCGGCGCAAGATTTACCGCAGCCTGATCAATGATATCGATCAGGAGCGCTACGACATTGCGCTACGCCTGTGTTCCGAAATTGCTGAGGACGGTGGATACGACGACATGCCGCCAAGGCAAGTCGCCAATGTCCTGGAAGCTCTTTACGACGGAATCTGGTTGGAGCTTTTGACCTATCCGGAAAATTTTCGACGTCCCGAAGCCCGAGATCGCATCGTCGCCTTCCTATCCAAGGTCTATCCGGATCACTTTCGAATGCCTGAGTTCAAACACGGTGGTTGAAACAGAGCGGGTATAATTTCCGGTTATCCAGACAGGACGAGCCTGTGCACAGCGCAGCTAACTAAGGGCAGAAAAATGAGCACGGATCCTCGCTACGACATCCTTTTCGAGCCAGTGCAAATCGGACCAGTCACCGCACCAAACCGGTTCTATCAGGTTCCGCACTGTACCGGTATGGGTTGGCAATACCCCCGTACACTTGCCGCGATGCGCAAAGTGAAAGCGCAAGGTGGATGGGGTGTCATATGCACGGAGTATAACTCAATCCATCCGTCTTCTGACGACCTGCCGCATCCCTACGCGTCGCTTTGGGATGACAGCGACGTTCGGGCACACGCGTTGATGACGGACGCGGTGCACGAACACGGAAGCCTTGCAGGCGCTGAACTATGGTACGGAGGCGCTAACTCGAACAACTTGTTTTCCCGGTTGCCGAGCATGGATGTCGACAGCCGACCAAACACGAAAGGACACCCCTTTCAGACCCGCGCAATGGGCAAGCAGGACATCCGGGATCTACGCCGCTGGCATCGAAAGGCGGCTTTGAGGGCGCGAGACGCCGGATTTGACGTTGTCTATGTTTATGCAACGCACGGATACCTAATATCAAACTTTCTGCATCCGCGCGTGAACACACGTACTGATGAATATGGCGGCACGTTGGAAAACAGGGTGCGTCTGACCCGAGAACTGATTCAGGAAACCAAAGACGCCGTTGGGGATCGGTGCGCCGTGGCTGTCCGCTTTTCAGCAGACGAAGAGATCGGCGAGGATGGCCAGCCCATCTATGGTGAACGACGAGAAATGTTTGAGATGCTCTCTGATCTTCCGGATTTATGGGATATCAACATCGCAGATTACTCGGTCGAGATGGGTGTTTCCCGTTTTACCAAAGAGGCAGCTCTTGAACCCTACATGCATTGGGTCAAGTCCGTGACAGATAAGCCTGTCGTGACTGTTGGTCGCTTCACGTCACCTGATACCATGGTCTCGCAAGTCAGGCGGGGGATTACTGATTTCATTGGAGCAGCGCGCCCGTCGATTGCTGATCCTTATCTTCCAAAGAAGATCGAAGAAGGACGCTTGTCTGCGATCCGCGAATGTATTGGATGCAATGTCTGTTATGCCAGCGACTCGATTGGTGTACCTATCCGATGCACTCAAAACCCAACAATGGGGGAGGAGTGGCGCAAAGGATGGCATCCTGAAATCATCCGAACGAAATCTTCAGACGCGCGCGTTCTAATCGTCGGGGCCGGGGCTGCCGGACTGGAGGCAGCGCGGGCACTTGGTGTGCGCGGATATGATGTCCTGTTGGCAGAAGCCTCTCGCGAGTTGGGCGGCAGGGTCTCGCGCGAAGCGGCTTTGCCCGGCATGAGCGAATACATTCGCGTCAAAGACTACCGTGAACAGCAATTGATTGAGATGCCCAACGTTGAAATCTACCGTGAAAGTCCTCTGGCAGTAGACGATGTCTTGGCCGTTGAGGCTGACCACGTTGCAATTGCGACCGGCGCGACTTGGCGAAAGGAGTATTTTGACGAAGAACGTTTCGTCCCTGTTGCAAAAGGTGCCGCTCTAACTCGCGTTTTCACCCCCGATGACATCATGGATGGAAAGCTTCCCGATGGACCAACGCTCGTTTTTGATGGCGATGGCTACTATATGGCCAGCGTTATTGCTGAAAAAATCAGAGCGCAGGGACATGCCGTCACGCTGGCCACGCCGTCTGACAGTGTTTCTGAGTGGGCGGGAAAAACGTCCGAACGTTGGCGCATCCGAACGCATTTGCTTCGCTTAGGGGTCGAAATCCTGCCGTCAAAGTCGATTAACCAATTTGATGGCGAAATCGCGGAGCTAGAGTGCGCCTATGGCGGGCCAAGTGCGACCGTTCCAGTTGCCAACATTGTCATGGTTACTGCCCGGAAGCCAAATGATAGTCTTTACAGGGGATTACTGGGCGAAAAGAGTCCTGAGGACTTGCAGTTCAGTCTTCGTCGCATTGGAGATTGCGATGCTCCTGCGATTGTTGCAGCAGCGGTTTATGCAGGCCATCGATACGCCCAGGAATTGGACGAAGCAGTGGATGAGGACATTCCACTTAAACATGATCGTGTAGACGTCGGCCAGCGACCCATTTGACTACGCTCTGCGATATCTGCGGTACTCTCTCAAAAAAACGCAGGAGAAATCATCCATGCCGGAAGGTCTAGTTATCCGCCCCCTCGAATTGAAAGACAACGAAGAGTGGCGCCGCTTATGGACGGCATATTTGGATTTCTACGAGACTTCTGTCTCAGAGGAAGTCTATGAGGTTTCATTCAACAGATTGTTGTCGACGGATGCAGGTGAATACAATTGTCTCATCGCCGAGTTAGAAAGAAAACCGGTTGGATTAGCGCACTACCTTTATCATAGGTTCATGTGGTCGGTGGAGGATACATGTTATCTTATGGATCTTTTCGCTGACCCGCAGGTTAGGGGGAAAGGTGTTGGTCGAGCTCTAATCGAGTCTGTTTTTCAGATCGCCAAGCAGCACGGTGTTCCAACCACCTATTGGACAACTCAAGAATTCAACTACCCAGGTCGAGTTCTGTACGACAAAGTGGCTAAAAGAACGCCATTTATTGTTTATGAAAAAGATGAATGACCGTGAGCAGCCTCATCTGACTGGCCCAAATTTATTGTTAGTGCATCATCGATCTGCAATCCATCGGGATGATGGTTTCAGGTGCTGGCGGGCAGCATTATCTTTGGCGGGATGTTGATCAGGAAGGCGAGGTGCTGGAAGCCGTTGTCACCAAACGCCGAAACAAAGCTGCAGCACTGGAATTTCTCAAGAAGTTAATGAAGTACCATATTTGTGCTGATGAGATCGTGACCGACCGTTTTGCATCTACTAACGCTACGTTCAGACAATTGGGTGCACTAAAAAACAAAGGACGGGCAGCCCATCCGGATGCCTAGTTAGTCCTTAGCTAGCTGGATTTGAGGCCCTCATCGCGATAGCATTCCCTACAGAGAAGCTTTGCAGGACGCGGCACGTTAGGGACGGAAGGGCGACCAGGCGAATGCAACCTGAAACAAAATTTACGCAAAGTGGCGAAGTAAGCATTGCTTATCAAGTGGTAGGGTCCGGGCCGCTTGATCTGCTGATCGTGCCGGGGTTCATCTCTCATCTTGAGCAGACTTGGGAAGATCCGGCCTTTAGTCGGTTTCTCCAACGTCTGGCGTCTTTTTCTCGGCTAATTTTGTTCGATAAGCGGGGCACAGGGCTTTCCGACCGAATTTCAGGAATTCCTACTTTAGAACAACGGATGGATGACGTTCGGGCAGTGATGGATGCGGCCGGCTCTAAAAGAGCGGCGCTTTGGGGTATCTCTGAGGGCGGCCCAATGAGTATTCTGTTCTCTGCAACGTACCCCGAGCGCACGTCTGCATTGATCCTGTATGGTAGTATCGCAAAAGGTTCCTGGGCTCCTGATTATCCTTGGGCCGAGAAATTGGGCAAGGAAACGGATGACTGGTTAGAAGGTTTGCGAAACGAATGGGGTGGCCCGATTGGCATCGAATTTTGGGCACCTACGGTAGCCGATGATCCGATCTTTCAGCAGTGGTGGGCCAAATACTTGCGATTGGGCGCGAGCCCGAGTGCTGCCATCAATGTGTTCCGCATGAATTTACAGATCGATGTTCGGGATATCTTGCCAACGGTGCATTTGCCGACACTGGTTCTGCACCGCTCGGGAGATCAGGCAGTTCACCCAGAGGAGGGGCGGTATCTTGCGCAACACATTCCCTCGGCAAAGTTCGTCGAACTGGATGGGGACGACCATTTGTGGTGGGTTGGCGACTCAGATTCGATTGTGGATGAAGTTCAGGAATTTCTAACCGGAAAGCGACCTGTTACGGAACCTGACCGCGTGCTGGCAACGGTCCTATTCACCGATATTGTGGACTCAACCAGGCATGCAACAGAAATGGGAGATCGCCGCTGGACAGATCTCCTGGATCGTCACAACACGGTGATGCGGACCGAGATCAACCGGTTTCAAGGACAGATCGCAAAAAACACGGGTGATGGATTTCTGGCATCATTTGACGGCCCCGCGCGCGCCATCGATTGCGCATTTGCGGTGAATTCACACATGGAACGATTGGGAATTGAACTCCGGTCAGGTATTCATACTGGAGAAGTCGAGCTGAAAGACGGTGATGTTCGAGGTGTTGCTGTCCACATTGCAGCAAGGGTGTTGGAGCAGGCGAAATCAAATGAAATCTGGGCCTCACGTACCGTCAGGGACTTAGTGGTTGGATCAAAATTCCAGTTCAACGAAAAAGGCAGCTATAGCCTCAAGGGGGTTGAAGGCGAATGGCCGCTTTTTACTATTGGCATTTGAACATCTCCCGAGGGTGTGTTCTTTTTGATGCCTAGTTGTGGCACGAAACTAGCAGAACTTGAATAGCAGCAAACGGAAGCACATAGGGCATTCGGATCTTCTTTCGAACGGCAGATTTGTCCGTATAAGGGACGTTCCTCCTTATTGTGAACTTTCGAATGTCTGCTGAGAACCCAGTTCGGACGATGCAGAATGGATTAGCGCACGTCTGCTTTTTGCAACAGCAAAGAGGTAATAGCTGCAAGGATTTACCAGCGCAAAGTGTTCGCCGATTTGAACGTGGGCATAGCTCAGGTGTAGAGTGCCGAGCCGAAGTCCTTCCTCGCGCACTTTGCCAAGACAAAAAGTTTCTAGTGCGTGCGAAAGGAAGCTTACTGAACGTTAAATCAAGAACGCTTGGCCGTAGAAGAGGGGGGCTACTGTTTTCAGCCCCCCAATGTGTCGGCGTCGACCCGTAAATTACACGATTTGAAAGTCGTCGACGTCAAGATGCCAAACATTAGAAATGAGCACTGATCCCTTGTCTTCGATCTCGATCAAGGAACCTCCTCTTACCAACTCAACTGCGTTGGCAATGTCCTGCGCCGATCCAAAATCATCCGACGAAAAGATTAGCTCGTCGTGGGAGTCGAAACGGGCTACTTTGTTGTCTCCTTCGATGTTCGTGAAATCGAAGCTGTCTGCCCCAAATCCTCCGCTGTAGAAGTCATTCCCTTCGCCATCAATAAAGGTGTCATTTCCGCGGCCGCCAAACGATCTGTCATTGCCGGCGCCATCAATGAAAGTGTCGTCGCCACGACCGCCATACGATTTATCGTTGCCGCCACCGTCGATCAGAGTGTCGTTACCAGCGCCACCTGCAAGTCTGTCGTGTCCGTCACCGGCACTCAGGACATCATCGCCCCAGCGACCCCAAAGCTTATCATTGGCACCGCCGCCTTCAAGAACGTCATCACTCCGCGATCCTTTGAGCTTTAACGGCTCCGGATCAAGATCGAATGGAAGAAGTACGGCATCTATCGCCTGTATTTGACCATTGGCGGCTTCGATATCCGTCAGCCCGTCTATCAATTCTGGATTTGATATCTGCGGGTCTGCGTCAACCACTTTGTTGCCGTCAATGACAAGCGTCGCACCGTCCAGAAGTGTTCCAAGGACCTTTTCCTCTTGTAGGCCATCAACACGCTGGCCACCACCCAACACATGGTACTTCAGAACGTCTGACACAGTTTCAGCGCCGAGAACGGTCGCCAGAGCAGTTGCGTAATCGGCATCCACCACGTCCTCTGGTGCCTTTTCAACCACTTCGGCAACATTAATTCCGAGGCTATCGGACAACGCAATGAATGCGTCGTCTGTCGGCGCAAAGACCGTAACATCGGCATTCCGGGACGCCGCAGCGTCCAACAAGCCGTTAATGTCGTTTGTAGCGACCAATGCGGCCGTCAGGATTTCAAAGTTGTCATTTCCGGTTGCAATGTCGGCAATGGTCGGTTGTGCAATCACCTCGGCGACATCCAACGGCAATAGAACCCGATCAATGGCCTGAATTGTGCCGTTACTGGCCGCAATGTCGGTCAGACCTTCAATCACTTCAGGGTTTTCGAGCTCAGGGTCCGCGTCGATCAATTCACCATCTTTGACGTCAAAGCTGGTGGCCAGCCCGTCAAGATCGACCAGTGTGTTGACAGAACCAGCCTCTTCGAGCTCTGCCAGAGAAGCACCACCGACTTTGACATGATATTTGAGTACCTGGCTTACCACGTCGGCGCCCAATACAGTAGCAAGTGCAGTAGCGACGTCCGCATCAACGACGTCAGCCGGGTCTTTTTCAAGAACGGCCGCGACATCGATGCCAAGGCTCTTGGCAAGCTCAGCAAAGGCAGCGTCAGTCGGGGCAAAGACAGTTATATCCGCATTCGGATCCAATGCCACGTCCAGCAGGCCGTCAATCCCGTTTGTTGCTTGAAGCGCGGCAACGAGGGTTTCGAAATTGTCGTTGCCGGAAGCGATAGACGCGATGGTGTCCATGGGCGTTTCTTCCACCGGGGGTTCAGGCATCGGCGGCTCGGGTGGCTTTCCGAACAGCCTGTCGAAGACGTTTGATAGAAGGTTTTTTAAGAACATGATGATACTCCCCAGCAGTTTTGTTTTTGCACCAAAGGTGAACGTTGCTTCCTTTGGCAGCGGCAATCTGCTTCCGATTGCTCGGAACTGATGATGTTTACGGAAGCTTTAGTGAACTGGATCATTCAATCAGACGGCACGTCCGCTAACGGATGTGACTCCGGACACTTCCATGCGAGAGAGATCGCACCGAATAAGCCTCTTAACGCTCTGCATTGACGAGTTTTTTTGCTTGGAACATCATCGAAGCTGCCGTGCTGGACAAATTTTTGGACGGCGTTACTCAAACAACTTCAACAGTTCGCAAAACTCATTTGCTCGATCAGTGGTTCTATTAAGTAAGGTTTTTGGGCAGTTAGAGGACGGGCATTTGACGGATGGAATTGGACGGCAGCTTTGCCCGCACAGCGGTCGTTGAGGCTATGATCGGTATTCGGGTGCCTTTCTCTACATTGCTGAGAGATGCGGGCTAGCAGGTCAGCGACGAGCCCCTGGAGCGTCTATGTGCACTTGCCGGGCGCAGATCCAAGTGTCCAAAGCTGACATGCATTTCCAGACAAAAATGAGACCCTGAGTTAAATGGGCTTAAATCGGAAAATGGCCAAATACCCATGAACTGTCATCCTAACCCGGCATTTCTGAGCGCTCATAGCGGCTTGGATTCTGTGGAGACGCATATGGGAGGAGACAATGAAGTTAAGAGTAAGCATGCTCGCAGCAACGACCGCATTTGCAGTGCAGATGGTCGCGGGGTCGGCGGTGGCGGAAACCTTAAAAATTGGTTTTCTGGCGACCCTTGAAGGTACTTACACAATACTGGGTGAGGACAGTAAACGCGGCTTTGAGCTGGCCTTGGAACAAGCGGGGCACAAGATTGCTGGACGCGACCTTGAGATATTCATCGGAGCGACGGATGCCAGCCCGGAGAGCGCACTTCGCGCTGCGCGCAAGGTTGTTGAGCAAGATGGCGTGGACATCGTTGTCGGACCGCTTTCAGGTTCGGAAGGGATCGCCCTAAGGGACTATTCCAAAACCCAGCCTCAGGTGACGTTCATCAACGGGATTTCCGGGGCTCAAGAAACCACGATGGTTGAGCCTTCGGAGAACTTCTTCCGGTTCAACATGGATGGTGCTCAGTGGGGCATGGGTCTGGGAAGCTACGTTTTTAATGAAAAGGGATGGGAAGTGGTCGCGACCGTGGCCGAAGACTATTCCTTTGGCTACACGAACCTTCTCGGTTTCGCGATGGACTTCTGTTCTGCTGGTGGTGAGATCACGGAACGCCTGTGGGTGCCACTTGGAACCAAAGACTTTGCATCGATCATTGCGGCGCTGCCGGACGATGTGGATGCGATCTACCTAGGTCTTGGCGGCGGTGACGCAGTCAACTTCCTGAACCAGTACCTTCAGGCAGGTGGCGATGCCAATCTGATTGGCGGTACCATCATGGTTGATGGCACGGTTCTGAGCTCGAAGGGGCGCGCCAAGGAAGTTCTTATTGGCACCCCATCTTCTGGTCCGCAGGCCGACACTTGGGATGATCCCAAATGGCAGGCATTTGTGAAGGATTATCAAGACGCTTGGCCGCCGGAAAAACGCTTCCCGTCGCCCTCGTTGCTGGCAACAGGTTACTACAACTCGACCAATGCCATGATCCAGGCACTTGAGGCCGTGAATGGTGATCTGTCGGATGGCCACGCAGCGTTCCGTCAGGCTCTGATGGATCTGGAGTTAGACGCGCCGAACGGCAAGATCACCCTTGACCAAAATCGTCAGGCCATAGGTTCGAACTTTGTGACCGAGGTTGTCGAGGTTGGTAATGGCGAGCTGGCAACCCAGCTGGTGGCCAAGATTGACGGTGTATCCCAGACCTTGGGATTGGATCCGGAAGTCTTCTCGGCCGAGATCGGCACACCCAGCAGGGAAACACCAGTCTGCAAGAAGTGGTTCTGATCCGAGCCAACAAAATCGCAAGGGATCTACCTAGATTCCGTATCCGTCACCCCCGAAAAATTCGGGGGTGACGGCTTGCATTTTGGCAAGTTCGGAAATCGTGAGAAAACGGGAAACTTGCAAAATGTGGATTTTTAGGCCCGAATTGGTCTCAAAATCTGATAAAGCAGCCAGGGGAGGGCTGATTTATGGGAGACGCAGTTGCTGTTTATCACGGCCCGTTTGGTCGTGTTGCAATCTACAATCTCAGAGATCCGATGGTGACTCACGCGCACCGCGAGGGGCACCTGACTTTCTACGTGGACGGCCCCTTTTCGCAAATGCCGGTCATGGAGACGCCATACGAGTTGAACCCTGAAACCGTTGTCGCGTGTTCACCATGGCAGCCACACTCTTTTTCACCTAGTGAATTGGGAACACCGTCGATGTTCCTTGTGCTCTACATCAAGCCCATCTGGTATTCTGAGATTGCCCGGAATCCGCGTCCGGGCCTACAGTTCGGCAGCAACTTCTTTTATAGGACCGCAAAGATTGCTGGCTATGTAAACAAGCTGATCAATCTTCTGTTTCTGAACGAAGAGACTGATTTGATTGACGGTTATCTCTATGAGCTTACTCAAGAGTGTTACGATGAGTCCTGGAAACAAGCTGAAGCACTGGATCGAGGGATCGAACTGATAGCAGTTTCGGATTTTCGGGTCCGGCGGGCCATTCAGCTCATGCGAGAAGGCATTGGGGAAACCATGATCCTGGATGGCATTGCGCATGAATCCGGATTGTCGAGACCGCATTTCTACAAGCTATTCAAGCAGCAGACGGGTCTGACGCCGAACCTGTATCTCAACACGCTGCGAGTCGAGACTGCGTTGAATGATCTGTCCGATCAGAGCAAGACGATAAATTCGATCGCTGAGCACCTGGGGTTTTCCTCGCAGGCCAGTTTTTCCCGGTTCTTTTCGTCGAACGTGGGGCTGGCTCCCTCGCACTATCGGCGCGTGGCGTCCTTCATCTGATTCGGGGCGCCAACCTAGAATTCCGGACCGGAATTTCGGAGTGGCGGTTATCCCATGAGACTGTGCGGTAAATCCAAATCGACCTGAATCTGCGATCCTAAGTCAAAGCTTAGACTTGGGAGGAACGCAGGATGAAAGGTGAGGGGTGGATAGCGCAGGGCCGGAGCGCGGGATGAGCGCGTTCTGGAATAGGCACCCGATCTGGTCGGCGATTTTAGCGATCGCGGCCTTCGTTCTTTTGTGGCTGATCTTTGCCATCTGGCCACCTGAACTCATAGCGGTAATCGGCAAGAAGAAAGTCTTTGTGAATGCTCTATTGAACGGCATTACCCTGGGCGCACTTTATTTCCTCGTCGCATCAGGATTCACGTTGATTTTTGGTTTGATGCGCAATGTGAACCTTGCACATGGGTCTTTGTACCTTCTGGGGGGGTACATTGGTTACGAAGTGGCAACCCTGACCGGTTCTTGGTTACTGGCTTTCCCGGCTGCCTTTTTGGCCATCGCATGTCTTGGCCTGGTCCTTCAGGTCCTCGTGTTCCGGCACCTTGATGGGCAGGACTTGCAACAGACCCTGATCACCATCGGCATTTCGATCGTTCTGGCGGACTTGATGCTGTGGGTTTGGGGCGGTGATTTTTACCAAATCCTTGCGCCAGATATGCTGTCTGGTCCGATTGAGACTTTCATCCAAACTGGGGTGAAACGCTCGACAGGTGCTCCGATCTTCCTAAAATATCCGGCCGTGCGTCTGGCCATACTTCTTGCTGCGGTCGTGATCGGGCTTGGGATGTGGCTCATCCTGAACCGCACCCGCATCGGAATGTATGTGCGCGCAGGTGTTGACGATCGCGAGATGCTGTCGGCGTCAGGTGTCCGTGTACAGTTGGTTTTCATCTGTGTCTTTGCATTTGGCGCAGGCCTCGCGGGGATGGCTGGTGTCGTGGGCGGGACATTTCAGTCAATGGCCCCGGGAGAAGACACCCGTTTCCTGCTTTCTTCGCTGGTGGTGGTGATCGTTGGGGGCATGGGCTCAATTCCTGGCGCTGCGCTTGGCGCTTTGCTTGTGGGATTGGCCGAACAATTCGGCTCGGTTTACATGCCGACCTATGCGGTCGTTCTGACTTTCCTGATCATGGTTCTGGTGCTGGCTTTCAGGCCCCAAGGCCTCATGGGGAAGGGCTGAGCCATGGCCCAATCTGAAACGATCTCTGCAACTGACACCACGAACGCCCACAAGAGTGAGCTTGGTCGCAGGCTTAGTGCCGTGCCTCCGCGGGTCTGGGCTGTCGCCATACTTTTGTTGCTAGTCCCCACATTCACCGGAGATTTTATCCAGTATCAGGTGTTCGGCTGGTCCTTTGTGCTGGGTCTGATCTCACTGAGCCTGATGTTCCTTGCCGGATACGGCGGCATGGTCAGTTTGGTGCAGATGACTGTTGCGGCGGTCGCGGGTTATTGTGTGGCGATCTTTGGAACCAGCGGTGTGGCCGAAATCAGCATGGGCTGGCCGTGGTACCTGTCGGTCATCGCCGCAATCCTGATTGCCACCTTGTTTTGCGTTCTGACAGGGGCGCTGGCGGTGCGAACCGAGGGTATTTATACCATCATGATCACGCTGGCGATCGCGTCCGCGTTCTTCTACTTCACACGCCAGAACTACACCATTTTCAATGGGTTCACTGGCTTCAACGGCGTACTTCCACCGCATCTCTTTGGGATCGACTGGCGTTCACCAACTGCGTTCTACTACCTCTCGCTTTTCTGGGCTGCCGCCGGATATTTTGCCGTTGTCTATGTGTCGCGCACGCCTTTTGGACTGGCTCTGCAAGGGGTTCGGGATAACCCTCGCCGGATGGCCGCCCTTGGATATTCGGTCAATGCACACAGGATTGCGGCTTATGCTTTCTCCGGTGTCCTGGCTGCCGTTGGAGGCATCCTTCTGACTTGGTCGAATGGGCAGATTTCCCCCGGTACCGCTGCGATCGGCCCTGTTATCGACATTCTGGTCATTGCCGTGATCGGGGGCATCAACACTCCCATCGGCCCATTTATCGGCGCTTTGATCTACGTTGTGTTGCGCACCTATGCTTTGGACTTTTTGGTCGCCGTAAACCTGAGTGGCGAACGCTTCAAACTGCTGGTTGGGTTGGGTTTCCTCATCATCGTCTATTGGTCCCCCGATGGTGTTTGCGGGCTGTGGAACAAGTTTGCTCCAAAGCTCCGTCTCCAGCGGAAAGAATTGGGCGCGACGGAAGGCAAGGTCGATGTCTGAGCAAAGCCTTAAACAAGACATCGGAACCGAATACGCGTTGGAGTTGCGCGGTGTGACGAAAAAATTCGGAGCTCTTAGTGCTTTGACGGACATCACTATGTCCATTCGGCCAGGAGAACGCCGCGCGGTGCTGGGTTCGAATGGAGCCGGAAAAACCACACTCTTCAACTGTATCACGGGCGATTTCCCCCCAACGAGTGGTAGCGTGATGTTCTTTGGTGAAGACGTCACGGCTTTTCCAGCCCATGAACGCATTCGCCGGGGGTTGCGCCGGACTTACCAGATTTCCCTTTTGTTCGATGGTTTGTCCGTGCGTGACAACGTTTATCTCGCCTGTCGTGGGGTTTCGCGCGGTCGGTTCTCGATGCGTCGGGCCAATGACGATGACGCACTTATGCACGCCGCAGAGAACCTGATCGACATTGTCCATCTGGATGACGTTCGCGAGGCGACCGTTTCTGACTTGTCTTATGGCCAGCAACGCCAGCTTGAGATTGCGCTTGCTCTGGCAGGAGCGCCGCGACTGGTGCTTTTGGACGAACCGGCGGCTGGTCTATCCCCGTCGGAACGCAAAGATCTGGTGTCCATTCTCGGGCGACTCCCGGCACATATGGGCTACGTGATTATCGAGCATGACATGGATGTTGCTCTGCGCGTCGCTGACCGTGTGACGATGATGCACAACGGGAAGATCTTTAAGGACGGCGCGCCAGACGAAATCGAAAACGATCCTGAGGTGCAAGCGCTTTACTTGGGAGGGGGCCATGACTGATCGGAACTCTGCCCCGGCGCTGGACGTTCGCGGTCTCAACGTCTTTTATGGTGCGTCCCATGCGTTGCAGGGCGTTGATCTGACGTTGCCCGGTGGGGTTTTGTCCGTGGTCGGGCGCAACGGGATGGGTAAGACCACGTTGTGCAAGACAATTATGGGGCTCATTCCGGCCCGATCAGGCTCCATAAATTTTGGAGGCACGCCGTTGCTGGGCCGCGATCCCGGCTCCATCGCGCGCATGGGGATCGCCTATGTTCCCCAGGGGCGTCGGCTGTGGCCTTCGCTGACGGTGGACGAACACCTCAAGATGCTGGGAAGTGGGAAGGGTTCGTGGACACCTGAACGCATTTATGACGTGTTTCCTCGTCTGGCCGAACGCAAGCAAAATGGTGGCGGACAGCTCTCGGGCGGAGAGCAGCAGATGCTGGCGATTGCCCGCGCTTTGCTTTCCAACCCCAGCCTGTTGATCATGGATGAGCCGACCGAAGGGCTGGCTCCGGTAATCGTCGATCAGGTGACCGAAATGCTGATCTCTCTCGCCGCGCAGGGCGAGATGGATATATTGGTCATCGAGCAGAACATTGGGGTTGCGACCTCGGTATCGGATACGGTGGCGATTATGCTCAACGGCCGGATCAACCGGTTGATCGATGCCACCCGGCTTTCAACGGATATTGACCTTCAGCAGAGCTTGCTGGGGGTAGGGCGTCACGCCCACGATGACGACGAAGAAGCGCTTTCTTCTGATGTGGAAGAGGGGGCTGCGGCACCTCGTTCGAGCCGGTTCGTCTATATGTCGAACCCAAGTGTGCCAACGCGTTGGTCGCGCCCGGCAAGCGTGTCGGAGATCATGCGCAAATCACGGCCTGTGACTGCAGAGCCGATGCCGCAGACGCCGGACGCTTCCCTGATCCGACCGCATGCTCTTCCGTCGCGAGGCGGGCTTGTTCTGGTGGCCGGCACAATGGACACCAAGGCCCGCGAACTCACCTTTATCCGCGACATCCTACGTAAGCAGGGTTTGAATGTGCGCACGGTGGACTTGTCCACGCGTGAGGGCTTTTCTGCGGCTGACTTTCCTGCCCATGAAATCGCGGCTTCGGGACGACGCGGCAGAGGTATGGGGACGGATCGCGGTCAAAGTGTTGCGGCGATGTCCGAAGCCTTCCGCAACTGGGTCTCAAGGCGCAATGACATTGCAGGCATTATCTCTGCGGGAGGCAGCGGAGGTACCGCGCTGGCAACCCCTGCCATGAGAGAGCTGCCGGTGGGCGTGCCGAAAGTCATGATCTCGACCGTCGCAGCTGGGGATGTTGCCCCTTATGTGGCCGGCTCAGATATCACCATGATCAACGCGGTGGCGGATATCCAGGGTTTGAACAGGATTACGCGGCAGGTGCTCGCCAACGGTGCCAATGCGCTGGGCGGAATGGTGCGCGACCGCGAACGAGAGGCTGAGAACGCCGGGTTCAGTGACAAACCAGTGCTTGGGTTGACAATGTTTGGGATAACGACGCCCTGCGTCACCCATCTGACCGAAGCGCTTGAGGCGCAGTACGAGTGCCTCGTATTCCACGCCACCGGCTCGGGTGGACGCAGCATGGAAGCGCTGGCCGAACAGGGCATTATCGGAACAGTTCTGGATATCACGACGACCGAGATTGCGGACATGATCGCCGGAGGCGTGTTGGCGGCTGATGAAAGTCGACTGGATGTACTGACACATCGGCGCATTCCCTACCTAGGTGCCTGTGGCGCGCTTGATACTGTGAATTTCGGTGCGCCGGAAACCATACCGGAACGCTTCAGAGACCGGGTGTTCTACCAGCACAATCCGCAGGTCACTTTGATGCGCAGCACGGCAGAAGAATGTCGGGAAATGGGGCTATGGATCGGCAACAAGCTGAACCAAATGCAGGGCCCGGTTCGCTTCTTTCTGCCAGAAGGAGGCCTGTCCGCTCTCGATGCCCCTGGGCAGCCCTTCCACGACCCCGCAGCAAATGATGCCTTGTTCCAGGCACTGGAAGAGGTGGTTCACGAAACTTCGGAACGGAAATTGGTGCGGGTGCCACATCACATCAATTCGCCGGCCTTCGCCAAAGAGGTAACCCGGCAACTCGCGACGATTGCAAAGCCGGACCGCCAAGAAAGGAGACTTGCCCATGCCACGGTTTGAGAGTTCGAAACTCATGGAAAAGTTCCGTTCCATGCGGGACAGCAAAACACCAATCATCGGTGGCGGTGCAGGGACCGGTTTGTCGGCGAAATGCGAAGAGCGCGGTGGGATTGACCTGATCGTGATCTACAACTCTGGCCGCTTTCGCATGGCGGGGCAGGGGTCTCTTGCTGGGATGATGCCTTATGGGGATGCCAATGCAATCATGCTGGAGATGGCAAAAGAGGTGCTGCGCGCGGTGACGCATACGCCCGTCTTGGCAGGAGTTTGCGGCACCGATCCGTTCCGCGACATGGAGCTTTTGCTTGATGAAATTGAGAGGCTTGGCCTGTCAGGCGTTCAGAACTTTCCGACAGTTGGCCTTATTGACGGACAGTTTCGCGTAAATCTCGAAGAAACCGGCATGTCGTACTCCAAGGAAGTCGACGTGATCCGAATGGCCGCTGAGCGTGGCTTGCTGACCACGCCATACGTGTTCTCCGCCGACGATGCTCGGGCAATGGCCGAGGCCGGCGCGGACATCATCGTTTGTCATCTCGGGCTGACAACTGGTGGGGCAATCGGAGCAGGAACTGCGTCCAGAATAGAGGACGCTCCGAGGCTGATTGACGACTGGGCTGCCGCCGCCCTTGAGGTCAACCCAGACGCCATCGTGCTCTGCCATGGCGGACCGATCTCGATGCCGACTGATGCGGAATACGTGCTTCAACACACGGAACATTGTCACGGGTTCTACGGAGCGAGTTCGATGGAAAGGCTTCCATCCGAAGTCGCTCTGACCAAGACCACACAGGAATTCAAGAATATCGCCATGGCGGTAGCGCAAGACTGAGGGAGTAAAGGACATGACAGGGCAATTGATTGGACAGCTTGTATCCTGGCTCATCGTGGCCGTAATCGCTGTCGCCATAATCTATTGGGTTTTGAATTGGCTGTATCGACGGACCACAAAAGAGACCGCTTTTGTTCGGACCGGCTTTTTGGGTGAGAAAGTCGTTATCGACGCCGGTGCCTTCGTCTGGCCGATCATTCACAACGTTACACCAGTGAACATGAACACCTTGCAGTTGGAAGTGCAGCGCGGTGGCGAGAACGCTCTGATTACAAAGGACCGCATGCGGGTCGATGTGATGGCGGACTTTTATGTAAGAGTGCAAAAGACCGATGCAGCTGTCTCGATTGCCGCAACGACTTTGGGTCAGCGGACAATGAACCAGGAACAATTGCACGGCCTGTTGTCGGGCAAGTTCGTATCGGCGCTGCGCGAAGTTGCGGCATCCATGGATCTGGAAGAGATCCATGAACAACGCTCAACCTATGTGTCCCGCGTCAAGGAAAGTGCGCATCTCGCGTTGGCGGAAAACGGGCTCGAGTTGGAATCCGTTGCAATCACCGACATTGACCAGACAGGGCTTGAATACTTCAACCCGTCCAACCGGTTCGATGCCGAGGGTTTGACCAAGCTGATTGATGAGATCGAGACACGTCGCAAGACACGAAACGATATCGAGCAAGAAACGGCAATCCTGATCCGTAATCGCAACCTTGAAAGCGAAAAGCGGGCGCTGGAGATTGAGCTTGAGGCGGAATTGGCGCGCTTGAAACAGGAACGCGATATCGAAACCCATCGCGCAGACCAACAGGCCCAAATTGCGCGCGAAAAGGCAGAGAAGATTGCAGAAAGTCAGGCCGCTGAAATTGCGTCGAATGAGGCCATCGAACGCAATCGCATCGCGCAGGAAAAGTCGATTTCCGAGACCCGCATTCTCTCGGAGCTGGAAGTTCGCAAACTGGAACTGAAACAGCGCAAGGAAGTGGAGGAAGCGGAAATCGCGACCCGCGAGGCCGTGGATCTGGAGCGGATACAACAGGAAGGCAAAGTTGCGGGAGCGGAGATCGCAAGAGACGCTCAGATCGCCGACGAAAGGATCAGCTCAGAACGCAAGACTCGTGCCGCCGAGATTGCCAAGAACCGCGCCGACGAAGAAGCTGAGATTGCAGCAGCAGAAGCTGTTGAAGCAGCCCGGATTGCTCAGCAGAAGGCCTTGGAGGAGCAGCGGATCGAGGCCGAGCGCGTGACGCGTGAGGCCCGGATTGAAAGCGACGAAAAGGTGCAGGTCGCAGAACTGAACACGCGTCGAGAGCTTGAGAAGCTGCAAGTCGATACAGACTTGGCGCAGGAGAAGGAGCGAATTGAGGCCGATCGCTCGCGCGAAGTTCTTGATGTCAATCGTGACCAGGCTGTTGAAGCGGCCAAGCTAGAACGTCGCAAGACATTGGAACAGCTTGAAGTCGACCGCCAGCGCTTGTTGCGAGAGGCAGAGATTTCCGCCCGTGAAGAAGTCGAGCGTGCCCGCATCGCCAGCGAGCGAGTGCTTGACGAGGCGCGTATCCTGCAAGAGCGTGACCGGCTTTCGCAAGAAATCGAACGTGACCAGAGTGTGGAAACGGCCGAACTGGACAAGGCTATCGCGGTTTATAAAAAGTCGCTGGAAGAGGCTGCTGCCCAGATTGCATCGGAAGAGGCCCGTGCCAAAGTGGCAGAAGCCGAAGAGGCCGTCCGGACCACCCGTGCAACTGAAGAGGCTGATCGCCGAAGCAAGGTCGAGTTGACCTTGGCTGAGAAGGACGCCAAGGCCCGCAAGATCATAGCAGAAAGCGATAAGATCACGGCTGCCGTGAATGCCGAGGCTCAACGCCTGATCAATGAAGCCGAGAACATCCTGACGGATGAGGCACGCCAGTCGATCTTCCGCCGCAAGATGCTGGAGCATGTCGAGGGTATCGTCTCTGCCTCGGTCAAACCGATGGAGAAGATCAACGACATCAAGATCATGCACCTTGGCGGCATAGGAGAAGGCGGCACAGGCGGTGGAGCCAAAAACACCACCGACGAGGTGATCGACTCTGCGCTTCGCTATCGGGTTCAGGCTCCGATGATCGACAGCTTGTTGTCCGAGATCGGCATCGAGGGCGGCAGCTTGGCCAAGATGGGCGGGCTGATCCGCGAGGCGCGCGACCTCAACACCCTGTCGAAATCTTCGGCTCCCGAGGCGCCTAAGTCTTCGGACTCGTCGGACAAGAAATCGTAAGGAACCGCAACCATGGCCAGTGTTTTTGTCAGCAGCATTATCCCCGCTTCAGCGGGTGATGTGTGGGAAAAGATACGCGATTTCAACGGACTGCCTCGGTGGCATCCCGTCGTCCGGGACAGCCGTATCCAAGACGGACTTCATCCGGACCAGGTAGGGTGTATACGCGACTTTCGCCTGCAAAACGGAGACAGGATCACGGAGCAACTGGTGGGTTTGTCCGACTACGACATGACGACGACCTATACGATACTTGAATCTCCCATGCCATTGACCGGCTATGTCGCAACTTTGCGTCTGACGCCCATTACCGACGGCAATCGCACCTTCGCCGAGTGGTCGGCCGAGTTCGACTGCGCGGAAGAAGACGAGCAGGATCTTGTCGACGGGATTGGCAACGACGTTTTCCAGGTTGGCTTTGATGCTCTCAAACGGCATTTCGGACAGGGGTCATGATCCGGGTTGCCAACAGTACTGTGCTGCGTGCGCCGATCGATCAGGTGTGGGATCTCTTGCGCGACTTCAACGGCCACGACCGTTGGCATCCCGCTGTCGCTGACAGCGAGATCGAGCGGGGAGTGCCGCCAGACAAGGTTGGATGTGTGCGTGCCTTCCATCTGGGGGATGGATCTTTCTTGCGGGAAAGGCTTCTCAGCCTTAGCGATGTCGAAACAGCCTTTTCCTATTGCCTTCAAGACACCCCCATCCCGCTGCTGAACTATGTCGCTCATGTCCGACTGGTACCGGTGACGGACGGTGACAGGTGCTTTTGGGAGTGGAAGGCGCAGTTCACGGCTCCAAAGGGGCAGGGCGCCCAACTGGCAGAACTTGTTGGAAACGACATTCAACTGGCCGGCTTTCAGGCCATTCGGGACGAGGTGGAGTAACATGACAGTTCAAGTGAGTAGCCTTTCAACGACCGAAAGCGCCGCACGCCTCCTATCGTCGGACAAGACCGCGTGGATGCTCGGAGGCGGTACGATCCTCATGCAGAGGGTCAATGCAGGGGATCCCAAGGTTCGCAAGCTCGTGCGGGTGGGTGATCCGGCTCTGACGGAAATCTCGTCAAGTGGTGCCAGCATCTCCATCGGGGCTGGCGTCACCATGGCCGAAATTCTCGCGAGACCTGAATTGAAGTTCTTACACGCGGCAGCCCGGTGTGTGGGCGGTCCAGCCATTCGAAACATGGCAACTGTGGGCGGCAATCTGTTTGCACGCGCGCCATACGGCGATCTGGGCGTTCTTCTTTTGTCACTCGGCGCAGAGGTAACTTTGGGTGGTCAATCCGGATCCCGCCCCGTGGCAATTGAGGCATTGTTTGACAAACTTGGCACGCCGCCGCCGCTTGTCCGCTCAATACACATTCGTCGTCCACAAGGGCAGGTGATGTTTCACAAGATGTCCCGCATGAACCCGCGCGGACCAGCCATCGTGACACTGGCCGTTCATCTGGACCACTCGGCCGGACGTCTCCGCGAAGCACGCGTCGCGCTTGGTGGTGTGGCGGACCGACCTTGTCTTTCGACAAGCGCGGCGCGCGCACTGAGCAACTCGCGGCTGGACGATTCCACAATCGAACGCGTTGTCTCGGACTCACTTCGAGGGATCGAGGCACGTACCGATGCGATCGCAAGTGGCTGGTATCGGGAACAGATGGTGCAAGTTCATTTGCGGCGCGCACTCACTCAGATGGGAGGGGGATAAGGCATGGCTCAACTTCCACTTCAATTCCGGTTGAATGGCTCGGATGTAGCTGTGTTTGCCGATGAGGCTGATAACCTGCTCGGCGTCTTGCGAGGCAAGATAGGCGACCTGACACCGAAATTCGGCTGTGGTCAGGGCGGTTGTGGGGCCTGCATGGTCAGCGTGGACGGCGAGACTGTCCTGTCCTGTGTGACCTTGGCTCAGAATGTTCAGGGGCGCGAAGTCGAAACCCTGGCCGGGCTATCCGGAGAACAGCTGGACCCGTTGCAAACCGCCTTCATGGATGGCTTTGCCGCGCAGTGCGGTTACTGCACGCCGGGCATGATCGTAGCCGCGAGGTCGCTCTTACGCCGCAACCCGAACCCGGATCGGGACGACATCATCGAAGCGATCTCGGACAACCTGTGCCGTTGCACCGGATACGAACCGATTATCGATGCAATCCAGTTAGTTGCTGCGCAAGAGCGGGGGGCACGCGCATGAGTGTAGAGTTTCGAAAGGACCTTTTTGCGGATGAGCGCGACGATGATCTGAACGAAGTCGGCAAGCCAACACGCCGGCAGGATATCCTTGGTCATGTCACCGGACGGTCGCCGTTCTTTGATGATCACCGTTTTGACGGAATGCTGCACATCAGATGTGTTCGCAGCCCCCACCACCACGCTCGCATTCGCAACATCGATAGCAGTCGCGCAGAAACCATGCCCGGTGTCGTCCGGATCATGCGGGGGGCGGATGTTCCTGTGAACCTCAATACCCTGCTTAGCCTGTTGGATTTCGGCAAGGATGACGAGCCCGTTCTGGCCGTGGACAAGGTCGCATACATGGGAGAGCCCGTTCTCGCCATCATAGCCGAGACCGAGGCGCAGGCTCATGACGCTGTAAACGCGGTGCGAGTGGACTACGAAGAGCTGCCGCATGTGCTGGATGTCGAAGAGGCGGTCAAGCCAGGCGCGCCATCGGTCAACGTCACCTATCCAGACAACAAGTTCGAGTTCTACGGCGGGGCAGACAAGCAAAAGCTGCGCTTCGGCGATGTGGAAACCGCGTTTGCGCGTGCGGATCACATCGTTGAAGGCCGATATCAGATGGCGCCTATCGAGCAGGCACCTATCGAACCAAACGGGGCCATCGCCCTGCCAGAGACCAACGATCGTTGGGCCTGCTACACCTCGACGCAAGGCTTGTTTTTCACCCTCGGAACGGCGGCCAAGCTGCTGGATGTTTCGTCCAGCAGGCTGCACTTTATCGGCGGAACCGTGGGGGGCGGTTTCGGTGGCAAAGTCGATGGTTTGTGCGAACCCTTGGCCATTCTCGGGGCCATGTTGACGGGGCGACCTGTGCGATACGTTCTGGACCGTGCCGAGGAAATGCAGGTCAGCGCACCACGCAGCGCCGAGGTTTGGTACATCAAGGACGGGCTTGCTGCTGACGGCCGGATCATTGGACGACAGTTCACCGGATACTTTGATTCCGGGGCCTACACTCGCTTGACCTCTTATGGCGTCGTGAAATGTACCGGGCACTTGCCAGGGCCTTACACGATCCCGAATGTGCATTCAGATCTCTACTGTGTTTACACCAACCGCACTCCGGCGACCGCGATGCGGGGGTTCGGTGTGACCGGGGCGGATTTTGCGATTGAACGGCATATGGACAAATGTGCCAGGGCTGTTGGTATGGATCCGCTCGAGTTCCGCCTGATCAACGCCTATCGCGACGGGGACATGAAGGCGCATCGACGGTTGGCCGGGAATTGCGCGTTGATCGAGAGCATTCACGCCGCCGCCGAGCGGGCCAACTACCCTTTGTCGCCAGAACACAGGCAAATGAGTTCGATGCAGGGTGGTGGAGGCGAGCGGGCGTTGATCCCCGAAACACGATTGCAGGATGGCTCAAAGCTGCCGGCTGGAACCCGGCGGATTGCGGCGGCAGACCATGCGCCGGGCCTGATCCCTCAGGTTGGCGTTGATGTACCGGTCTCCGGCAAGCTAAGTGCACCGGTAGCACCGCCCGTGCCCACGCCTGCGCCAGCCCAGCAACAAGTTGCGGCAAGCCCCGCAATGCGCGGTTATGGGGCCAGCGCCCTTGGCCACTCGGCGCCGCAACCTGCGCCTCCGCCACCAACTGCACCTGCAGTTGAAGCATCGCCAACCCCGACGGAAAAACCGGATAGAGCGCCAAGTCCTCGGTACTCCCGCTATTCCAAAATCGGCAACCGGAGACGTTGAGATGGCTATTCACAAAGGGCGCGGCACTTGCGCCATGAACTATCCTATCGGCATGAACCTTGGCGGCGATCCAAGCCAGGCGCTGGTTCATTCAAATCCAGAAGGCAAGTTCACCGTTGCTTTGTCCTCCATCGATCTGGGGCAGGGGATGAAATCGGTGTCTCGCCAAGTGGCGGCCGAGACTTTGGGTGTGCCGGTTGAAGATGTGTATGTCGATACCGCCGATAGTGACACCGGCCCCCATTGCATGGGGAGTTTCGCGTCACGCGGTACACATCGGGTGGGCAACGCGGTCATCGCTGCGGCCAAAGAGGCTCGCGCCATCATGCTGGAGGCCGCTGCAGAAGAGTTGGAGGTCAATGCCGCCGACCTTGTGACGGATGGACAGGGCAACATCCACGTGAAAGGCGCGCCGGGGAATTCGATCTCGACACAGGATGCCTGTAATGCCGCACAGTTCAAGTATGGCCAATCAGTTTCGGGACGCGGGATTTTCCTGATCCCCATGTCCGATGTTGACCCGGATACCGGCGAGATGAGCACGGTTTCTTGCTTTGCGCACACTGCCATGATCGTCGATCTCGAGGTCGATGACGAAACAGGAGAAGTGTCCAATGTCCGGATCAATTCGGCCTATGAAGTCGGCAGGGCGTTGAACCCAAAGTTGGTGGAGCAGCAGTTGATTGGCGGGGCATGGATGGGGTTGAGCCATGCCCTCTATGAAACCACCGAACCCTATTATCCATCGCGTGAGCACCGACCCTATAGCTTTTCCAGCTACCCGATGCCGGGTCCCGGGGATCTGGCGCAACACGACATTTCTATTCTCGAACGCCCAGCACCTGACGGCCCATACGGCGGGAAAGGCACCGGTGAGATGTGTGCGAACCCGGTTCTGCCTGCGGTCGCCAATGCGATCTTCGACGCGGTGGGGGTCGAGATGGACGAATTGCCCATTACGCCTGAGAAAATCCTGCGGGCCATTAATGAAAAGCGGCAGCAGGGGGCGTAATTCGTGACTGTGCAGCGCACGATAGACGGGATTGATAGCCCAGAAGCTTTAAAGGCGGCGCTGTCGGCAGCGCAATATTTGGCGGGCGATGGTCTGGCAACTTCGGCCTACCTCGCGCTGGCTCTCGGCAAGCCCTTGTTGCTAGAGGGAGCACCTGGCGTGGGCAAAACCGAAGCTGCCAAGGCACTCGCTTCGGCGCTGATGCGCGAGATGATCCGCCTTCAGTGTTTTGAGGGGATTGATGCCGCCAGTGCCATGTACGAATGGAACTATGCGCGTCAGATGTTGGCGATCCGTCAAGCCGGAGAAGGCGAAGAACCTGACATCTACGCGGATCGTTTCCTAATTGAACGACCCATGCTCAAGGCACTTAGAAATGGGCGGCATAGCTTGCTTCTGGTGGACGAGATCGACCGTTCAGACCATGAGTTCGAAGCCTTTTTGTTAGAGTATCTTTCGGACTTTCAGATTTCGATCCCCGAAACCGGAACGGTTTCAGCACTGCACCGTCCAATCATTGTTCTGACATCAAACCGAACCCGAGACCTTCACGAGGCGCTGCGCCGTCGGTGTGTCTACCATTGGATTGATTTCCCGGAACCCGAACTAGAGGCCGATATCGTCATGGCGCGGGCTGGAAGCGTGGCACGAGATACCGCGCGGGCCATCGTGGCTGCCGTGAACCGCCTGCGGCAAGAGCCGCTGGCCAAGCCCCCCGGAATTGCCGAGACGATCGAATGGGCCGAGGCTGCGACCGTTCTGAACGCCTTGGGGCACGGTTGGCCCGAGGCATTTCGCCACTCGATCGGCGTTGCGCTCAAGGATCAGGATGATCTCAGTTTTCTTGAACCTCGTATGGCGGAGATGATCGGATGACTCTCCCCGCCGCCTCGGCACATCTTCTTGGGTTTGCTCAGCTGCTTCGGGCCAACGGGTTTCTGGCTACGCCGGACCAGGGGATCGCTCTACTACAGTCTGTAGAAATTCTTGGGCCGAGGTCGATGAGGGATATTCAAAACGCCGCCTATGCGGTGTTTGGCCCACCACCGGAACGCAGAGATTTGTTTCAGGACTTGTTCGACGCGCATTTTCTTGGACGGGTATTGCCCGAGCTCGCTCAGGCGGTTGATGCGGATGAAACGGACATCAACGAAGATCGCGGCGGGGAAGAAGATCCTCTATCACCGGAAGAAGTTAATGAGGCTGGCCAGCAGGCAACCCGTTTGGAAATGGCCAGCCAGCGGCAATTGTTGGGTGGCGAAGAACAGGTTCTGAACTGGTTTCGAGCCCGAGCGTCCAGGATGCTTCCTCAACGGATGAGCCGACGCCGGCGAAAGTCGCGCAAGATAGAGGTTCTGGACATGCGTCGCGCCATGCGCAGGGCGGTGCGCCACGATGGAGAGCTTCTGACGTTACCGGGAAGGTCGCGTATCCGGACCATTCGCCCCGTGCTCTTGTTGATCGACGTTTCCGGTTCAATGAAGGACCAGACTGATGCCTACTTTCGCTTAGCACATTCGCTGAAGTCGCTGAATGCCAGGGTCGAGGTCTTTACGCTGGGCACGCAAACGACTCGTGTCACTCGGGCTTTAGCGCTGCGCAATCGAGAACAGGCGCTTGCCCGGGCCAGTGCCCTCATTCCAGATTGGGATGGCGGTACTCGACTAGGCGATACTATGAACGCTTTTCTTGCGGTGCCGCGCTATGCTGGCATGGCACGTGGGGCCTTTGTCGTAACGCTGTCTGACGGGTTGGAACGCGACGATTCCACGGCTCTGGAATTGGCGGTTCGCAGATTGTCCCGCCTTTGCTGGCAGCATCTTTGGCTGACTCCTTTGGGAGAAAATTCAGATTTTGTTCCTCAGACCGAAGCCCTGATACGCATTCGCGATGACCTTGATGGACTTGGTGGTGGCGCATCTACCGAAGCCATCTGCGAGCAGCTGCTGGACTGGGCTGCTCAGGACAAATCCAATTCATTTCACCGGAGGCATACCTGATGACACATGAAGCGCTGGACAGCTCGTTTACCGAGTTGATCGACGTTAACGCACCCGCGAAAGCCATCGGGACTGGGTACGAGTTCACGGAGGGGCCGATTTGGCACCCGATTGAGCAGTTCCTTTTCTTTTCGGACATGCCCGGGGATGTGCGCCGTGGCTATGACCCTGCGACCGGTGTGAGCGAAATCATGCGGCCTTCGAACAAGGGCAACGGCATGACCTATGATGCCGACCTGAATCTGTTGGTCTGTGAACACGCGACATCCTCTGTTGTGCGGTTCACGCCAAAAGGCCAGCGTGAAGTGCTGGCTTCGCATTTCGAGGGCAAAGAGTTGAACAGCCCTAACGACATCGTCGTGCAGTCAGATGGCGCGATCTGGTTCACCGATCCTACCTATGGTCGCATGCCGGGTTTCGGCGTCGAGCGCGAGGTAGAGTTGGGATTTCAGGGTGTGTACCGCATCCCCCCTGGCGGCGGAGCCCCACAACTGATGGTCAATCGCTATTCGTACGATCAGCCTAACGGGCTGTGCTTCAGCCCTGATGAAAGCAAGCTCTACGTCAATGATACGATGCAGACGAACATCCGTGTTTACGATGTGGCTGCAGACGGTTCCCTGACCAACGAACGCGTACTGGCTTCGGGGATATTCGATGCGGAACTTGAAGGTGTGCCTGACGGCATGAAGTGTGATGCCAAGGGCAACATTTGGGTCACTGCGCCGGGTGGCATCTGGATCTATGCGCCTTCTGGCTTTCTGTTGGGCAAAGTAAAGGTGCCGGAGAACACGGCCAACTTCCATTGGGGCGGTAGCGATTGGCGGACACTTTACGTCTGCGCCACGTCTTCAGTTTATGAAATTCCGGTGAAGGTCGGCCCGCATGTCGAACCATTCATGCGCAATGCAAGTTCGCAGGTGACGCCCGCAATTACCAAAACGGCAACTCTGGAATTCGATCCGGGCAAAGCAGCATTGATCATTCAGGACATGCAGAACGATGTCGTGATCGAAGGTGGGGCTTTTGCCGAAAGCGGGGCACCTGCGCATTGCGCGGAACAGAATACAATCGCCAACATCGCTTCGCTTGCAAGTGCGTGCCGCTCAAGGGGAATTCCGGTCATTCATGTCTGGTTTGTCGTCGATCCCGGTTGTCCAGGCCTGACAATGAACGCGCCGTTGTTTCGGGGGGTGCTTGACGAGAACGCACTGTTGCGAGGTTCGTGGGGCGCAGCACCGGTTCAGGGTCTTGAGCCGGAGGCCGGAGATTTCATTGTCGAGAAATCGCGCATGTCGCCTTGGGATACCAGTCGGTTGGAAACGATATTGCACGCGCGTGGTGTCACGACCCTCATCAATACCGGCGCATGGACCAATATGTCGGTTGAGCACACTGCCCGAACGGGGGCTGACAAGGGGTACATCGTCATCAGCCCGGAAGATGCCTGTTCAACGATGAATGCGGAGTGGCACCGCGCGTCTATGGAATATGCAACGCAGAACGTTGCCCAGGTGACGGATACGCAATCGGTACTGCGCAAGCTTGGTGTCACAGGAATTTAGGAGAGTTGAAATGACAGGGCAGAAATCAGGACAGATCGCCATCGTCACTGGGGGCGCGCAAGGTATCGGTTTTGCATGTGCGAGAAAGCTCGCCTCTCAAGGCGCTGCAGTTGCACTTTGGGACACAGATCTGGACCTTGCAATCACCTCGGCCAAGGCTCTTGAGGAGGAACATGGGATCAAGTCCCTGGCGGTTCGCGTGGACATCTCGCGATGGGAGAAGGTCTCTGAAGCACTGGCGACCACCGAAGAACAGCTGGGCCCCGTGGACATGGCGGTAAACAGCGCTGGAATTGCCGGGCCAAATGTCGAGATCGACTCTTACCCTCTGGAAGACTGGAAGCAGATTCAGGCCATCAATGTTGACGGGAGCTTTCACGTGCTTCGAGCACTTCTGCCAGGCATGAAGGCACGGAACTATGGGCGTATCGTTCTCATTGCGTCGGTCGCCGGTAAAGAAGGTAATCCCAACGCCTCAGCCTATTCGGCGTCAAAGGCGGCGGTCATGGCAATTACTAAGAGCGCCGGCAAGGAAAATGCTTTGCAAGACATCTCGATTAATTGCGTTACACCTGCTGCGGCACGCACGCGGATTTTCGATCAGATGAGCGAGGAGCACATCGACTACATGCTGTCAAAGATCCCTCGCAATCGCTTCCTGAAGGTAGAAGAAGCCGGAGACATGATCGCTTGGCTTTGTGATCGAGAAAACAGTTTTACCACCGGGGCTGTGTTCGATCTGTCGGGTGGTCGCGCCACCTATTGAGTGAATTTCCAGGAAACCAAGGGAGATTGGATTTTGGGCCGATTGGCAGGAAAAAAATGCCTCGTAACCGCCGCTGGGCAAGGGATTGGCCGCGCCTCGGCGCTGGCCATGCAAGCGGAGGGCGGTGATGTTATCGCCACTGATATCAATGCTGAAACACTGGTTGAGTTGGCAGATGCGGGTATCACGACGCGGCTTCTCGACGTATGCGACCCTCAGGCCATCACGACGGCTAGAGATGAAATCGGTCCTGTGAACGTGCTGTTCAACTGTGCCGGTTTCGTGGGACATGACACCGTCTTGGATTGCGACGATGATGCCTGGGCATTTTCCGTCGATCTGAACGTGACAGCCATGTTCCGAATGATGCGCGCCTTTTTGCCGGGAATGATCTATGGCGGCGGTGGCTCGATCATTAACATGTCGTCTGCGGTTTCCTCGATCATCGCGGCTCCCAACCGGTTTTCCTATGGGGCGACCAAGGCCGCTGTGATCGGCATGACAAAGTCAGTTGCTGCCGATTTCATTTCGCAAGGTATCCGCTGCAATGCGATCTGTCCGGGCACTGTGCAATCCCCTTCACTAGAAGGTCGTATGCGGGCCATGGGAGATTACGATACTGCGCGCACGGCCTTTATTGCGCGACAGCCGATGGGGCGTCTGGCCACTGCCGAAGAAATTGCTGAACTGGTTGTTTACCTGGCCTCAGACGGCTCAGGGTTTACCACTGGCACGACACATCTCATTGACGGTGGCTGGACGGCTACCTGATGCGAGCAAAGGAACAGGCATGAAACTCTTGCGTTATGGCCCGGAAGGGCAGGAGAAACCCGGTGCTTTGGACGGAGACGGCAACATCCGTGATCTCTCAGGTGTTATCGATGATGTCGCTGGCGAAGCACTTGACCCATCGTATTTGGCTGACCTTGGAAAACTGGATTTGACAACTTTGCCCGTTGTCGATGGTGACCCGCGTCTTGGCCCTTGCGTTGCTGGAACCGGCAAATTCATGTGCATTGGATTGAACTATTCGGACCATGCTGCGGAGTCGGGTATGGAAGTTCCTCCCGAGCCGGTTTTGTTCATGAAGGCTACCTCGGCCATTTGCGGGCCAAACGACCCAGTGATTATTCCGAGAGGGTCAACAAAGACAGATTGGGAGGTTGAGCTGGGCGTCGTGATTGGCAAGCGGGCGCAATACGTATCCGAAGCCGACGCGCTTGATTACGTAGCGGGGTACTGCGTCATCAACGATGTTTCGGAACGCGCGTTTCAACTGGAACGGGCTGGTCAATGGAGCAAAGGCAAGTCGGCAGACCACTTTGGCCCAATTGGTCCGTGGCTTGTGACAAAGGATGAGGCGGGCGATCCCCAGAACCTTGGGATGTGGCTCAAGGTCAATAGTGTTATGCGCCAGAACGGGTCAACAAGAACCATGGTCTATGGGGTCGCCCATTGCCTGTCACATCTGAGCCAGTTCATGACCTTGCATCCGGGCGACATAATCTCGACGGGCACTCCCCCTGGTGTAGGTATGGGTTTGAAACCCCAAGTGTACCTCAGGCACGGGGACCAAATTGAACTTGGGATTGATGGATTGGGCGTTCAGCGACAGGACGTCATCGACTACGACTGTGACGCCAGATGAAACCGGCGTGAGACAGACAGGTTAGGGGGTCTTGTCAGAAGAACTTGGGTTGAGGCGGGTAGGTGGCTCAACAACCGGGTTGAGAATTCGCACCTCCCGTTTCGACGACGAGAACGCGCGATGCAGCTTTTCAGGCGCATGCGAAGTTTGCAGATGTTCGCCGCCGTTCATTCCTCCGTCTACAACCACGTCAAGCAGGAGCGATCTATCACGAGTCGAGACATTTTCTAGCTGACACGGTCCGCCGCTCTCGCCAAGTGGCGCGCTTTTCGTGCCATAAAGGTCAGCCCTATTTGCTAAACCAAGACTGGTTCGACTTTGTCTGACAGCACCTTTGAAAGGTCTGCAAAATAACATTTCTTTTGATTTTCGCCGGAATGTGGTAAAATTTCTCACTATTTCCTAGGTTTGGCGTAATGTTGCTGATTTTACGAGTTACGGTTTTGACAGCATTATTGTGCGTAACGTGCTTTGCGCGGGACGCGCAGGCCCAGACGTCCGAGCCTGCGGACAACCCATCAATAGACGAAAATGCGGTTGAACTTCTGTCCCGAAAGGCGGCCTCTTTCCGGAGGGTCATCGCCACGCTTGAGGCTGATGTCCAGGAGGCCGAAAAGCGCCTGCAGGACACCTATACGCAACTTCAGAAAGTTCAGGGTGAGCACAGCCAGCTTTTGAAAGAGCTCGAAAACCTTCGTCGAGATGAAGCGGATGTTATTTCCAAGACCGAAGAATCTCGTGCGGAACTTAATGATCTGTTGGCAGAAATAGACAAGTCCCGGTCAGAACTAACCGCATCAAATGAGGCTGCCGAGGCGAAGCAGGCCGATCTGAACAGTGCCCGTGATGCAGTTGTGGATCAGACCAAGGCCGCCACTGCGGAACTGGCCGATCTGACCGCTGCCCGTGAGTTGGTACTGGAGCAGACAAAGGCCGCCAAGGCGGAACGGGATACATTGCAGGCCGGGCTTGCGCAGTTGCAGAAAACACATGACGACTTGAACAACCAGATTGCCGAAAGCGATGAGGCGCGGCAGACAGCCGAGAAACTCATGCAAGGGGCACAAAAGGCACGAGATGAGGCGATTGCCGAACATGATGCGATAAAATCTGAAATACGTGCCGCACAGGCGGAACGGGATGCAATTGCCGCCAGTGCAGAAGTGCTGAGAACCCAATTGGAAGCGTTCCGAACCGAAAAGGACGAGACTCTGGCCGCTCTCGACCTGTTGAAGGCCGAGTTGGAGGAAGCGACAGCCCCAGTTGTTGCGGAGCCTGCGCCAGAGGATGCGGATCAGGGGACCGCAGATCGTCGTAAGATCGCGTTGCAACCCGCACGCATCACACGCGCTATCGCCGCTGCTCCGGGATTGGAACAGGCCACGCCGCAGGAGCGAAACGAATTACAGAGATTATTAGCGAACGGAGTTTGCACGCATGATGCACTGGAAGCCGTATTTATAACGATCAATCGACAAACGCTTGTATCTCTTATTCGCGATCTTGGCCGTTGCTGAGATGAACCGCATTATCGGGACGGGGAAACAGATGACCAGTATTAACAAGTACTTTTTTCAGGCGCTGATGGTGGTAGGGGCTTTGTGCCTGGGTGCAAATCGCGCAGCTGCACAGGAATTCGAAAAGAACATTCTGACCGGTGGTCCGACAGGCACGTATATCCAGTTCGGTCGCGACATTTCGAATTTGATGGCAGGTTGCGGCCAGACCCTGATCGTCAACGAAAGCGCGGGTTCGCTTGAGAATTTTCTGGGCGTACGCAAACGCAGGGCTACGCAATTCGGAATTGTACAAAGCGATGTTCTTGAATACCTCAAGACCTATTCCGCCAATGATCCCAACATCGCACGGGCCGTCGCCGGCGTTCGCATCGCGTTTCCTCTGTACAATGAAGAGGTTCACATCCTCGCCTCCAAAGACATAAAATCCGCGGATGAATTGAACGGCAAGCGGGTGGCTGTGGGTGTGGCTGACAGCGGTACTTTTCTGACGGCTTCGCTGTTGTTGGATCTGATCGGTGTCAGGCCTGCAGAAACTCTGACGATTGGACCTGACGATTCCATGGCGCGGCTGAAAAGCGGAGACATCGACGCCTTCTTCTACGTTGCCGGAGCGCCGACACGGCTGTTTGCTGAAGCTGATGTGGATCCGGCTGCATTTCATCTGCTGCCGATCGTGGACCCGGTTCTGCAGGCAGTTTACACTCCGGCCCAAATTCCGGAGGGCACGTATTCATTCGTTTCGGAACCGATCGATGTTGTCGCTGTGAAAGCAGTCTTGATGACCTATGAATACGAACCCCGCCGAAATGCGTATCACAGGCTCAGCTGTGACGCGGTTGCGGATGTCTCAAATCTGATCCTGACACAATTTTCGGCGTTGCAGCAGAACGGTCATCCCAAGTGGAAACAAGTTGATCTGAACGATATCCCGCCCGGATGGGAAATCGGCGGCTGTGTAAATCAGGGGCTGGCTGCGGATTATGTTCTGAACTGTGTTCCAGTGTCCGTACAGGTAGACACCGATAGCCCGGCAAACGCTGTTTATCGTGACAGAATTTGTGCGACGATCGGCTGCTGACAGTTGCTACGCTGCCGCTTTAGCGCTGGGTGCCAACTTCGATGATCTGCCAGTCGCTTGGTGCGGCACCTAAACTTGTGACTCTCCAGACCGCTGCGGAATCTGGGGGGCGCAACCGGGCGGCAGTCAGTGAGGTATCAAACCGCCCCAGAATCTGACCCGTATCGCTTGCGATTTCGACCATAAATTCAGGTCCTTCTCCTTCCCAGATCAGTTCAATTTCTTCTGAATTCATATGTGAAAATAATGGATTGGGTGCAGTTTCCGGCTGGGGCGTACTTGTGCCATCCAATATTCCTTCACCGTCGGCCAGACTGTGCCAACGCGCCGCTACCGACGGTGCATAGACGACCCCATCACCGGTTTCGAACATCTGTGCAAGATACCTCGCTGCGCGTTCATGCCCCCGTAACGCAGCCCGAGTGTACAAAACTGCCATGTCTCGGGTATCCACGCTGTTCAGCGCATCCTGAAAATAATCTTCAGCCTCGGGCGCAGGGTTAGCGGCAACCGGTTTGACCAGATCGGACAGATCCTTTGCTTCGCTATTGGTGGTTGGCTGAGGCTCAGCAGTGGAGGTGTCCGGCTCTGAACTCGTGCCTACGGTCAGTTTGGCCGCATCCGGCGGTGTCTTGGGTAAGGGTTCGGTCCGGGCATTGGATGGAGTCGCAGGCGTGGTGCCTTCGGCGGGTAGGGGTGCGGTCTCTGACAGGCCTTGTACCGGCTGTGTGTCAGGCTCCGGGTTGGGTTCAAGGGCTTCTGCTGCAAGTTCCCCGACTGGCTGCGCTTCAGTCACAGCAACTACGTCCTGATCCGGCGCAAGTTCCGGGACGGTCGCGACATTCTCTGGCGTGGGTCTGATTGGAAGGTCGCTGGTCAGCAGAGTCTGCACCCATGGGTTCAAGAAAACGATCACGGCAGTCAGACAACCAAAAAATCCCGCCACGACCAGCCTTCCGCGCGCAGCACGCGCCGGAACGACCGGGTCATTCAGGGCCAGTGGTGACGCCTCAACGGGATGGGCGCGAGCCTGCCTCAGAACCCTCGGCACCTCCACCTTTTCCTTGAAAGGCGACACCGGCGCGCTGACTACCTCGCCGGGTTCCGGCAAAATCACCCTTTCAACGGTTCCCAGCCGGAGCGCCAGGGTTATCGGGTCAATACATTGGTGGAAAAGCCGCTGAGCGGCAGGATGGTCAATAACCCTCAGGTCTTCCTGCGCGGCAAGAAACAGCAGCGCTTCGCATAGCTTGTTGATCAGGCGTGGAATTCCGCCCGCTTTCTTGTGGACATATTGCGCCGCATCCGCTGTGAACAGATCGGTTTTTGCACCTGCCCGGGTCAGGCGAGTGCGGATGTACGCCTCGATTTCACCAACGGGCAAATCCCGCAACTGGACTGTTTCGCCGATCTGTTTCCGTAGCGTCTGGTAGCCCAGTTGCCTCAGAAGGCCGCCAAGCTCGGCCTGACCGGCAAGCAGAATGGGCACCGGACCGGAATTGCTACTGTCTGAAATAGTGCCAAGTACCTCGGAACCTTCGGAGGACAGGTTTTGCGCCTCGTCCGCGATGATGAGCGGGGTCTTCCCCGCCATTCTGATTTCGTCCAGACCCCGTGCAATTTCGATCTCGGCGGGTACACTGGTCGCAGATTTACCTATGGCAACCATCAGCCGCTGCCGGATGTCGGCGGCATTGCCAAGCATATTGGTCATCAGCAGAATCTGGTGGTTTCGAAGGATATCAGGATCGTTGCCCAACGCGTTTGTCAAAAGCGTCTTGCCTGCGCCGGTTTTCCCGATCAGCACCGTAACGGGCGCATTCCGGAGTAGCTCGACCTTTATCGTGTCAAAGGCACGCTTGTAATTTTCCGACCAGTACGTGAAGTCCAAGTCTGGTGTGATCGCAAACGGCCTGTGCGCAAGATCGAAACAATCGAGATACATAACAACCCTGGATAACTATTTACATAACGCAAAACCTATACTTGGTCGAGCCCACGCGCCCGGTTCGCCGTGTGTTTCAGTCGCCCAGAGGATTGCTGTTGATCCCCGGAAACATGAATTTGCCAGACGGCGCGAAACCATAGGGTTCGTTGGCATCGATGCCAGATCATTCTGGCAGCATCCCCGCGTGTAACCTAGCCAAATCGAAGCGAAATGTCAGTTTTTCTATGGTCGGATCGGATTTCTCATGACCATATGGCGCCACGCCGTTCTTCCAATGAAATTGCGCGATCATTCCAAATGGAACGCTCAATGAGCCGACGGGCTCGGTTCGGTCACCTGACCGCCATCTGAAATCCAACGTTTCACGGTCCGGCCATGAAAAAATGGCTAATTTCCCAAGCAGATCAGACGCTTCGGGGACGGCGTTAACGTTGATGCATTCATCTGGAGACAGCATCCAGTTGCGGAGAGGCCTGGATCATCTCGTCCAGAATGGAACCAGCCTCATACCCCAAAAGATCGACTTCCATTCGCCCCGGGTCTCCGAATGCCCATGCGCCGACGTTCCGTTGCATCCTCACATAGCCGACATGCTTTGCCAAAGCGTCTTTTCCACGTGCGTTTTCCGCAAACATCACCTGACCGGCCGCTACCTTATTCGGCATCACACGCTGCAGGTACAAAAGTACAACGTTGACGTTTTCCACACTGGAGCCCCCGTGGTGTACCACGTACATCGCAGCCCAATCATCATCACTCATCGCGGCACGCGCGTCGGATACAGCGGCGTGGAGAGCGATCAATTCAGCGCGCGCAGCTTCTCGCATGTTTTTTGCCCATATCGGGCGGATGTCGTTGATAACCTTGAAGACGGCTTCGCGGGTAAGTTCACTCCGGCTAACTGCATTTTTTGTGAAAGTGCGCGCCTTCTCAAGCATCTCCTGCTGGCTGACCAATGAAGCTTCCGGTAGGCCGAGATCACCGATTGCAGCTAGAAGCGTATCGATTTCCGTCGAAATATTTGAAAATTCGCGTTTCCAGCGTTCTTCGTCGGCAGTACCTTCCGGCCATGGCGTAACAGCGCCGATGATGCCCAAAAGGACATGCGTTACCGATTTGAGGTGCTGATAGCGCGGAGCATCCCTTGGATAGCTTGCCTCGCCATCTTTCGAGATTACGGTAACGTCGCGCGCAATCACCATGATGGGCCGCGTATCAGCAGTCAGTTCATCCTGACCGCGATGAAATATCGAAAGCATTGCGCTATTAAATGTTTCCAAAGCCTTCTCGGCATCACTTTGGTCGGCAGATGCGTTAGTCGAAGACAAAACTATGGCCACGCTCAAACCGGTGGCGGTGTTTACAAGTCGTCGTATCAATGAATTCTGCATGTCGCACATCCCCTGAATCAGGTTCGCCAAGTCATCATACATCGTTGGCGCGAATGGTGCGAACGCAGCGCCGTTCAGAAACAATGGCAAGGCCTGTGACAAACGACCTATACGCGCCCAAAAAACTTCCTCCCATTGGCATAGGTCGTTTCCGTGACCTTGGGGACTCACGCTGAATCCGCCCCGCGGCGATCCTGAAAGTACTGCGCTTCGGGGGAAACGATGCCACACATCCGTGTCCTGATAGGTCAATTCGAACGTCGGGTATTCGCCGAGGGACTTTCAAGCTTGTTGCGCGATGATCCGGATTTTGATGTCAGCCTGATGACCGACGACTCTCAGGCTGTAAACCTGATGGAAAGTGACGAAAACGTCGTTGTGATACTTGAGGCGCGCGACGGTGTTGAGCGTCCCGATCTGCAGCCTAAATCCGACAGTGTTGCAGTGATTTTCATGTCTTCGGAGGAGCCGGACATCCAGATCGCGCTTCGTCAGGTTGACCGGTCGCGTCTGCGGGCGGCAATACGTCTCTGCACCGATATTCCGCCGCCGCGCGTTCTTTCGCTTGGGCTGGATACGCCCAACCATGCACCCTGTTCGTTGCCGCATTTCCGGAGTTCAGAAACCTCGGTACTGGCACCGGTCGTTGCATGGCTCGACGCCATTTTTGCAAGTGCATTGGCAGAACTGGCCGAGGCGCGTGGTTCGGAAATGTCAACGGCCTGGATCGGCGACGTAACCCATCTTGCCCAAACCTTTTCCGCCGACGCGCCCATGACCCGGGACGAGGTGGCCAGGCGGTTCGACGCGTTGCAATCCGCCAAAACCTGGCAATCCAGCCCGCTGGGCGTCGTGGCGCAGGATCCGCAGGAAATTCGTCTTTTGTGCCTGGTTGCCGCGCCTGATCTTGATTACCGATATGCGCAAGCGGTGGGTGTTCTTCAAAACGATTACGCCTCGCCCCGTCCCAACGCCACAACATTGGCGCGGCTGCTTGGGCCCGACTATATCGGCGCCGATGTGGCCGCTTTGATGGCAGGTTGCCGCCTTTTCGCGCGCCTGCGCGCGATCCGTCATGATGATGGGGACGCGCCCCAGCCAGGTTACCGGGCTTCGAATGTTCTGTTGACGCAGCTAATCGGCGCGCGGCGACGGCAGGGAACGGGCTGGCGTCTACAGGACGAGCGGCTGCCACCGCAGCAGGAACTGGCCGATGCCATCGCCAGTATGCTCGGCGTGGCGAACCAACCTACGATCCTGGCTGTTGGCGATGGCCCGGCAACGGCAGACGAAATCGCGGTAGCTGTTCGTGCAGCGGGACTTGCTGTTTTACGCATTGATTGCAAGGCACTGGCTGGTGACGGCTTTGGCGATCGGATCGCCGATTGCGGCCTGACTGCATGCCTGAACAACGCCGTGGTTGTGTTCGAAAACTTTGAGGCTCTCGCGGAAAATCAGCGCGCAGCCTTTTTCGAGTCCGATATCTCCGATCTGCTGCCGGGGGTGATCGTTGTTGGATCGCACGCAGCCCCGGTTGGCGGAGACGCGGTCGCCTTGCGAGTGCGCCGTGCCGGAATTGGCGTCACAGTACGCCGTTGGCAATCTGCCGCAACAGATCACGGTCTGTCATTGACCTCGGATCAGGCGAGCAGGCTGGGTGGAACGCTACGCTTGCCGATAGCTGACATTGATGCTGTCACACGCATGGCCGCCGGTCGTCGCCGACTTGGTTCCGACGCCACTGACGAAGAGCTCATCCTGAATGCCGCGCGCGCAGTTGCGGCGCGACACGCACCCGAGACCGTTCGCCGTCCGCCTGCAATTTTTGGCTGGAACGATATTGTTTTGTCCGAGACGGTTCGGCAGCAGGTGGCCAGCATCCCCGATCATGTGCGCCACTCAGCTCAGGTGTTGGATGATTGGGGATTTGCCTCGCGTTTGCCATATGGGCGAGGGGTCGGTGCGTTGTTCTCGGGCCCGTCCGGGACAGGCAAGACCATGTGCGCACAGGTTATTGCCCGGGCGCTTGGTGTCGAACTCATGCAGGTCGAACTGTCCCGCTGTGTATCAAAATACATTGGTGAGACTGAAAAGAACATCGACGCTTGCTTTGCGGCGGCCGAGGCCGCCTCGGCCGTGCTGCTGTTCGATGAGGCCGACGCGCTGTTTGGCAAACGAACCGAGATCAAGGATGCGCACGACCGCCATGCGAATGTCGAGGTCGCATACCTGCTGCAGCGGATCGAAGCCTACGAAGGTTTGGTGATCCTGACCACGAACCTCAAGAACAACATCGACACGGCGTTCCTGCGCAGACTGCGGTTCTGCATCGATTTCACCATGCCTGCCGAAGCAGAGCGTGAGCGCATCTGGCAAGTCGCAATTCCCGACACTGCGAAATGCGCAGAAGATGTGGACACGGCCTTTCTTGCCCGTCGTCTGCCTTTGTCCGGCGGTTCTATTCAGTCCATCGCGGTCAATGCCGCATTCCATGCCGCAGCAGCCGGTTGTGAAGAAATCCACATGCGCCACGTTATGACGGCCACACGCGCCGAACTGATCAAGAACGGCATGTTCAGTACCGAGAAATCGATTGCCTGGAACGATTGTGCCACTGAACGGGAGGCGCATGCATGAGCACCAATGCGATCAGTCAGACCACGCGTGCGTTTCAGAAGCTGGTGCATCAGTCGCTGACAGTTCCGGGCGCACCAGATGACCTGATCTTTATCGGGCCGCCTGCAAAGGGACAGGTTGGTGATCGCATCGTATCGCTGTTCCCGTTTCATCTGGTTCCCAATCCCGAGATGCGCAATTCCGAGCGTTACAGCAGGAATGACGACCCGGACCCGCGACCGCGCAATGCGCTGCCGATGGATATCCGTTATCTCATCAGCGTTTTTCGTCCCGAAGGTGCGACCGAACCAAGTGAGTTGGAGCGTCTGGGCGAAATTATCGCCGGAATCCATGCGAACCCGACACTTGGTGGGGCGCTTCTTCCGGATCAGGACGTAAGGCTGACGGCCGAGCCTTATCCAATGGAGGAACTTAGCCGCATTTGGGGCCTGTTTGTCAGTTCCAGCTATGTGACCTCTGTCGTCTACCTCGCCTCGCCGGTGTTCATCGAAGCCGGTGATGTGATGCGCGGTGTGCCGATTGAAGAACGCATGCTTGGGTTCGGGCAATCCGCAGCGCCACACAACTACCGCACAAGCGCAGGGCTGGAGGGGTCGCCATGACCCACAACTTTGCCATCCATCCTTTTGATCAGGGCGTCTATCCGCTGGACGTGGTGGTGACGCCGGTTGATGATTTCACCGGCTTGCCAATCCTGCGCGGCGTGACTGCAACGATCCCGGCGCAGGCGGCAAAAGCGCAACGCGGGCTTTCTGGAAACCTGATCTTTGAGCGTTTGGTCGCAAAGCCGCAGTACATTGTCAAACTTGATCCTTCGCGCGCGGGTTACTTCGCGCCGCCGGATATCCCAGTGGATATTCCGCAGGATCGAGATGCCCGCATTGTCCGCCTGATCCGCAGACCTGACGCGATCCGAGATGGAGAAGCCATGTTGGTGAGGGGATCGGTGTCTCATGCAGGCGAACCGGTTCAGGGCCAGTTGGTCGAAGGCCGTATTGCCGACATCGCCGATCCCTTCCGCACTCAAACCGATGAACGTGGGAATTTTGCACTGCGCCTGCGCCCACCTTCGCCGGACCTGAACGCCGACCCGCGCCCGGTGCCGTTGACAGCCGACGTGGTTCTGCGTCTGCCCGGTGTGGCTGGGGTGCCGGCCATACTGCTTGATGAAGTGAAAGACCTGCAGACATGGGCACCGCCCGTGAACGTGGTGATCCCGTGAACCCAGATCCCCAGGAGGATGCCATGAGTGACAATGACAAGACCAAGACAGACGCGGCAACCGAAACCGAAGCTGCAACTCCGGCCGAGGAAACGAGTGGTGAAACCACCGAGAGTAACACTGGGTCAGAGACAGGCACCGATGCGCCCCTTGGGTTGTCCGATATCCTCAAAGCGCTTTTGGAAAAGCGCCCCGAGGCGGCCGCAGCTCAGGTGGAGGACGACATTGCCGACCTGACCAAGCTGATTGCCGAAGTTGATGCTGCCAAGGCTGGGTACACGGAAGAGGTCTATGAAAAGCTGAAGGCGGACGAAGAATATCTGAACTCCGAAACCGAGAAGCTGCGCAATTCCCTGAAGGCGGCACTGGGTCAGGATGCGCTGGATGAAATCGAAAAAATCGAAGAGGACGCTGTAAAAGCAGTCCGCAGCGCCAAGAACGTATTGGACGCAGCCAAGGTGATTGTCGACATCACGGAAGAGGCTGTCGAAGATGCCGAGAAAGAACTTGCCGCAGCCAAAACCAAACTGGACGTCTGGCGTAAACCTGCCCAAAGCGTGGGCGCGCGGCTGAAGCAGGCGCAGGGTTTGATGGCTACCATCAAGGAACTGCGCAACGGTCCAAATCGCGGTGAAGCCTATTGGCGGCTGGCGCTTGGCGAGTTCCCGGAGTTGGCGGATCAGGAATTTCTGCACAAGGTTTTGGAGTTCCCGCCACCCATCGTTTCGCCAGACGAACTGGAGCCCGTAATCGTCGCGGCCTGGAAGAACTTCAAAACAAAGCGCACTGCCGCCGTCCGCGCGGGTGTGGAGCTTGAGAATGCAAAGGCGGCACTGAAGTCGGCCGAGGCCGATCACGCTGCACTGTCCAAGAATCTCGTTAAGGCGATCGCCGACGCTCTGGCCGAGCGCGAGGCCGCCCCCAACGCGGCATAAAGGAGATCTGAAATGCCCGAATATCTTGCCCCCGGGGTTTTTGTAGAGGAAATCGAACGTGGTCCCAAGCCTATCGAAGGTGTCGCGACCTCGACCGCAGCCTTTATCGGTGAAACCGAACGTGGGCCAACCCGCCCGCGGCTTGTTACCGGTTATGGTGAATACCTGAGACTTTTCGGAGACGTATTTGCCCCCGACAAATATTTGCCCTTTGGCATCAAGGCGTTCTTCGACAATGGCGGCCGTCGGGTCTACATCGCCCGTATTTGCGGCCCGAACGCCGTGCGCGCGGAATTCGACAGCGACGGCTACACAGTACAAGCAAGCGGCCCAGGCGGCTTTGGAAACCGCATTTTTGTGCGTATCACCCGCTCGACCACGCAGAAGCTGAATGACGCGGGCGACGCGCTGGAGCCGGTAGGCTTCCGGTTGCAGGTCGCCTATTGGACCCGTGGCGATCCGGCAGATCTGTTTGATCCGTTTGAGCCGGGTGGTGACGAACGCCTGCCGCCGCCTGCTGCAGTCGAAGAATATGACGATCTGTCGCTTGATCCGGATAGTCCGGCTTACTGGAAGAAGATGATTTCGGATACCACCTCGGCGCTCATCACGCTGGAAGTGGACGATGACAACGCCACGCAGCCGGGTGATGGGGACGTCATATCAGGCTTCATGGTAAACGGCGAGGACGGCGATCCGGTGACATCGGTTCAGTTCGACGGGGACAAGGACGATGCTGGCAATGTCTTTGACGATCCGCTGGAATTTCGCGGCCTCGCCGCGCTGAACCTGGACGCCTACCGGGACGTGGCCATCATCCATGCCCCCGGCATCGGCAATACCGACGATGCAAGTGCGGCGATTCAGCAAGCCATCGTAACCCATTGCGAACGAAATCGTTTCCGCTTTGCGGTGTTGGATTCCGCAGCAAATCTGAACGCTGTTTCAGATGACCGGCTAAACCCACGTAACCGGATCGATACGCAATACGGCGCCTTTTACTACCCTTGGTATTTTACGCCACATCCGAAAACCGGTGTGAAAACCAAAATCCCGCCCGGCGCGGCAGCTTGCGGCATGTACGCGCTGACTGATAACACGCGCGGAGTTTGGAAAGCCCCCGCCAACGTGCCTGTCGCTGGTGCGATCGACCTGGAGTATGACATCAATACCGGTCGGCAGGAGGTGCTGAACCCGCGGGGTGTGAACTGTATTCGCCGTTTCCCCGGTCGGGGTATCCGGATGTGGGGTGCACGTACGCTATCGTCCGACCCGCTCTGGCGTTACGTCTCGGTCCGGCGGCTTTTCATCTTTCTTGAAGCGTCGATCTACAACTCGACCCAGTGGGTGGTGTTCGAGCCGAACGACCAGCAACTCTGGGCTCGCGTCAAGCAGACCATCACGCTGTTCCTTCGGGCTCAGTGGCGCGAGGGCGCGCTGTTCGGCGCCAAGGAAGAAGAGGCGTTTTCGGTCGCGGTCGGGTTCGACACGATGAGCCAGTCGCAAATCGACAACGGGCAGCTCATCGTCGAGATCGGCATCGCGCCGGTACGGCCCGCGGAGTTTGTTATCTTCCGCGTTTTCCAGAAAACCATCGAAGCCAAAAGCTGACGCTTTGTCAGGAGGTTAAGACATGGCACGTAAAGACCCGCTCAGAAATTTCCGCTATCGGTTGGAGATCGAGGGCATCGACCAGGCCGGGTTTTCCGAGGTCGCTGTCGGCGACGCTTCGAACGAACCCATCGAATACCGCGAAGGCACGGACATCACGACGGTTCGCAAGCTCAACGGTTTGAACAAATACGCCAACATCACGCTCAAGTGGGGCATCACCGACAGTACGGAACTTACCGACTGGCATCAGTTGGTCGTCGATGATGCGACGCCTCTGGACGATGCGCGGCGCAATGTCGTGATCCGTGTCCAGAACGAGGCGGGCGAAGATGTCGTAGCTGTCGAGGTCGTGAACTGCTGGCCGACCAAGCTGGACTTTTTCGACCTCAACGCAACTGGAAACGAGGTTGCGATCGACACGCTGGAGCTGACCAACGAAGGCATCCGCCGCATTCAATAGGAGGGCAACTAAATGGCGTTTCAGACCGAAATCGAGTTTTCACTGCCCAAAGGTTATCTTGACGGCGACGGAAATCTGCACCGTGACGGCACCATGCGGCTGGCCACGGCAGCGGATGAGATCCTTCCCCTGAAAGACCCACGGGTGAAGCAGAACCCTGCCTATCTGGCAATCATCGTTCTGTCGCGTGTCGTGACCCGGCTTGGGTCTGTACCCGACATCAACACTAAGGTCGTCGAAGGGTTCTTTGCGTCTGATCTGAATTACCTTCAGGCGCTTTACGAGACCTTCAATGACGACGGCGAAGCCGATCTGCCGGACCATGGCCAGCAAGCGGTCGGACGGCCGGAAGGGTTCGGTCTGGTGGGGGAGGTCTGAGGCTTTATCCCCTCGGTGAGCTCTACGAGGAGATGGCCTTTATCGCGTTCCACTTTCACTGGTCGAGTGCAGAGCTTCTAGACCTCGACCACGCCGAAAGGCGGCGCTGGTGTTCCGAGATTTCAAACATCAACCGCCGCCTCGATGGCCCGCAGAACCAAAATCTGCTGGCTGCGCTTTAGACAGGAGTTACCGCAATGGCTGACCCGCATCGCAGTTTCCGCTTCCGGATTGAGGCTCAGGGCCTTGATCGTGGCGGTGTGCAGACCGTGGGCGGGCTGGAACGGACGACCGAGTTGGAACCCTATCGGGAAGGCGGCGTGAACGATCACGAAATTCAACTGGCTATCAAGACGACGCAGACGGCTCTGACCCTGAAAAGAGGGCTTCTGGATACCTGGTTCTGGGATTGGCACGAGGACGTCGTGCGCGGCGAGATCGAACGGCGCACGGTGTCGGTGATCCTGCTGGATGAGGCGGGTGAAGAAGCGTGGCGTTGGGTGTGTGCGGATGCCTTCCCGACAAAATGGACCGGTCCGGAACTTGACGCTGTTGGCAGTGCCGTCGCGGTGGAGACCGTAGAACTGGCCCATCACGGACTAACCCGTCAATGAGACGTGCACCTCGGATATCACCTCGGCGGCCTCTGGTCGTTCCACCTGATTTCGGGGTGTTGGTGACGGGTTGGCCGATGCATCGGCAAGGTCTTGCCGGGCAGCGTTCCGGTGAACACATCCATGAGGTTGATCGCCATTTCCGGGTCGAAAAACCGACGCAGCCTGCGAAACATTCCGAAGCGCCGATAAATCTGTCGGTCGCGAATTTCCATCTGTCGCCTCGGTTCTCGGTTATCTGGAACGAATGGAACGCCGCGGCAGAGCGACTGCGACAGCCCTTGAAGTCGGACATTGCAACAAGCCGCACGGAAACCTGGGACAAGCACAACATCCGGGACCGCGTCAGGGCGTCCTATTTCCATACGCAAGCGTTGCTGGAACGACGCGTTCACCGCGCCTTGCCCGGGCCACTGTCCTTTTCACGATCTGCTGAGGTTTCGAAACCCCGCCATGGTCGATTGACGGCAGCTCTGTCAAAGCTCCGCTTCCGCGCGGTGATGCAAGATGAAGACGCGGGACCGTCCCGAACCAGAAAAGCGGCACGTGTCCATGGCGACGCAGTCGAGCAACGGACAGGCCGCTACGGTACCACTGAACACCGTGCGTTGCGCCACATTATCAGCACAGTCACGCGCCGCAATCTTGGCGTCGAGCCGGTCGAGATCGGTGAGGCGCAGATTACTGAGCGCAATCGAAAAGACTGGCGCAGTCGACCTTCGACCGGGGAAACGGTCGCGCCAAGAACCCGGTCGCTTCAGCAAACAGACGCGCCAATCAGTGTTTCTGCACCTGCCCAACGGTTCTTTGCCAAGCAACCTTCCGCTGCGATGGCCGACGAACCGCCAACAACGCGCATGTCGCGAAGTGCTGTCGAACGAACGTTCCGGTCACCGGATCGGCAAACACAACCCGAACGTCAGCCCGAAGTTCCAAGGCGCGTCCACAAACCTCAGGAACCGAAAATCGACATTGCCCGATTGGACGCCCAGCTTTGGCAACGTTTCCAGAAACGCCTTCGCATCGAACGCGAACGGCGGGGAAGGGGGTGAGTCATGGCAACTCAACTCGTTAAGGCCACGATCAAAATTCTCGAAGGCCGCAACAAGGATCAGGAACTTTCCGTTCACTTCAACCCCACCGAATACGCGGTGGAATATGGTGCAAGCTATCAGGAAACCCCGGTTCCCGGCTTGTCGAACCCGATCCTGCAATTCGTCAACGGCAACTCGGAACTGCTGTCGATGGACCTTTTGTTCGACACCTACACCGATGGTGGCGGTCGTGATGTATCGGAAGACACCCGCCGTTTTACCGATCTTCTGTCTATCGATGCCGACACACATGCGCCGCCGAGGGTGGAATTCAAATGGGGCGTATTCGCATTCCGGGCCATCGTGGAAAAGATCAGCCAGCGGTTCACGATGTTTCAGGGCGACGGAACACCGGTTCGCGCGACGCTGTCGGTCAGCTTCAAGCAATATCGAACCATCTCGGAACAGCTTGAAAATCCGCGCCGGAACTCTGCCGACAAAACTAAACGCCGGGTGCTGGGCAAGGTGGAAGGTTTCCGACCGACTGCTGCCACGCTGTGGCAACTCGCGGCCGAGGAATATGGCGAGGCCCGGTTCTGGCGGCAAATCGCGGCAGAGAACGGCGTAGAGGATTTGCGGGCATTGCGACCCGGAGACGTGATGCGCGTCCCACCGCTGGAAGGTTTCGCAACAAGGGAGAGTCTCAGTGGACGTCGAAACGCTTGAACAAAAGCATTCTGACTACTTCGCACCGGCCTTTGTGATCACTGTTGGCGGCAATGATCTGGTGCGGGATCTGTTCCTGACGGTTGCTTCGATAAACGTTGATCTGAAGGAAAAGACTGCTGGCCGGTTTTCGATCACGGTCACCAATGCATTCAACTGGGAACATCGCGAATTCGTCGCGGGCGAAACCGAAGAGCGTGTTGATCTCCTTGCACTTTTCGCCTTTGGAGCCGAGGTCGAAGTGAAGCTTGGATATGGCGAACCGGTACGGCTGGAAACTGTGATTGTCGGAACCGTCACCGAATTGAAGACCACCTTTGGGGCCGGTGGCACGCCCTCGTTGGAAATCGCGGGTTACGACAAGCTATACCCTCTCACTATCGGTAAACAGACCCGGAATTGGGAAGACGTTCCCGATAGTGATGCCGTGGCCGACATTGCGTCTTTGCAAGGGCTGGACACTGAAATCGTCGCTACGACACCTTCCAAGCCCCGGATTGACCAAAACGAGGAAACCGACATGGCTTTCCTCGAAAAACTGGCCGAGCGCAATTCGGCCACCTTCTACATTACGGATCGCAAGCTTTACTTCGGCCCGCGTCGGCGCGACCACGCGGCCGAGATCAGCCTGCCGTGGGGCGGGGGCCTTACGACCTTTTCACCCGAAGCCAATCTGGCCAAGCAGATTGCAGCCGTCGAAGTTGTCGGCACATCCGCCACCACCGGGGAACAGATTGTTGGCCGCGCCGAGCGCGGACAGGAAGAAGGCCGCGATCCGGGTGATGAAAGCGGCCCCGAACGCCTTGCCGGGGCTTTGGCCGCTCAGCCGGTCCTGCGCGTCCGGTCGGGTGTGCACGCACAGGAAGAGGCTGACGCCCGCGCGCTTGCGATATTGCAGGAGCGTGCGCAGGACTTTGTGACCGGCAGCGCCGAGTGCATCGGGCTGCCGGAACTGCGCCCCGACATGAACGTCGCGTTCGACGGGTTGGGGCGGGGGTTTTCAAAAACCTACTGGATCAGTGGCGTTGTTCACGACATTTCGGGCGGCGGCTTCACCACGACCCTCAGCGTACAGGAGCCATCCCTATGAACGATATGTACAACATAATGGCCGGTGGCGGCAGCGAGGAAGATCGTGGCAGCGGCTATCCCAAGGGCCTCGCCTTTGGGACAGTTCAGGGAGATCATGACCCCAGTGGGCTTGGTCGTATCCGTGTCAGGCTTGAACTGCACCAGGATGGCGAGACAAGCTTTTGGGCACGTCTCGCGGTGCCGATGGTCGGCAATGAAACGGGAACATGGTTCCGGCCGCATGAAGGTGATGAGGTGCTTGTCGGGTTCATCGGAGAAGATGCCTCGCACCCCGTCATTCTGGGCGGAGTTTGGAACAGCAACGCCCCCCCGCCGGAATTCCAGTCGGATGAGAGCAACGAGGTTCGGGTCATCCGAACGCCGGACCGGCATGAATTGCGGTTCAATGATGGCTCCGACGCCGAAATCGAACTTCAGATGAGCGATGGCAGTCGCCTGTTCCTGAAGGACGGTGAAGCGACGCTTGAAGACCGCCAGGGGACCAAAGTGTCGATGAAGGACGGCACGCTGACTTTGCAAGCACAGACCAAAATCGAACTGTCGGCCCCGACGATTGAAATCAAGGCGCAGACACAGCTGAAGCTGAGCGGTGGCGGAAGCTGCAAGATCGAAGCCGGACTGGTGGAGATAAACTGATGGGACAACCTGCCGCCCGCCTCGGAGATCAGACCAGCCACGGTACACCGCTTGCACCGGGAATAGGTGCGACGACCGTCCTGATCGGAAAACAACCCGCTTGGCGCGTAGGGGTCGATACCCATGTCTGCCCACTGGTCACCGGCGTAGTTCCGCATGTTGGTGGAACGGTCGCCATCGGTTCCCTGACCGTGAAAATTCAAGGTTCCTTTGCTGCCCGCCTGGGGGATCAGGTTGTCGAGGCTGGCCCGCCGAACACCATCGTCAAAGGTGCCTCTAACGTATTGATTGGATAGAAATATGCCGCGATCGATGACAGAAACCGACTATCCGCCTTTCCTCGGGCGCGGCTGGCGCTTTGGAACACTGCCCGAGGGTCGTCTGGGCGTCACGCTCGACCGTCGTTGGGGTCGCGTGGAGATGGTTGAGGGCGAGGAAGATGTTGAGCAATCCATCGCCATCATCCTCGGTACGGCCCGTGGCGAGCGTGTGATGCGACCGGATTTCGGATGCGGAATCCATGAGCTTCCGTTCGAGACAATCTCGTCTCCGCTCGTTGCCGAAGTTCGCCGCGTCGTGCGTGAGGCGCTGGTCCGGTTCGAGGCGCGTATCGAAGTGCTGCGCGTCGAGGTTCACACAGGTAAATCCATCAAGGGCAAGCTTGAAATCGAACTCGACTACCGCGTCCGCACGACGAACCAGACCGGGAACTATGTCTATCCCTTCTACTTCAAAGAGGTTTCGTGACCCGTTCGCCCGCATATCCCAAGGTCGATGGCCGCCGCGTCAGTGATTTGCGCTCTGATCTGTTGCGCGACATTGCGGCCCTTGCGCCTGATTGGCGGGCGGTCTCGGCAGAGACAGGCGCCGACCGCGCGATCGTGGAAATCGCCGCGAGACTGGCCGAAGAGGCGACCCGCAGGCTCGACCAGACGCCCCAACGAGATGCCCTTGCGTTCCTCGAGCTTTTCGATGTCGCGCCACCGCGCCCCTCTGCGGCACGCGGTGTTTCCGTTTTTGCATTGAAAGAGGATAATCCCGGTCCGGTCACCGCTGCCGCCCGAACCGGGCTGGAGATCGCTACCATCTCAGGTGAGGCCGCAAAGTTCGAAACAGCCGAAGACATTCTGATACAGCCCACGCGGATCGGCCTGATTGCGACCTCGGATCCTTCAACGGATCGGTTAGAGGTTTCACCTGCCCAGGTTTCGTCCTTCGATCCCGATCTCACGCCGCGGCCAGCTTACGGTCTTGCGACCTCTGCCGGGCCCGGTGCCACGGTTATCTCCATCGAGCCGCCCATAGGCATCCTGCCCGGCGATTTGCTGCGCATCGAAAGGATCGGCGCTGAACCGGTCTTTCTCGAAGTTGAGACATTTTCCGAGGATGGTCTTGCCACGCTTGTGACGCCGGTTGGGGAAACCGGTCTGCCGGTGGCTATGGTTGCCGGTATCGAACGCATGACCCGTCTTGACGCGTTCAGCATGCCTGACCAGCAGGAGCATGGCCTTTATATCGGCGATGCAGATCTGTTGAACGTCAATGAACCGGCAACGATCACGCTCCGTTTTGATCCGGCGCCGATTGCTGCGCTTCTTGGCCCGAATTCGGTGGAATTCGAGCTGTGGGGGACGCGCGAAGCCCCCGGTGAGGCCGAGGACGCGCCGCGTTGGCACCGTCTGGTTCCGCTTGCAGGTGGCGCCGGACAGGACATTCGCCTGTATAAATCCTGGGTTGGCCCCGCCGATGAACTGGATCTTGGCGAAAAGAAAGCCCGTTTCATTCGTGTCCGCCCCAAGGACCCGATTGTTCCAACCGATGATGAGCACCCTTTGACTGGCCGGGATGCGATGTTGGAGACCGTGCAGCTGGGCATCAAGACCGAGCAGCCAGCGGATGCGTCAGGGGACACCGTTTCACAAATTGCCTACAACGGAACACCCTTGCCACTGACAACGGCCTTTCTTCCGTTTGGCGCGGAACCGCGCCGCTTTGATACGTTTGCTCTGGCGGCGCCCGAGGCATTCACCAAACCAGACGCAACGGCGACTCTGTGGTTCCACCTGACGGATGCGACGCTCGCGGCGGTCTCTGCAGCCTTCCGGTTTGATGGTGAGCGCCACGCCTATGGTGTCGGGTTCAACGGTCGCCTTCAGGCGCTGATCCTGACCGGTGAACGGACGGTCTGGCGCGACCTCGGCGGTCCACCGACCGAAGACGGTTCCAGCGATATGCTGCCGTTGGAGCCGAATGCAGGCGCGGTTGCATATGGCCGATCCATCGCCGGTGCGGGCGATGACGAGGCCAGCGATATTGTCGTTACTGCAAGTACGTCAGGCCGTGTGTTCACCGGCCGTATTCGTATCCAGCGCGACGCGCAGGCAAGCGCCGAGGATTCTGCGGCACTGGAACAATGGTACGAGATGCCCGGATTGCCGGACGGTTTCCGAGCCGAGGAGGGCACTCTGGCACTGGCGGTGGCGCCTCAGAAACTGGAAAATTCCGAAGGTTATCGCGGCTTCATTCTCGCGGCAGGGCAGGGTGGTGTTGCCTTCGTCCGCAACCGTTATGCAGGGTATGCGTTTACCAATTCAAACTGGCAGGCGGTGCCGCTACCTGTGGATCTGACTGTGCCGGACCGGCCAGTCCTGCAGTTGATTGATGGTTCGGTGACCGATGACGAGGCACTATTTCTGACGGTTGACGCGGCAAGAAATGTTTGGGTTCTGACGATCAAACTTGATGGAACCAATCCAATTTGGAACCAATTGAAAGACGACAACGGCAACAACGTCACCCTGCCTGTCAACGCCCGACCCGCAGCCTACTTTACCGGCGGCGGCACGGGGCATTTATTCGTAGCTTTTTCAGAAACCAACAGGATTGAAATCTGGGAATTTGATCGTCCTACTGGTTTTGGTTATGAGAACGATTTCGTGTCGCTCAATGCAGCAGGCATGGCCGCTACAAACCACCTCAGCATCGTGCCGGATCTTGAAGCGGACACGGCAGCACCTCATGTCATCGGGTACCGCAATGGTCCCGGACCCGGTGAAGTCTTTGAATGGGCACCAACAAGGGATGTGTTTGCCCGTCACGTGCCAACCCCCGACATGGCACTCGATGATCCGCCATTGCATTCGGTATGCGCGATTTTTCCGCCAACCTCCGATGATCCGCGTGCGCGTGTCGTCTTTCCGGCGCAGGACCAGCGGTTCGCAGGCCTTCATGTAAACCCGTCCGTTAGTGTTACAGACTTGGAGCATTGGGTTGCTGTTCCGGCCGCTTCGGATGCTAGTCTGACCGACGTTTTGATTGGTTTTTCGGATGCCAGCTCCAGTGAGGAAATTGTCGTACCCGGACTAGAACGCGACATAAACGAAGCCGGGGAAGAGGTTTATGCCTTTGGCGGAAATGCGGATTGGGATCCGCCACTGGATCTGTATCGCGCTGGGCCAACAATCGACGTGGAATACGAGGGCGCTTCGCCCAATTCCGGTGAGTTGACCGGCGATACCGGAACTGCGCCGGCCGCTCTGACCGGGCGGACGATACTTGTGCGCACCAGTCAGGCCGATCAGAATTTCGAGCTGTTTACCGTGGCTGCCACCAACGACGATGACGTGCTGACCGTCAATGACGCCGACAGACTCGATGACCTGCTTGGGAACCCCGCCGACGGTGACACGGAAACCGCCGTCTGGGCCGTGGTGGAACAGGTTGGCACTGTCGCCGGGGCCCAGAGCGGCGAAAACGACAATACGCTGGCCGAGCTTGGCAATGCGACTTTCCCCGACGCAATAGCGGCAGGACATTTCTCCGAACCGGGACTTGCTGACAGCCCGCTGTTGACCGACACCACAGGTTCCGAGCATGTGATCTTGCCGGACTGGGGCGGTAACGTACCACTGCCAAACGAGGTGTTCCTGAAGCTCGTTCCGCAAAATGGCGGCCCTGAGATTCTGACCATCCACTCCTTCTCTTCCGAATTCGCGGAACCGGAACTGTCGTGGGAATACTACAACGGTGATGGCTGGAAGTTGCTGGATCAGGGCTTTCTGGACACCACTTCGGATTTCCAGCGCAGCGGCAAGGTACAGTTCACCGTACCGCGTGATCTATCGCTAACCGAGATCGGTGGGCAAGAAGACTATTGGGTCCGCGCTCGTCTTGTCGCCGGAGACTATGGTCAGCCGGAATACAAGGTTCAGATCAGCAACGGTGGCAATATCCAGACGGTTGAGATCGACACGTCCAAGCTGCATCCGCCCCAGGTTGCCAGCGTCACGGCTGCATTCGATCTGCCGGTTGGCGCATTACCCCAGTCTGTCGTTGCCCGGAACAATCTGCGCGATCTGGACCAGAGTTCTGCAAACAGCCTGAAGGGAGCTGAATATGCGATGTTCGAGGGTGCCTTTGCCGAACCGCTGGGCGCAGATGGAAGTCGCGCTATTTTTCTCGGCCTCACCCGTCCTCTCGAACCCGGTTCGGCAAGCCTATTCGTGACCGCATTGGACAATCCGGACAGGGGAGAGCTTGTTCTGGAAACTCTTGGGCCTGACAACACGTGGGCACCGGCGCCGCTGGCCGAAGAGGACCCGACCTTTGGGTTGCATCGCACCGGTTTGATACGTTTCACAGTGACTGAGCGCCCGGCGCAGGTGTTTCTGTTTGGCAAGGTCTTGCATTGGTTGCGGCTGAGGGTTCGGGAACTTACCGATTGGCAGCCGCAAATTACCGGTATTTGGCTGAACGGTGTACGGGTGGTGCAGGCGGAAACTGTCCGGCAGGAACTGCTTGCCTCATCAGCGGGTGAGCCAGACCTGCAACTGACGCTGTTGAAGCCGCCGGTGTTGGCCAACTCGCTTGAACTGCGCATTCGTGAACGCATCGGTGCCGAAGAAATAGAAATACTGAACGCCGAAGGCGATCAGAGTGGCCCGGTCCAGGTCCTCATCGATCCCCCGAACCTGCCGGGGAAATGGGTGTTGTGGCGGCAGGTCGACAGTCTACAGAACCAGCCCGCAGACGCGCGGGTCTATTTGCTGAATCCGGATGGGCGCCTGCGTTTTGGCAATGGCCGCAATGGTCGCATCGCTCCTGCGGGCCGCGACAATATTCGCGCCTTCGTCTATCAAAGTGGCGGGCAGCGGGTAGAAACCCAAGCATTTGCAGATACCCGGCTGACCGGTTCCGTTGAAGGGCTGGAAGAGACGCTTACGCCTTCGCCCATCGCCGGAGGCACACATCCGCCGACCGAGCCGGAACTGGTCGCCCGTATGCCGGAAGCTCTGCGTCACGCTGGATCCGCCCTGTCACTTGCTGATCTTGAGGCGCAGGCCCGTGATGCCGACAGTGAAATCGTTCAGGTTCGCGCTTTTGCTCTCGATACGGATAGTGGCAGTGTGCGTCTTGCGGTCCTTGCCCGGTCAGAAAGCAGGATGCCGGTTTATTCGCTGGCACAGCGGGAAAATCTGAAACGCGTGCTTGCTGCAAAAATGAGCGATGCCTGGGGCGCGGTCTGTCTGGATGTGCAGTCGGCTGTTTTTGTGCGGGTCAAAGTTACGGTGCGTCTCCATGCACGACCGGGTGGGCTTGCGGCGCTGGAAACGGTTGCGTCTGCGCAGTTGCGAACCTTCCTACACGCTGTATGGGGCGGCCCGGGCCTAAGCGGCTGGCCCCCGGGGCGCGCGCTTTGGCCCACCGACATTCGCCGGGCCTTGTCCGCCATCGATTCACTAGACCGGATCGAATCCGTTGAAATTGAAATGCCCGGAGACCTCGCGCTGGGCGAGATTGCCGCAAATGAGGTCATCACCACTGCAAGCTCTGCGGATATCCGCGTGCTGGTACTGGGGGAGGCAGAAACATGACTTCCTTTGTCCCTGTTCTGGACGACATTGAATTCGATCAACTGGTCGTGGATGGCCGCAGCCAAATTCCGCGCTATGCGCCCGACTGGACCGACCACAACCTGTCTGATCCCGGCATCACTCTGATTGACTTGCTGGCATGGCTGACCGACCAGCATATCTATCGCATCGGATTTGTCGGAGACAGCCTGCGCGCTGCCTTTACTCGCGTCATGGGTATTGTCCCGCAAGGACCGGCGGCAGCGGAAATGCTTGTCTGGCCGGAAGGAGGGGTGCCGGTGACCAGCCTGCGTGTCGGAACCCAGCTGCGTTCCCCGGATGCAAACGATGCCCGCTTTACCCTGACCCACGATATTCGGACCGTCGCGCCAAGGATCATCGAGATCTACCTCTGGCAGGACGGTGTCCGGCGTAAACTTGGGACGGGGCTGACCGAAGGCCGCGACCCGCTGGACCTGTATCCCTTTTCAGGCGGCGGGCCTGCAATGCTGGAAGTCGAATTGGAGCACGAAATCACACCGCTTTCCGATGCTGGTCCGGTCTCACTGGGTTTGCAGATGGAAACCGAAGACGGAAACACTGAGTGGGGTGCCACAACCGTCGAACAACAAGATGATACGGGCGATTTCTGGCACGTTCTGGAGACAGACGATCTGACCAACGGTTTGCGCAAAAGTGGCGCCATACTGTTTTATCCGAACACTGCGATCCGGGCGCAAAGATTGCGCATTCGTCTTGATAAGGGGTTCCGCCCCGGTCTGGCGCGACTTTCCCGGCTGGCGCTTAACGTTCTGCCCGCCCAGGAAGGCGTGGATGATCCCGGGGGCGTAATCGGAGAGGGCACCGGGCTTCCCGATCAGTTGGTGAAACTGGAAACGGATGACATCGTCGATCGCGAAACGCAGCTGACAGTCGTAACGAGTTCAAACGGGACAGAAACCAACTGGACCGGCACCGAAGATTTATCCCTATCCGGTCCGGCGGATGCACATTTCCGTCTTACACCTGATGGTCTGCTTTTTGGGAACGGGCTGAATGGTCGAACAATACCACCCGGTTCCCCGATACAACTCAGGCCCGTCCGCCGAACATGCGGCGCTGAAGGGGCCGTTGCCGCTGGCCTGCGCTGGTCGATTGCGGGAACTGTATTTGGCACCAATATCACGACCTCCACCCGTGGTCACAACCGTGATGATCTGCGCGCGCTTATCGCCCGGGCGCGTTCCGTCAGCCGAGCCCGTAACGGATTATTGTCTGCTGACGAAATTCGCAAAACACTGCTCGCCGCCGGACTTGGGCTGGCCGACGTTCAGGTGACCGCGCGCCGCCGCCCGGGGTTTGATGGCAGGGAAACACCCGGGGCGCGGACAGTACTGCTCGTCCCGTTGCGCACACCCGATACCGTTCCGAGGCACCCATCGCCCCGGCTGCGGCGCCGGGCGGAACGGGCTCTCGCGCCTTTGCGGTTGCTGGGTGAAAGGCTATATGTTTCGTTTCCGATCTATACCACAGTCGATGTTTCCGTGACCGTGATCGTTGATCCCGATACGGACGTTGAGGCCTTTCGTGCTGAGGCCGAGAAGATGCTTCGCGCCCGCTTGTGGGATTGTCGTCGTCACGCCGAAATTGCACCGTGGCAACCCGGTCGCGTCGTGACAGTGGGTGAGATTGAAAGCCTTCTGTCCAAATTGCCCCAAGCCTCACGCATTGCTGATTGCCGTATCGGTCCCACTGGCCGGACACCCGGCCGCGATGACATTCAGATAGGTGACCGCGGAATTGCTTTGGCCGGTGCTGTCGACATTCACGTTGTCCGTGACGGAGCCGATGGTGCCGAAGACATCCCTGTTTGGATTGACATTTCTGTCGACCTCACCGTCCACCCCGGAACTGACCGTAGCGTGATCAAGGCAGCTGCCGAAGATGCGGTGCGGGGCTGGAGTCAGACCGGCGGTACCTTGTTGACCGAGCCACTGGCAACCATTCTGTCCCGTATTTCCGGCGTTACGAATGTTCGCGCAATTCAGTTTTCACGCGAGGGCAACCACCCCACCCAACTCCGTCCATCCGAAATCGCCCGTGCCGGATCCGTATCGGTGCGTGCACGCTATCCGAGTGATTGGGGGGCGACATGACCCATCCGCTCGACAAGGTGTATCGCTTCTCTACCCATCAGCATTGGGGGCTGGGGCATGCCGAGAACTTTTTGTTCGGCGCTGGCTCCGACGGCGGGTTGGTGGCCCCGGGCAAGCTGGAAGCGTCAATAATCGCGAAGGGTGACAAAGGCCCGAAAAACGACCCGACAACCATCCGGGCTTTAGCCGCCGATCCCTGTGGCAGCCTGCTGTGGCTGCAGTCAGACGGGGCCGTGTTCACGCTGTATAACGAACAGGCCTTCCAGATAGCTACATTGCCAGCCTCAGACGCGATAAAATCCACTCGGCTGATCTGGGGTCAGCAAGTCGGTTGGATTGTCTCAAACGGTGCGATTTTGCGTATCGACATCCGGACTGGAGATCGCACCGGGAATTTCACGGCGCAAGACTGGTATGTGGCCGATGCGGTTCAGGACATCTGCGACGGCGCAATCGTCGTTGAGACGCGTGGCGAAACCTTGCGTCTTCGCCAGATTCGACCCGAAGGGCGCAGCCGGGTCCTGACGCAGGTCGAGGGGGATTTCGAACTGCTTGCTGCCTTGCGATGGCAAACCAGCGAGTATGTCAATCTGGTAGTCACCTCTGAGAACGGCGTGCGGATTGTCAGTCTGGCGCTTGATGGGGACATTCTGACGGACCTGCAATATCCGGGTTTTTTCCCGGCCGGGCCTGCGACGTTGGAAGGGCCGGAAAGGCTTGTTCTCGCCCATCGCGGTGGTGGCGTATTCACCATTGCAAGCGGCCTGGCAGAACCATTGCGCCGGATCACTTCTGCCGACCCGATGTCCGCGTTTGCTGCGCTTTTGTTTGCGAATGGAACATTGTACGCGTCTGCGGGGCGCCGCATTCTGGCGTTGCATGAAGTCCACGGTGCGGCTGAGGCTGAATCTTCCACATATTATTCGCCGGTTTTGCGCTCGCCTCTTGGGGATCGATCGGGCTGGTTGCGTGCAGATGTCGAGGCATGGCTTCCACAGGGCGCGCGCGTTCGTATTTCCAGCAAGGTGTTGGCTGACCAAACGGCTGTCGCAGTCTATACCGCCGCGCTCGAATCCGACCCCTCAAGCGATCACGTGACCACTGGCTGGTCGGAAGAAACCGCCAGCACGCATTTCGGTGACGGTAAGGCCAGCGTTCTTCGCCATTACCTTGGCCACGAAGCCGCCGAACACATCGCGCTGCGCATTGAGCTGTCTACTCCGGCCTGCGCGGCCGCAGCCGGGATTACCGGTATGCAGGTTTATTACCCAAACCGGTCTCTGATCGACAATTTGCCCGCGATCTATCGCAACGGCACAAGTTCCGAGGCGCAATTCCGGCGAATGCTTGCCCCATTTCAGGGGCTGGCAGACGAGATTGATGATCGTATTGATGACGGCATCCGTCGTGTCGATCCGGCCCATTCTGATGATTTGTGGACCGGTTTTCTGCTTGGGTGGCTGGGTCATGCAGACTTTTCACGGCTTCCCAGCGGGCTCCGGCAGACATTCCTGCGGGCACTACCGGAAATCCTGCGTTTGCGTGGCACGCTCGCCGGACTTGCGCGTGTGATGCAATGCCTTGTTCCGGAAGGGTTCATTATTGAGGATGGTGGCCTTTCGCCGGACGTTTGGGTGCTCCCCGACGCACGTGATCCTGCAGGTGCGCGTCTGGGAAGGGAAACCGCCGCCGCGTATCACCGGCCAGTGGCCCTTGCGCTGGGCAATTGTGGCACGCTGCTTGGCGATGCGGTCCTGAAAGAGGCGTGCCTCAGCCTGACAGCACAAAATTCGTGCAGTGCAATAGTCACAGTTCGGGTGTCAGGTGGCGACGCCGTGCAAGAGCGTCTTGATCCGTTCACCGCACACATTGCTCGTCATTTTGCACCGGCCAACACCCGTCTGAATTTTGTCTTTGGTGATCACCGACCACATCGGTTGCTGGAACGCGCGCATCCCGTGACGGCAGGAACGGATCCCGAGGCACTGTTTACTCTCGACGACGAAGGTAGTCGCGCATTGAGCGCGTGGCGGCTGCCAACGGTCGGATCCGCGGCCCATAGCGGCCCGCCAGTTCTGGACGAAGCGCACCTCGATGGAACCCTGGTCCTGGCTTAACGCCCCGGTAAGGAGGAACGATATGAAAGACGAACATGCCCCAAAGGACTGCTGGTCCAGCACCCCGTATTATCGTCCGGGCACGCGGCTGACCGCTGAACAACTGAATGCTGCGCAAGAGGATGCGGTGCGTCGCGATCGGCTGGTCAACGTGGCAATGCACGGTGTCGGCGTGGCATACGGGTTCGAAGTCAGGACCAATGATGACGGAAGAATGATCGTCGAAGACGGGTGTATCTACGTCAGCTGCGGTCTTGCTTTTGACCGTTATGGCCGGATGCTGTTCTGGCGCGGCGGTTATCTGCACGTTCGCGATATTGTCGGCCCATCTCCGCAGTGCGAAGGTAAATACACGCTGGTCGTTCACTATGCCGAACAGGCTGATCGCGACGACTGTTTCGATCCCTGTAGCGAGAGTTCAGGGTGGGTCCGCCGGTGCGTTGCCTTTACGTTGAAACGCGACTGCGAACAGGCGGAGTTTTGCGCTCCGGACATCCCCGAAGACGAATGTATGACCCGGCATGACTGGATCTGCATCCGGAATGGGTTCCAGCGAGGTGCGGTGCCGATGGATGAGGTGTTGAAATACGCCTGTGCTGACCCCGAGCCCCTGAAGGAGACGGACTGCGGCCGGGTGGCCTATGACCCGTATTCAGGCATACCGCTGAGTTGCCTGGAGATTTGCGATGTTGATCGCGAAAGGGAGGATTGCCATCCGCGATATGAATTCTGCCACTGCGGATGTGTCGAAAGCTGCTGCGTCAGGCCCGTCGCATACCGCAATCAGTTGCTCTATGAACTTATCAATCTGGACGATGTTCCGCTTGCCAAGGTCGAAAGCTACAGCTGGTCCAGATGGGAGCTCAAGCGCTGGTCCGACAGTGATCGGATGCCGTTTTCGGCCTTCCGCAGGCTTGTGAAGAACAGCCAGCAACTCAATGTTGCCGGGGGACTTTCCCTGATGTTCGACCGTCCTGTCCAGCGGGATACCCTGCACCCGATGAGTGTCATTCTGGACATCTATATTCTGGAAACCCGCGCCGACTATTGGGAGCCATGGCGTATTCCGCTGGAGATTCTGCATCTGGACAAACACGGCCGTATCGTCGGTGACGATTGGGAAGATGAATGTGTCTGGGGCGTGCTCATCAAGCCCGAGGACGCGTGGATTGAATACGAGATCGACGACAAGAAATCGACAATCCTCGATTGCGCCAACCGAGACCGTCTGGCGCGGGTTGAAATCAAGCTGCGCTGCCAGATCATCCGTGACTGCTGCGGGTTGATGCTGGATGCGCGACCCGTGGACATCGACCTAGAAGATCCGGATGGCCGCTGCAAAATCCATTGTGGCCACAGGGCTGGTCAGGATCGCACCGGCGGGGATTTCCTCAGCCTGTTCAGAATTGGCCGCGACAAGGCCGAAGACTGCGACGACGACGAATATCCCGATTCCGAAGAATACGTTCATAGCGACAAGATTCCGGACGACAGGTCCGAAAAGCAAGGCAACTACGAGCAAAGAGGCGCCTCGGAGCAGGCCAGCTAGGCCCCAGAGTGAAAGGAGTGTAAGATGAACAAGCCATTTTCCGATACGGGCCGGACCTTTCCGATGCCGGCGACCTCGGTCAATTTCACCAACGGTATGATTGTCACTGCGGAAGATTTAAGTGCCGCAATGACTTACCCGGTGATGCTAATGCAAAGCGTGAATCGCGCTGTTTATGGTTGTGGTGTCGCTTGCGGCTTTCCTCTTGAACCGGACCCTGACCTTTGTGGGCGCGAGGAACCATGCGATCCATGCGATGAAAACTCAGAGATGGCGTATCCCAGTTTCACGGTTCAGGTGGGGCGCGGCACTGCAATCGACTGTTCGGGAATGCCTGTGGAACTGTGCAAGCCCGCCAAGATCGACCTTGGTGACCGGTCCTGCGGTTGTGAAGTGAAAGAAGGGAAAGTCTGCATCTACATCCGGCGGGTCAGCGCGCCGCAGGCTGCACGCGGTGACTGTTGTGGTGGTCAAACGGGGGTTGCGCAATGCTCTCGCATGCAGGACCACGTCGAAATCAGGGCTTTCCCATGGGACGAGCCGCCCGATCATGCCTGTATGCATCCAATGGCCGAAGATAACGGTGACTGCGGATGTAACGGCGACGGCAACGACAACGGTGGCAGCGGTCGATCCGAACAGAACTCTGGCTCACTGCGGGAGGCTGCGAGAGACCCAGAGTACCGTTATCCCGAACACGACGAAATCTGCAAATGCCTGCTGCAATGCGGTGACTGCGATTGCTGTGGTGAAGGGTGGGTTCTGCTTGGCTGCTTAACCCTCTGCAAAGGAGGCATCGTCTCGGACAGCTTTGAAAACCCGTACAGTCACCGGAAGTGGATCAAAACGATCGAGTGCTTCTGCCGCAAGCGCAAAGTCGAAGAACAAGTGGAGCCCGAGTATTACGTCCAGCAAGCCCAATCCGATGCCGAGGTTGAATTCTCCAGCGGCAGATCGCCGGATTATGCGGTTTTGTGGGCCGAAGAACCTGAGCCGGGATTTGAAGAGAAGCTTCACGACCTGATAGGCGATTACAAACGCGAAGCGACCTTTGTGGCGGCAGGGGCAACGAATCTCGAGCGGCTTCGCCATTTGCTTGAGGTTCGTCAGGCATATCTTCAAGGCGCTTTCGGCCTCAAGAGCCCGGACGTGTTGCGCAATTATCTGCGGCGTATTGATGAAGACCTGTCAAAGGAGCGTAAGAAATAGTGCAACGCCCTTGGCGCTGCCTGTTCCGCTGTGCGCCTGAAAGGCATAGCTGATGGCCCGTGCGACGACCTCAAGGCGGTCCTCCGGCCGCATCCGACCCCGCCCGCCCGCGGCGACCAGGCCACCAATGCAAAGGTTGCCCGGGTCGGGTCCCGGCGGGCTAAGCGCCGGTCAGGTGGGTCGTGATAGTATTGGTCTGGCGGAACGGGCGCTGACTGCGGTGCCTTCGCTGAACGGTGAAACTGTCTCGACAAGACCGGAACCCGCCGCAGCAAAGCTGAAACCTACGGCACCAACCACGCCCGCTGTCGTACCCGAAGCCGTTACGTCCGAGGCGGCAACCCCTGAACCTGTTACACCCGAACCTGTCGAACCTGCCGCAGTTTCGCCGATTGTCGCGCCAGAACCCGTTGCGCCGGATACTGCCGAACCATCCGGCACATCTACCGCCGCTGCGCCAGCTGGAGTTCCGGCCCAAGCCGACGAACCCGAGGCGGGATCTGAAACCGTTGCGGAAACCACCGCTAGAGATGCGGGGGGCGAAGCAGGCGGCGCCTCTGGTGCGATGGGCGGTGCCATTCCGTCCAGCGGAGAGTTGGTTGAAGCGCCCGTTCCGGACACACCTGCACCCACAGATGCCACGACGGGTGATCAGGCCGCATCGGATGCGGAAGCTGAAGCACCCGAGCCTGAGCCTGAACCAAGCCCGGCTGAGGCCACGGCCCCTGTCACGGCGGCAGTCTCGCGCCGCGCAAGGGCGTCTTCGGCACACCAACCTGCGCCAGCTGCGGCCTCCAATGCGGTTGCGTCCGGTAACCAGCCGGATGTCACACAGCGCCGGGCAGCCCAACAGCAGGGCGTTGCAGGCGCAGACGGTGCGACCACAAGCGAGGTCGATCAGGACAGCTTTGAAAAGGCTCTGCGTACCGCGATTGAAAACGCGATGCCCAAGCCCAGAAATGAAAGCGAGGCCAAAGATGTAATGAACCATGGTGCTGAGCGCGCAAACCGTGCGCTAGGCGAAACCATGGGCCAGCAACAGACACAGGCAGTTGGCAACCTGCCGGAAGCGGTGGATGAAACCCAACAGCCCAATCCCGGCGATATGCCCGGTGGCGACGTGGTTGAAATCTCTTCTGACGAACCCGGCCAACCGCCGGCTGCCGTTTCCGCCGCGCCCGTTGTTGCCCCGCCATCCACAGAAGCAGCCATCGACACGTCGGAAAACCGCGAGCGTGTCGATGCACTGGAGGCTGAAAATAACGTAACCCGCGATCAGCTTACAAAGGGTCAGGACCCGCAATTCGAAACCGCGCTTGGTGCGCGCGAAGAAGCTGAAACAAATGACCGCGAAGCGCCGCAGCGGCTGCGCGAAGCCGAGGCCGTGGATCGCGCGGGCACCCGGGACCGTGCCGCTGGCGCCCTTGCTGGTGGTCTGAACGATTTCCACGGTGAACGCGTTGGCCGACTTGCCAATGTCGCCGGTCAGCAAAGCGCGACCAAAGGGCTGACCGAAGAGCGCAAGCGTCAGATCACCGCCGATATCGAGGCCATCGGCAAAGCCACCCGTGACGGCGTGACGCAAATCCTCAACGACATGGATGCCAAGGTGAACAAGACCTTTGGCGATGCGCTCGATCAGGCGATGAAGCTCTACGATGCCGAGTTTGAGGACGTAAAGGGCGGCTTTGGCACATGGGTCAGCGATGTCTTCTCGGGAACCTCCAGCGAAGAACGGCTGGAAATGGCGTTCCGCGCGGGCCGCTCGGTTTATGACGAGCACATCAGCGGGGCGATCACAGAGGTTGCTGGTATCGTCGAGGATCACCTTCAGCGTGCCCGCGATCGTGTCGCCGAGGGCAGGGCGGAAATCGACCGCTACATGTCCGAAGAAGTTTCGGAAGCCGAAGCGGATTATGCAGAACAGGCGACCGCAACCATCACCGCCGACTTCGACTCGCTGGAAAGTGAGATCGACGGGCGCCGCGATGCGCTGGTTAACCGTATGGTTGGAATGTATCGCGAAGGGATCGAGCGACGAAATGCGCGCGAAGAGCAGCTTCGCGAGGAAAACAAATCCTTCTGGCAACGCGTCTACGACGCGACCGTTGGCGTTATTAAGAAGGTGTTGGAATTCAAGAATATGCTTCTTGGAATCCTTGCCCGTGCCGCAGGCGTGGTTGAAGCGATTATTCAGGACCCGATCGGATTCCTAAAAAACCTCATCGCAGGTATTGGCGCGGGGCTGGAACGTTTTGTTTCAAATATCGGCGAAAACCTGAAAAAGGCGCTGATGGGCTGGCTGTTCGGCGCGCTGGAAGGGGCGGGGATACAGCTTCCGGATACGTTCGATTTCAAGGGGGTCCTCAGTATTATCCTTCAGGTTCTGGGGCTTACCAAGGAAAACATCCGGGCAAGGGCCGTAAGAATTCTTGGGGAGGAAACCGTTCTCAAGATCGAGGCGGCGGTCGATTTCCTCCGCATTCTCTTTACCGAGGGGCCTGCCGGTATCTGGCAGATGCTATTGGAAAAGCTTGGCATGCTGAAGGATGCGATACTCGACGAAATCAAAAGCTGGGTCATCACGCAGGTCATCACGGCGGGTATCAAATGGATCGTGAGCCTTCTGAACCCCGCGTCGGCCTTCGTGAAAGCCTGTCTCATGATCTACGACATTGTCGTTTTCTTTATCGAGCGTGGACGGCAAATCATTTCAGTCGTCAACGCGATAATCGATTCACTTGCCATCATTATCGCAGGCAACATCGGCGCGATGGCGAAGGCCGTTGAAGAGGCACTGAACCGTATCCTGCCTGTCGTCATTTCCTTCCTTGCCGCGCTTCTTGGCCTTGGCGGTATCTCGGACACCATCAGGGGCATTATCGAAAAGATACAGGAGCCGGTGAACAAGGTGATCGACTGGGTCATCAACATGGGTTTGGGGATCGCGCAGAAGATTGCCGGATTCTTTGGCGGAAAGAACGAAAACGACCGCGTGACGGAAGAAGAGCGCGACACGTCGACGGACGCCGAAGTCAGCGTGACCGACTCGATAACCATGGATGGTCATGGTCATACACTGATTGCAGAAGTCCGTGGCGGCCAGATGTTCATTGGCATGGCGAGCGCGCGTTTCGACTCGCTGGAAACTCTGATCTATGGCGCGCGTCGACAGGAACAGCAGGGCCAGAACAGGGGAGAGGTCGTCGCTAAGCTGGATGAAGTGCTCGACAAGATTAAAGATCTTCGAGAGGATTGGGCCGCCGCCGCGTACAGCGAGGAAGGTGAAGCGAAGGCCAAGGAGAAGGTGCTGAGCTGGCTCAACGGTATCGGGGCATTCCTGCAGGGGTTCGGAGACGACTACGACATTCCCGACCTGAAGAACCTCGGGCATCCTTCCAAGTTTGTCGAAGGCGACCGGCTGAAGGACGAATACCACGGTCAGGAACGCAAATTGTTCTATCCAAGTCGATATTGGGCGGATGTTGAGCAGTGGAAACGGGATGAACTGGCCAAATACCCCGGCAACAAATTCAAAGATGCATTGACCGGGAAGATGGAGCCCAAATCAAAAGCGACCGTGGATCACAAGCCGATGGTTTGGGAGCATTGGTCCAAGAAGGGAGGGAATGACATGAAGCAGTCTCAGCGGGCGGTTTATTACAATGATCTGGCCAACCTCAGCCTAAGCACCCATGCCAACAACAGCAGCGACGGTGCGCTGGCCAGAGCGATGGGGGCAAGTTATGTCAAAACCGTTGGCCCCCACTTCCGCGGACCGGGTGAGGAGGACCTTTGATGGAGGACTATGCGGTTTGGGGCATTCGAAGCGCAGGTGAAGCCGGGGCTGCCATAGACTTGGCTTGTGGTCAGGCAACCGGGTTGCGCCACGTGGACGGTCAATTCGTGTCAGCCGCGCTTTCCTTGTTCGACAAGGATCTGACGCCGGAAAGCTGGACGGTTTCGACAACCCGATCCCTGTTTTATACAGACTATCTCGACTCCGCTGACTGGCGTGATGTCTGGACGCTTGGCTGGACATTAGACGTCAGGCTTGCCTCCGGTGAGGTTTCGGAAAACCGCTTTCTCATGCCCTATGAGTGGCTAGAGCCATCTGGCGGAAAGTGGGGTGGGGAGACTCAGATTGACGAAACACATGCGACTGCACTTTTTGTCGCCGGACGCCGCGATCCTTCGGTTCAGCCTTCAGCCGACGCGCTTGTTGATGCATTGGAGGCCAATGGCCTGACGCGAATCGAAAGTCAGCCATTTACGATGAAAAAGCTGGACCAAAGCCGGGTTCCTTTGGTTCGAGTGGCTGTGAATAACGTCGATTTCAGCAAAGATTTGCAACCTTTGAATGACACGGTATCCGAGCTGCAGGACTCCGGTTGGTTCCTGAACTGGCGTGATTTCATTTAGAGAATTCGGTCAGCGGTCTGGTCAGGGAGGAGCAGGAGGAAAGCTGGCGTACTTTACCTAGGGTCAATTTTTCCGCTATCGCTTGTGATTGTTCCGATTTGACGCAACCTGTGGTATAACTGAACTCATTAATGGATTTGTTGATTGAGTGAGAGCCACATGAGAATTCTCGTATTCTCAGGCAATCGCCTGTTTGGTCAATGTCTTTGCCGCGGACTTTCTGAACAGCCCGACGTCGAACATGCCCACGCATGTGATTCCGCTTCTGATATTCCCGCCATGGCTCTGAGCAACGATGCAAGTGCCGTTCTGATAGATCTTGGTGACCCCGAGGGTGAACAGGCCGCCCGGACAATTGCTGCCGCCATTCCCGATACGCCGATACTCGCGCTTTCCGTCGATGACAGCGTCGCGGCAGAGATCATGGATTGTGCCCGTCTCGGCTGTCGCAGCTTTGTGCCCCGCAAGGCATCCATTTCCGATGTGGTCCGTATAATACACGCCGCCGAACGCGGAGAAGTGACGATGCGCCCTTCAGTTGCGGCCTGTTTGATGCAGGCTATCGCGGAAAAGGACGTCGCTGATCCAAACGGTTTGCCGGAATGCCTGACGCGCCGGGAAAAAGAGATCTGTTCGCTGATCTGCGAAGGGCTTACCAACAAGGAAATTGCGCGCGAAATTGGCCGTTCGGTCGGAACAATCAAAAACCACGTCAGCTCGATCCTGTCCAAGCTGGATGTGCCTCGCCGCAGCGCAATACATAACTGTCTAGGCCACGACGGTGTTCGCTGACGGGGCGCTTGGGGCATAGTGGTCAAAGCTTTCTGAAATGCCCATTGGACCGGTGAAAAAGTTTCCGGACATCAGGCGATCAACATCTACCAATTTTCTTGGTTTTATGCGATTTGTGTGTGAATTCCGGGCTTTGATTTGGGTAATCGCTTAGATTATGCGGAAAAATCCACCGATATCGCTAAATTTGCTTGAATGGTGACCGAATTTTGTGCCCTTATGTGGGGGAATTTGGGATTTCGGAGGTAATCTTGAAAAAACGGGCGCCCCATACGCATCGAGAGCTTGAGTTGCTGGATGTTCTCAGGCGGCTTGGTGGTACTGCGCGAAATACCGATCTGGCCAAGGCGCTCGACGTTTCTGAGGAGACCGTGCGCCGCACGATCAAGTCTCTGTCGAAATCTGGGGCGATTGAGCGGGTCCATGGCGGTGCGTATCTGGCTGGAACTCAGGGCGACCCCAGTTTTTTCAAGCGAATTTCACAACATTCCGACGAAAAGCGCCTGATCGCGATTCAAGTCGCACAGGAGGTCAGGGATGGAATGACCGTGTTTCTTGATGTTGGCTCGACAACTGCATTTGTGGCTGAAGAATTGCGGGCAAAAAGCAACCTGACGGTTGTTAGCAATTCTATCGGAGTTGTGCAGACCCTTGTTGGGGTAAATGGCAACCGTGTTCATCTTTTGGGCGGTGAAATGCAAAGCGACGAACGCGGCTCGTTCGGATTTGTCACGCAACGGCAGATGCAGCGATACGCCTTCGATCTGGCAATTCTGAGCGCCGATGCGATTTCACCCAAAAAAGGCTTTCTATACCTGAGTTCGGCCGAGGCGGATCTGAGTGCAGTTGTCGTCGATAATGCTGATCAGGTCATGATGGCATCCGCTCATTTTAAGTTCGGTGAAACAGCGCCTTATCGTGGGCCTGATCCGCGTAACGTGCATGTTCTGGTGACGGATGAACTGCCCAGGGGGGCCATGGCAACCGCATTCAAGGAATGGGGCGTAAAGGTTATTGTCGCGAGTGGAGCTGAGCGGAATGCTGAATAAGAACGATTACGCAAAGCACGCGGTCAAGATCGCCGAAATAGCATCTCAAGCGGCCCGGGGGTACTTTCGCGGTCGGCTCGGGGTCGAGTTCAAATCGGATGAAAGCCCGGTCACGCAGGCCGACAAGGGTGTCGAAGCCGAAGTGCGCGCCTATCTGCAGCACCATTTTCCGGATCATGGTATTTTCGGGGAAGAACAGGGGTTTGACGGGCGAGATTGCCGCGAGGTCTGGATCATAGATCCGATCGACGGCACCCGCTCTTTCCTGTCGGGACATCCGCTATTCGGATTTCTGCTTGGACATCTTGTCGACGGGTCCCCACAGCTGGGTGTCATAGGGATGCCGGCGCTGAACGAAGTGTTTGTGGGTGTTCCGGGCCAGTACGCCACTCTGAATGGTGAGGCCATTTCGACCTCGCGCCAAACGCGTCTAGACCAGTCTATTCTTTTCGTTAACGAAGGGGACAAGATTCACCGGGATTACCCGGATTTGTTCGGAAAGCTGATGCAGACCGGCCAGACGCGCCGGTTTGCCTATGACTGCTACCCGCATGCTTTGCTGGCTGCTGGTTACGTGGATGCTGTGATCGATTACGACCTGCAGCCTTACGACTATCTGCCGGTTGCGGCGGTGGTCGAAGCAGCGGGCGGTGTCATGACGGACTGGGATGGAAACTCACTGGGGCTGAAATCCGACGGCCGGGTGATCTCGGCCGCGACACCTCAGCTTCATGCTGAAATGCTTGAACTTGTGAACGGTTAGACGAATGGCGGTTGTCAGCTTTCTCATACAGCTTGCAGGCGCAACGATGTTGCTTCTGTTTGCCGTGCGTATGGTGCGCACCGGGATTGAGCGCAGCTATGGGGCCTCATTCCAGCGATTGATGACAAGACAGCGCAATTATGTGCAGGCATCGCTGGCAGGCCTGATCATGGCAGTTGTCCTGCAAAGCTCGGCCGCTGTTGCGTTGCTAACGTCTGGATTTGCCGCAAGCGGTCTGTTGGCGTTCCCCGCTGGTCTGGCCATTGTTCTTGGTGGTGATCTTGGCTCTGCTTTGATCATTCAGGTGCTGTCGTTCAGGCTGGATTGGCTGGTTCCTTTGCTGCTGGCGGTTGGCGGTTACTTGTTTGTAAAGACTGACGCAAAGCGGGCGCGGCAAACCGGGCGCATCCTGATGGGCATCGCCTTTATCCTGATCTCGCTGCGCTTTTTGCGCGAGGCAATGGACCCAATCCGCGACAGCGCCTTTCTACCAGCCATGGCAGACTATCTTGCGCGCGACTACGTGACCGCCTTTATCGTCGGAGCTGTGCTTGCCTTTGTCATGCATTCCTCGGTCGCGGCCATTCTGATGTGCGTAACGCTGGTCCAGATCGGCGCGATCCCGTTTGCTGCTGGTCTTTCCCTTGTGCTGGGCGCGAATTTTGGTTCGGCCTTCATCCCGGTGTGGCTGAGCCGGGGCATGGACGTGCGCGCGCGACGTATCCCGATAACCAATCTGGCAATGCGTGGCAGTTGGGCGGTGTTCTGTTTGTTTGCGGTCAATCTGGCTTTGCGAAGCGGTCAGTTGGGTGCGCCAGAGGGCGGTCAGATGCTTGTGAATGCGCATCTGGCGTTCAATGCCTCTCTGTTGCTTCTGGCATTACCGTTTTGTGGCCGGGTGCAACCCTTGATCGAGCGCCTTATGCCCGAACCAAAATCCGAGTCAGCACCTGCTGAGCCCGGGCGCCCGGCGAGTGCATTGGACCTGAGCAACATCGGCAGCCCCAGTCAGGCCTTGTCCAGCCTTAAACGTGAATTGCTGCGCATGTGCGACCTTGTCGAAACGATGTTTCGGCCATCTCTTGAGCTTTATCGCGGGGCAAGCAAGGACCAGATTCGCGCGGTGCAGGCTGTTGACGAAGATGTAAACGCCTGCCTTTCGGGCATCCGGGCCTTTGTTGCCGCCATTCCGACTGACGAATTCGGCAAACAGAACGCCAAATCCGCCCGCGACCTGATGGAGTATGCAATCCGTCTGGAAACCGCGGGCGATGTCGTGGCCAAACGCCTCGCGACGCTGGCGGATGACATGCGAAAGAAGGGGGCCGCATTTTCGAAAGAGGGTTGGGCCGAGCTTGAGCGGATGCACGAAGATATCCTGGCCAACCTGAAGCTGGCGACCAATGTCCTTATCTCCGACGATCTGGAAAGCGCCCGTTTGCTGAGTCTGGAAAAGAGCGAGATCAAGCGCGCCGAGCGCGACAGTCGCAAGCGTCACCTCAGACGATTGCAGCATGGCAGCACCGAGAGCTTTGAGACCAGCGATATACATCTGGAAACCTTGCGCGCGTTTCGCGAGTTCAACAGCCATATTTCCGCGGTGGCATATCCGATCCTCTATCGTCACGGCCAGTTGCTGGAAACACGACTGATCGAAGAGATGCCCAACATGGCCGACCGGGCCTCGGATGAGGTGGAGCAATGAGCAACCCGGTCGAGCTTCTGAACGAATGCGGCAAGGGCAGGGTCGTTCTGCTATGCGAACATGCAAGCTGTCACATTCCGCCTGAATACGGTGGTTTGGGGTTGGCTGAAGCAGATCGGCAAAGCCACGCTGCATGGGACCCGGGGGCGCGGCCTTTGACCCTGTTGCTGTCAAAGGCGCTGGATGCCCCGGTTGTCGCGTCGACTGTTTCGCGGCTGGTTTACGACTGCAACCGCCCGCCCGAAGCGGCAAGTGCCATGCCTGAAAAGTCGGAACTGATCGAGGTTCCTGGAAACAAAGACTTGTCGCCGCAGGATCGGTCAGAGCGCACAAGATCGGTTTATGAGCCGTTTTGCCGTGCGGTATCCGACGTGCTTGACGCGCGCGGTCCGGAAACGATTGTCGTGACTGTTCATTCCTTTACGCCGGTTTATTACGGGCGGCCGCGCGCGGTGGAACTGGGCCTGCTTCACGATGAAGACACCCGACTTGTGGATGCAATGCTGGACCATGTGGACCGCATTCCGCATCGCAGGACTGAGCGCAATGAACCTTACGGGCCCGCCGATGGTGTTACGCATTCCCTTCGTCTGCATGCGCAAAGCCGGGGTTTGCCGAACGTAATGATTGAGGTGCGCAACGATCTGTTGCGCTCCGAGGAACAGATTTCCGCCATGGCGGACGAGATACTGGCGCTGCTGCAACCGGCGCTGAACGACATCGCGATCAGGGAGGATGACTCGTGAGCGGAACTCTCAACTTTGATGATCTCAAGGCGCAGGTCGCTGCCGGAGAGGTGGATACCGTACTGGTCTGTATGGTGGACATGCAGGGGCGCCTGATGGGCAAGCGCTTTCATGCGGGTCACTTTGTGGCCAGTGCGTGGGAAGAGACGCATTGCTGCAACTATCTGCTGGCGACGGATCTTGAGATGGGGACGCCGGATGGCTATGCCTCAACCAGTTGGGAGCGGGGCTATGGCGACTACGTCATGAAGCCCGATCTGAGCACCTTGCGCCCTGTGCCGTGGCTGGAAGGCACGGCGATGGTGATGTGCGATGTGCTGGATCACCACACGCATGAGGAAGTACCGCATGCGCCGCGCTCGATCCTTAAAAAGCAGGTCAACCGCCTGAAGGCCATGGGCTATGAGGCGATGTGCGCGACCGAGCTGGAGTTTTTCCTTTTTGAAAAGAGCTTTGATGCGCTCCGCAAGGAGGGGTTCCGCGATCTGGAGCCGATCTCGGGCTATAACGAGGATTACCATATCCTGCAGACCACCAAGGAAGAGCATGTGATGCGGCCGATCCGCAATCATCTGTGGGATGCGGGTATTCCGGTCGAGAACAGCAAGGGCGAGGCCGAGACCGGGCAGGAAGAGCTGAACATCAAATACGCGCCTGCGATGGACACAGCCGAATTTCATTCGATTGCCAAGAACGCAGTGAAAGAGATTGCCTGGCAGCACGGCCATGCGGCGACCTTCCTGCCAAAATGGCATCATGACAAGGTGGGCAGTTCTTCCCATGTGCACCAGTCACTGTGGTCCGATGGCAAGCCTGCGTTTTATAACGCGGAAGATGAACTGGGCATGTCGGCGCTTATGAAAAGCTACATGGCCGGGCTGTTGAAATACGCCGCCGATTACACCTATTTCATGGCGCCCTACATCAACAGCTACAAGCGCTTCATGAAGGGCACCTTTGCGCCGACGCGGATCATCTGGTCGGTCGATAATCGTACCGCCGGGTTCCGCCTGTGCGGCGACGGCACCAAAGCGGTGCGGGTCGAATGCCGAATTCCGGGCTCGGACATGAACCCCTATCTGGCGATGGCGGGGATGCTGGCCGCCGGGATCGCGGGCATCGAAGAGGGGCTGGAGTTGCAACCGCCCACCAAAGGAGACGTCTATCAGGGCGACACCGGCATGATCCCGGGCAATCTGCGCGCAGCGCGGGATGCCTTGCACGGGTCAGAGATGCTGAGGGCGGCCATGGGGGATGAGGTGGTCGAACACTATGCTCGTGCGGCCGAGGTCGAGATCGAAGAGTTCGATCGTGTGGTGACTGACTGGGAAATTGCCCGCGGGTTCGAGCGGGCGTGATCCGGCGAAAGCGAGGGTCGCTATTGTTGCGCCATTGGTTCGAGCAACAATGGCGACGCCCTTCGCGCTTCCCGGAGTATTTGTGGCCAGATGAACAGGGGATCCTGTTTCGGATGACGATGGAGAGATTATGGGCCAGACATTGAAATGCATCTCACCGATTGACGGGTCGGTTTTTGCAACGCGCGAAACTCTGTCGAAAGAGGCAGCGTTCGAGGCTGCAGGGCGGGCAAAAACGGCTCAGGTAGCTTGGGCGGCGCGGCCGCTGCAGGAGCGTATTGATCTGGTGATGGCGGGCGTCGCCGCTGTTGGCGCGATGAATGACGAGATCGTGCCCGAATTGGCGCATATGATGGGGCGCCCAGTGCGTTATGGCGGCGAGTTCGGCGGCTTTAATGAGCGTGCCAGCCATATGGCCGAGATTGCTGAAGCCTCTCTCGCCGATATCGCGGTGGGCGAGGACGAGACGTTCAAGCGCTACATCAAACGTATTCCGCATGGGGTGGTCTTTGTGGTGGCGCCGTGGAACTACCCCTATATGACGGCGATCAACACCGTCGCACCGGCATTGATTGCGGGCAATGCGGTGATCCTGAAACACGCCACGCAGACCCTGCTGGTGGGTGAGCGCATGGCGCAGGCTTTCCACGGGGCAGGTGTGCCCGAGGATGTGTTCCAGAACGTGTTCCTTAGCCATGACGTGACCAATGATCTGATCGCGGGCAAAGCGTTCGACTTCGTGAACTTCACCGGATCGGTCGGGGGCGGTCAGGCGATGGAGCGCGCGGCGGCGGGCACATTCACCGGTGTCGGCACCGAACTGGGTGGCAAAGATCCCGGCTATGTCATGGAAGATGCCGATCTGGAGGCCGCCGTCGATACGCTGATCGACGGGGCGATGTTCAACTCGGGCCAGTGCTGTTGCGGGATTGAACGGATCTATGTGCATGAAAGCCTCTACGATGACTTCGTCGCCAAAGCGGTAGAGATCGTGAAAGGGTATAAGCTGGGCAATCCGCTGGAGGCGGAGACGACGATTGGCCCGATGGCCAATGTACGCTTTGCCGAAGAGGTGCGGTCGCAGATTGCCGAGGCGGTCGCGGCAGGCGCCGTGGCGCATATCGACACTTTCCCCGAGGATGATGGCGGCGCCTATCTGACGCCGCAGATACTGACCAACGTGACCCACGATATGCGGGTGATGCGCGATGAGAGCTTTGGGCCTGTGGTGGGCATCATGAAAGTGTCCTCTGATGATGAGGCCATCCAACTGATGAATGACAGCGAGTTTGGTCTGACCGCGTCACTGTGGACCCGCGACGTAGATCGTGCGGCCCGGGTGGGTGATCAGATCGAGACCGGCACGGTGTTCATGAACCGGGCCGACTATCTGGATCCCGGTCTGTGCTGGACCGGCTGCAAGAACACCGGGCGCGGCGGGGGCCTGTCCGTGATCGGCTATCACAACCTGACCCGCCCCAAATCCTACCATCTGAAGAAGGTGACATCATGAGCCTTGTTGGAAACTGGTCCTATCCGACCGCAATCAAATTCGGCGCAGGCCGCATCAAGGAACTGCCCGAGGCCTGCGCGGCGGCCGGGATGAAGCGCCCTCTGCTGGTCACCGACAAGGGGCTGGCCGATCTGCCGATAACCACGGCGACGCTGGATATCATGGAGGCCGCCGGTTTGGGCCGGGGCCTGTTTGCAGATGTGGACCCGAACCCCAATGAAAAGAACCTCGATGCCGGTGTCGCTGCATACAATGCGGGCGGCCATGATGGGGTGATAGCGTTCGGCGGCGGCTCGGGGCTGGATCTGGGCAAGATGGTCGCCTTCATGGCGGGGCAGACGCGCCCCGTCTGGGATTTTGAAGACATTGGCGACTGGTGGACCCGTGCCGATGCCGATGCCATCGCGCCGATCATCGCGGTGCCGACCACTGCGGGGACGGGCTCGGAAGTGGGGCGGGCCAGCGTCATCACCAATTCAGAGACCCATGTGAAAAAGATCATCTTTCACCCCAAAGTCCTGCCGACGGTGGTGATCTGCGATCCGGAACTGACGGTCGGTATGCCCCAATTCATTACTGCGGGGACGGGTCTGGATGCCTTCGCGCATTGTGTCGAAGCGTTCTCAAGCCCGCATTATCACCCGATGAGCCAAGGCATTGCCTTGGAAGGCATGCGACTGGTCAAGGAATACCTGCCGCGCGCCTATGCCGATGGCACTGATATCGAAGCCCGCGCCCAGATGATGAGCGCTGCGGCCATGGGCGCCACCGCGTTCCAAAAGGGGCTGGGCGCGATTCACGCCATGAGCCACCCGATCGGGGCCGTCTTTAACACACATCACGGAACCACTAACGCGGTATGCATGCCCGCAGTACTTGAGTTCAATTCGCCGGTTATCGCGGACCGGTTTGACACGGCTGCGGCATATCTGGGGATAACCGGCGGCTTCGACGGGTTTCGAACCTTTGTGCAAGAGCTTAACGACTCGCTCGGAATTCCGCGCCGCCTGTCCGAGTTGGGCGTGACAGAGGCGTCAATTCCCGAACTGGTCGAAGGTGCGATCATTGATCCGTCCTGTGGCGGCAACCCGATCGAACTGACCAAAGACAATCTGACTAGCCTGTTCAAAGCAGCGCTGTAATGGTTTGACCAAAAACCGAAATCTGTAAGGCCGGCCCAACAGACGGGCCGGATCTTGCTACCGGATAAGGTGGTTCCGTGACACTGTTTGTCGTCGTCATAATCCTGTCTGCGGCGCTGTTGCATGCCGTCTGGAATGCAATCGTGAAAACTGCGGGCGATCGCACAACGACATTGGGTCTGGTGGCTTTCGGCCACGTCATTCCCGCAGGTGTCATGGTGGCGCTGTTGCCTTTGCCGAGCGCTGAGAGCTTTCCATACATCCTCATCTCGACGGTGGTGCATTTCGGCTATTATTTCATGCTGGGCAAGGCGTACCAGCACGGTGATCTGAGCGTTGTCTATCCTATTGCCCGCGGCATCGTGCCTGCTCTGGTGTCTTTGTGGGCGATGCTTCTCGTCGGAGAGGTTCTTCCTCTGCAGGCATGGGCTGGTATCGCGCTGATCGCAGTGGGCATTCAGTTAAGCAGCTGGCGCGCCCTGCGGCATGGGATCGGGCGGGCAGCGCTGGGGTTTGCGCTGGGTACCGGGTTTTGCATATCGGTTTATTCGGTTGTGGACGGTATCGGCGTGCGTTTGTCCGGCAACACCCTAAGCTATTGGGCCTGGGGCGCTTTTTTACACATTTTCATTGCGGGGTTCGTAGCTATCCGCAAACGCACAACGCTAAAGGAACTCCCGGTCAGGACCTGGCTTGTCGGCTTTCTGGGTGGCCTTGTTTCAATGACGGCGTATGGTCTTGTTCTGTATGCCAAGAATTTTGCACCGCTTGGTGCAGTATCTGCGCTGCGTGAAACGTCGGTAATATTTGCTGCGCTGATCGGGTTTGTCTTTTTGCACGAAGGCAACTGGTTACGCAGGCTTGGCGCGGCGCTTCTGATGGCCGGTGGTGTGGCCCTGATCGGATTGGCTGTATAGGCCGCAAATACTCAGGGAGTACCCGGCAGCACGGGTCACGTTGGTTTGTAACGCCCGGGCACATTCCGATCCGGTCTACAGTGTTGAATGAGTCAAAAAAGTTTCATGCGCTCGGCGTATTCATCGCTTGGTTGTTGCGCGAACTGACATCTCGTCAACGACAAAAAGAAGCAAATGAATCCAGCGTTTTGACGCGTTTTATTAATTTTCTTGCGAGAGGCGCTCGAAAAGTTTCAAATCAAGGAGGCAATATGCAAAGCTAAGTATATGAGCACGCGCGACGTTTGCCCGATGCCAGTTTGAAGCTGCTTCCAGAGTTAGCTGTCGAAACTGGACCTACTGAATGTCGAAACTGTCACTTTGGTGGAGGAGGGGAAGTCGCAAAAGTCGTGTTTGTGTAGTTATACAATACAAAAAATCAAACAACCAACTTGGGAGATCAAATCAATGACTAAGAGATCAACAGTATCGCGCCGTTCGGTGCTGAAAGGGGCCAGTGCTGCGGCACTGGCGGCACCGCTCTACTCGAAAAGCGCGCTAGCATCATCGGGTGAAGTGAACATCCTGATGTGGTCCGACTATCTGCCGCCTTCGTTCATTCAGGAGTTCGAGACCCTGACCGGTATCAAGGTCAACTATACCGGCATCGGTTCGAACGAAGAAATCATCAACAAGATGAAGGCCACCAAGGGTCAGGGCTTTGACATCGTTTCACCGACCAACAACCGCTCGCTTCAATGGGAGCCGCTGGAACTGCTGCAACCGTTCGACCTGAGCAAGGTGAACATCGACGCCGTGAACCCGGCGATGGCCAAGATCGGCACGGACGCCTGGAACTTTGGCGACAGCGGCGCACATTGGCTGCCCCATATCTGGGGAACTGAAGGTATCGCATATCGCACCGACCTGTGGCTGCCCGAAGGCGACGCGCCGTCCTACGGCGACGTCTGGTCAGAGGAAAACGCCGGTAAAACAATGGGTCGCGCGCATTCGATGATGCTTGGTGCGGGTCTGTTCATGGAGCGCTCGGGCGAGATGGAGCCGGGCTCTGTCTGGGCTGCGTACAATGACGAAGACACCATGCGCAAAGTCTGGGGACAGATCGCTGATTGGTGCATCGCACGCAAGGATCGCATCAAGCTGATCTGGAACGACGCCGATACCCAAAAGAACGGTCTGCTGAACGAAGGCGTCGTTGTTGGCCAGACCTGGGATGGCCCGCCACTGGCCCTGAAAACGGCAGGTGAGCCGGTTCACTATCAGGCACCGATCGAAGGTGCGATGGCATGGGTCGACGGTATGTCGATGCCTGTCGGCGCGACCAATGTCGAACAGGTCTATGCCTTTATCGAGTTCGCCTATCAGGCGAAACCGGCTGGCGTAGCCATCGACAGCCATGGCTACAACTCACCAGTTCTTGGTGCGGATGGCTATTCCGGCGATGTTTACAAAAAGAACTTTGCCGAAGCCTATCCGGGCGACTCGCTTGCCAACTTGAACCCGTGGCCGGCCGAAGCGCCGTGGTACGCCGAAACCCGGACCGAGTTCGTCAACAAGTTCAAGAGCGCTTGATTGCTTTGAACATGGGTTCCCTGCGCACGCGCAGGGGGCCCTCTTTGTATGCGGAAAACGCATACGCAACTAACAACAAGGCGCGGCAATGACCTGCGTCACAGGGAGAAGCCAAAGATGAGTGCTGGGGTCGGCGTTGATCTGGAAAACCTTTGGATCCGGTTCGGAGATTTCGTCGCGGTGCGCGACGCGAATGTGAATATCAATGGGGGCGATTTCTTTTCGTTTCTCGGGCCCTCGGGCTGCGGCAAGACCACTATTCTGCGCGCAGTTTCCGGGTTCCTTGAGCCGAGCGAAGGCAACGTTCTGATTGGCGGCAACAATATGAAGGGGATCGGGCCCAACAAACGCCCGACCGCGCTGATCTTTCAGAACCTGGCATTGTTCCCACTGATGAAGGTCTGGGAAAACATCACTTTCTCAATGGAGATCAAAGGGGCCAGCAGTGCCGAGCGCCGAAAGCGCGGCGATGAGCTGCTGGAGATGATCGCGTTGCCGGGGCAGGGTGACAAGCTGCCCAGCGAGTTGTCAGGCGGTCAGCGTCAGCGTGTCGCCATCGCCCGCGCCTTGTGCGCCGAGCCGGATGTGTTGTTGTTGGATGAACCGCTGTCTGCGCTGGACCTCAAGCTGCGCCAGCATATGCGGACCGAACTACGCGAAATCCAGCAACGGGTAGGGATCACGTTCATCTACATCACCCACGATCAGGGTGAGGCACTGACAATGTCCGATAACATCGCGGTCATGAAGGCCGGGGTTATTGACCAGATTGCGGATGGCAAGACGATCTATAATGACCCCACGACCGCCTTTGCAGCCTCATTTGTTGGCGAAAACAACGTGTTCCGCGGAAAAATTAAACGAGTAATGGGCGAGGAGGCGTTGATTTCAACCAATCGTTCCGGCGATCTGGTCGCGCGCATCTCAACGGCCAATCAGGGCAAGATGAAGGAAGGCGATGACGCCATGATGTTCATCCGCCCCGAGGCGTTTGCCCTTGCTCCGGACGGAGCCAGCGGAGATCACTTTGTGACCGCTCGCGTGAACCACGAAGAGTTCGAAGGCAACGTCTTTAACATCTTCACCGAAGGCGAAGGGGGAAAAGAGATCAAGGTTTCGATCCCGAACCTCGGTCAGTCCTTCGAAGATCACACAGGCCGGAACATCACCCTGGAATACGAGACCCGCAATGCGGTTTTGGTTCCGGCTGGTGAGCTGGCCGCTGAATAAGGGGGCCAGACAATGCCGGGCTTCCTCAAGGAATTCTTTAACCGCAACGGCACAGGCATGGGAATTGCGATCCTGGGTCTGGTCCTGTTCTGGACCATTGGCCTGATCATCCTGCCTCAGCTGTCGATGCTCGACTTCTCATTCCGTCCGAACCTGCCGCCGCCGGAAATTGGTGGGCCAAAGGACGTCTATACACTGGAGAACTACAAGTACCTGGTCTTTGGCCCCGAAGGCGGCAGTCAGGACTACAACACCGTTGATCTCAGGATCTTTTTCCGCACGCTTGTCGCTGCGGTTTGCGTCACGATCTTCAACCTGATCCTCTGCTATCCGATTGCCTATTACCTTGGGCAAAGCAAAGGCAATCATATCCGCATTTTTGCGATCATGCTGATCATCCCTTACTGGATCAATGAGATTCTGCGGGCCTTTGCGTTGCGGATCATCTTTGGGGAAACGGGCGTGCTGAACACCTTATTGGTGGGTTCGGGCATCTTCGATACGCCGTTCGACTTTATCCGCAACGATATCGCGCTCTATGCCGGTCTGGGCTACGCGTATATCCTGCTGATGATCTTTCCGATGTATAATGTGATCGAAAGCCTTGATGGCAATCAGATCGAGGCAGCGCGCGATCTGGGCGCGCCTTGGTGGCGGATTCACTGGCGCGTGGTCATTCCATATGCCAAGCCGGGTATCAGCTCAGGGTGCACGATGGTCTTTATGCTCAGCGCCGGTGCGCTGGCTGCGCCACAGATTTTGGGCGGGCCGTCATCGTTGTGGTTCACTCAGTTGATCTATCAGCAATTCAACGACAATAACGACTGGCCGCAGGGCGCCGCCTACGCGATCGTGTTGCTTGTGACCTGTATCCTGTTCGTTCTGGCCGCGATGCGTCTGTTTAAGGTCAACATGGGGGATATCGGGAAATGAACAATTCCTTCCTCCGTGTAAGTATCTGGGTCTATCTGACGATTTTCTTCCTGTACCTGTTGGGTCCGCTGGTGATCATGTCGGTCACGGCATTCAACTCGTCCGAGTTCCCACGGATGACGCCATGGGAATGTCTGACGTTCCAGTGGTTCGGTGAGTTGTTTCAGGATCAGCGTATCCTGAACGGCATCAAGAACTCGCTGATCATCGGGATCGGTACAGTGGTCTTGTCGGTCGCGATGGGGCTGGCCGGGGCGCTGATGCTGACGCAGATCTGGCCCAAGCTAAGGGCGACCTACTATACGATCATCATCGCCCCGATCCTGATCCCTGGCGTGGTTCTGGGTATCTCGACACTGGTGTTCTGGGACCGGATCAACCGGATGCTGGGGCTGGGGGCGGACAGCTTTCTGTCGAACGGGATATTCCTGACGGTGATTGGTCAGTCCACCTTTATCGCCAGCTATTGCATGCTGGTGCTGGTGGCCCGTCTGCAGCGTTATGACGTCGCTCTGACCGAAGCTGCGCTGGACCTTGGCGCGACCCACGCACAGGCGTTCCGCAAGATCCTGCTGCCGTTCATGCGTCCTGCGATTGCTTCGGCAGCGGTGCTGGCGTTCCTTGCGTCCTTTGAAAACTACAACACCACCACTTTCACCTTTGGTGAATACCCGACGCTGACGATCGAACTGGCGCAGAAAGTGCGCTATGGGATCACCCCGGCGATTTCGGCGCTGGCCTTCATCATTGTGGTGTTGACGGTGTTCTTTGCACTTTTGAACGAGGCAAAGATCAAGCGTCAGGAACTGGTGGCGGCAGCAAGGCGTAAAGCCACGGTCGAAGAACTGGCGGGCAAGATCAAACTGCCCAGTTTCTTTGCCGGGAATGTTGCTGCTGTTCTGTTGGTGGTCTTTGCAATCGCCACGGTGACGGTCGTTGGTACGGCGACCGCCTATAATCCGGGGCAGTGTATTGCCAATGTGAAAGAGGAGAAGCGTCTGGAAGCCGCCGAACGCATTCAGGAACTACGCCGTGAGCGCGAGGAGCGCAGGCAGCGTCGTTTTGAAGGTGTGTTTGAACCTGACGACCTGACGCCTGGAACCGAAGAAAAGGATACCCCATCCGATGCGGGTACCAACAATTCAGGCTTTGGTAATGTCTTTGCTCCGAACACGCTGAGCGGAGACGAGGAAGAAGACGAATCCGGTGCCAACGAGCAACCGTCAAACAACAGCGGTTTTGGTAACGTATTCGCGCCGAATAGCCTGCAAAAAGACGACGAATAGGCAGTCTTTTTAAAAAAACAGAAAAAGCCCCGGGCCGATTGGTTCGGGGCTTTTTTGTTCGTGCTTCAGCAACCTTATTCCGGCAGGCCGGCTTTGCGCAAACCTTCCAAATAGTGCTCCAAGTCTTCTGTGACCCGCCAGGGCAGAGCTTTGCTGATGAAGGTGACCGACAACTGCGGGTTTCTTTTCATTGCTGACGCCATGGCAGTTTCTGCCGGTTCAACTCTTTCCTGTTGAGCTTGCGCGGCCGCCAGACATGTCCAGCACCAGAATCCCGCCCCCGGTTGGTGCGTCGATTTCTTAGCAACCTCAATCGCATCCTCATAGCGACGCGAATGGTACAGGGCGTGCGCCTTTACCTGCAGAAACGTCCAAATCATCGGGTCGCGCGGGGAAAAGCGAAGGGCCTGATCGGCATGCTGGATGGCCTCTTCATGACGCCCGAGCAGGGTAAGCGGAGTGACGATGCCATGATGCGCCTGAGCTGAACTGGGGTTAATCTCCAGAGCTGCTTCGAAGTGCAAGATCGCTCCCTCAAGATCGCCGCTTAGGGTGTAGGCACGCCCGAGCCCGAAATGTGTGCTGGTATCCTTGTTGTCCAACGCAACACCGTGTCGACCGGCGGCAACGGCCTTGGCGATGATGTTCTCTGGGTCTTCAACATGTCCAAGCAATACTAGCGCATGCAGCGCCGAGGCGATGGTGCCATAGGCGCGTGCAAACTCAGGGTCAATCTCGATCGCTTTTTGCAAAAGGCCCATCCCTGTCGCGAAATCCTCTTTGGTGATCTTGAACAAGTGCCAGAGCGCGCGGTTGTAGCATTCCCAGGCATCCAGACTGTCAGGCGGTTTTGAGCGGGCGCGTGCACTTTCTGCCTCGGCCAGTTCGGGTTCGATTGCCCCAACGACATTCAGGACAATCTCATCCTGTACAAGAAACACGTCATCCAAGTCGCGGTCGTAGGATTCAGCCCAAAGATGTTGATCGGTTTCCGCATCGATCAACTGTACTGAAATTCGGACACGATTGCCGGACCGCCGAACACTGCCTTCAATCAGATACCGAATACCAAGCTGCTTGCCGATATCCCTGACGGAAATTGATTGCCCCTTGTAGGTAAAAGAAGAATTGCGCGCGATCGTATTAAACCCCCGCACATGCGACAGAGCAGTGATCAGATCTTCGGTGATCCCGTCTGAAAAATACTCCTGCTTCGGATCGCCTGACATGTTGTCGAAAGGCAGGACAGCGATCGAAGGCTTGGGATCCAGGTTTTCAGAAGTTTGAGCTTCTTGAGTTGCGGGTGCTTTTGAATTCGCCCATTGCCAAACCCTTACAGGCCGATCGATGTTCTTCAGTTGCTGAAAACCCAGATCATCGAACTCGACGTTCACGCGGTTCCGAACCTGTTCATGCACGCCGTCTGAAATACAAATCCCTCCGTTTGGTGAAAGCTGTTCAAGCCGGGCCGCTACGTTGACGCCATCTCCGTGTATGTCGTCATTATCGATCAGGACGTCCCCAAGGTTTACTCCAATGCGAAACTCAATTCGCTGGGCAACCGCTTGGTCATTGGCGTCATGCGCGAAAGCCAATTGAATTTCGATTGCGCAGCGCACGGCCTCGACCACGCTTGTGAATTCGGCCAGAATTCCGTCACCCATGAATTTAACCACCCGTCCACCATGCTGGGTGATCTGTGGGGTTATTTCGCGGTCGTAACACTCAGCTAGGCGCTGAATGGTACCTTCCTCGTCGCGCTCGACGAGACGGGCAAATCCAGCGACATCCGCAGCCAGTATTGCGGCAAGCCGTCTTTGAACAGGTTTCTCCGGCATGGGCCACCTCAGAGAGGATGGCACTATAGTACACCAATTCGAGGGAATTACGCAGGTTCCAGTCGGCAGGGTACTGAAAGCGTAGTGATCGGTGCTTGGGATGGCGTTCTGCAAAATGGCAGCCCGTAGGGGAATCGAACCCCTCTTTCCAGGTTGAAAACCTGGCGTCCTAACCGATAGACGAACGGGCCATGCATCTGAACGACGCAAATACAAGGTGGCAGCCCGTAGGGGAATCGAACCCCTCTTTCCAGGTTGAAAACCTGGCGTCCTAACCGATAGACGAACGGGCCACGCTTGCTTGTGGAGGGCCTTTTACGGATTACACCGTTCCCCCGCAAGCCGAAAAGTGCGGTGGCGCGTAACTTTTTTGGCGCCACGCAATGAGGTGCGGAATGACCCTCAAACAGCCTCGGCTGCGTCTTCGATGCGCAGCTGTGCGGTTTGGCGGCCACCCCAGGTATTGACCTCAAGACGGCCTGCAAAATGGAACCTTGCTCCGCCATGATTTACAAGCCGATCGCCCATGGGACTGTCGAAAGCACCAAATGCGATGGCGTCGATGCCACCGTTCATGCCGTCCGACAGCGACAGTTTCAGATGGGATTCGCCGACACGTTTGGCAAAACGGATTTGCAGATCGGGCAGGGCATATCGCGGGGCAGGGGCGCCGGCACCAAACGGGCCCGCCTGTTCAATCTGTTCGATCAGATCCACTGTCGCAGCCCCCGGCATCAATGCGCCATCCAGTTTCATGTCAGCTGGCCCGCCTTTTCCCGCCCCCTGCTTGGCAAGCAGTTCCGACAGGCGGGCCATCGCAGGTTCCAACTGATCCCGCATCACCGTAAGGCCCGCCGCCATTTTGTGCCCACCGCCCTTGACCAGCAATCCCTCGGCGGCCAGCCGCTGAATTGAAGCGCCCAGATCGACGCCCGAAACCGAGCGACCGGATCCCTTGCCCTCGTCCCCGTCGAAACCGATGACAATCGCAGGCCTGTTTGCCGTCTCTTTAAGGCGAGAGGCCACGATTCCGACCACACCGGGGTGCCAGCCGTCTGCAGCGGCCCAGACCAGCGGTGCATCAAGACCCCGCTCCTCGGCTTGCTCAAGCGCAGCTGCACGCACGGCGTTTTCAATTTCCCGTCGTTCTGTATTCAACTCGTCAAGACGTTGTGACAGGGCCTCTGCTTCGGTTGGCGACGCAGTGCTGAGAAGCCGGGCCCCCAAATCTGCCTGACCGATCCTGCCACCGGCGTTGACCCGTGGCCCAAGCAAAAAACCCAGATGGTAGGAATTGGGTGCCGCGTCCATGCGCGATACGTCGGCCAGCGCAACAAGCCCCGGCCTTTGACGTTGTGCCATGACCTTAAGGCCTTGCCGAACCAGGGCCCGGTTGGCATCGATCAGAGGCGCGACATCCGCGACGGTCGCAAGGGCCACCAGATCAAGCATCGACATAAGGTCCGGACCTCTGGTTCCGGCCTCTCGCAATTGCCTTCCGGCTTCGACCAGCATCAGGAACACAACGCCAGCCGCGCATAGATAGCCCAGATCGCCGCTTTCGTCCTGTCTGTTCGGGTTCACGACCGCAACACAATCCGGCAAAGTTTCTGCGCCTAGGTGGTGGTCCAGAACAATGACATCCGCGCCGTCGGCGGCTGCAATGGGATCGTGGCTTAGTGTTCCGCAGTCCACGCAGATTATCAGGTCGTGACTGGCTGCCAGTTCCCGCATGGCAGGTATATTGGGGCCGTACCCTTCGTCGATGCGGTCAGGCACATAAAGCGTTGCCTGCAGACCCATCTGCCGAAGCCACACCAAAAGCAAAGCCGCAGAACTTCCGCCATCCACATCATAATCGGCAAAGACTGCAATCCGCTGCTTCTTTGCCACCGCCTCAAGGAAACGTCCCGCAGCCTTTTTCATATCTTTCAGGGTAAGCGGGTCGGGCAGCAGTTCTTTCAACCGGGGTTCCAGAAAACCCTTGGCCTCTTCGGGGGGGACGCCACGCCTTGCCAGAACCTGACATACGGCACGTGGCAGATCAGCCTGCTGCACAAGCATTTCCACGGCGCGCTCAACCTCTGGCGATGGTCCGACCCAACGCCGATTGGTCAATGATTGTTCAACCCCAAGAAAGCTCATGGCACATTCCTAACAGACCAAGGCCGGACCCAATCGGGGCCCGGCCTATCAGTTTTGTTGATCAAGGTCGCGATGCAACCCTTCAATCCTTGTCGTGAGGCCACATCGGTGTGCGATAGTTCATCCGACGAACCGATCCCGTTTTCGAGCGCATCAGCAGCGTCGTCGTCTCAACCCAGCCCGGCTCTCGCTTGATGCGCGGCAGCAACGAACCTCCGGTCACGCCGGTTGCGGCAAAGATCACATCCGCCGTCACCATCTCGTCCCGCGAATAGATGCGGTCCAGATCGGTGATACCTGCCTTGGCTGCGCGCCCACGCTCATCGTCGTTACGGAACAGCAAGCGGCCAAAAATCTGACCGCCCATGCATTTCAGTGCGGCTGCAGCCAGAACGCCCTCAGGCGCGCCGCCTTGCCCCATGTACATGTCGATGCCGGTCACTTCGCTTTCGGCACAGTGCATGACACCGGCAACATCGCCGTCGGTGATCAGACGGATCGACGCACCGGTTTCCCGCACCTCGGCGACCATTGCTTCGTGGCGGGGGCGCTCCAGAATGCAGACAGTGATGTCGGCCGGATCGCAATTCTTGGCCTTGGCCAGCGCTTCAACACGTTCCCGCGGGGTCATATCCAGCGAAACGACACCTTCTGCATAACCGGGACCTACAGCAAGCTTATCCATGTAGACATCCGGCGCGTGCAGCATGGAACCACGCGGTCCCATGGCAATCACGGTCAGCGCGTTGGGCATATCCTTGGCCGTCAGCGTAGTGCCTTCCAGAGGATCCAGCGCGATGTCCACACCCGGTCCGTCACCGGTGCCGACCTCTTCGCCGATATAAAGCATCGGCGCTTCGTCCCGCTCACCTTCCCCAATGACCACGACACCGGCGATGTCGAGCAGGTTCAACTGCTCGCGCATGGCATTCACGGCTGCCTGGTCGGCTGCTTTCTCATCACCGCGACCCACAAGCGAGGCAGAGGCAAGCGCGGCCTGTTCCGCAACCCGCGCAAGGCCCAGAGACAGCATGCGGTCATTGAAATCGATCTTGGCAGCATTCATGTTTCGTAATCCTTTGATCAGAGGGGGCCTTTTGTCCGGCATAACCTGCCGATTGCGCAGGCCGCAAGGGGTCAGACCTGTTCGATACGCAAAGCAACCGGCTCACCGGCCACAACGTTGGTAGTTCTGAGCCCTTCGAGAGCTACATCCAAAGAGGTTCGCGTCGTTTTATGCGTCACGATCAGAACCGGCGCGGTGTTTTCGGTGTGCGCATATTGGCGCATCCGGTCGATGGACACACCGGCGTCGCCCAGAATGGCCGCAACCTTGGCCAGCGCGCCGGGCTTGTCCAGCAGTCCAAGGCGCAGATAATAGGGGGCGGGCAGTCCGGTGCGGGCAGGGGTGGACTCTTCCAACGTGTTTGCCCGGCGTCCAAAGGTCGAAATTTGCAGGCCACGCGAAAGATCGCAGATGTCCCCCAGAACCGCACTTGCGGTAGGACCTTCGCCGGCACCAGGGCCGCGCATCACGATCTGTTCCACGGCGTCGCCTTCGATCACAACCATATTGGTTCCACCTTCAAGCTGCCCGATAGGAGAGTCGCTGGGCACGAGGCACGGTTGCATACGCTGCTCCAGCCCCCGCGCACTGCGCTGTGCGACACCCAGAAGCTTGATGCGATAGCCCATGTCGGCGGCCTGATGGATATCGTCCAGACTGATGTGCTGAATGCCCTCAATTTCGATGCCGTCAAAGTTCGGCTTGGTGCCAAACGCGATCGATGCCAGCAACGCCAGCTTGTGCGCTGCATCAATACCACCGACGTCAAGGTTTGGATCGGCCTCAAGGTAGCCCAGCTTGGCGCATTCCTCGAACAGAGCGTTATAACCCAGCCCCTGAGATTCCATCCGGGTCAGAATGTAATTGCAGGTACCGTTCATCACACCCATGACGCGGGTAACATCGTTACCCGCAAGCCCTTCGGTCAGGGCCTTGATGACGGGAATGCCACCCGCCACAGCGGCCTCGAACCGGATGATGCGGCCTTTGCTTTCGGCCAGTTCCGCCAATTCCTGACCGTGGATTGCCAACAGGGCCTTGTTTGCGGTGACCACATCCTTGCCGGTTTTCAATGCCGCTTCGACCGATGCCTTTGCTGGACCATTTTCACCGCCCATCAGTTCGACAAAAACGTCGATATCGTCGCGGTTGGCCAGTGCGACCGGATCGGTTTCCCAGGCATATCCGGAAAGGTTGACGCCGCGATCCTTGTCTGCGTCGCGCGCCGATACCGCCACAATCTCGACAGGGCGGCCCGTGCGGGCCTGCAGCAAATCAGAATGGCGACGGATAATTTTGACCACGCCAACGCCGACGGTGCCCAAACCAGCAATTCCCAACCTCAGCGCCTGTGTCATATAGTAGAATCCTCTATGCTCGGACCTTTGGTCCCGGACAATTCGCCCTTTGCCGGGTGCCTTAGCCGGTTCGCGTTTGGGGCGCAATCCGTCACAGCCCGGTTGTCCTATTCATTGTTCGAAAACTCAGTCGATCGACACTTCCTGAAGCGCCTTGGCGCGCTCATCCAACGCTTCTTTGCGTTGGGTGAGTTCTTCTTCAACTTCGGCGGCCTCATCTTCGGGCTTGACCGGGGGACCAAGTGTTTCCTGCAACGGGATCAGGCGCGGATAGGCGGCCTTGCGCACCCCGGGAGCCTCACTGTCTTCGAGTTCCGGGATGTTGACGCAGCCGGTACAGGCTAGCAACAGGATCAGCAGTGGCGCGGGCTTCATAGTGGGCCTTTCAGAAGCATCTTGATGTGTGATGCACTTTTTGGGTTATGCGCGCAAGCGGGCTTCTATCTGAACATTCGTTCATATATCGTGGCGGTATGGCACGTACTCAAGGTTCTCATTCTGATATTACCGGACCCCGCATCCGAAAGGCTGCGCTGCAACTGTTTGCCCGGCATGGGTATGCGGCGGTGTCCATGCGCCAGATCGCCGGAGAGGTCGGTGTACAGGCCGGGGCGCTGTACAACTACACGCCGGACAAACAAAGCCTACTGTTCAGGCTTATGCGCAACCACATGGAAGAACTTCTGTCCGCTCGCGGAGCATCCGAGGTTCCTGACGATCCAGTCCAGGCACTCAGACAGTTTGTCGGATTTCATATCCGGTTCCATCTGGAGCGGTCCGACGAAGTGTTTATCGCCTATATGGAACTCAGGAACCTGACGGCCGAGAATTTCGCAGATATCGAAGCGCTGCGCCGCCAGTATGAGGACGACCTGGAAGGAATACTGCGCAATGGGCAGTCCGTCGGTGTTTTCACGGTTCCGGATACCAAGATTGCAACCTTGGCGGTGATTGCGATGCTCAATGGTGTCAACACCTGGTACCGAAGCGGTGGCAGATTGTCCTTGGATGAGGTTGAAACGATTTACTGGGACATGGTGCGCAAGGCCGTATCTTCATAAACATCCACCTTCCTCAGCAAGATCATAATGGTGTAGAAACCGTTCTTTCACGATCCCTTCTTCTTCGGGCAGAACATGTGGCTGTTGCCAGTCGGGGCCAGCAAATTCGGCCAATGCTTCCACCGACTCCCACACCATTACAAAGCAGAATTCGTTTTGCGCTTCCTCCCGTGGCAGCCCGGCTGTGATTGAAACCAGCCCGCTCTGCTTTTTCATGAACGGCAAGGCGGTATTCAGAAAAAATTCGCGGAACTTATCGACCTTATCGTCGAAAATTCGCGCGCGAAATAAACGTACGATCATGATGGCCTCCTGATCGGATAGAAGGCCATCTTAGCATGAATCAGTGAACCGGCTGGATAAAGGTTCCGTTCCGCAGTTCGCGAAACGCCTTGTGCAGCTCGTCCCGTGTATTCATGACTATCGGTCCGTGCCAGGCGACAGGTTCATTTATCGGTGCGCCGGATACCAACAGGAACCTGACGCCATTCGGTCCGGCCTGAACGGTTACTTCCTCTCCGGTCCCGAAACGGACAAGCGTTCGGTCACCGGACAAATCGCGAATATTGACCTCCTGTCCCGCCACTTCCTTTTCAAGCAGGACGCCACTTGGCTGTGAAGCATCAGCAAACGCCGCCTCTCCTTCGAAGATATAGGCGAACGCCCGTCGATACGTGTCTATCGAGAACGTCTTTTTCACACCCGGGGGGATCGAAATGTCCAGATATTGTGGGTCGGCGGCAATACCATCCACAGGTCCTTTCTTTCCCCAAAACTCACCAACGATCACCTTCACTTTGGTGCCGTCGTCGTCGGTGATTTCCGGAATATCTGTGCCACGCACGTCCTGATATCGCGGGGCGGTCATTTTCTGGCTTGATGGCAGGTTGCCCCACAACTGAAATCCGTGCATCTGGCCATGAGAATTCCCCTTGGGCATTTCCTGATGGAGAATGCCCGATCCCGCGGTCATCCATTGTACGTCGCCCGCGCCGAGAGCTCCGGTATTCCCAAGAGAGTCCCCGTGCTCGACCGTTCCGGAAAGCACATAAGTGATCGTCTCGATCCCTCTGTGGGGATGCCAAGGGAACCCGGCCTGAAAGTCGGCGAGGTTTTCATTCCTGAAGTCGTCGAACAACAGGAACGGGTCGAGTTCGCTTGGGTCCTGAAATCCGAATGCGCGGTGCAGTTTTACACCGGCTCCTTCAACGGTTGGCTTTGCTTTGCGTGTTTCGATTGTTGGCCTGAGAGACATCCGATCCTCCTGACTGTGCACGTCAATTTAACCAGTGCAGGAACGTATTCAATTTGCAGCAGATCACCGGCATTGTGCGATTTTGCAAAGGCACGGCCGAACACACGCTTACCCTGTTGTTCACTGTGAAATCCCGTTATTGGGTGCAGGGATCGAATATGGAGACCGGTATGCAGGACGAAGTTCTGGCTGTTGTAGAAGCATCTGAGCCAAGGCGCTGGACCGGGGTAGGGATGCTTGTCGCGCTTGGTGCGTTGGTTATCTATGTCGCGCTATCAACTCCGCCCGCGTTTGGATGGCAGGTGTTCTTGTTGGCCGCCGGGGCCGCTGCTCTTTGGCTGGCGCGACGGCTTTGGGTGTCGACTGCGGATCGGATCGAACTGACGCGTGAAGAGCTGCGAACGGGGGCAGGGGATGTGATTATTCGCATCGACGATGTTCAAACAATCGACCGGGGTGTTTTTGCGTTTAAGCCTTCAAACGGTTTTCTGATCCGCGCTCGGGAAGCTTCGGGAAACAGTTGGGCGCCGGGCTTGTGGTGGCGGCTGGGTCATAGAATTGGCATCGGCGGCGTCACCGCCGCCGCACAAACCAAATTCATGTCGGAAATGATCGCCGCGCTGCTGGCCGAGCGGGATTAAGTTCAGAAATTGTCGACGATCTGATCAAAGACGCGTGGATGCGTGAACACAAAGTTCTCCAACCGCACTTCTCTTTCAAAGCCGATTTTATACGGCCTTTGATAAAGGTTGTTGGTTTCGACCAGTATCATTCGGCCATAGTTCGGCATAACTGGCAGCTTGTCTTTTATTTCGGCGATATCGCTGTTTGTCATATCATTAAAAAGCGGACCGCGACTTCTGGACCAATGCACCTCGTGCCGTTTTTCATCGTCAAGGTATTCAAAATAGGTGACGCGCAGGTTCATCTCGGTACCTTCAGCGACCATGAACTCCATCACTTCCATCAGCGTATCAATATACGCGTCGTTCACGACGCCATCTTCCCGTGACACGATATCTGCGACCGCATAGGCCGCCTTGATATTGGCGGCGCTCTGCCGATAGCCGTCGAAGAATGTGTAAGACGCGATGATGGACCAGAACAGCCAGGGAACGATGATAATCGTTTCAATGGCCAGCGAACCTTCTTCGTTTTTTGCAAAACGTTTCAGGAACGACGACAAAAGGTTTGGGCGTTTAGTTTGGTTCATGGACAAACACCGTCGTTGCATGCAGTTCGAATTGGCCATCTGAGTCACGCTGTGCCATCTGGCCGATGTTCGAACCGTGGAAAATCGGGAAAATCTCAACGCAGGCACGCAGAACCATCAGCTCGTTCGCCGCACCCTGATTATATTCTTGTCCGGTGCCGCTTTCGGTGTTCCGGATATCTTCTGGGGTATCGACGCAAAACGGGGTTTCATGCAGTTCGATGCCGTTGCGCAGGTCGACACTTTTCATTTCAAGCGCCAGATTGGCGTCACAATCTTTGATGAAATCCGCGTTATCGCAGATGATTCTTTTGAGCAGGTCGTGATCCCATTCGGCACCCGGGGTAGGGTCGTATTTTTCGATATGATTCAGCCTGACATCCCGAACCGTCTCGTCCAGCGCCCTTTCTAGATTGGCGTGGTGAAAGGCGATCACACCGATCTCGACCCCTGCCATCATCAGGTACAGGAAGATTGGTACAACGATCACAAATTCAATTGATAACGAGCCGTTCTCGCGCCGGGCAAATCGGCGAAGTAGGCCAAGCAGTCTGTTGGTCATTGTGTCAGCCTCAGATTACGGATCGTGGAACCGATCGAGTCGAACACACTGATGATCTCGGTCCCATTCGCCTCGTAGTATGTGCCGACACTTGTCTTGCAGTCCCAGAGAATACTCTTGCCGGCTGAAGGTGCCTCGAAGGCGACGGAGAAAATGATAATGTTCTCTTCTTTCGCAGCAGCACACAAAGATCTTACGCGTGGGTCTTTTTCAGCGCGGGCATAAGGTTCAGTTACACCGGCATGCCAGACGTCTGCCTGAGCGTCTCCCATCCATTCGGCGTACAGCTCCCGGACGACCTCCGAACCCGTGCTTTCCCAAACGTCATGCCACTCTAGATGCCGCGGATCAGGGTCGGAACTGGATACTTTTTCAGAGCGAATTCGTGTCCTGTCTTCGTTCCTGCTGGTACAAATCTCAGTAGAACCACTAGTGGTCCAGCTTGTGCATCTGTAGACGGTGTATTGCCCGCTACCGAAAGGGTGGTCTTGCCACTCATCTCTCACCCAGCGGCGACCTCTGCTGTCAGGATCTTCCAGCAACTGTACGTCGTGCCAGTAATATTGCTCATAGTAGGCGCTGTCTGGATCATCGTTTTGAGTCGAATATTTATTTTCTGTTTCAAACCAATGGATATTGGAGAAACCAAAACGATAAGGATCATTCACGCGGTAGTTCGTTGTGTTGTATCCATCGGTCATCAGAATGATGACTTTCATGACGTCAGAGCCCGTGTAGTTCTTGGGCCGATCATCGAATTCGGTCGGTACGAAGTTGTCTTCGGTCAGTTCCTGTATGACAGGATTGAAGCCTGGGTCCAACAGGGTCAATCCCCACTTCATTCCGATATCCATAGAGGTATTGCCGCCTGCTTGTAGCCCCTGGATATGGGCCTTCAGAGCGGTTGCATCCTTTTGTGCAACTGTGATCACGTTTGAGTTGGTCGCAGTCTTTCTGATGCAGGCTTCATTGTCCAGAATGTCTCCTGAATTCCGAACGTCGTCGTCTATGTAGTTTATGTTCCACGGGATCGGATAGTGGAGCGTTCTCGGCAATGCCACCGTCTCATCAAACGCGGCAATGCTGAAGTCACTTTCCGGGAAATCGATGCAATTTGCGTGGGGGTTTTCACCCTGAGTATTAAGCTCATTCATCAGATAATCAGGCAATCTTACCTGATTCGAGTACGGAATGATCGAAATGGAGAGCTTACCGTCTTCGGTTTTCTCAACCATTTCGTCCACAAAACGCTGAGCAGCAACTTTCAGGTTGGTCAAACGGCTATACCGGCCCATCGAGCCCGAAACGTCCAGCACCATGGAAATTTCGACATCCCCGATGCTTTCTTCGGCGACACTCGTGGCAACCGTTGGGATGTAGTCAATGCCGGTAAAGCCTCTGAAGTTCAGGAAATGTGTTTCCACGTCCATGCGGGCTGTCGCCTGGACACGGCGATATCCTTCCAGTGTCGCGGCTGTCGACCCACAAGTGTCAGGCTGAACATCAATGGAACTTACATCCAGATACCGCAAAAGCCCGTCTTTTTCGAAGAAATCGACAATTACGTCTCTGGGGCACAGTTCCTGATCCAAATCGGCGGCAGCCAGCACGGCACGGTCCAGAGCGTATTGCAGTCGGGCTCGTTCGCGATCGAAACGCATAACGTCAACGGCAATGCCTGCAGCGGCGAAAATGCCCATAATCAGGACCAGAGCAAGAATTGTCATGGCTCCGTTTTCAGAACGCAAAAACCTGATCGGGTGCCGCGACGGCTTGTTGGCCGAAATCTTCTCGGCTAGTTTCTGTATCCGAAATTGCTTTTGCATAACGAAATCCCTCTGCAGGTTCCAAACGGCGGCACCAGAGCTTTGCAACTTTAAGAAAGTAGTCGCACAACGTGGCGAGATTTGGGCGGGATGGTCACTATGTTGCTAATATCCGGCCAAAAATAGGTGCAGTTTGGAGCTTCCGAGGGGGTCTGTTTCCCTGACGCGAACAATCAATTTGAAATCGTTAAGGCGCCAACGACTCATCATCACAAATTATACAGCTTTCACGAAGTGATGAAAAAAGTGGCGAATTTCCATTGAACGGTAACGATATGGGTGCGACAAATCGTCGGGACGAGAGTCGTTGCAGGGCACGGAGGAATTTATGACCCGAGTTACCGAACCCAGTTTCCGAGAGAGTGTGGATCTGATGTTCAACAGGGCGGCTGCCCTTATGGATCTGCCGCCGGGGCTGGAAGAAAAGATCCGGGTTTGCAACGCGACCTATACAGTTCGTTTCGGTGTACGCCTGCGGGGCCAGATACACACATTTACCGGATACAGGTCGGTTCACTCCGAACATATGGAGCCGGTCAAGGGCGGTATCCGCTATGCTCTGGCCGTGAACCAGGATGAGGTTGAGGCTTTGGCCGCGCTGATGACCTACAAATGTGCGCTGGTCGAAGCGCCGTTCGGAGGTTCCAAGGGGGGGCTGTGTATCGACCCCCGCCAGTACGAAGAGCACGAGCTGGAGCAGATCACACGCCGTTTTGCGTATGAGTTGGCAAAACGCGACCTGATCAACCCGTCTCAGAACGTTCCGGCGCCGGATATGGGAACGGGTGAGCGTGAGATGGCGTGGATGGCGGATCAATATGCGCGAATGAATACGACCGACATAAACGCGCGCGCCTGTGTCACGGGCAAACCGCTGAATGCCGGGGGGATCGCCGGACGTGTTGAGGCGACGGGGCGCGGTATTCAGTACGCCCTGCGCGAGTTTTTCCGACATCCCGAGGATGTCAAAAAGGCAGGCATGTCAGGCAAACTCGATGGAAAGCGGGTGATAGTTCAGGGTCTGGGCAATGTGGGATACCACGCTGCCAAATTCCTGAGCGAGGAAGATGGATCGCGAGTTATCGGGATCATCGAACGGGACGGTGCCCTTTATGACCCCGATGGAATCGATGTCGAAGCGGTGCGGCAGTGGATCGTGAAACACGGTGGTGTCGCCGGATATCCGGATGCGACACACACTGCTGAAGGCGGAGCCGTGATGGAAGAGGAATGCGATATTCTGATCCCGGCTGCGCTGGAAGGGGTGATCAACCTGACCAATGCCGACCGGATCAAGGCGCCGCTTATCATCGAGGCTGCAAATGGTCCGGTAACCGCTGGCGCCGATGAAATTCTGCGCAAAAAAGGCGTGGTGATCATTCCGGACATGTATGCCAACGCTGGTGGTGTGACGGTTTCCTATTTCGAATGGGTGAAAAACCTGAGCCATATCCGGTTCGGCAGAATGCAGCGGCGACAGGAAGAGGCTAGGCACGAACTGATCGTCAGCGAACTGGAGCGTCTCGATCGTTATCTGGCTGATGCCTGGTCGATGACGCCGGGTTTCAAGTCCAAGTACCTGAAAGGAGCCGACGAGCTGGAGCTCGTGCGATCCGGTCTCGATGACACGATGCGTATTGCGTACCAGTCCATGAGTGAGGTCTGGCATGATCGCGCAGATGTCGACGATTTGCGGACTGCCGCGTATATCGTTGCCATCGATAGGGTGTCCAAGAGTTACCGGGCGAAAGGTCTGTAACCTAATCCGAACATCACGAAAAACGCGCCTTGCGAGGCGCGTTTTTTTTGGCCCTATTAATTCGGATAAGTGTGTGTGCTGCAGTCGTGCACGCCTTGCAAATGGTCGCCATCGGACCAGAATTTGTCGAAAAGCGATATGGCCCAGAGCGCGCCGCGTTGTTAGGTGTGTGCAGACGGTGCCAAAAAGGCTCGATCTTTAGGGAGTGGATCATGCGATTTTCCGGCCTCCGTGTGGTGATGGAAGGTTTGACCGGCAATAAAGGCTGGGCGCCACATTGGCGCGACCCCGAACCCAAATCGGAATATGACATCATCATTATTGGTGGCGGCGGGCACGGCCTGAGCACAGCCTACTATCTGGCGAAAGAGCATGGGCTGACAAATGTCGCTGTGCTCGAGAAAGGGTACATTGGCGGCGGTAACGTCGGACGGAATACGACAATTGTGCGCGCCAACTACTTTTTGCAGGGAAATTCGGAGTTCTATTCTCATTCCCTGAAGCTTTGGGAAGGGCTGGAAGAGGATCTGAACTACAACGTCATGCACTCGCAGCGTGGGATCATCAACCTTTTTCATTCGGATGGTCAGCGTGATGCCGCTGCCAGACGTGGCAACATGATGATCAGCCAGGGCGATGACGCAATCCTGTTGAACCGGGATGAGTTGCGGACAATGGTGCCCTATCTGAATTTCGACGATCTGCGGTTTCCGCTTTATGGCGGGCTTTATCACCCACGCGGCGGCACAGCACGTCATGATGCGGTGGCCTGGGGATATGCACGTGGTGCAGATCAGCGCGGCGTGGATCTGATCCAGAATTGTGAAGTTACCGGCATCGATATTGAAAACGGCGTTGTTAAGGGTGTTCAGACATCACGTGGCCCGATCCGCGCTAAAAAGGTGGCGATGGTCGTGGCGGGTCGTTCCGGGCAGGTGGCGGAAATGGCCGGTATGCGCCTGCCAATCGAAAGCCACGTCCTGCAGGCGTTTGTGACCGAGGGTCTGAAACCCTGTATCGATCACGTGGTCACCTTCGGGATGGGGCATTTCTATATAAGCCAGTCCGACAAGGGCGGGTTGGTTTTTGGCGGGGATCTGGATTTTTATGCCTCATACGCTGCGCGGGGCAATCTTCCGACAGTGGAAAGCGTGATGGAGGCAGGGATGGCCTTGATGCCGATGATCGGCAAGGCCAAGGTTTTACGCAGTTGGGGCGGGATCATGGATATGTCGCCCGATGGATCACCGATCATCGACAAGACGGATATCGACGGACTATATCTGAATTGCGGCTGGAACTACGGAGGGTTCAAGGCGGTTCCGGGTTCGGGCAACGTGTTCGCTCATCTGATCGCCACGGATCGGTACCACGACAATGCCACGGGTTTCCATCTGGACCGGTTCCGCACCGGACGCGGCATTATCGATGAAGAGGGCAAAGGCTCTCAACACAACCTGCACTGAGGGTGGCTATGTCGGATTTCCGTATTTTTGACGAGAAAAAGCAGGGGGTGCGGTCATGAGGATTACCTGTCCGCATTGCGGCGAGCGGGATCGCCGGGAGTTTTATTACCGCGGAGCGGCCGTTGACCTGGACCGCCCTGCGCCTGACGCAGGTCAGGAGGCGTGGGACAACTTCGTTTACCTGCGCGAAAACCCGGCGGGCGAGACCCGTGACCTTTGGTACCACGAAGGGGGATGCGGCGCCTGGATCGTTGTGACCCGAAATACCGTCACGCATGAGGTTGTCGCTACCGAACTGGCGTCGGAGGTTAGGTCATGAGAATTAATGGCAAGGGATTGCTGGACCGAACCAAACCGGTTTCATTCGTTTTCGATGGCGTAAGCTATACCGGTTTTGAAGGAGATACGCTTGCTTCGGCCCTGTTGGCCAATGGCATTCGTCTGATGGGGCGTTCGTTCAAGTATCACCGTCCGCGTGGTGTGTTGACTGCGGGTAGCGAAGAACCGAACGCACTGGTCACTGTCGGGCGGGGGGCCTCGCAAGAGCCGAATGTGCGCGCGACGATGCAGGAGATTTTTCCGGGCCTCGAAGCGCGCAGCCAGAACCGCTGGCCCAGTCTGAATTTCGATCTGCAGGCCGTGAACGACCTCGGGGCCCCGTTTTTGGGCGCAGGCTTCTACTATAAAACGTTCATGTGGCCACGGAGCTTCTGGGAAAAAGTCTATGAGCCGATTATCCGTCGCTCCGCCGGTCTGGGGGCACTGTCTGGCGAGGATAATGCGGACAAATACGAAAGCGCCTACGCATTCTGTGATCTGCTTGTAATCGGGGCCGGTCCTGCGGGTCTGATGGCCGCACTGACGGCAGGCAGGGCCGGGGCGGATGTCATTCTTGCGGACGAAAGCAGCCGCATGGGTGGTCGCCTGCTGGCGGAGACGATCGAGGTTGATGGTAAGCCCGGTTCCGTCTGGGTCGATGAAGTTCTGGCTGAACTGCGCTCGATGAACAATGTGCGGCTGATGACGCGCACGACCGTCGCGGGGGCATATGATCAGGGTACGTTTGCCGCGTTGGAGCGGGTGTTGCATCATCGTGAGCGCCGTCCGAACGGTGCACCACTGGAAACATATTGGCGGATCGCGGCGAAACGGTCGGTTCTGGCGGCAGGCGCAATAGAACGACCTGTCGCGTTTCGCGACAATGATCGTCCCGGAATTATGACTGCCGGGGCAGTGCGGTCATATCTCAATCGTTGGGGCGTTGCCGCTGGTAAGAACGTGACAATTTTCGGTAACACCGATGAGATTCACCGCACCGCCCGCGATTTGCTGGAGGCAGGTGTTCACGTTGCCGCAGTGATCGACAGCCGTCACGACGCGCCTTTGTCCGATGACTATCACGTGCTGCGTGGTGCGCAGGTCTGTGGCAGTGCGGGCCGCAAGGGGTTGGAGGCCATCACCGTGCGTCGCCCCAGTGGTGAGGAGAGCATTCACACCGATTGTCTGGCGATGACTGGTGGGTGGAATCCATCGATCCATCTGACGTGCCATATGAACGGGCGCCCGACCTGGCGGCGCGATATCGCCGCGTTCGTGCCAACTCCGGGTGCGATTCCAGGGATGGGGACCGCTGGTTCGTGTAACGGATCGTTCTCGACCGCGGCTTGCCTGCACGAAGGAGTTACCGCCGCGCGGGAGGCGCTGGAAGGGATTGGGATGACGGCGCCCGATCTGGCAACGCCTGAGGCAGAAGACACGCCTTATGAAATTTCGCCGCTTTGGTCTGTTCCCGGTAAGGGACGCGCGTGGCTGGATTTTCAGAACGATGTGACGGTCAAGGACGTCAAACAGGCTGCGACGGAAAACTTCCGCTCGGTCGAACACATGAAGCGCTATACCACGCAAGGTATGGCGACCGATCAGGGCAAGAATTCGAATGTTGCGGCGCTGGCGGTCCTAGCCGATGCGACGGGGCGCGGGATTTCCGAGACTGGAACCACGACCTTCCGGCCACCTTATTCGCCGATTGCGATTGCCGCTTATGGGGCGGGGGCTGAGGGTAAAGGTTTCAAACCTCAGCGCTTTACGACATCACACAAGGCAACCGTGGCGCGGAGCGCCCCGTTGATCGAAGCGGGATTGTGGTATCGACCTAGCTATTTTCCGAATTCAGGTGAAACAACCTGGCGCGAGTCCTGTGACCGTGAGGTGAAACTGGTTCGTGAGGCCGTTGGCATTTGTGATGTCTCGACCCTGGGCAAGATCGACATACAGGGGCCGGATGCGGGGGCGTTTCTGGATTTTGTCTATACCAACATGTTTTCGACGCTGAAGGTCGGGCGTGTGCGCTATGGTCTGATGTTGCGCGAAGACGGCTATGTGATGGATGATGGCACGACCGCACGTCTTGATGAAAACCATTACCTGATGACCACAACCACTGCTGCGGCGGGCGATGTGATGAAGCATCTCGAGCTCGTGCATCAGGGTCTGCGCCCCGATCTGGACGTGGCCTTCACATCGGTCACCGAACAGTGGGCCCAGTTCGCTGTGGCCGGACCAAAATCGCGCGAGCTTCTGAATGGGCTGCTGGAACAGCCGATAGATGAAGAAAGCTGGCCATTCATGGCATGCGGTCCGGTCAATGTTCTGGGTGTTCAGGGGCGGTTGTTCCGTATCTCGTTTTCCGGTGAACATGCCTATGAAATTGCCGTACCTGCCCGCTATGGCGCGAGCTTGTTCAATATTCTGACGGAACGAGCCGAAGCGTTGGGTGGCGGTCTCTATGGAATGGAGGCTTTGAACGTTCTGCGGATCGAAAAGGGCTTTATTACCCATTCCGAAATCCATGGCCGCACGACGGCCTATGATATTGGCATGGGCCGGATGGTGTCGCAGAAAAAAGACTGTATCGGCAAGACAATGTCGGAACGCCCCGGTCTGGAGGAAGCTGGTCGTGAACGTCTGGTCGGCCTGAAACCTATTGGCGAGAGCAAGCAGTTGCTGGCAGGTGCGCATCTTTACAAGGAAGAGGCAGAGCCGGTTCGAACCAGTGATCAGGGTTATGTGACCTCGGTCTGCTATTCACCGACACTGGGCAGCATGCTGGGTCTGGCGTTTCTGGCAGATGGCCCGGACCGATACGGCGAAGTGATCAAGATGGTGGACCACCTGCGCGGTGTGACCACTCTGTGCGAAGTGGTGAACCCTGTGTTCTTTGATCCCGAAGGAGGGCGTGTTCGTGGATAAACTAATTGCGACATCTCCCTGCGAAGGGTTGCTGCCACTGACCATTGGCAACGTCACCTTGAGTGAGGTCGATGCCGGATTCATTACGTCTGTCGCGCCGTTCAAAGGTAAGGAGAAATCCTTGTCGGATGCCATGAAGACAGCGCACGGGATGGCATACCCGGCCGCGAATCGCGCAACAGGAAAGGCTGGTGCGCGGTCCATCTGGTTTGGGCATTCGCAGGCAATGTTGATAGGACCAGCCCCGGATGAGTCTCTGGCAGATCATGCAGCTGTCGTGGATCAGTCAGATGCGTGGGCAGTTGTCAGGTTGGAAGGGGACCGGGCCGAAGATGTGCTCGCCCGTCTGGTTCCCGTCGATCTGCGCGCCACGCATTTCAAGCGTGGCCATACCGTACGCAGCTTGTTGTTTCACATGACGGCATCGATCACGCGGGTAGGGGACAGTGCTTATCAGATCATGGCGTTCCGTTCCATGGCCGAGACTTTGGTTCACGATATGAAAAGGGCAATGGAAGGCGTGGCCGAGCGAGGATAAGCTGCCCCAAAGAAACGATTCCGGGAGAACCCCATGTTGCGTATTGCCGTCGCCGCTGCCTTTCTGGCTACACCTCTGGCTGCAGCTGAAACCAAGGAACAAAGCTGCCGGTATCAGGCAGATGTTGTTGCCGCGGTTCAGAAGGCCAGGCTCGATAAGGTGAAAGAGCGCGATGTGGCCGGGGCCGTTGCCGCAACTAGCCCTACATGGCCCGAAAACTACAATGCAGCGATCCCACTGATTACGCCGTGGGTCTACGAGCAAAAGATGCGCGATGTGCGCAAAAAGGATCTGGGCGCGGCCTGGTTGGAGCTGTGCCTGCAGCAATAATCCACAGGACCGCCAATTCGCTGTGGACAAACGCTCGTCACTCCCTTGGCGAGCGTTTCCGTTTCTGTCAGGTTTAATGCATGTCACTGCCCCCTGGATTTCTGGATGAATTGCGCACCCGGCTGAGCTTGTCTCAGGTCGTCGGGCGCAAGGTTATGTGGGACGCACGCAAATCCAATCAGGGTAAAGGCGACATGTGGGCGCCGTGCCCGTTTCACCATGAAAAGACGGCCTCGTTCCATGTGGATGACCAAAAGGGGTTTTATTACTGCTTTGGTTGCCACGCCAAAGGTGACGCGATCAATTTCGTGCAAGAGACCGAAAATGTTTCGTTCATCGAGGCGGTCGAGATTTTGGCGCGCGAGGCCGGAATGCCGATGCCCGCGCGCGATCCCAGAGCACAGGAAAAGCAGGGCCGCCGCACCCAACTGGCCGAGGTGATGGAACAGGCAGTGCAGTTCTTTCGCCTGCAGCTCAAGACCGGGGCAGGGGGCGCGGCGCGCGATTATCTGGACCGGCGCGGTTTGGACCCGCAAGCGCTGGAGCGGTGGGAAATTGGTTTCGCCCCTGACGGCTGGCAGGCTCTGTGGGATCATTTGCGCGGTAAGAACGTCGCTGAGGATCTGATATTGGGGGCGGGGCTGGCCAAGCCTTCGAACAAGGGCAAAAAGCCCTATGATACGTTCCGCAACCGCATCATGTACCCGATCCGCGACCCGCGTGGGCGCTGCATCGCTTTTGGCGGTCGGGCGATGGACCCGAACGATAACGCTAAATACCTGAACTCGCCCGAGACAGAGTTGTTCGACAAGGGCCGCAGCCTGTACAATCAGGGCCCTGCACGTCAGGCTGCAGGCAAGGGTCAGCCGCTGATCGTTGCCGAAGGGTATATGGATGTGATTGCGCTGTCTGAGGCTGGGTTTGGGGCGTCGGTTGCACCGCTGGGCACCGCGATTACCGAACATCAGTTGCAATTGCTTTGGCGTATCTCTGATGAGCCGATCATCGCACTGGATGGGGATACGGCTGGCCTGCGTGCGGCAATGCGGGCTGTCGATCTGGCGCTGCCTTTGCTAGAGGCAGGAAAATCCCTGCGCTTTGCCCTGATGCCCGAGGGGCAAGACCCCGACGATCTGTTGCGTGCTGAAGGGGCAGGGGCTGTGCAGGCGGTTCTGGATAATGCCATTCCGATGGTCAAGCTTCTGTGGCAGCGGGAAACCGAAGGCAAGGTCTTTGACAGCCCCGAGCGTAAGGCGGCGTTGGACAAGGCTTTGCGGGAAAAGATCAAACTGATCCGTGATCAATCCATCCGATCGCACTACGGGCAAGAGATAAAGGACCTGCGCTGGCAGTTGTTCCGCCCGCAACGGCAGTCGCAGAACCGCGAGTGGCAGCCGCGCGGCAAGTGGCAGCCTCAGAAACAACCGGCATCAGCCGGAGCGCGGGCGTCTTTTCTGGCCTCTTCCGACAATGCGGACATTCGGATGCGCGAAGCGGCAATTCTTGCGATCGCCATCCTCAATCCGCAGGTTGTCGTTCAGTTCGAGCATCAGCTAGAAGAGATTGATTGTCATGATCCCGATCACGCAGCCTTGCGAGAGGCCATTTTAAGGCACGCGATAGACGATCCGGACAACCTGCAAGACCACATAATTGCAGCAATGGGTCCCGATGCCCTTGAAAACCTGCTGGGCCTTCGCCATGTCGCAGTTATCCCCTGTGTGTTCAAACCGGGCGATGTTGAAAAGGCCGAGATGACGCTGGCCGAAGAACTCGCGAAAATCAAAGCGCTCCGGGGGTTGGATGCCGAGATTGCCGAAGCTGCGGAGGAACTGACCGATCTGGCGGATGAGGCGCTGACGTACCGGCTGGCCCAGGCCGCCGAGGAACGCAACCGCACGAGTCGCAGTCAGAACGAAGACAGGGCCATATTCGACATCGCCGACAACGGTGCGCGAATCAACCGCGACGAGAAAGACGCCTTTGAGGCAATCATGTCTGGTATCAATTTCGAACGGAAACGCCGGTAAACTGGTGTTTTCGTAAGGCACTGGAAAAGAAAAACGGGTAAATGGGTGGCCGAATCACTTCTACGCGCTAATGATTCGGATCAAACGAATCACCCATCCCTGCAGGAGCACTGAATGGCCGCCAAGGACACGACCGAGGATCGCAAATCCGAAGAGCAGGAACAGGAAATCTCGCTGGACATGAGCCAGGCCCAGGTCAAAAAGATGATCGCCGAGGCCCGCGAGAGAGGCTACATCACCTATGACCAACTCAATCAGGTGCTGCCGCCTGATCAGGTCAGTTCGGAACAGATCGAAGACGTTATGTCGATGCTGTCCGAGATGGGCATCAATATCATCGAGGATGAAGAGGCCGAAGAGGAAGAGCAAAAGGGCTCGACCGAACTTGTGGCGACAGACAGCAACCGTGAGGTTACGCTGGCCGGTGCCCAGACCGAAAAACTGGATCGCACCGATGACCCCGTGCGCATGTACCTGCGCGAGATGGGATCGGTTGAACTGCTGAGCCGTGAAGGCGAGATCGCCATCGCCAAGCGGATCGAAGCAGGCCGGAACACCATGATCCTTGGTTTGTGCGAAAGCCCGCTGACCTTCCAGGCGATCACCATCTGGCATGACGAATTGCTGAGTGAGGACATTCTATTGCGGGATGTCATCGATCTGGAAGCCACCTTTGGCAATCAGATGGATGAGGACGGCGATGTCGAGGAACCCGTCGTGGATACCTCGGCTGTACAAGCCGCCAAGCCGGTCAAGGATACCGGTCCCGAACTGGATGCTGACGGCAACCCCATCGCCAGCGATGACGATGACGACGAAGACGATCAGGCCAACATGTCGCTTGCCGCGATGGAAGCCGCGCTCAAGGATCAGGTTCTGACCACGCTGGAGCGTATCTCGACCGACTTCGCCATGTTGTCCGAGATGCAGGATAGCCGGATTTCGGCCACGCTGAACGAAGATGGCTCGTTCAGTGAAAAGGATGAAGCCACGTATCAGAAACTGCGCGCCGAGATCGTGGAACTGGTGAACGGTCTTCACCTGCACAACAACCGGATCGAGGCGCTGATCGACCAGCTTTACGGTATCAACAAGCGGATCATGTCACTGGACAGCGCGATGGTGAAACTGGCGGATCAGGCCCGGATCAACCGGCGTGAGTTCATCGATGCCTATCGTGGGCGCGAACTTGATCCGAACTGGCTGTCAGAAATGGCGGAAAAACCGGGTCGCGGTTGGCAGATGTTCATCGAACGCTCCTCCGACAAAGTCGAGGAACTGCGTAATGACATGGCGCAGGTAGGCCAGTATGTCGGTCTTGATATCCCTGAATTCCGCCGCATCGTGCAGCAGGTTCAGAAGGGTGAGAAAGAGGCGCGTCAGGCCAAGAAGGAAATGGTCGAGGCGAACTTGCGTCTGGTGATCTCGATTGCCAAAAAGTACACGAACCGTGGTCTGCAATTCCTTGATCTTATTCAGGAAGGTAACATCGGCCTGATGAAGGCGGTGGACAAGTTCGAATACCGCCGCGGCTACAAATTCTCGACCTATGCAACCTGGTGGATTCGTCAGGCGATCACGCGATCGATTGCTGATCAGGCCCGTACGATCCGTATTCCGGTCCACATGATCGAAACGATCAACAAGCTGGTCCGCACCGGTCGTCAGATGCTGCACGAAATCGGTCGCGAGCCGACGCCGGAAGAATTGGCCGAAAAGCTGCAGATGCCGCTGGAAAAGGTTCGCAAGGTGATGAAGATCGCCAAGGAACCGATTTCTCTGGAAACGCCAATAGGCGACGAGGAAGACAGCCAGCTGGGCGATTTCATCGAGGACAAGAATGCCGTTCTGCCGTTGGACAGTGCCATTCAGGAAAACCTCAAGGAAACGACCACACGCGTTCTCGCATCGCTCACGCCGCGTGAGGAACGTGTTCTGCGGATGCGTTTTGGTATCGGCATGAATACCGACCACACCCTGGAAGAGGTGGGCCAGCAGTTCAGCGTGACGCGCGAAAGGATCAGGCAGATCGAAGCCAAGGCGCTGCGCAAGCTGAAACATCCCAGCCGCAGCCGTAAACTCCGGTCTTTCCTGGATCAGTAAGTAAAAAAGGCGCCTTGGATAAGGCGCCTTTTTTCGTTCCGGTTGCGGTTGACGCCGGATCGAATGGCAGATTTCGGAAACGAATTGGCAGAAATTCAAAAGAAACCGTCGTGGTCAAATCCTACATCCGATTTGTCCACTCATGGGACCGGCCAGGGCGAGGTACCGTGCCGTTGACCCCTGGCCACCCTACGTCACGAGACGATGGGATGCTCGACCCTGTTGCGGAATGCACTGGGGGCCTGACCAGTCCATCTTTTGAACGCTGTCGAAAAGGCCGCCTGATCCGCATATCCGAGGGAAAAGGAAATTTCCGACAGGTTCATTCCGTTCTTGATAAACGTCTGCGCCAGATCGCACCGCAGATCATCCAATATCTCGCGGTAGCTCGCTCCTTCGTCCTTTAGCCTGCGGGCAAAGGTGCGGGGGCTCATTCCCAGATTGCCTGCCACTTCATCGGCCTGAACGATGTTGCCGGGCAGAGATCTGGTGATCAGCCCCTCAACCTTCGGCCGCAGTTTGTTCTGCGGGGTGGCGTATTCGTCCAGCAGCCGCGCTCCGTATTGGATCAGATGCTCGCGAAGGCGCGGATCGTAGGTGGGGATCGGCAGATCCAGTGAGGACAAGGACAGAATGATCTCAAGTTTTTCCGCGCCGAAGATAACCGGAAAGCCTGCCATCTTCTGAATGTCCTTTGCACTTGGGCCAGCTTCGTGCTGCAGGCGAATTTCGATTGGAAAAAAGGTTGATTGCGTAATCGACCTCATTCGCGCGACGGCTGCAAAGATCAGAAATTCTGTTCGACGGTGGTAGCGGGCAAAGCTTGGGTCTTTCCACTCGGCCTCGAACGCCGCGAAGTTACCTGCAATTCGCAGGCTGAACATAATCGCGGGATCAATAATGTCGTGAAACCGCGACGTATTTTCCAGCGCTTGCCGCAAATCCCGGGAGTACTTTCCGATATAGGCGGTAATGCTGGAGGAGGACGTAAACCCGATCCCGGTTTTGGCAGCAAATGTGATGTCACCCAGAGCGTCGCAAGCCGCCCGTACGAAACAGGCCTCCTTATTGGCGGGATAAGTCTGAACCGAGGGGAGAAGGTCGGCTTCGCTCAGTCCACATTTCTCCAAGGCCATTTCAACGGCATTCGGATCATCGGAAAATTTTTCAAACGACCGTACCAAAAGGTGAAGCCTTGCAATATCAACATCCATTGAAATACCCGGAAATAAATCAAGTCTAAGGCTCCCAGTTTAGCGCTGTACGGCTTTTTTTGAAACTCGGGACCTTTTGTTTGGGTGATTTGACGAATCTTGAGTGCCCGCTCAGTGGTTTCCGAACGGGCAATATTTGCTTCTGTTGCAACGCTTCCCAAAAGCAATGGATTGGCTGTTTTGGCAGGAGATCGAAAATCCTTGACCATCGATCACAAGCTCTTTGCGATTCAATTGTCTATCTGGCCTGTGTTGCCGGGTCGCGCTCTTGTTAGTGGAGAGGGCCTGAGCCCGTAAAACCGGTACATAGAACCGACAGTGGGCTCCCCGGCACGTCCCGGATTAATGCGTATGGCTTGGAAATTTCGCGAAAACAGGCAGTGAATGGGCGTTCGGTTTTTTTTTGGTCTCGCCTAGCCTCCCGCAAGACAGCGCAGGTGTATCTTGCCTGATCGGCGTTCAATGAGCGTTGCTGACACAAAGTAACAAATATTTTTTAGATTTTTCCTGTGCGATACGGATCGATCAAACTACGCTCATAAGAACATCGCATTATGAAAGTCATAGACCTATGAGAAAAATTTGGATTCTTGCAGCGACTGCGGTCGTGGCGCTGAGTACTCCGGCTCAGGCTCAGGCATTCAGTACGCAAAACGGCTATCGCGCGTATCAGGTGAATAACGCGGTTTTCGAAGTGGTTCCGCGAGGGCGCAGCCGCACCAATGACTATTGGTGTGCCGCGGCGGATTTCGCGCGGCGCGGTCTGGGTGCGGGTTGGCGTCAGCAAATCTACATCGTTCGCGGATACGGACCCAGTGAGGCGACGGGGCGTAAAACGGCTGTTCAGTTCACGCTTGATCCTCAAGCAGCGGGCGTGACACCGCTGGAAGGTGGTGGCATTCGCACAGGGTTTCAGCCCGGTGACAGCATGAGTATTCAGCAGGCCAACGGGTTTTGTGAACCCGGACCGTTCAGGTCTTAAGGGCTACGTTGCGCAAGTTGGACTATGTCGCCAGAGTAGGCAAAAATGCTGACTGAATTTCACGTGCACACAAGCGGCCCCGGCCTCTATGAGTTTACGTCGCTTGTGCGCGACTGGCTTCGGCCCGAGGGCCGGGATGGATTGCTGACGCTGTTCGTTCGTCACACATCCTGTTCCCTACTAATTCAGGAGAACGCAGACCCGGAGGTGCAAACCGACCTTCACGCCTATTTTGAAAGGTTGGTTCCGCCATCGGATGATCCGTCGATGTCCTATCTGCGCCACACATATGAAGGGCCGGACGACATGCCGGCCCATATCAAGGCGGCGATGATGCCAGTATCCTTGTCGATCCCTGTCACGGGTGGAGTACCTGTACTGGGCACATGGCAGGGGATTTATCTGTTCGAGCACCGTCGCGCCGCCCATACGCGGCGGATTGCTGGGCACTTCGGGTAAAACCCTTTATTTAGCGGTGTGAAATTCTGTCTACCCAAACTCTAGCGTCTGTCCTATAGTTGTGGATAAGTGAGCCAGAGCACTCACAAAAAAGAGGCGGACAAGGGACGAGGAGACGGCGGATGCGCTGCCCGTTTTGCGGAAATATCGATACTCAGGTCAAGGATTCACGGCCAGCGGAAGACCATGTGGCGATCCGCAGGCGACGGTTTTGCCCGGCTTGTGGCGGACGTTTCACCACCTACGAAAGGGTGCAATTGCGTGATCTGGTCGTCATAAAGACAAACGGCAAGCGAGAAGATTTTGATCGCGACAAGTTGGAGCGGTCCATCCGTATCTCGATGCAGAAGCGCCCGGTTGATCCCGAACGCATTGATCAGATGATATCCGGCATTGTGCGCCGTCTGGAAAGTATGGGTGAAACCGATATTCCTTCGAACAGGATCGGTGAGATCGTGATGGAAGCGCTGGCGCGGATCGACACGGTGGCCTATGTTCGCTTTGCAAGCGTCTACAAGAACTTTCAGGCGGCCGATGATTTCGAGGAGTTTGTTCACGAATTGCGCCCGCCGCAACCGTCGACTGAAGAGTGAACGACATCGATAAGCGATATATGGCGTTGGCACTTTCATTGGGCCGACGCGGACAAGGATCGTGCTGGCCCAATCCGGCGGTCGGTTGCGTTGTTGTGAGCAATGGCAGAATTGTCGGGCGGGGGTGGACCCAACCCGGGGGCAGGCCCCACGCAGAAACTGAGGCGCTGGCGCGCGCAGGAGAGGCCGCGCGAGGGGCAACAGCCTATGTCTCGCTGGAGCCGTGTTCACATCACGGTCAAACGCCGCCATGCGCCGATGCCTTGATCGCAGCAGGCATCAGTCGCGTTGTCTGCGCTGTCGAAGACAGTGATCCGCGTGTTGCGGGGCAGGGCTTTGCCATGCTCCGCGAGGCGGGGATTGAAGTAACAACAGGCGTGCTGAGCGATCAGGCATCGCGGGACCACGCCGGTTTCTTTCTTAAGACCGAACAGGGACGCCCCTTTGTGACATTGAAGCTTGCAAGCAGCTTCGATGGTCGGATTGCAACCGCAACCGGACAAAGCAAGTGGATCACGGGGCCTGAGGCGCGCCGGGCCGTGCATGCGCTGCGTTCCTGCCACGACGCTGTCATGGTTGGCGCGGGCACGGCAAGGGCCGACGATCCATCCCTGACCGTGCGCGATCTTGGGATTGACCATCAGCCAGTCAGAGTCGTTGTTTCCAGACATCTGGATTTGCCGCTGATGGGGCAGCTCGCCCGAACGGCAAATGACGTGCCGGTATGGCTGTGCCATGGTCCGTCACCGGATATCGAGCGTGTGCGGGCGTGGGAAGGTCTGGGTGCACAACTCATTCCATGTGCCCTTCAGGGCCATCACATCGATCCAGCCGATCTTTTGCAGCAACTGGGTCAGGCGGGGTTGACCCGCGTGTTCTGCGAAGGCGGGTCGGCGTTGGCGGCGTCGCTATTGGCCGAGGATCTGGTTGATGAACTTGTCGGTTTTTCTGCCGGTTTGGCAATCGGCGCCGAAGGATTGCCCGCAATCGGTGCCCTTGGGTTGGAGCGGCTGGAGGCCGCGCCCAGATTCGATCTGATCGAAGTAGAACCGATTGGGCCTGATGTCATGCATCGCTGGGCGCGGGCCCTGGGGTGAACGGCTCAGGGCCGGTGCCCGCGCCAGAGGTGGGCGTGGGTCGCAAGCGCCCCTTGTGCTTTGGACAGAAGCCGTAACAAGATGCCGTGGCGCGCTGTGCCTTGCTGGGCCAAACGCTCGACAGCGACCTCAACAGGGCAGGGCAAGCCGGTCAAAGGGTCCAGATAGCGCGGGTAGTCGATCAATGCCGCGTGAACGAGCCCCATCAAAGAAGGCTTTGCCCCCCGGCGCGCAGGGACTGAGCCCAAATCGGTTGTCAAACCCCACCCGGCATAGAACGGGGCCCCCAAAGTAGTCACTTTTATGCCTCTTAGCAAAGCCTCGAAACCCATAAGGGACGTCATGGTCCAGACCTCATGAACCTGCGACAGCAGGACTGCGGGATCGGTGTCGGTCACGATCACATCGGCCAACCCATCAGCCTCAATCCCCCCGTCTCGTAATCCAGCTTCGACGTCGGGGTGCGGTTTGTAGATAATGATTGCAGACGGGTTCGCATCTCGGGTCGCGCGCAACAGGTCAAGATTTGTGCGCACCGTACTTGTGCCCTTGAGGATCGATGCATCATCCTCGACCTGTCCGGGCACCAGTATGCGGTGCCCTTCGGGCAAAACAGGGGGCTGGCCACCTTCGTTGTATTTGCTGAGCCCGGATTTCAGAATTTGCCCAACCAATCGTTCACTGCGCAGAAACTGATCCCGTCGCAAAGTTTCGCGCGATGAGATTAAGGTTTCTATTTCGCTGGGACGGGTCGGATCATAGTAAATCCCCTGATCGTCCGTCACCAGAGAAAGCGGCGGAACCAGACGCGCGCCCAGACCGCGAGAGCGCAAAAACCCATCTTCAACCCGCACTGCGTCGTCTTCGTCCTTGGCATATCGAGCCCAGATCATACGCGGTTGCGCCGCGTCGGGATTTTCTGAAAAGCGGATTTTCTTGTAGCGACCGAACATATCCTGCAAATGCCTGCGTTTCCACAAGCGCATCCCGGAAGCCGTCCATCCATGTCGGTCTTGTCGCCACGCCCGGGTTTGGGCTTCCAGCGTGTCCAGAACGGTCTCCAATTGACACAGCCTGTCGCGGTAGGGGTCATACCAGGTTGGATAAAGCAGCATTGTGGCGGCAAACAGTTGCGCGCGTGTCAGATTGCGTTGCCTGCGGGGCACCGGAATTTCATCCTGGGTCAGCCCCCAGCCAGAATAAAACGGCTGCCCAAAGATGCGGGGCTTGTGCCCGGCCAGAATTGCTTCGAACCCAAGTTGGGACGACAGGGTGTAAACGGCAATGGCACCTTCCAGCAGCGACCATGGGCTGACGGGGCGATTCAGAATCTCTACCCGGTCCGAAGTGTCCTGAGAGGTAAAATGCCCGGCCCTGTGACCAGCCATGGTTTCGGGATGTGTTTTGATGATCACCCGTGCGCCCGGGTTTTCCTCCTGAGCTATCGCCAGCATTTCGCGGAACCGGGCATCATCGCCTCCGCTTGCAGTCACGGCAGCATCCCCGCGGGTCTGATCGACCACAAGCACGTACCCCGGCTGAGGCGGGGAAAGATCGGGATCGAATGCAGAATACTTGCTCAACTGCAATTCGCGCACCCTGTCCATCGCAAAACGTGCCCGATCAAGCAATGCCGTGTCATCCAGAGGATGCGTCGCCAGCAAGGTTTCCAGATCGGACTGGGTGGATGCATCGAAATGAAGCCCGGATTTATCCAAAAGCAATCCAAGTGGGGGATCGCCGCTGCGACCGGGATGAAGCGATCTGAGAAAGGCGTCTTCGACCCGAAGCACGTGCGTTTGCCGTTTTGCGGCGATCTTCAATCCGCGGTGTGCCGTCGGGCTGTTGCCCCAGACACCAACAAAATCTTCCTGCTGCGGCAGTCCAAGCCGAATATCGTATCCAGCAAGATCAAGGATTCGCCGAAGACGTTTCTGGGTCAGAAAACCACCGTTGAAAACATAAAGCCGGAGGCGTTCGCCCCCGGTCTCTGGTTCCCGGTCCGGGAACATTCCTCAGCTACCAGTAAGTGTTGCGACGTTTGCAATCGGCGTCAGGCCACCAGCGATGAGTGAGATTGACTTGGACCATTGCGCATAGGGCGCTTCGGTCACGTAAATCGTGTCGTCGTCACGAATGACAAAATCCCGCGCGACGAACAGCCCGTTTGGAGCGGTGAGGTTCATCACATAGATCATCCTTTGAGACCCTTGCAGATCACTGCGGCCCATGACCGAACGTGCTATGTCCTGACGTTCCTTGCGCAACACAAAGATGCCTGTGGGATCGGACGACAGGGATTGCAGGCCGCCGACCTGAGCCAACGCTTCAAGAGCTGACAGATCCTGGCTTTCGAACGCTACGCGCGACTGCCCGCCTGTTGCGCCCAACGCGATATAGGACCGTGTATCCTGTTCGACCAGAATTCGGTCACCACCACGAAGGGCGATATCAAGACCGGGCTTGCGAAACAGGTCCTGATACCAGACCGTGCCCTTTTGATCGCCCCGCAGAACCGTCACCAACGCAATTTCGGGCGCGACGGATACACCGCCAGCCTGCGCCAGCATCGTTGCAAGAGAGCGCGTCGGCCTTTCGATTGGATAGACCCCGGGCGCGCCAACCGCGCCGGTCAGTGAGACGGTAGAGCCATCCCCCGCAACGCGGCGAACCTGTACTTGCGGATCGGGGGTTTGGTCCTGCAGTTTCGCAGAGATCAGATTGCGCAGTTCCTCCGGTGTATTGCCCGAGGCACGCAACCGTCCTGCATATGGCACAAAGATAAAGCCTTCGCTGTCGACCTGTACTTCGTCCAGATTGGTGGCAAGGCCTGTATCCCCTGACAAAAGCCCGTCATCGACGTTTTCCCAGATCGTCAGGCCCAGAACATCGCCCGGGCGAATGGTATCGGCTGTCAGGTTGGACAAGCTGCGAAATGAAGATGAAAAGCCAAGTTGCGGAACGGCAGAGGTTGCGCGTGCGACGCGGTCGTCGACTTCGATAACAAAGGCGTTTCCGCCTTTCTCGACCGAGCCTGCAAGTATCTGATTCTTGCTGGGGCCAGCTTTGGGCAGCTGACATGCTGCTGCAAGGCTACATGTTGCCAAAACGGCGAACAATCTTATCCATCGCATTGAAGGGCGCTGCACTGCTGGATTACCTCGGTCGTCTTTTTGTTTCTGTCAGATTTGCGCGCAATCTATCTGTTTCCGGTTTGAACATCCAGCAAGAGACGGGTTGTTTTACTTAACCAATCTCAACTGTGGCGTTGCGGCCTCGTAATCCGCCAGTAGCACGTGATATGGGTCGTCCCGGCGCAACATCATGTCCGATACCCGACGCAACAGTTGCCGCCGACCCCTGCGGGAATAAAAACCACCGGGTATCTGACTGGTTTCCAACAGGAACTGCCTGTACGCTCGATATGCTGTCCGGTCCGGCGGCGTGGGGGTGGAAAAAAAGGTCTCGACCGGTTGCTCAGACACAAATTCGGGCTTGGCATAAACCGATCGCCCGAAAACCTTCAGTGGAATGCCCCGCCATAGAACCTGTTGACCAGCGGTCGAGTTGATGGTCACGGCCGTTCTCGCATCGTCCAGCAGTTTGGCCAGTTTCCCACCGGGTATGTAATGGACCCGATCCTGAACACCGAAACTGCGGGCCAGTTGCCGAACTCGCCGCTGCAAAGGAACCCTATGGTTTTCCAGTGGGTGTTCCTTGACCACCAGTCGGTGGTGTTTCGGCGCGCCTTTGGCGAACCCTTCGATGACCTCTTCCAGAAACTCGGTCATGCAGGAATAGCCTGAATGATTCTGAACCGAGCTGTCATGCCCTAGTTGCAGAAGCACAAGGTGATAGGGAAACCCTCCCTTGCGCGCCCTCGCTGTTGCCCAGAACCGCTCAAGCCGGTGGATGGGCATGCGAAGCAATCGTTTGAAGTATAATCGAAATTCCTGAGAAACCGGCAGTTCGCGATGGGGCCGGAAATTACGATACCGTTGATTCAGGAAAAGGACGAACCAATGATAGGCCGCGCCATAAAAGACGTGCTGCCGCATATCTCCCCAATGCGAGGGTGGCGGTGGCGACTCGGTGTCAGAATATTCCAGCGCATCCTGCATTCCGGATACGCTCATGTTCATGACCAGCGAATTCCCGTTAGATCCCCCGCGCTCGTAAGTAACCCACCACGGGCGAAGATACCCTTCTTCAAAAACGTGGACAGTCACGCCTCGCGCCTTGGCGACCTTCACGGCCTGAGAGTGCACAGGGCGTGTATCGCCGTAAAGAACGATGTCGGTCACACCAAGCTCGTCGATCTTTTGCTCAAACGTTTCGGGCCATTCATCGGGTGTTCCGCGATAGGGAATGAAACCGTGGCGGTGAAACCAGAACGCCTGATCCCCGGCATTAAACCCAATCCGCCAGATATCCGCGCCTGAGGCGCGCAGAACACGGGCCAGCGCGGAAAAGAACGGGCCATGTGGCCCCTGCAAAAAGAGAAAGACGCGCTTTGCATGGCCTTTGGGGGGCTTGCTTGTCGTCACTGCGCGTCCTCATGTCTTTTGTTCTGGCAAAAATTATGCCTCTTAACGCGCCTGCGGGCAAGCCAGGGCTTGCCCGATCCGTCTTGGGGCATTACGTCGGCTTCAATGCTAGACTTCAGAGGGTTACGGAATGTTTACTGGGATCGTCACCGACATCGGCACCGTCACTGAACTGGAGCAGCGTGGAGATTTACGCGCGCGTATCAAAACCAGCTATGACACTGCGGGCATTGATCTGGGGGCATCCATCGCCAGCGATGGTGTGTGCCTGACTGTCATCGCGCTTGGCGACGATTGGTATGACGTGGAGATCAGCGCCGAGACGGTTTCGAAAACCAATCTGGGCAGCTGGAATGTCGGCAAACGAGTCAATCTTGAAAGGGCGCTCAAGGTTGGTGATGAACTCGGCGGCCATATCGTGTCGGGGCATGTTGATGGTGTGGCCGAAGTTGTGGACGTGACCGATGAAGGCGACAGCACCCGCGTAACCCTCAGCGCACCACAGCATCTGGCCCGGTTCATAGCGCCGAAGGGGTCGGTTGCCCTGAATGGCACTTCGTTGACGGTAAACGACGTCGAAGGATGTAAGTTCGGCATCAACTTCATCCCCCACACCAAAGAGGTGACCACTTGGGGGGACGTTGCCGTGGGGGATCGGATCAATCTGGAAATCGATACGCTGGCTCGCTACGTCGCACGCTTGGCCGAGATGTCCTGACGTTTATCTCGTCAGGCCGCTCTCATCACCACATATCGCCAACCGTATATCCGGATGGGAACGGATCGCTCGGATCAAGTGACCAATTTGCGGTTCCGTGTATCCAGCCTTGTCCGGACAATGTCGGAACAATGGCGGAGTAGGGGCCAACAGTCGTGGTTTCGACGATGCGGCCCGTAAAGGTCGTCCCTAGGGGGCCCGCATTCACGTAATCCTGCCCAGCTTGCAGTAGCCCGCGTGCATGAAGAACCGCCATTTTGGCGCAAGTGCCCGTGCCGCAAGGCGAACGGTCTAGGATTCCGGATGCGTCGTGGGGCTTTTCGGGGTCGAAGTTACCGGTGGAAATGGTGATTGCGCCCCGGCCATGCGTACCTGCGTCTATCGGAGGTCCCCACAGGTTCGTGATCGTCGGCCCTGAAATGTCAGGGTTTTCCGGGTGCTGCACGGGCAATTGCTCGACCGTGGCGTGACGGATCGCTTCCGAGATACGGACGATCTCTGACCCGTTCTCTGCATCCAGAGAAATTCCAAGGGGTTCGGCTTCGGCCAGAACGAAGAACATCCCGCCCCACGCAACATCGACGGTAACGGTTCCAAGGCCGGCAACTTCGATATGTGCGTCCAGATGCATCGCAAAAGCCGGTACATTGCGGAATTCAACGCGGGTGACCTTGCCATCGCGGCACTCGGCGCGCACGTTGATCAGCCCGGCAGGCGCTTCGAGTGTCAGTTCCGTGACCGGCTCGACCATTGGCAGGATACCGGTTTCCAGCAGCACGGTGACAACGCAAATCGTGTTCGAACCCGACATGGGCGGATATTCCGTCTGCTCCATGATGATAAACCCAGCATCCGCATCTGGATGGCTTGGCGGAACCAGCGCGTTGCAACACAGCCCCGGATTGCCGCGCGGTTCACGCAGCATCATCAGCCGGACGTCGTCCAGATTTGACTGCATCCACTGCATCTTTTCAAAGACCGAATGTCCGGGGATATGTGGCAGGCCGCCGGTGATGACGCGCCCCGGCTCTCCTTCTGCATGCGCTTCGACGGCAGTGATCATGCGGGACAGGCGCATTGGCGTTCTCCTTCGTTTCTCCGCGCACGCTATCCGCCCCGGCAACGCCGCGTCCAGCCCCGACTGTGCCGTTTGCGCTCTGGCCTTTGCGCCCCGGGTGGTCTATCCCGCCATGCAGGAGATGCTCTGCGAAAGGCTGCCCCATGAGCTTTGAAACCCCAGGACCCGTCGAGGCCCAACTGCGTGACGCGATAAGCCCGATCGAAGAGATCATCGAAGAGGCGCGCAAAGGCCGGATGTACATTCTTGTCGATCATGAGGATCGCGAGAACGAAGGCGATCTGGTCATTGCGGCCGAATTCGCGGATGCCGATGCGATCAATTTTATGGCCACCCACGGGCGCGGGCTGATCTGCTTGCCGATGACAGCCGAACGGGTAGACGCACTGGGCCTGCCGATGATGGCCGTCAACAACTCTTCACGCCATGAAACTGCATTCACTGTGTCCATCGAGGCGCGTGAAGGTGTTTCAACCGGCATCTCGGCTGCCGACCGCGCGCTGACCGTGGCGACAGCGATCAATGAGCAGAACACGATGGCGCATATCGCCACCCCCGGCCATATCTTCCCTCTGCGCGCCAAGCGGGGCGGGGTGCTTGTGCGGGCTGGCCATACCGAGGCTGCAGTCGATATCTCACGTTTGGCGGGTTTGAACCCTTCTGGCGTGATCTGCGAGATCATGAAGCCCGATGGAACAATGGCGCGCCTTCCCGATCTGGTGGCCTTTGCGCAAGAGCACGACATGAAGATCGGCACCATCAGCGATCTGATCACGTACCGATCGCGCAACGACAATCTGGTTGTCGAGACCTCTCGCGAAACCGTCACTTCGGAACATGGTGGCGAGTGGGAGATGCGCCTGTTCACCGACCAGACGCACGGCATTGAGCATGTGGTCATGATCAAGGGTGACATTACCACTGCTGAGCCGGTTCTGACCCGCACCCATGCGCTGCACGAGGCGCCGGACATTCTGGGGTTGGGTCCGAAATCCCCTAAGGAACTGCCGCGCGCGATGGAGAAGATTGCCGAGGAGGGGCGCGGTGTGGTCTGCCTGTTCCGCCAGCCCCACAACTCTCTCTACGCGGCCGAGGACGAAGGTCCGCGCACCATCAAACAAACCGGTCTGGGCGCGCAGATCCTGTCCAAGATGGGCATTCAGGAACTGGTGTTGCTGACCGACTCGCCGGAAACTGTATATCTTGGGCTCGACGCGTTTGGCCTGTCCATCGTCGGAACCCGCTCCATTCTCAAGGATGACTGATCGTGGCTGAACAAGACAAACACGGCGTGCTGCCGACGCCGACATTCGACGAACCGGTCAAGCTGCTGATTGTAGTGGCCCCGTTCTATCGGGCCATCGCCGACAATCTGGTCGCCGGTGCCAAGGCCGAAATCGAAGGGGCAGGCGGCACCTGTGAGGTCGTCGAAGTGCCCGGTGCGCTGGAAATCCCCACTGCCATCGCGATGGCTGATCGCCAGTGCAATTTCGATGGCTATGTCGCGCTGGGATGTGTCATTCGCGGCGAGACCACGCATTATGAAACCGTCTGCAATGACTCCAGCCGCGCCATTCAGTTGATGGGTCTGCAGGGGCTGTGCATCGGCAATGGTATCCTGACCGTGGAAAATGACGATCAGGCCGAAGTTCGCGCAAATCCTGAAAAGATGAATAAAGGCGGCGGGGCGGCCGCTGCGGCCTTGCATCTGATCGCGCTCAGCCGTAAGTGGGGCTCTTCCAAAAAGGGCGTTGGTTTCAAGCCGCCGTCCGAGTCCATCCTTGTGGCGGGCGACAGCAACGGATCCACGACCGCATGACCCAGACAGACGCGCCGAAGCCGGCCAACCAGAAACGCTTGATGAAGTCCGCCGCCCGGCTTTATGCCGTGCAGGCGCTGTTCCAGATGGAGCAGTCGGGCCAGACGACCGAACAGGTTGTGAATGAGTTTCTGGACCACCGTTTCGGCGCTGTCTACGAAGGTGAGGAAATGCTGGACGGCGATATCCGCGTGTTCCGCAAGCTGGTCGAGGATGCTGTGAATTATCAGGCGCCGATTGACCAGATGACCGACCGCGCTCTGGTCGCGAAATGGCCGATTGCCCGCATCGACCCGACCTTGCGCGCGACCTTCCGGGCAGCCGGGGCTGAACTGACACAAGACGACACGCCACCCAAGGTGGTCATCACCGAATTCGTCGACGTGGCGCGTGCCTTTTTCCCTGAAGGCAAAGAGCCGAAATTCGTGAACGCCGTGCTGGATCACATGGCGCGTGAGGCCAAGCCCGAAGCGTTCTGATCTAATACATCAGACCAAAAGAATAAGGCGCAGCCACGGAAGCAAGCTGCGCCTGAACTTTTTTAATGTGTTTGTTTAAACAAGCCTTCGGCGTTCACCACTCACAGTTTTATCCAAAGACACCAAGATTCTACCGGAATGCCGCTTGGCTGCCAGCTATCGATTCCGATAGTTCTGAGGATCGATCAGCCCCAGTTGCATCGCACGGACCAGTGCGGATTCACGGGTCGGGGCGCGAAGTTTATCGCGCGCGTTTTTCAGATGCGTGCGTACCGTGACCTCGGACAAACCCAATAATTCTGCAATCCTGTCATTCCGGTGACCAAGCGCCAGCAGGTTCATGACCTGCAATTCACGTGGCGTCATGTCCGGTATGGTCGGAGCGATGCTGATAATATCGTAGACGCGGCCATGATTGCTGGGGATATCTGAGCCCAGATTGGTGGCCAGCACAGTGGCCAGAACGCGCATTTCTCGTTGCCGCTCTGTCATCATAAGCTGGGCGTCCTGTTGATCCGAAGACAGCACCACCAGTTTGGCCTCATTGTCAGGGCACGGCACCACCAGAGAATAGAGGTGAATATACCCGGCCTTTTCAAGGTCGTGATTCAAGGCCAGTGCCTTGTCGGAATGGCCATCCGCCGATCTCAGGCTTGCGGCCTGTACATAAAGGCTTTCTTTCCCGTTCTGAACCTGCGCCAGCATGGGGTCCGCTTCTGCATAACCTTCGCTGTCATAACGATTCAGCCAGCCTTTGGACATTGAGCTGCGCACCCAATGGATCGCTCCGGTCTCGGGCGTGAAACAAAGCATGTTCAGGGCATTGAAACCGATCTCGGCCAGCCGGTCTAATGTGAACTCCCAACGCTCTTGGTCGTCGTGACGCAGGGAAAGCTCTTCGAGAAGATCGAGCGTGAACAGGCTGAGGGCATTCATTGAAACTCCGAAAATAGTGTCGCACCCGGTGGGTAGCGATTTACTCCGCCCGACCATGCGCTATCATCCCTGTATCAGACAAGGAGCTTTGTCATGCCCAAACTGATCCGCCTTTACATCACGCAAGTTGTTTGGGGATTTGTGATCTCTGCAATCTTTGTCGGGGTGCTGCTGGCGCTGAACGTGGCCAACTTGCGCAGTTTGATCACCGGATCGGACATTGGTCTGATTGCGCTGCTTATGATCTGGTTCATGAACGGCATCGTTTTCGCCGGGGTCCAATTTGCCTATGCGATCATGAGCATGGCCGAAAAGCCGGGCGGCCCGCGTCGTGGTTCGCCCGTAGTGCACAGCTTTGAACCTGCCGTGATCCGTCAGGACGCACCATCGGCGAAGTAATTATAATTCAAGGAAAAATGTGGCGGGACCACCAGTCAACCGTGCGGTGTGATTCCCGAGGACCTGTATGTACAGGTGGGCGCCAGGTAATCAGACCAGGATCTGAACAGAGCCAGCCCCCTCGGAATTGCTTAAGGCCACCAGAATGCTACCAGTCACAAGAAGGGCAGAACCCGCCACGCGCCTAAGTAGGGCGCGAATGCGCATTGCACAAGGGGTCATGCAGCCACAGTTTCGTGCAAAGCCGTGCGCAACTTGCCAAAATGCTCGTCCCAGCCCTTGTCCAGCGACAGGATCAAACCAAAAGCGTCCGCTGATTGCGGTAGACCTTCGTGTTGCAGGGCAAGTCTGGTGCCACCGGAAACAGGTTCAAGCATCCATTTGACGACGCTGACCACATCACCCATCGGCTTAACCGTGAACGTGTATTCCAGGTAATTCGGCGGGTTGGCGACGCGGACTTCGCCCCAGATCAACAGATCACCGCTGGTTGTCCCGAACATCTCCAGCTTGTTGCCTTCGGTCAATGGGCGCTCGGGCTTGTGGAACCACTCGGCCAGCCGGTCGGGGTCTGTCAGATAGGCCCAGACAGTTTCAGGCGTTGCGCGCAGGAAAATGGTCTTTTGCAAAACGGTGGGGGTCATTCCTCAATCCTTTCAATGGCTTCCTTTAGTCTGGCAAGTCGATCATCCCAGAACTCGTCGAAATAGTTGAACCAGTCGATCACGGGTTTCATTCCGACGGGATTCAGGCGGTTGATACGTTCGCGCCCGCGTGGCTCAACTGTGATCAGGCCGCCGTCAGACAAAACTGTCAGGTGCTTTTTGACGGCCGCCCGTGTCATGTCGAAGCGGTCGGTCAGCTGTGAAATGGTCATGTCTTCTGATGCCAGCAACTGAACGATTTCTCGCCGGGTTGGATCAGCCAGTGCACGAAACGCATTCTGAGTGTTCATTGTCACCTCACATACGATACCAAACAGTATCATATTAATTGGATACCATATGGTATCATGTCAAGATTGTATTTGCTTGCATTTTGTTCATGAATTGTTCACCCTTGGAGTATGATGTTGGACTTGCAACCCGGACAAAAGCTTGCGCGTGGTGTATCGCGTCACTTGATCGGCCATGGCTTTGTTTCGATTGAGGAATTTGTTCCGATGCGCGGCTTGCGCGTGGATGTTATGGGCCTTGGGCCAAAGGGTGAGCTTTGGGTTGTCGAGTGCAAATCCAGTCTGGCCGATTTTCAATCCGACGCAAAATGGCAAGGCTATCTGGAGTGGTGTGACCGATTCTTCTGGGCGGTTGGCACTGACTTCCCCACAGACATCCTGCCAGCGGAAACCGGACTGATCATTGCCGATGCCTATGATGCCGAAATCATTCGGATGGCGCCGGAAGCCAAGGTAGCGCCAGCGCGCAGAAAAAAGATGATTCAGAAATTTGCAATGGATGCCGCCAGGCGATTGAACACGCTTCGCGATCCCAGGCTGTGAGCGTCAGCCCTTGACGCTTCGGGCCGCCTGAGCAGCAGCGCGAATTTCCTCTGCGATTTCCTCGGCTTCTTCGGGGGTGAAATCCATAGGAATCTCAAGGCCGTCCGCCTCGATGAACAAGCGCACCATGCCCCGATCGGTCGGACCGATCTGAAGATTCGCTTCGATGTCGCGCTCGGTATTGATGCTCATGTCGGCCTCCGGGAATGAGCATTTGTGCTAGCCTGCAACGGATTGAGAATCAAGCGGACTTTGCGGCGGCCATGGATGACATCGTAATCAGAGAATTCTGCTCGGCTGACGCGCCCTGGCTGGTTGAACGTCATGATCAGCTTTATGCCCGTGACGAAGGCTTTGATGGCACGTTCGCAACGTTGGTTGCCGAAATCCTGAATGATTTCAATTCCAACCACGATCCTCAGCGGGAAAGGGGATGGATCGCCGAAAGTTCAGGTCAGAGACTGGGCAGCATTTTTTGTGTGTCCCAAGATGAGCAGACTGCCAAATTGCGGCTTTTTCTTCTTGTTCCCGAAGCTCGGGGGCAGGGGCTTGGCAAACGCCTGTTGGCAACCTGCATGAGCTTTGCGCGGCAAACGGGATATCGCGAAATGGTTCTGTGGACACATGAAAGTCACAGGGTTGCCTGTGGTCTGTATCGGTCCACCGGATGGGAATTAGTCGGCAGCAAACCTGTGCATTCCTTTGGTGTCGATCTGGTCGAACAAAGCTGGAGAATTCAGCTTTAATCCTCTTGCATTCCGCGTATGTGTTCGGTAAATCGCCCCTCACGAGTGCCGCCTTAGCTCAGTTGGTTAGAGCGCTGGATTGTGGATCCAGAGGTCCCCTGTTCAAGCCAGGGAGGCGGTACCATAAAGCCTTCATCCACCAGAAATTGATAGCGACCACCTTGGTTGCCAGTCGCCGCACTCGAATGGCGCCGATTCTATGGTTCCTCTGACAGGACGTTCAATACGCAATGAGCGCCTTCAATCGATTGAAACCGAAGGGTCGAAGGGTGTTTCCCCAGAATTCTATGCAGATTGCGAAGGTTTGCGTCACCATGCGAACCCCGGCGATGGTAACTGTCCAATATCAGGTTTCCACCCGGTGACACCCGCGTCAAAACCTTTCTGAACGCCGCCTCAGTTGCCGGATCGGCCATGGCTCCTGAAAGGAAAGCGACATCCAGACTGTGCGCTGGAAACACCTTCATTACATTCCGTGGTATCCCCCGAATAAGCGACAGCTGCCCGCTTTCAATTTCGTTGGAAAAAAGCGCCACGTATTCCAGAAAAGCAACATCCTCGGCGATCAGGCTCGCATCGGGATTGCGGCGATTGACGGCAATGGAGTGATGCGTGGATTTGTAACCCCACGGCGAGATTACATACAGCTTTTCAGGTTTTTTCAGTTCAAGTATCTCTTTGGCGACCTGAGGGTTCTCCGCGTTCAGAAGTGCCCAGGTTTTATTCCGCTTTCCAATTGATTGTATTGCACGTTTGCGCATTTGCTGGCGCTTTGGGCGGTCTTGAAACCCCGTGGAAGGAATGTCTTTCAGATTACTTTCACTGATCGGCCGCAAATTCTCTGGGGCTTCTTCGGGCGACTGGCCTTGTGCCGAGAAACTCACCCCCAACGAGTCAAGATTTGCAAACCACGGCAGGCGATTGTGTTTCCGATAATGATGAACATGTGCCTGTCGCATGGCCAAAAGCTGGCGGCTATACGACTCCAGATTAAATTCCTTACGACTGTTATTCTGGCGTACAAACTTCAGCGTTGGGCATATGACGCCATCTTCTCCAATCAGCCAGGTTTCGGGGGTTTCATAGTCGGAATACCTGTCCATGAAGGCCCGCGCCGCATCGGTCTGAATGACTTCGTCGATTTTTGTCTTATGATACTGATAGGCCGTGGCGTGCAGCTCTTTCAGTTCAGGATCGCTTATCAGTTCATTAAATTTGATTCTGACACGTCCTGAAAAACGCTGAATTGACAGGTCTTCGACATTGTTCCAGCAGTGAAGCCGCCAATACTCGGCACCGGACGCCTCCATCTTTTTGTGAAACGTGGTTGTATTCACGTCTCCGCGTATGCGTTTCATCAGGAAAGACTGTAAGGACCGCACTGCATAATGGTTGATCCTTGCAAGATCATTTCCAAATCCAACCCCGACGTTGTCACCATTCCAGCCGAGGTAGGCAAACGGTTTGGTCATGTCGTCGCCATCGCCATCAACCCATTTCAGTTTCTTGAACTGCCCTTTGTCGAGCTTCTTGGGTCGGTGAGTAGACAACTGAGAAAAAGGAACGTCTCCGCGGTACAGGGTTTTGAAGGCCCGGCACGTTGCGGGCCATTGTTGATAGGGGTGCGCCGAACGGGTGAATTGCTCGGTGACGAATTGATCATTGAAATCCACCACTCCGCCGTGCCCAAACAGTTGCCAGTTGAATGAGAACATATTGGCTTCGGGTACCGCCTGAAACAAAGCATCCAGAGTTCCGTCGCCAACTTTGATATTCAGAAACTCGTCAGCATCACAGACGAATATCCATTCGGCATCAGCCAGTTTTGGATGGGCCATCGCTTTGTCATAGGCCCCACTCTGAGGGCCTTTTTCCCACGGTCCCGGGTTTTTGATATGTGAAACCAGTCCCAGTTCCTGCAACCGTTCAGCGATCTGATCGGTGCCGTCGGAACAATCGTTGGTACAAATGATGAAGTGGTCAAAACCGATTGAAAGATGATAGGCCACCCATTCCAGAAGGAACGGGCCTTCGTCTTTCATGGTTGTCACGATAAGTCGCAAGGAAAGTCCGTTGATTATCTGCCGATTGATGTGGTCAGTGCACCCGGTCGCCTGTGCGGAGTGCCTAGCCTGTCACTTCATCCAGCGGTTCGATTTTTTCAATTGCGATCTGTGCACCTGCAACGGTTCTGATCCGCATCCGGTCAGGATATTGCCCCAAAAACTCGTTGATCGCCCGAATGACACCATCTCCCCACCAGCCGCGGCGATGGTAGTCGTCGAATGCCATGATGCCACCGGTTTTCATCTTGGGGAAAAGGGCCTTCAGGTCTGCACAAACACCTTCATAGGAATGGTCGCCGTCCACATACGCGAAATCGATGCTTTCCGCTTCGAACCCTTCAAGTGCAGTTCCCGAGAATTCCCGGATGAGTTCGACCCGGCCAGCCGAAATCTCCTTGCCAAAGCGCTTTTTCACCTTGTTGAAAATCCGCTCCATTTTTGTGTCTTCAGTCCGTCCCGCGAACGCCTCGGAATGGCTGGAGTCGGTAACATTTGCCCATGGGTCTATGAGAAACAGTTTCTCGGGTTCCAGAGCTTTCAGAATTTGAACAGAAAAGTCGCCGTGCCAGACACCGATTTCAATGGCGACCCCTCCCTTTGGCAGACGCGAAAGAAAGACCTCGCGCACCTGATCTTTGGACAGGCGCCGCTTTTTGGTCGATTTCTGGGCTGACGCTGTTTTTCCGGATGCTTTTGGTTGCTTGCGGTTTTCTTTGGCCGTTTCTGCTGTCATTGCCTGTCTCTGCTCTTTCATGTCCAGCCGATCTAGCGGCATTCCGCTCTGCTTGTCAAAATAGAAGCCATGTGCTTCTCCGATTGGCACCCGGGAATTTGGTGCGTTACGTTGTGTTTTCCGTTGCTTGATCGATGGCACCATTTGCTTCAGAAAGAGTGATTGAAACGCCGGTTGTGCGATACGACGCCCCGACATCGCGGGTGCGGGCACAGGTACCTAAGGATTGATATTTCACATATGCCCAAGCTCTTCATAACTACGGGGTCTCGTCAGAATCCCTATTTGGGGATGATCTACAGTGCCTTCCATGGCTATGAACAACGTGTATTTCCATTGAGTAAATTCCATGGGGGCGAAAGTCCGTCGGCTGAAAAAGGTGATATTTTCTGGATTCACTGGGAGGATCGTCAGTTCGGTGACCGCAGAGATGAGCCGCAACATGTAGACAGATTGAAATCGGTGGAATCCGGTCTTTTGAAGCTGAAGGAAAAGGGCGTTCGCATCGTTTGGACGGCTCATAATTATTACCCGCACAATTCCGCACGCAACATGGATTTGATTGATCAGGTGCGTCGGATGTTGATGACGGTTTCGGATGTCGTGCATGTCCACACGCCATATGCCAAACAACTGCTGGCCGAGAACTACGATATACCAGCTGAGAAGTTTCTTGTTGTAGCTCACCCCAGTTACTTTGGCTTCTATGAAGTCGAAGAGGTGACGCGCAGGCGCAGGGATATCTTGCCGGATCGCAAGAACAGGGCTTTTGTCCACATTGGCAGGGTTCAGGAAAACAGAGGAGGGCAATTGCTGTGGGCCGGGTTGGCGGCGCTTGGCAAGCGCAGAAACGATTGGGAACTGGAAATTGCAGGTAAGATTACCCGCAGCGAAAAGCGAGGTTCACACCGCATTCGCGAGATGGAGAACGTGACGTTTCACGACCAGTATCTACCCAATGATGAATTTGTCCGTGTTGTCGGTTCGTGCCACGTTTGCGTTGCGCCCTTTGATCGGTTGCTGACGTCCGGTTCGGTCAAAATGGCGCTGACGATGGGATTGCCAGTTATTGGACCGGACGTAATAGCGCTGCGCCAACATCTTCCCGAACCGCTTCATGCCTATCTTCACACGCCCAAGAACAAGCGATCACTGATGTTTCGGATGAGAGACATGCTGGATTTGAGCGATTCCGAATTGTTGAGCCTCAGACAACAGGGGCAGGATTTTGCGTGGGATATCCGCCCAGAGGTTCAAAGCGCAGCACTGCTGCAGGGTGTCGGCGGATAATGGTGGAAATCATGGGTGCTGAGGCGTCGATTTTTGATGTCGCGCGGGTGTATTTCGGGCTCATACCCGGTAGAAATCTACGAGGGAGGTGCTGAAAATGGAGATTCCCAAAGGTGATTTTTGCGATGCAGCGTTCGACTCGCGCGAGGTCACGCAGCCTACCACTCTAATTGTAATTCTCAGTACGCCAAGAAGTGGAAGCACCTTTGCCAGCGATCTGATCCGCAGAACCGGTGTTTGTGTTCCTCACGAGTATTTCCAGTCTCATCAATACCGCCCTGCGCTGGCGGCACGCTGGGGCGTAGATAAGGAAGACAATGCCGCATACGTTCAGGCACTCATCAAGCACAGGACCGGCCCCACGGGGATGCTGGGGGTGAACGTTCATGCCGGTCATCTGCCGGATTGGCGCGGCGCCAAACCTTACTGGCCCGCCACTGTCACCGAGTTCAGGTATGCGCGCATCGGCAGAAAGGACAGAGTTTCGCAGGCGGTGTCATATTATGTCGCAAAAATGAACGGGGTCTGGAGTTCTGCCTTCGGCGAAGGGGAGGAAGTCTCGTATGACTTTGACGAAATTCGCAAAGCACACGTGAGGCTTGATCAGATGGAGCAACGGTTGAACCGTTTTTTACGTGTTGCGTCAATTAGCTGCGAGAAGTTCTTTTACGAGGACGTTGTCAAAGATCCCTTTCCGATGCTCGACCACTTTGGAATCTCCGAAGCCCCGACCAGAGACTGGTCGATGGTGAAGAAACAATCGAGCACATGGAAAAAAGAGCTGGTCCAGCGTTACCGGGAGCAACTGGCCCAGCAGGACAGTCAGGGGGGGTGACCCGCTTTATTGGCTGGGATTTTTCCACAATCCCGAGTGCTGTTTGAACACTGTGGTCACTCTGCGGTCTGCAGCTCTTTTTCCAATGGGGCGGATTGGGGGTTGATCTCCAGATCTCTCAGGGCCGAATGGATGAAGCCCCCTTCCTGTATGCCCAACTGGGGCAGGCGCCAGCGCAACCTCCGACCCCACAGGTGGACCGTTCGTGTATCTTCGGTCAGGAAATCAGGTTGAGGGTTCGACGATCTGAGCAGATCATCCAGCCGTTTAAAGCTTACCGGATAGTACACTTCGGCTGCTTCGGAATACTGGATTTCCCCGGTCGAGGTCAGGAAATGCGTCAGCGCGGGCGGGCCGAAGATATCATGCCGCTGATCGCTTGCATGTTTCCACTGGCCGGCAGCCTTCAATGTTCGGGCTTCGGCCTGTTTCTCGGCGCTCTCCCACGGAGCAATCGGATAGGGGTCCGAGACATAGTTCAGGTAACGCCGCAGCGCCTGACTGTCCGCGGGCAATCCCAACAGCGCATTGCAGACAGAGGTTTTTGAATCGAACCCGTGTACATGTCCCGAGTTTCTCTGGACCGGGTTCAGGCAGTACACATCGGCATCGGCCCAAACCATCCCGGTCTGTTCAATTAGCTTCAGCCGGAAAATGTCCGATTGCACAACCGGGGTGCCGAACCGGCTCAACAGAATCTCATTGGGATCGTGAACTTCGCGGGCGTCTACGACATTGACGTCTTCGGGGACATTAGCGACATCGCCATAGGTGAACAGTGTTACAGAATGGCCTTGCCTGACAAACGACAGCAGGCACATCTGTTCGACGAAGCTTAGCCTTTCACCGATCCACAGCGATCCGATGTCGGGAAGGGTATCGCCGTCCTGAGGGCGCAGAATCTGTTCCAAAGGCATTGCCGCACGTGGGGCAATGCCGGGCCGTTCCTTTGGTGGGGCCTCTTCCGTTTTACGGGTTGCACATTTTCCTTTTAATTCAACGTATTCGGGTTGCTGGATAAGTTCGGACACCATCGATTTGTGCCAGTTGAACCCTTTCTTGTGCAACCTGGCCAGCATCGCGTCCGCGTAGTACTCCTCCAGCTTTTCCTCAACCTCGGGCAGATATCGGTGAATGGTTTCGTCCTGTTCACCGCCACGGTTCCAACGATCCCAGTAATCGGTGCCCAACACATGCGACATGTGATTTGCCCGACCACGGTGCCGTTTCAGCAAATAGGCTTCGATCGACCGGACCGCATAGTGATTGAGCTGGGCGACGTCGTACCCAAAGGGTGGCTGGACGTGGCCGCCCATAGGGTTGTGACTTTTGCGGGCACCGCCGGGAACCGACCAGACAAGGTCATTCTGGAATTCAGGCCGCAGAACCGGGCCATGCAGACCGATCCGTTGAAACTTCTCGTTGGGTTTGAACAGCGTCTTGACGAACCTGCGCGTTGCGCCGCCCGAGACAGGCGGCAACTCAGCATCTGTGAACTGTTTCATGACCAAGGTGTTGCGCAAAATGCTTTTGCCGTTGTTCGAAAAAAGCTTCCAGGGGACGCTGATTGCGTCAACCTCGCTGCCCGTTGCCTGTATCAGGTCGTCGATTTTGTGATTTCCGACGTGGATGTTCAGAAACTCGTCAATATCGCAGACAAAAACCCAGTCGGCCTTTTTGACCGTATCCAGCCTGCGCGCCTGACGCAAAGCTGACCTGTGAACACCACCAGGGCCGACTTTGTTGATCTGAAACGTGACTTGCCCCAACTCCTGAAGGCGGGTCAGGATTCGATTGGTGCCGTCAGTGCAGTCATTTGTGAAGACAACGATGTCGTCAAATCCAAGGACCTTGTAGAACGCGACCCATTCAAGAATGTAGGGGGCTTCGTTCTTGAATGTCGTGATTACAACCTTGTGTCCGCTCATCTTGTTCCGCCTCGTGACGTTGCCGCCGGGATTGATGGTTTTCCGCCGAAGCAAAGCCCATCCGCGATTTTCGGACAACTTTCCTTGCTTCGGGCACTTGTTTCAAGTCCGCGTTTTGCAGATTCTGCCCAGCTGGGTGTTCATTGCCAGACGCGCACCGGTCTTTGTATCTTAATTTCCTCTTACAGCGGAAATTGCTTGCAAACCGTTATTCGACTGCAACTTCCTGCCTGAGTTTCCCGGTTGTCTTGTCGAAAATCAGGATACGTTGATCGTCGGTCACGACCGCGTACCAGTTGTTTCCGATGGTCACGGCCTGTGCCTTTGCGCCATCGGGCAATTCGACCTGATCCGGCAGCGTCGGTGTTCGGTCCGATAGCCGGATGACAATCAGCGCGAATGTGACTAGAACGCCGCCAATCATCACCGCGGTCAACAGCATGACCATGCGCCTGAGCAGCCTGAGCTGTGGCGTTTCCTGCGGTTCTTGCGGTTCGGAAGGGACAGTCATGAGCACTCGCCGGATAGAGTTTGTTATTGCGGCTGCGCCGCCGCCACGCCTTGATAAGGCGCTTTCGCGGGATGTGCCAGACGAGGCGAACCTGTCGCGGACACGTTTGGCCCGGCTGATCGAAAACGGCACGGTTTCGGTGAACGGCGTCCTGACCACTGACCCAAAGGCTAAGGTGCCGGAAGGGGCGTTGGTCACCATTGATGTGGAAGACGCCGAAGACAGCCACATCGGCCCCGAAGATATTCCGCTGGACGTCGTGTTCGAAGACACCGACCTGATTGTGGTCAACAAACCGGCGGGGATGGTTGTACATCCTGCGCCGGGCTCCCCCAGTGGCACTCTGGTGAACGCTTTGTTGCACCATTGCGGGAAGGACCTGTCGGGCGTCGGAGGGGTAAAGCGCCCCGGCATCGTGCACAGGATCGACAAGGATACCAGCGGTCTTTTGGTTGTCGCCAAGTCGGATGCGGCGCATCAGGGACTGGCAGCTCAGTTCGAAGCTCATAGCGTTGAACGTTACTACCGCGCCATCTGTTATGGCGTGCCGGATGCAAACGATCCACGCCTGCGCGGCATCAAGGGTGTCAGTTTCGAGCCCGGCAATATCCTGCGCCTGACAACCCAGCTGGCGCGGCACAAGACGGACCGACAAAGGCAGGCCGTGCTGTTTCATGGCGGCCGCCATGCAGTGACGCGTGCTCGTGTTATCGAAACTTTTGGATCCCCAGGTGTTCTGGCGATGATCGAATGCTGGCTCGAAACCGGGCGAACGCATCAAATCCGCGTTCATATGGCCCATGCGGGTCACGGTCTGGTTGGCGACCCTGTTTATGGAAACAAACGCAAGCTACCTGCCAAAGCGATCGATGAGGGCGCGGCGCAAGCAGCCCGTGGATTTGAACGGCAGGCCCTTCACGCAACAGTGTTGGGCTTTGAGCATCCTGTTACAGGAGAAAATCTGCGGTTCGAGGCGCCCTTGCCGGATGACATGCAAGGCCTTATCTCGCGATTGCGCGGGAAGTGAAATGAACCGCAAAATGGCGTGATTAACGCATTCTTACCTTTCCTTAATCAAAGCTTAATCCCAAACTGTTACCGCTCCCTCTTGAAAGACAGGATTGGTGACCCATATCCTATGTTAAAGAAGTAAACATTTACTGAAGGGACATGATACATGGCAAATTATGCAAATCTCCCCGCGCCAACGCCCGAAGGTGGATTGAACCGTTACATGCAGGAGATTCGCAAATTTCCCCTGCTTGAGCCGGAAGAAGAATACATGCTGGCCAAGCGTTGGGTTGAAGAGCAAGACACCGAAGCTGCGCACAAAATGGTGACGTCGCATTTGCGCCTCGCGGCCAAGATCGCGATGGGGTACCGCGGCTATGGCCTGCCGCAGGCCGAGGTGATTTCCGAAGCCAATGTGGGCCTGATGCAGGCCGTCAAAAAGTTTGACCCGGAAAAAGGGTTTCGTCTGGCGACCTATGCAATGTGGTGGATCCGCGCCTCGATTCAGGAATACGTCCTGAGATCGTGGTCGATGGTCAAGCTGGGGACGACCTCGGCGCAGAAGAAGCTGTTCTTTAACCTGCGCAAGGCCAAAGCCCGCATCGGCGCGCTGGAGGAGGGTGACCTTCGCCCAGAAAACGTTGCCCAGATCGCCAATGATCTCGGCGTGTCCGAAGATGACGTGATCAGCATGAACCGCCGCATGTCCGGCGGCGATGCGTCGCTGAACGCGACCGTCGGGTCCGAAGGCGAAGGAACCATGCAGTGGCAGGATTGGCTAGAGGACGAGGACGCCGATCAGGCAGGCGACTATGAGGCGCGCGACGAGCTTGAAGCGCGGCGCGAGTTGCTGACAGCAGCACTGGACGTCCTGAATGACCGTGAAAAGGACATTCTGACCCAGCGCCGCCTGATGGATCAGCCCGTCACGCTCGAGGAATTGAGCACGCAATATAATGTCAGCCGCGAGCGTATTCGTCAGATCGAAGTGCGCGCCTTTGAAAAGCTGCAAAAGAAAATGCGTGAACTGGCACGTGAAAAGGGAATGCTTGCATCGGCATAACACTGCTGCAAGAGCCTAATAAAACCCCACGAGGAACGTCCTCGTGGGGTTTTCTTTTATCTCAGGGCTGCCGCGGCCTAGTTCAGCCGCTCACTCAGCACCCGGACCATGTTTTCCCCCATGACCTTGCGAATTTGGGCCTCTGTCAGACCTTCATCCATCAACGCAGACGTCAATGCAGCAAGTTCCGACGTGTCAAAGGCGGTTTCGACCGAACCATCGTAATCCGATCCCAGTGAAACGTGATCTTCCCCAACCGTGGCTACGGCGGTCTTGATCATTTTCGCGATCCCTGCAGGCGTGATATCCCCACATGTGACATCGGCCCAGTACCCCATTCCGATCACCCCACCGGTTGCGGCGATATCCTTCATCAGATCATCCGGATAGTTCCGTTTGACCGGGCAGTGCCCGTGCAGACCACCATGGCTGACAATCAGAGGCATATCCGTCATTTCCAGCACTTCGCGGGCAACCTGCGGACTGGAATGGGCCAGATCTACGACGACAGGGCGCTGCTCCAGTTCAGCAACGACCTGACGGCCGAAATCCGTCAGCCCGGAATTGGCCAAGCCATGCAGCGACCCACCCAATTCGTTGTCAAAGAAATGATGCAGGCCAAAAACCCTGTGCCCTGACTCAAATATCGGGTCCAGATTGGCCAGATTGCCCTCCAGCGGATGCGCGCCTTCGATTCCCAAAATACCGCCAACGACGTTTTCGCCACGGGCGCGCGCCTCAAGCACCGCGTCCAGATCAGCCTTGGATTTAATGATTTTCAATTGCCCGTCCGAAGCCGCCTCGAACTTGTGCAGTTTCTGCGCCTGATAGATCGCACGTTCGCGCAAACTGTCCCAGGTGCGCAATGGCCATAACTGTCCGATCGCCAACAGGGTGATATTGTCGAAGGCCTCGGCCGAGTTGTTGTCATAGTTCTGGCCAGCAGGCGATTTTGTAACAGCCGTAAAGACCTGCAAAGCGACGTTGCCCTCAAGCAGACGCGGAATATCCACCTGGCCCCGGTCACCGTGTTGCGTCAGATCGCGGCTCCATAGCAGTGGATCGGCGTGCAGATCGCCAACGATCAGGGTTTCGTGCAGCGCCGCTGCCTCTTCTGAAACCGGGTAGGGGTCATGGTCGATAACGTTGTTGCGGGTGTCTTCGATGTAAGGCGGTAGAAAGACGAAAAAGACGACAGCCCCAATGATCAGGGCAAAGACCGCCAAGCCCAAAATCCACTTCAAAATCCTGCGCATATTGAACCTCTCCAAATATTGGGTTCAGACTACGCGGGCTCACGTCAGAGAAAAGCCTGACTTGGCGTCGTTTAGTTGGTACAGGTTGAATCACTTCTGAAAACGCGCGCATTTCCGGGCGAAAAACGCTTGGCGCAGTTCGCATTCATCACCTTTGTCTGGAGAAGATTATGCAGGAACCGGTTCGTTGGGGCATTCTGGGTGCTGCAAAGTTCGCACGGCAATTCATGGGACCGGCCATTCATGGTGCCAACGGGGCAAAACTGGCGGGTCTTGCAACATCAGATGCCTCAAAGGCACTACAGTTTCAGGAATTTTGCCCGGACCTGCAGGTCTTTGAAAGCTACGACCGGATGCTGGCCGCGCCAAATATCGATGCGGTTTATATTCCTTTGCCGAACCACCTCCATGTTGAATGGAGCCTGAAAGCCATGGATGCAGGCAAACATGTCCTGTGCGAAAAACCGATGACCCTGAAGGCCAAGGAGTTCGATCAGCTTATCGCAAAACGGGATGAAACCGGGTTGCTGGCCGCCGAGGCCTATATGATCGTGCATCATCCGCAGTGGCAACTGGTCCGCAAGCTGATTGCGGATGGGGCTATTGGCAAACTGATTCACGTCACCGGTGCGTTCAGCTTTGACAACCGCACCGACACAACGAACATACGCAACAAGGCGGAAACCGGCGGCGGCGGACTGCGGGATATCGGTGTCTATGTCATCGGGGCGACCCGTTTCGCCACGGGGCAGGAACCTGATACCGTCTCTGCCGCAATCCGGTGGGAAAACGGTATCGATGCATTTACCGAAATACGAGCCGCCTTTCCGGGATTTACCTATTCCAGCTACGTGTCGATGAGGATGCACCCGCATCAAGAGATGGTCTTTCACGGTGAGGGTGGCGTGATCCGGCTGACCGTGCCGTTCAATGCACGGGTATTCGGTGAAGCAAGGGTTGAGCTGCACCGCCCCGGGTTGGAGGTTCTGGTTACGCGGTTCCCGGGCGACGATCACTATAAGCTTCAGGTCGAGGCATTCTGTCGATCCATACGCGAAGGTGTTGCCTATTCCTGTCCGCTGGAGTTTTCGCGCGGCACACAGGACATGATCGACCGGGTTTTTGATAGCGCAGTGGCGTTATAAGCATCCCGCCCGCCAACTTGCCAACTGGAAACGGCGTCGTCTAATCTGTCCGGACACTGAATTGCAGAGGGTTTGTCATGGCAGGTGGTTGGGCACGTGACGGCGCGGTCAGCGAACAGATCGAGGCATCGATCAATGATGAGCTTGCCCGGATGCAGGCAAAAAAGCGACCTGTGGGTGAAAGCCTGACGCATTGCGCGGATTGCGACGAACCCATTCCCGAGGCGCGGCGTGTCGCCATTCCGGGGGTCAAATTGTGCATCGAATGCCAGCAGGAAATGGACAGCGCATTCAAACCCCGTGCCGGATTCAATCGGCGCGGATCGAAGGACAGCCAACTGAAATAACAGCGACGCGCGACAACCGATTTTTTGGTCGCAGCGACGTAAGTTGCCAAATTGATTGGAGTTGTTTGTGAAGACAAAGACTGCCCCTTCAATTTCGTTTCTGAACAACGGATTGGCGTTGGGGTTTCTTGCGGCTTTTTTTTGGGGAACGCACAGCGTCATCGTTCGGTATCTAACGGGTGATCTGAGCGGTCTGCAAATCGCTTCGACAAGACTTTTCATCGCCGCGGCAGCTATTTACGGGTTATTGCGTGTTCTCGACGCGAAGGTCCGGATTGATTTCAGAAACTGGAACTTTCGGCTGGCGGTCATCTCGACCGTCGTGAACTACATCCTGTTTCACATTGGCTTGGAACACACGGGTGCAGCCAGCGCGATGGTCCTTGAAAACACCGCTCCGTTTTTTGTTCTGGCCTTCCTCTATTTCTTCGCGGACGGCACCGTTGGCCGTAAAGAGGTGATTGCGACCCTTTTGGCGATCATCGGAGTTTTTCTGACCGTCTATCGCGACTTTGAGGGTGGTGGTGATCCTGTGATCGGAGATTTGATGGAAATTGGGGCCGGGCTCAGCTGGGCAGTGTTTCTGGTTTCCAGCAGCCGCGCGATGCAATCGTCGACCAATACGGCTGAACGGCTCAACTTCCTGTTTGGGATTTTCCTGTGTGCAGGGGTAATTCTCGCACCGCTATCCCTGTTCGGAGCGGTTGTTCCCACTGCCAAAGATCTGTTGTTTCTGGTCCTACTTGGCGTGTTTCCGACAGCGATTGCATATTACCTTTGGTACGAAGCCGCGGCCAAAGTCTCGACCGTTTCCGCGTCGTTGATGTTTGCGATGTCGGTTGTGTTCACGTTTGTGAATTCCGCCATTTTTCTGGGTACACCCATTACGTTACTGGCCATCGTTGGTGCAGTGCTGATCGTCGGCGCGGTAATACTGGCGACGAAATCGGACACCAAGGAAGCGGAATAGCCTGGTCAGTGACGGGGCCTACGACGCCGCCACCGCCGGTACAAATTGACATCCATCGCCGCAACCATGATGCCCAGCGGGATCATCCAAAAGCCCAGAACGGGCAGAAATCCAAAAATCCCGCCGACAATCAGCAGCATTCCGACGACGATGCGCAGCCCTCGGGGAACATTGCGGCGAATACGGGCAAGGGCAGGGCGCAGGTGCGTCTTTAACGCGTCCCAGCGCCCTTTGAGGCTGCTCAATCCTCCATCACCTCCAGTTCGTCGATGAAGCCGGAAATCATGCTCAGGCCCTTGTCCCAGAATTTGGGATCGCTTGCATCAAGCCCGAATGGCGCCAGAAGTTCCTTGTGGTGTTTGGAACCGCCCGCTTTCAGCATGTCGAAGTACTTGTCCTCGAAACCTTCCGCGCCGCTGGCATAGACCGAATACAGCGCATTCACCAAACCATCGCCAAAGGCGTAGGCGTAGACGTAGAAGGGCGAATGCACGAAGTGGGGGATATAAGCCCAGAATGTTTCGTACCCATCCATGAATTCGAACGCCGGGCCAAGGCTTTCTGCCTGAACGCTCATCCACAGCGCGTTGATGTCATCTGGGGTCAATTCGCCTTCGCGTCGTGCGGCATGCAGCTTGCATTCAAAGTCGTAAAACGCGATCTGGCGGACGACCGTATTGATCATGTCCTCGACCTTACCAGCCAGCAGAACCTTGCGCTGTTCCGGTGTCTCGGCCTGATCCAGCATCTTGCGGAAGGTCAGCATCTCACCGAAGACCGACGCCGTTTCGGCCAGCGTCAACGGGGTAGAGGACAACATCTCACCCTGATCGGCAGCCAGAACCTGATGCACCCCGTGTCCCAGCTCATGCGCCAGCGTCATCACGTCACGCGGTTTGCCTAGATAGTTGAGCATCACATACGGGTGCACTTCGGTAACGGTCGGATGCGCAAACGCGCCGGGCGCTTTACCGGGTTTCACTGCCGCATCAATCCAGCCTTTCGAGAAAAACGGCGCCGCGATTTCGCCCATGCGGGGGTCGAAGGCGTTGTAGGCATCCATGACCGTCTGTTCTGCCTCGGCCCAGTTCACGATGCGCGTGTCCTCCATCGGAAGGGGGGCGTTGCGGTCCCAGACCTGCATTTTATCAAGGCCAAGCCATTTGCGCTTTAGCTCATAATACCGATGGCTCAGCTTGGGATAAGCGGCAACCACCGCCTCGCGCAGCGCTTCGACCACTTCCGGTTCCACATCATTGGACAGGTGGCGGCCGGTTTGTGCCGTTGGCATCTTGCGCCAGCGATCAACGATCTCTTTCTCTTTCGCCTGCGTATTATGAACGCGCGCAAAGGTCTTGATATTGCTTTGGAAAACCTGCGCCAGTTCACGCGCTGCAGCTTCGCGTTTGTCCCGGTTCTTTTCGGTCAGAAAGTTCAGCGTGCCTTCGATGTTCAACTCTTCGCCATCGACGGTAAAGGTCAGCCCGGCGATGGTTTCATCAAACAGCCTTTCCCACGCATCGCCAACGACACCCAGATCGTGCAGGAATTTTTCCAGTTCATCTGACAACTGATATGGTTTCATCGCCCGAATGCGGCGAAACACGGGTTCATACCGTGCAAGATCAGCGTTTTCAGCGAAGCGCGCTTTCAAAGTGTCATCTTCGATGCGGTTGATTTCCAGCGTGAAAAACACCAGAGGCGTCGTGAAAACGGTGATTTGTTCCTGCATGTCCGACAGGAATTTGGCGCGGTCGGCATCTGTGGTCAGTTGATAATACCGCAAGCCCGCAAAGGACATGATGCGGCCCGCGATCGTGTTGATCTTTTCGTTTCGCTGGACGCAGTCCAACAGCTCGGTCGCGCTCAGATCAGCCAGCTTACCTTCGTAGTCGGCGGCGAAGGCCGCGCATTCGGTTTCCAGCCATTCCAGATCGCGCGTCAGTTCCGGTGCCTCTTCGGAAGTATAGAGGTCCGTCAGGTCCCATTCCGGCAGATTGCCCAGATTGTCGGAACCGCCCGCTGCGTTTGCATCACGAACGGGAAATGGAAGGTCGAGCATGGAACACCTCAAGAAACTGCGTTTGCCAACATCTAGGTGCAGGCCAAGGGGATCACAAGCAGCGACGCAGGCTAACTGGGTTCAAATCCAACGAAACCGCGGCCCTGATCAGCGAGTGCAGGCCGGCTCGGGCGCGCAGTTTTTCTGTTCTTGCGAAAACAGATTCGAGAGCGCATCAAAAACCGGGCCGCGAACCTCCGGGGCTTCCATCAGGACCTCATGTTCGCCATCAGGAATTTCGATTAGCCGCCCTCTGGGCCAGTTGGCCATACGGGCCCGAATCGCATGGCGATCCACGATTTGCTCATGACTGCCCAAATAAGTCAGACAATCCACGTCTGGGGCGGGCTGCTCCATCAGATATGCGCATTCGTTCAGCGCTTCGCGCAGCCAAAGGGTTGAGGGTGCGCCAAGTGCAAGTTCTGGGTGGACCGCCAATTGATCTTTCATCATCTGATACATTGCCGGATCGCGTGTCAGGACATTCCCGTCAAACGGTTGCGTGGCCACATAGCTTTCCAGAGATGTCGTTGGCGGCGTTTTGGTGCCAAGGCCGAATTTGGGCCCCCAATAGGCCGTGACCCAACTCAGTGGTTTCATGATGGGGGTAAAATAAATGCCCCACATCGGCCCGGTAAAGGCACAGGCTGCAAAGCAACTGTTCTCCATCACTGCGCGCAGACCGATCGCGCCGCCCATGGAATGCCCGATCACATACCACGGTTTGGGCAGATTGAGTTCTTCGGCCAGTTTCAGAGTTGCAGAAACGTCGCGCTGATAGTCCGTGAATTTATCGACATGTCCCACGCGCGGGTCGGACAACAGCTTGTCCGCCAGCCCCTGACCCCGCCAGTCAATCGCCAGAAAGGCAAAGCCGCGCCCAACGAATTCGCCCGCCGCATTGCCGTACTTTTCAATGTATTCCGTCCGACCCGGAAACATCATCACAGTTCCGGTCGGTTTGTTTTCAGGTCGCCAGTGGCCGACGCGAATGCGTTTGCCGTCCGAGGTCTGAACCCAGTGCGCTGTTCCACCGGCGGGTCCGCCGGCCACGTCTTCGAAAAAAGGGGCCGGCGTCAAACTCATCAGGCCAGCACCGAGGCTAATTTCATGGCAATTCCCATATCGCCATCCACGCTGAGTTTACCGGACATGAATGCGCCGGTCGGGTTCATCTCGCCGCTGAGGATCTGTTCGAACGTGTCCGCATCGGCGCTGAGGGTCACATCGGCTTCGTCGTCGCTGACGCGCGCGCCGTCACCATCCAGAACAATAGCGCCCAGATCGGCAATTGCGAACTTGGCGGATGCATCAAAGCCGCCGCCTGCCAGTTTCTCGTTCAGTGCAGCTGCCGCTTTTTCAAGAATGTCACTCATGGTATTCCTCGTGTTGTTTCAGCGCCGTGATTGGACATCCTCAGGCGCTACGCTACAGTGAACTCTGTTATGAGCATTGAAAACACCAATCTCAAAGGTATCGTCGCGGCAATCGCGTTCATAGTCATGTTTTCCGGAAGTGGTACCGCGCAGGTGGCTGATTCCGGAAACGAAACAGACCTGCTCGAACAACTTTCGCAAGCCGACCCGGTTCAGGCCATTGGAATCGACAGGCAGCTCAAGGCGATCTGGGAACAGTCCGGTTCCGCTTCGGGTGATCTGCTGCTTGAGAGGGGGCGCGAAGCGCTGGAAAAAGGCGATGTTTACGCGGCGCTTGATCATCTGACAGCTCTTACCGATCACGCTCCGGACTTTGCCGAAGGATGGCACGCACGGGCCTCGGCCCTGTTCGGGATGGAGAGGTTCGGGATGGCCGTAGCCGATCTGGAACACGCACTGACCCTGAATCCCAATCAGTATGACGCGATCTATGGGCTTGGTCTGATTTTCGAAGTGATCGACAAGCCCGAACAGGCGTATGAGGCCTATTCACGTGCTCTGGCTATACATCCCCATCACGAGGAAGTAACCAATGCCCTGAATCGGCTGAAGCCCCGGATCGAGGGCAAGGCACTCTAGCGCTCCGATGCCGGGGCAGGGGGCAAAGGTGAGCGGGTCATCCCGAATAGTGGCCGTTCTCGGCCCGACGAACACAGGCAAGACTCATTATGCAGTTGAGCGCATGCTGGGCTACCGGTCCGGCGTTATCGGCCTGCCGTTGCGCCTGCTGGCGCGCGAGGTCTACGACAAGATCGTCGCCATTCGCGGCCCGTCGGTTGTCGCGCTGGTCACCGGCGAAGAGCGTATCGTGCCACCCCGCACCCAATACTGGGTCTGTACCGTCGAAGCTATGCCCGAAGGCATGGGTGCGGATTTTGTGGCGATTGACGAAATCCAGCTCTGCGCCGATCCCGAACGCGGCCATGTTTTCACGGATCGCCTGCTGCGCGCTCGCGGAACGCACGAAACGCTGTTTCTGGGCGCGGATACCATGCGCGGTCCAATTGCCGCGCTTGTCCCCGAAGCGCAGTTCGTTCGCCGCGAGCGGATGTCTCAACTGGTCTATTCCGGTTCGAAAAAGATCAGCAGGATGCCGCCCCGCAGTGCGATCGTCGGGTTTTCCGTGGAAAACGTCTATGCAATCGCCGAACTGATCCGCCGCCAAATGGGCGGTGCGGCAGTTGTCATGGGGGCGCTCAGTCCGCGGACCCGCAACGCGCAGGTGGCGCTTTATCAGAATGGCGAGGTCGATTACCTCGTGGCCACCGACGCCATCGGGATGGGCCTTAACCTCGATGTGAATCACGTGGCGTTTTCGGCGCTGTCCAAATTCGACGGGCGGCGGATGCGGCCGTTGGCCCCGAATGAGCTGGCCCAGATCGCCGGCCGGGCAGGGCGGGGGATGTCGGACGGCACCTTTGGCGTGACGGGTGAAGCCCCGCCTTTGGACGAGGGTGTCGCGCAGGCCATTATGGACAGCCGATTTACGCCACTGAAAAAGCTGAATTGGCGGAATGCCGCCCTTCGGTTTGGCTCGGTCGATGCTCTGATCGACTCGCTTGAGGTCAGCCCAAGCGGCGAACACCTGACTAAGGCGCGCCCTGCCGACGACCTGAACGTCCTGAAATCCCTGTCGCAAGTGGCCGAGATTGCAGCGCGCGCAAGCGATGGTCCATCTATCCGCATGCTGTGGGATGTTTGCCGAATCCCCGATTTTCGCGGTATCAGCCACGCCGAACATGCCAGCCTGCTTGAGGTGATCTTTGGCCACCTGCACGAACGCGGCGCCATTCCCGCCGATTTCATGGCGCGGCAGATTCGCCGCATTGACCGAACGGATGGTGATATCGATGCATTGTCCAAAAGGTTGGCATATATTCGCACCTGGACATATGTTGCGCAACGAAACGGCTGGGTGCGTGACGAATCACATTGGCGCGCAGAAACCCGCGCTGTAGAAGACAGGGTGTCGGACGCGTTGCATGACCGTCTGACTCAAAGATTTGTGGACCGGCGCACGTCCGTTTTGTTGCGCCGGCTCAAACAGAAGGAGGCCCTTTTGGCCGAAGTAAATGACAAGGGTGAAGTGACCGTCGAAGGCGAATTCGTCGGTCGTCTGGAAGGGTTCCGGTTCATTCCGGACAAAAGCGCGCAAGGAGCCGAGGCGAAAGCCCTGAAATCGGCATCGATGCAGGCGCTGGCACCGCAATTCCATCTGCGTGCCGACCGCTTCTACAATGCGCCCGATACCGAAATAGATTTTACCGATCAGGGTGGCCTGATGTGGGGCGAGTATGCCGTTGGCAAGCTTGTTGCCGGGGCTGAGCCGCTGAAGCCGCAGGTCGAAGTATTTGTGGATGAGGCCGCTGGCCCTGACGTCGAACAGAAGGTGCAACGTCGTCTGCAGCACTTCATCGACCGCAAGGTGGCGGCATTGTTCGAGCCACTGCTGAACCTGTCCCGTGACGAGGAACTGTCCGGTCTTGCCAAAGGCTTTGCCTTCCGCATGGTCGAAGCACTGGGCGTTCTGCCACGCGCGGATGTCGCGCAAGAGGTCAAGGACCTTGATCAGGATGCCCGCGGTGCCCTGCGCAAACATGGGATCCGCTTTGGTCAGTTCACCATATTCATGCCCTTGCTGCTGAAGCCTGCGCCGACGCGCCTGCGTCTGGTGCTGTGGTCCCTGGCCGAAGGCCTGCAGGAATTTCCCGAAGCGCCACCGCCGGGCCTTGTGACTGTTCCGACCGCCAAGGATGCGCCCAACGGATATGACACCAAATGCGGCTATCGCGCGGCAGGTGAGCGATCGATCCGCATCGACATGCTTGAGCGTCTGGCCGACATGTTGCGCTCGGAAGACAGCCGTGGCGGGTTTGAGGCCAAGCCCGACATGCTTTCGATCACCGGCATGACACTCGAACAGTTCGCTGATCTGATGCAGGGGCTGGGCTATAAGGCCGAGAAGGGCGAGCGCGAGAAAGCCAAGGTCGCACCGGCGGAAAACGTAGTCAAAGACGATCAACCTGCCGCAGAAGCGCCCGAACAACCTGCCGTCGAAGAGGCGCCAGCGACCGAAGGCACTGCAGAAGAAACTTCGGCACCCACCGAGGCGCCAGCCGAGGCCACCGAAAGCCCCGAGGCGGCAGCCGAGGCCCCCGTTGCGGAGCCGACAGCGGACGAGCCCGAGGTCGAAGTGTTCTATACCTTTACCTGGGGTCGCCAGCGTCAGGCCGACCGGGGACCGCGCCGCGAACAGCGTCAGGGTCAGCCCAAGGGCAAACCGCGTGGAAAACCGCAGGACGGTCGTGGCAAGCCGCACGGCAAGAAAGGTGGCAAGCCGCAACAAGGCGGCAAGACCTTTACTGCACGGCCGCCGAAAAAGGAAAAGGCGATTGACCCGGACAACCCGTTCGCTGCGGCGCTGATGGGGTTGAAGGAAGGTAACTGACCGACGATGGCCGAAGCACAGGCCAAACTGCGGATCGACAAATGGCTGTGGCAGGCGCGGTTCTTTAAGACCCGCAGCCTTGCCGCCAAACAGGTCAGCGGCGGTCATGTGCGGGTGAACGGAAACCGGGCCCTCAAACCGGCGCAAGCTGTCGGGCCCGGGGACGTACTGACGTTTTCTCAGGGGCGTGCCATTCGTGTCGTTCGGATCGAGGCGTTGGGCGAACGCCGCGGCCCGGCAACCGAGGCGCAAACGCTTTACGTCGATTTGTCGGAAAAGCGGGACAAACCTTTGGACAATCCCAAATTCGAGGGAAAAGGTCGCCCTTCCAAGAAGGATCGGCGCGCAATTGATCTTTCTCGCCGTTCCAACGAGTGATCCACCCTTGAAGCGGGGGCCACTCTGATTTAGCTAGTCGCCCAAACCTCAAGTGGATTCCGACCATGACCTACGTTGTCACCGATAACTGCATCGCCTGCAAATACACCGACTGTGTCGAAGTTTGTCCGGTCGACTGTTTCTATGAGGGCGAGAATGCGTTGGTCATTCACCCGGACGAGTGCATTGACTGTGGCGTGTGCGAACCGGAATGCCCAGCCGATGCGATCCGCCCCGATACTGAGCCTGGTATGGAGCAGTGGGTCGAATTCAACCGCAAATTCGCCGAACAATGGCCGGTGATCGTGACCAAGAAAGATCCCTTGCCCGAGGCCGAAGAACGTGACGGTGAAGAAGGCAAACTGGACAAGTACTTCTCGGAAGCACCTGGCGAAGGCGGCTAAGCGATTCGTGCCGCAGGGCTTCTTGCCTGCCAGCGAAACATCGCGCGCAGCCCCTTGAAAACAGGACTTAGTGCCCGATTTATGCGGGGTTAGCTTTCAGGTGCCGCATTTTTGTGGTATACTGGTTCTCAATATGATGACAGAAACTGGGATGCGCTCCGAAAGTATGCTCGCTTTGGGGTTTTAAATTTGTGACAATTCCGCCGCCAGCCGGGGCTGTGAACGCTCCGCTTGTGGCTTTTTGTTGCTCGCAATCCGGTCTACAGCCAAGGATACACGTGAATGACCAAGTCGAAAAAGCTCGAATTCCGCCCCAACGACTATGTTGTCTACCCTGCGCATGGCGTGGGACAGATCGTTTCGATCGAGGAACAGGAAGTCGCAGGGTTCTCGCTCGAGCTGTTCGTGATCTCTTTTGAGAAGGACAAGATGACGCTTCGGGTTCCGACCAACAAGGTCACTGAATCCGGCTTGCGGTCCCTCAGTTCGCCGGACGTAATCAGCCAGGCGATGAAAACGCTCAAGGGCAAGGCAAAGGTCAAGCGGGCCATGTGGTCCCGCCGGGCGCAGGAATATGAACAAAAGATCAATTCCGGCGACCTGATCTCAATCGCCGAAGTTGTTCGTGATCTGCACCGTACCGACGATCAGCGCGAACAAAGCTACTCTGAGCGTCAGCTGTACGAAGCAGCCCTGGAACGCCTGACCCGCGAAGTGGCGGCAGTTTCCGGTGGGGATGAGATTTTGGCCGCCAAGCAGGTGGACGAAGTTCTGATGTCGCGCGCAGCCTGACACTAAACCAACGTTGCATTAGGGCCGCCCCTTGTGGGCGGCCTTTTTGTTTCAAAAAGTTGCATCTGTTCCTGTTTTCCCACTTAAAATGGTGAAGAGGGCGGAGAGATAAATGGTGCGGCTAAAGCAACTGGTAAGATTTCTATATATCGGAACCGGAACGATACCAGTCTGGTTCCGATATTTCCTGATCCTGTTTGACGCGGTTACAATCGTGTTCTTTGTGGCAACCGCACACATAGATCACGGGCCAGTCATTGTTGCGGCCAGTTGGGCGGTTGGCTTCCTTATCCTGTTGGATTTTTCGGCACGCCTGTGGATCGCAAGGAACAAGTGGCAGTTACTGCGGAAAATTTACACAATTGCCGACATCGTCGTTATCATTTCTCTTCTGCTCGATCCGTTTCTGACGGGCAATCTGGCTTTTCTTCGTATCCTCCGCGCCCTGCGCCTCATTCACTCATATCACCTGCTTAGGGATCTTCGCCGCGACAGCGTGTTTTTCCGCACTCACGAAGATGCGGTTATCGCGGCCATCAACCTGCTGGTTTTTGTGTTTGCAACAGCAACGGCGGTACTGGTTTATTTCATCCCGGAAACCAGCGAAACGCCTTACATCGATGCGCTTTATTTTACGATGGCGACGCTCACCACGACCGGTTTTGGCGACATTACCCTGCAAACGCCGTTCGGCAAGCTGTTCTCGGTCTTTATCATGGTCGTTGGCGTGGCCCTGTTCGTACGGCTGGCGCAGGCCATTTTCATGCCTCAGAAGGTGCGGCACAAGTGCGGGGGATGCGGGCTGTATCGGCACGATCCGGACGCGGTCCACTGCAAGCATTGTGGTGGGTTATTGAGGATCGAGACTGGAGGCGTCAGTTAAGCTGGGCGATCAACGCGACCAAAAAGGCGATTTCACTCATCTGCTGTGTCGCACCCAGAATGTCACCGGTCTGACCACCGATTTTCCTTTTGGCAATCGCGGCCAGAATGAACGCGGCCAGACCCGCGACCATCATAGGCACCAACGCCTGCGTGCCGATCGTCATTAGGCAGATCAATAAGGCCAGAAAAAGCCCCAGTGCTGCCGCCCGTGTCGGCGGGGTGCCGACCCGGTGGCTCAAGCCCGATCCCCGCGCATTTGGTAACGCGCACATAAGCGTTGGCATCAGTGCACGCGACCATGTGGCGGCGGCCACCAGGCCCCAAATCGCACCCGATCCAAGCAGGGCGCCAACCGCGAGAACGCGCAGCAGCTGAGACAGGATCAGTGCCAGAACGCCGTAGGTCCCGATATGGCTGTCCTTCATGATCTCCAGTCGGCGCTCTTTGGTAAACCCGCCCCAGAACCCGTCAGCAGTGTCGGCAAAGCCGTCTTCGTGCATTGCCCCGGTCGAGAGGATCAGTGTCGCCACAGCCAGCACGGCACAAATGGACGCCGGTATCTGTGCGGCAAGGCCGATCCAGCCAACAGCGCCAGCCAAAAGCCCAACCAGAAGCCCGGCAATAGGGAAGGCCCAGACTGCCTGTTGTTGCCGTGCGAATTTCTGCTCGGGCAATGCGGGCAGGGGCAGGCGTGTCAGCAGCACAAGCGCCACAGGGATGTCCCACGCAGAAATCAGGTGTGTGTCGTTTTTGATCACTCCCAGGCCTTTCAGGGTCTTGTGGCATCGAGTGCATTGGTTAAACACGCAGGACCACTCTGATGCAACGAGGCTTTACATGCTGCCCGATCTCAAAGACCTGAATTCCTTCCGTGATCTGCTCTCCAATGCGCCGGGGCCGGACAGTGCCGCGACACAAGGCGCCGAAGAGCGTAACGGGCAACTGACCAAACCACCCGGCGCGTTGGGCCGGTTGGAGAATCTGGCGATCTGGTATGCGGGTTGGCGCGGGGATGCGCGCCCGCAGGTCTCGGCGCCGCAGGTCATCGTGTTCGCCGGAAACCACGGCGTCACTGCGCAAGGCGTTTCCGCCTTTCCCGCAGAAGTGACGGAACAGATGGTTCTGAACTTTCAGCACGGCGGGGCCGCGATCAATCAGCTTGCCAAATCAGCGGGTGCCAAACTGGACGTGCACGCGCTTGAGCTGGACCGCCCCACCGCAGATTTCACGCAAGCCCCCGCGATGAGTGAGGACGAGTTGCTGGAAGCGCTTCGGGCGGGTTGGAATGCGGTCGATGCGGGGTCCGACCTGTTGGTCGTCGGAGAGATGGGCATTGGCAACACCACACCTGCCGCCGCAATTGCCTGCGCGCTTTTTGGCGGGGACGCGGCGGACTGGACCGGGCGGGGAACCGGCGTTGATGACGCAGGTCTGACAAACAAGACCCGCGTTGTTGCCGAAGGCGTTGCGCTTCACGGTGGATCGAACGACGGTCTTGAAATTCTGCGCTGTCTGGGCGGTCGCGAAATTGCAGCCATGGCCGGCGCAATTGCTGCGGCACGCGTGTTGCGTATTCCGGTGGTGCTGGATGGCTTTATCTGCTCAGCCGCAGCCGCCTGTCTGGCCCAATCCGCCAGCGGATCACTGGATCACACCGTTGCAGGCCACCAAAGCGCTGAGGGCGCACATGGCGCAATGCTTGAGAAACTGGGCAAGGCACCTTTGCTCAGTCTGGGTCTCCGTCTGGGCGAAGGCTCGGGCGCGGCGCTTGCCATCAATATCGTGAAATCGGCCGTCGCCTGCCACTCTGGTATGGCGACATTTGCCGAGGCTGGCGTTTCAGACAACTGATCACAACGCAGACCCGGGCAGGCGCCCGGGTCACGCCGACTTTTTGGCGTGCTCTTCAGCCAGTTCCAAAAGTGCGGTTTCCAGTTCCTTCTGCAACTGCTGCGCCCGATCAATATACTTCTTGTTCTCGGCGGTAGGCATGCCCGGTATCCACAACTCGGCCAGATCGCGGACCGTATTTCGGTCATGATGATAAAACGTCTGCTCGGCCTGCGCGGCCTCGTACTCGCTCAGGCCAATGTTCTCAAGGACATAGCGACCGGCGCGCAGTGAACTGTCAAACATCTCGCGCACGATGTCGTTTGCACCGGCCTGATACAGTTCATAGACATGGTTGCGATCCCGCGCCCGCGCGATGATGTGCAGATCAGGGCGTTGACGACGGGCATAGCCCACCAGCCGCGTGACCTGTTTGTAGTCGTCCATGGCGGCCACCAGCACCTCGGCCTTTTCCAGCCCCGCCGCACGCAGCAGCTCGGGCCGGGTCGGATCGCCCAGAAATCCCTTTACCCCGAAACGGCGCATAAGCTGGATCGTCTCGATATCGTGATCCAGAACCACGGTTTTGAATCCACTGGCCTGCACCAGCCGGTTCACGATCTGACCAAAGCGCCCGATACCCGCGATGATCACCGGCCCTTTCTCGTCGATCTGATCCGGTTCGGGTTCTGGGCTGGCATCACCGATTCGCCGGGACACCATGTCAAAGATGATGAACAGCAGCGGCGTGATCAGCATCGTCAACGCGATGATCATCAGCAGTTTCTGCGACAGATCGGGCGGTATGACATTCTGTTGCGTGGAAAATGCCAGCAGGACAAATCCAAACTCGCCTGCCTGCGCCAGCCCCAGCGTGAACAGCCAGTGATCTCGCCCCCGCAGTTTGAAGGCAAGGCCCACGAGGAACAGGATGATCCCTTTGGCCAGAATGACCAGCAGCGCCAGCCCAAGCAGGTCCAGAGGTTCACTGAAGAAATAGCCGACATTTATTCCGGCGCCGACAGTGATGAAGAACAGCCCCAGCAATAGCCCCTTGAACGGTTCAAGGTCGCTTTCCATTTCGTGGCGGAACTCGGAACTGGCCAGAACGACGCCGGCCAGAAAGGCCCCGAGCGCGGGTGAAAGGCCAACTAGCATCATCAGGAACGAAATTCCCACGACGATCATCAGGGCCAGCGCGGTGTACATTTCCCGCAGGCGTGTGGCGTGGATGAAACGGAACAGAGGCCGCGTCAGGTACACGCCCGCAAGCACCACAAACACCACTGCGCCAATCGTAACCAGTGTAACCGCCCATCCGGGCAGGCCCTCGACCAGCGACAGGGAATGGTGGGCGTCAACACCATGTGCCGCCCCCGAACCTCGGTCGATCGAACCATCGCTTTCAATGTGAAGCCCGGGGGAAATGGCAAGCAATGGCAAAAAGGCCAGAATGGGAATAACCGCGATATCCTGCGTCAGCAGAACCGAAAAGGTGGCCCGCCCGCCGTTTGTCTGCATCAACCCCTTTTCGGATAGCGTCTGAAGAACGATTGCGGTCGAAGACAACGATAAAGTCAGGCCAACCGCCAGCGAGACTGACCATGGGTGATTGGCATAGAAAGCAACGGCGGCAATGGCGATTGTCGACATCGCGACCTGCAATCCGCCAAGCCCCAGCAGCTTGTCCCTCATGTCCCATAAGGCGCGCGGCTCCAGTTCCAGCCCGATAAGGAACAACATCATGACGACGCCGAATTCCGCAACGTGCTGAAGGCTTTCGGTTTCAGCACCGACTAGTCCAAACACCGGCCCGATGGCGATACCTGCTGCCAGATATCCCAGAACCGACCCCAATCCCAGACGCGCTGACAATGGTACCGCGATGACAGCGGCAGCCAGATATATTGAGGCCTGGTATAGGAATTCTTCCATGTCTGTCCTTTCTCGTACCCGTCAGGTGGGCAGTGGAGCATCGCGTTTGAGTTGGTCCATGACGATCTGGCTTTGCACGCGCGCTACCGCAGGATGCGGCAGGATCACTTCGTGAAGCAAGCGGTTGAGCGCCGGAAGGTCGTCGCAATAGACATGCAGCAGATAATCCGCCTCACCGGTCATGGTCCAGGCGCTTGTGATCTCGGGACGCAGGTCCACCATGCGCGCGAAACTGGCCGATTGATCGGGCCCGTGCGTACCAAGGTGAACCTGAACAAAGCCCTGTACCCGAAGCCCCAGCTTTTGCGGGTCCAACTTGGCGGCATATCCGGTGATAAGTCCGTCAGCTTCCAGTCTTTGACGTCTCCGACCCGCCTGACTGGGGGACAGGTGCAGCATCTCTCCCAACTGGTGCGAGGTCAAATGGGCGTTCTCTTGCAGCGCGGCCAGCAGGCGTGCGTCAGTTGCATCCAGCATGTGCGGCGATTCTCCAAAAATCCTGAACTTCGTGCGTACTTTCCGCATACACTGTTAGGTTACAGGAAAAGAACGCGCAGAAACAGCATCAGATAAAGCGTATTTTGGAATCAGCAAAGAAATTCCTGTTTCACGGAGATGCGCCATGGGTCCTTTCCCGCACAACGCCCCTAAATCCACTATCACTGACGAAAACCCGGCCGGTACTGACGGGTTCGAATTTGTCGAATTCGCGCATCCTGAACCACAGGAACTGCGCGACCTGTTCGCGAAAATGGGATTCGAACTTACCGCCAGGCACAAGAACAAGCCCTTGGTCGAGCTTTGGCAGCAAGGCGATGTCACCTATATTCTGAACGCCGATCCGGACAGTTTTGCGGCAAAATTCGTTGATGCTCATGGCCCCTGTGCACCGGCGATGGGCTGGCGTGTCGTTGACGCGCAGCAGGCCTACGAGCATGCGATCGCGAAAGGCGCGGAACCTTATGATGCCGCCGACAAGACCATGGATGTCCCGGCGATCAAAGGCATCGGCGGCTCTCTGCTCTATTTTGTGGACCAGTATCACGACACGTCGCCATACAACGAAGAGTTCGAGTGGCTGAAGCAATCCAAGCCGCGCGGCGACGGGTTCTACTACCTCGATCACCTGACCCACAATGTCTACAAAGGCAACATGGACAAGTGGTTCAAATTCTACGGCGACCTGTTCAACTTCAAGGAAATCCGCTTCTTTGACATTCAGGGTAAATTCACCGGCCTATTCAGCCGTGCATTGACATCGCCTTGTGGCCGCATCCGCATTCCGATCAACGAAGACCGCGGTGAAACCGGGCAGATCGTTTCCTACCTCAAGAAATACAAGGGCGAAGGCATTCAGCATATCGCGGTGGGGTCGGATGACATTTATGGCTCTACTGATGCCATCGCCGCGAAGGGGCTGAAATTCATGCCCGGTCCGAACGAAACCTACTACGACATGTCCTATGACCGCGTGCAGGGGCATGACGAACCGAAAGATCGCATGATGAAACACGGCATCCTGATCGATGGCGAAGGCGTGGTCGATGGTGGCGAGACGAAGATTCTGCTGCAGATCTTCTCGAAAACAGTAATTGGCCCGATCTTCTTCGAATTCATCCAGCGCAAGGGCGATGACGGTTTCGGCGAAGGAAACTTCAAGGCTCTGTTCGAATCCATCGAGCGCGAGCAGATCGAGTCGGGGGAAATACCAGCCGCCTGATTGGCCCGATTATTCAGGGGGCGTGCGGATGATAGGCTGTCTCAGGCTTACGTCCGCGCGCCTTTTGTCAGCCGTTCCCCGGATCAGCTGTTCGGCATGGTCAGGGTCACGTTCCGGCTGCTTTTCTGATAGACCAACTGGCTGTCGCCGATTGCAAGCACCCGGCCACCGTCAAGACGGTCGCCGATTTTGACCTTTTTGTAGCGGCCGCTGGGAAGACGGATCAGCGCCCGCCGATTGGAAGGGGTTCCGTAGACCCCGATCAGATTGACGCGGCGCAGGTTGATGGCGTTGTCCAATGTGGCCTGACGCGCGACCGAAGCCGAGCTTGGTATTTTGGGCGAAACCGATTTGGGCGTGAAGGTACCGGCCTCAGTTCCGCCGCTTACTGCCGCTGTTGAGCCAAGCGACCCATCGCTGTTCGCTTTTGGCCGTTCAACCGCAGGCGCGGCGGTGACAGGCCGCAATTTCGGGCGGGGCACCAGCACAACGGCCAAAGCCGTTGGCGTTTCGTCGACCTGTGGTTCTACCTGCAGCGATTCCGGGCGCAACTTTGGGCGAACGCCAGCAAGTTCTTCAAGCGAGCGCCCGCCAAGTTGCTGCCGTTCAAAGCTTTCGACCAGATCATCGGGGCGCGGTGCCGGGCGAAGACCGGCAAGACGTTCCTGCGCTTCATCCACCACCGGCTCTTCTTCAAACCGAACTGGCACGTCCGGCGGGACACGGGCAGGTCTTCCCAGATACACGATCACCCCATCAGGATTGAGAGTGCCATCCTCGGTTGCGGTAACCAGCCCACGATCATCCAGTTTGAACTGGGTTCCGGCCGCAGTCGGCAGTCCGGCCTGCTCAACTGGCCAATCGGTGTCAAAACTTTGCGCGCCGGGCAGGGCAAGCGCATCTTGTGACAAATCAGATCGATCGATTGACGCGAGATATAGATCGTCCGCAGGTTCCAACGCCCTTTCCAGCAGAGCTTGCGGAGGTTCGGGCGACGCGCCGGTAGCCTCCAGTTGCGCCTGTTCCGCCACAGGATCACGTTGCACCGTTTCAACAGGTGTCGGTTCGACCTCAAGTGCGTCCAGAATAGCCGTATCCGTCGTATTCGGGTCGACAGGTTGGTCTGGGTCCTCAGCCGTTTCAGGTGGGTCCTGCGGAACGTCGTCTGACGCGTTGCCAACATCGTTCTCAGGCTGGGCATAATCGACAAACGCTGTCCGCGTTTCTGGCTGCGGAAACTCTGCCGTTTCATCCCCCTGCGGCCACAGGGCCCACCCGCCAATTGCAATGCAGGCCAAAACGATTGATGCAGCCACAGGAGCCGTCATCCCGATACGGGATTTTTTGCGGCCCCGCGCGCCAAAGATTGTCAGGCGATCCGTTTCATCCATTGCCCCCTTACCAACATTCGGCAGGGCATTGAAATTTGCCGGTACAGCCGGTTCGGCAATCGGATGAACGAGGGTTGCAGGCGGCAAGTCCGCATCGCTTTCTGCGACTGACTGCTTTTCTTCACTGTCCGGTTTGGCAGTTTCGGGTTCGGGCTGTGCATCTGTTTCTTCCTCGGTGTCGTCCAAAGTAGGACGGCGGCAAGAGGAAAAGCTGGCCTCTTCAGAAACAGACGGCGGGTCCGCGGGCTCCGCATTCGGTTGGTCCACCAAAGCAGCCTCAGCAGCAGGTTCTTCGACCTCGCTCTCCTCTGGTGCAGGGCTTTCCGGTTCGGGCTCAATTGCGACGCTTACCTTAGGTGCTGGGCTTTCCGGTTCGGGTGCAACTGCGACGTTGATCTCAGGTGCTTCCTGAAAATCCGGTATCCGGGGAAACTCACCGTCCGCAGGTTCAGCCGAAAACAATACCGGCCTGAAACCGTGCTCGGTTGTAAAAGTTCCGGCTTCGGCCAGCGTCTCCTTGGCGACAGCGGCTACATAGGTCGTGGTCCCTGAGGCTTCAGTGTCATACGCAAGGTCCGACAATGCATAGGGTGTTGCCTCGCCAAGGACTTCCTCAATCCGCGCCGTCCGCTCTGCGTCGTCAAGATCCTCTGTCTCAACTGTCAGATACCGGATTTGCTGATCAGGCAACACAACTCTGCAACTCAGATCGTTTTCAAGGGCAAAGGCCTTTGCGCGCAGATCTTCGAACGCCGCCTTCAGATCAGGCGTGTCCAGCGAAACGGAACCTACACTGTACCATTCGCCGTCCGCATGGTGCAGCAGCGAAATTCCTTCAACGGAAAAAGACAGCGTAAAGGCAGGCTTCATAATCTGGCGGAACCGTAATTGTCAGTCTTGCGCAAACGCCCCGGCGTTCACGCGGCGAGATTAAAGCAGGATATCGCCGAGGGAAAGAAAAAGCCGAATTCTCCCCTTGTGCGGCGAAGGCTTGCCAACCCATCTATTAGGTACAACAACAGGAGAGATCACATTGAAGAACATTGCTTTTCTCGTGATGATGCTTGCCGTTACGGCAGCTGGAATGGCCAATGCGCAAGAACGTCGCATCATTGTCGACGGCACAGGCACGGCCGAGGCCGCGCCGGACATGGCGACCATCACGCTTGGCGTCACAAACGAAAACGCCGAGGCCGCCGCAGCCATGCAGGCAACCTCTGAGGCGGTTGCTCAGATTCTGTCCCGGCTGGAACAGGCGGGGCTTGAGGCGCGCGACATCCAGACCCGCGATTTGTCATTGTCGCCACTTTGGGGCGGGCGCGACATCCAGAACGGCGACCGTCAAAAGATTACGGGATTCGTTGCCTCAAACCGCGTATTTGTCCGGGTGCGGGACCTGTCCAATCTGGGGCCAATCCTCGATGCTGTGATCGAAGGGGGCGCAAATGACTTTGGCGGGCTGAGCTTTAGCGTTCAGGATCCCAAGCCGCTTGCGGCCAAGGCGCGTGCAGACGCTGTCGCGGATGCGAGGGAAAAGGCTGGTCAACTGGCGGAGGCTGCAGGGGTTGAGCTGGGCAAGGTCGTCTCGATCACCGTGGGTGGTGGCGGCCCGCGGCCGTTGATGCGCGTGGCCGAGTTTGCGGCCGCGGATGCGGGCGGCATTCCCGTCGCTGGGGGAGAGATTTCGGTTCAGGCAACCGTATCGATGGTATTCGAAATCGCCGAGTAAACCTCAATCCGTCTGGCGGGCCATCAGGGATTCACGTTGCTGGCCCGTCGCATCAAAATTGTCCGGTGAAAGCCAGGCTTCGAATGCGTCGCGTATGCGCGGCCAATCCTTGTCGATGATGGCGAACCACGCCGTATCCCGGTTGCGTCCTTTGTAATGTGTCGCCTGCCGGAAAACGCCTTCGAATGTAAACCCAAGCCGTTCGGCTGCCCGACGCGACGGGGCATTCAGCGCGTCGCATTTCCATTCGTATCGACGATAGCCCAGTTCATCGAACACACGCCGCATCATCAGATACATGGTCTCTGTCGAAGATGGCTTTCGCTGCAATAGCGGCGAAAAGTGAATATGGCCGACTTCAATCGAGCCTGCTGATGGCTCAATCCGCAGATACGAGGCCATGCCCACTGGGGTTCCGTCTGCATCAAGAACGGTATGAAACAACGGGTCCAGGCCTGTGCAACTCGCTTTCAGCCACTCGGCAAACCCGGTTTCCGAGTCAAATGGGCCGTACGGCAGGTAGGTCCAGTTCCGTCCGTCCGTATCCTGCGCAAACGCCCGGAACAGGCCGGGCGCGTGCAGGGTTTCGTCAAGCGGCACCACCGAACAATACCGCCCCTGCATCGCACTGCGCGGGGGCAGGGGGCGCGGAAAGTCCCCCCTTACAGGCGCTCCGATAGGTTGGCCCAGATCGTTGATCTTATGTTCAGACATGATGCCGCTAGCTTTTTGTCAGGTGCAGGCTTTGGCCAGGGCCTGATCCAGATCGGCGATCAGATCATCCGCATCCTCGATCCCGATAGAGACCCGAACCACATTCGGGCTGGCGCCTGCCGCCTCCTGCTGTTCCGCTGTTAGTTGCCGATGCGTGGTCGAAGCCGAATGGATGATCAGCGATCGCGCATCACCCAGGTTCGCCACATGGCTGAAAATCTCCAGCGCGTTCACAAGCTTCACGCAGGCCTCGTACCCGCCTTTCACGGCAAAGGTGAACAGCGCGCCCGCGCCCTTGGGATAATGCTGTTGCACCCGCTCATGATAAGGCGATGAAGGCAGACCGGCATAGGTTACGTATTCCACACGATCATCGGCCTCCAGCCACGCTGCGATCTTTTCGGCGTTTTCCACATGGCGCTGCATTCGAAGGCTCAGCGTTTCGATGCCCATCAGGGTGTAATGTGCCGCCTGTGGGTTCATCGTCATGCCAAGGTCGCGCAGACCAACCGCGATGCTGTGGAAAGTAAAGGCCAGTGGCCCGAAGGTTTCGTGGAACTTCAGGCCGTGATAGGCAGGTTCCGCCGCGCTGAGCGAGGGGAATTTGTCGCTGGCAGACCAGTCGAATTTACCCGAATCCACAATGCAGCCGCCGGTCACGGTACCGTTGCCAGTCAGGTATTTTGTCGTCGAATGCACGACCAATGACGCGCCCTGATCGATGGGGCGGCAAAGGTATGGCGTGGCCGATGTGTTGTCCACGATCAGTGGCACGTCTGCCTCGTCCGCGACATCGGCCAATGCGCGGATGTCTGTGACATAACCGCCGGGATTGGCGATGGATTCGCAGAAAACGGCGCGGGTGTTTTCGTCTATGGCGGCCTTGACGGCCTCAAGATCGTCGGTGTCCACAAACTTGGCCGACCAGCCAAAGCGTTTGATGGTCTGGCTGAACTGCGTGACCGTGCCGCCATACAGACGGGTCGAGGCGATCACGTTGCAACCCGGCCCCATCAGCGGGAACAGCGCCATGATCTGTGCCGCATGGCCTGATGAACAGCAAACAGCCCCAACGCCGCCTTCCAGCGTCGCGACACGTTCCTGCAACACCGCCACTGTCGGGTTCGTCAGGCGGGAATAGATATAGCCCACTTCCTGCAGGTTAAACAGCGCCGCTGCGTGATCGGCATCGCGGAACACATATGCGGTGGTCTGGTAAATCGGTGTCTGCCGCGCGCCGGTCGCGGGATCAGGGCGCGCGCCCGCATGAATTTGCAGCGTGTCAAAGCCATAAGTAGGGCCATTGGACATTTCGAAAGTCTCCCTTTGGAATATGCTTGTCAAAATCTGTAGGGCATCAACCGCTTACACACAACGACATGGTCGCCGCACTTCGCCAAGGCCGGATCACCGCAGCCAAAGCCCGTTGGATTTGATCTTGTTTCGGATGACCTGCTCGCGCTGAGGCAGGTTCTCGCGGTCGAACAAGGCCCGAACCCGGGCCCCCTTGCCCTGAAACACCAGTTTTTTCAGGGGCTCATAGTTTTTCAGCACTTTCTTGAATTTGTTGGGGGCTGCAACCGTTTCCAGCACTTCGACAACCCGGTCGCTTTCCCGCGCATAAAGCAATGGGAACAGCCGGTAGTGGCAGCTAACAGAACCATCAAGCAACCCACGGGGCAGGGCATCGCGCCCGCCACCGAATGAGTGGATGACCAGGGGGAGGGCGACCTGGTCCAGCCATGGATCAAGACTTTGCGCGGTAAGTTCCGGCAGGTTCTCGTCGCGGATGGTCTTGGCGAATTGCAGGAAACGCTCTCCGAACCTGCGCGGGCAGGAATAAAAGAAAAAACCCGCGTTGAAATACAGATATCTCCGCCAGTAATCATGTGGCTGGCTGGTATCCAGAGAGCTTTCGAAATCCAGATCGAACCGCTGGTACAAAGCGCGCCAGATGCCGTCATAACCGGGGCCGTAAAGTGTGGGTTTGGGCCACGTCCCCTCGACCTTCAGCGACGCGCCGGGGCGATCGAAATCAAACGGAACACTGGTCAGGTCGCCGGTGATCAGCGTATCGGTGTCAAAAAATACAAAGGGTTCCCCTTCGGGCAGGGCCAGCAGCGCCTCGATCTTGTTGCCGTATGGATAGCTTTCGCCAAAAACATTGCTCTCGAATGGCAGAATTTCCGCGCCAAGCTGTTTCAGTGCCGTGAGGACGTCTTCGTTCTGAATGCGTGGGTCCTGTTTCCATTTCGGTCCAGGCTGCGGAACTGCAACAAACAGCTTTCCGTCAAAGCCGGTCGAATTGTGCCGCAGCGAAGCTGCGAACAATATGGCCTCGTATTGCAGGCGATTGTTCTGACCAATAATGACGATATTGAATTTGGGGTGGTCCGCCTGCTGCATTTTTCTCTTTCTCGACCAAACCGGGGTTCGACGTTTCTTTGTAAAGACCGGCCTACATCAAGCGGTGAATGCAGTCAAAATCTCTGCGCTGCCCGGCAGCCAGCGTTCAGTCAGGAACCCCACGTTTTCGTGAACCTGTTTGCAATTTGCGGGGCAGGGGCCAATTCTACGGAAACACTCTGATCAGGAGAACGCGGATGCTTATCAATGCTGACTTCACGAAACGAGTAGCGGTGCATTTCAACGATGCCGATTGGGTTCAGTCCCCCGCAGCAGGGGTCGAACGCAAGATGCTGGACCGGATCGGCGACGAAGTGGCGCGCGCCACGACGATTGTGCGCTTTGCGCCCGGAAGCGCCTTTGCGGCCCACACCCATGACGGTGGTGAGGAATTTCTGGTTCTCGACGGTGTGTTTCAGGACGAAACCGGGGATTTCCCTGTTGGCAGTTATGTCCGCAACCCTCCGACAACCTCGCACACGCCTTCCGCGCAGGAAGGAGCGACCATTCTGGTGAAGCTTCATCAGTTTGACCCTGAGGACCGGACCGAGGTTCGCAAGTCAATCGGTCAGGGTCAGGAGACCCAGTTGTTCAAGGATCAGCGCGAGGATGTGCAGGTTCGCACCTGGGCCGCGGGTGAACAGGTTTCCCACGACCTGCCGGGCGGAGCCGAGATCTTTGTCGTTGACGGTAGTTTTGTCGAGTCGGGTGAAGAGTTCGGGGGATGGGACTGGCTGCGCCTGCCGCCGGGATCATCGCTGAATGCCACTGCCGGACCTGAGGGCGCCAGAGTCTGGATGAAACTGGATCATCTGAAAGAATTGGTCTGATTTCCTCAGACCTGCATAAATTTCTAGCAATAATCCGCCAAATCCGGGTCTCGCGGCCCGGATTTTGCATTTTTTGACCATTTGGCAAATTTTACCAATTGATAAAATTTTTGTTTGTGGCAAGCTGGGGCCATAACAAACATATCTACAGGGAGTAGAGTGATGGCACAGGGCCAGATGGCTCCCGGCGTCGTGGCCGGGCGGCTTTCCAGCGATGAGCTGACCTCGAATTTCGCGGATCTGCATCCGCCATTTGCGCCGCACGAGGCGGCAGTGGCTGCTGATCGGTGTTATTTCTGCTATGACGCGCCATGTGTCACGGCGTGTCCGACGGACATCGATATTCCGGTGTTCATCCGACAGATTCAGGCGGGACAGCCCGAAGCGGCGGGCAAGACCATTCTGGATCAGAACATCTTGGGCGGCATGTGCGCCCGGGTTTGTCCCACGGAAACGCTCTGCGAGGAAGCCTGCGTTCGCGAAACCGCCGAAGGCAAACCGGTCGAGATTGGCCGGCTTCAGCGGTTTGCAACTGATAGCGTGATGACAGCGGGCGAACATCCGTTTGACCGCGCAGCCCCCACCGGCAAAACCGTTGCGGTTGTCGGGGCAGGGCCGGCCGGTCTGGCTTGTGCGCACCGTTTGGCGATGTTTGGCCATGATGTGGTTATCCACGAATCCCGGCCGAAACCTGGCGGTCTGAACGAATACGGCATTGCTGCTTACAAGGCGACGAACAACTTTGCCCAGGCCGAGGTCGACTGGCTGCTGCAGATCGGCGGCATCGCGATCGAAACCGGGTCATCGCTTGGCGATACGATTTCTTTGGACGGGCTGCAGGATGCGTATGACGCGGTGTTTTTGTCCATCGGTCTGGCAGGCGTAAATGCTCTGCGCGCCGAAGGAGCGGACAAGGACGGCGTGCATCACGCGGTCGATTTCATTGCCGAAGTGCGGCAAGCGGACGATCTGGCAAACCTGCCGGTAGGGCGCAATGTCGTGATCATCGGCGGTGGCATGACTGCGGTGGACGCAGCAGTGAAATCGAAGCTTTTGGGCGCGGAAAACGTGACCATCGCCTACCGCCGCGACCGCGACGCAATGGGTGCCAGCCGATATGAACAGGATCTTGCGGCAGCCAATGGCGTCAAGATCATGTGCAACGTGCAACCCGTTGCAGTTCACGGCAATGGCACTGCGGCTGAGATCGAGCTGGAGTATACTGCAACCGTCGACGGCAAGCTGTCGGGAACCGGTGAAACCACGCGGGTGCGCGCCGATCAGGTTCTCAAGGCTATCGGTCAGACCCTGGAGGGCGCGCCGGACGGTCTGACGTTGGACGGCAACAAGATCGCTGTAACCGGGCCGGGGCGAACCTCGATGGATGGCGTCTGGGCTGGTGGCGATTGCGCGGCAGGCGGCGACGACCTGACCGTGACAGCCGTCGCTGAAGGGCGGGATGCTGCAATGGACATCCATGCGACGCTGATTTCGTGATAGATTGGGGTATTCCACCCCATTTTTGTCGCTGAGGTATTGCAAATGTCCACGATCGAAAACGCAGTTGCGCGCCACTACACGACCGGTGCCCTGACCCAAAGAGTAAGAGAGGCGCTGCAAGCCAGCGGCGTCGATCCCGATGCTGCCACGGCGGCTGATCTGAAGGCCGGGGATGAATTCCACACCGGTGGCGTTGCGGCGACGGACCACCTGTTCGCGCAACTGTCGCCAAATCACGCCACTCGTGTGCTGGACGTGGGGTGCGGGATCGGCGGTACATCGCGTTATGTCGCGGACCACTACGATTCCACGGTAACCGGCATCGATCTGACGCCGGAATTTGTGGAAACCGCTACGGAGTTGAGTGATCTGGTCGGGCTGGGTCACAAGACGACGTTTCTGGTCGGCAGCGCATTGGATATGCCGGTGCCGGATTTCGGTTTCGATCTGGCGGTCATGCTGCATGTCGGCATGAACATCCAAGACAAGGCAGGGCTGTTTGCCGAGGTTGCAAGGGTTCTTGCCACTGGGGGGACCTTTGCGGTTTTCGATGTGATGGGCGGCAGCGTTGACGAGGCGCTGAAGTTTCCGTTGCCTTGGTCAACTGCCCCGGAAACGTCCTTTGTTGACGCGCCTGACACCTACAAGAACGCGGCAGCTGCAGCAGGGCTGGATCTGATCGCGGAAACCGACCGGACCGAATTCGCAACCGCGTTCTTCGAAGAGGCCTTTGCCCGCATTGCCGAAAGCGGCCCCCCGCCTTTGGGGATTCACCTGATGATGGGTGAAACCGCACCGGAAAAGTTCGGCAACTACGTCGAGAACATACACGCCGGGCGCATTCGCCCGACAGAGATGATATTCAGGAAATCCGGCTGAGCCGGTAAGGAGGACCCATGGCCAATCTGACGACAGACTTTCTTGGAATTTCCAGTCCAAACCCATTCTGGCTGGCATCGGCACCGCCAACGGACAAGGAATACAATGTGCGCCGCGCGTTCGAGGCCGGATGGGGCGGGGTGGTCTGGAAAACTCTGGGTGAGGAAGGCCCGCCGGTCGTCAACGTGAACGGGCCGCGCTATGGCGCGATTTATGGTGCAGACCGCCGCCTGCTTGGCCTCAATAACATCGAATTGATCACGGATCGCCCCCTTGAGGTCAATCTTGAAGAAATGGCCCGGGTCAAGGCGGATTATCCCGATCGGGCGCTGATCGCGTCGATCATGGTGCCTTGCGAAGAAGGGGCATGGAAAGCAATCTTGCCGCGTGTGGCCGAAACCGGAGCCGACGGGATCGAGCTGAACTTCGGCTGTCCCCACGGGATGAGCGAGCGTGGAATGGGCAGTGCCGTGGGGCAGGTGCCGGAATATATCGAAATGGTCACCCGCTGGTGCAAGCAGTATTACGACAAGCCGGTGATCGTGAAGCTGACGCCGAACATCACCGATATTCGCAAACCGGCAACGGCGGCCAGAAACGGTGGCGCTGATGCGGTCTCGCTGATCAACACGATCAACTCGATCACCAGTGTTAATCTGGATACCTTCAGCCCCGAACCGTCGATTGATGGCAAGGGCAGTCACGGTGGCTATTGCGGACCGGCGGTCAAACCGATTGCTTTGTCGATGGTCTCGGAAATTGCGCGCAACTCCGAAACGCACGGGCTTCCGATTTCGGGGATCGGCGGGGTTACAACATGGCGCGACGCGGCAGAATTCATGTCGCTGGGCTGCGGGACAGTTCAGGTGTGTACCGCCGCGATGACCTATGGGTTCAAGATCATCGATGAACTGACGGCCGGATTGTCCAGATGGATGGACGAAAAGGGCTACACGAACGTCTCCGAGATCGTCGGCCGCGCTGTTCCCAACGTAACCGACTGGCAGTACCTGAACCTGAATTACGTCGCCAAAGCCAAGATCGATCAGGATCAGTGCATCAAATGTGGCCGTTGCTATGCGGCGTGCGAAGATACCAGCCATCAGGCCATTTCGATGTCACCCGACCGTGTGTTCGAGGTGATAGACGAAGAATGCGTGGCCTGTAACCTTTGCGTCGATGTCTGTCCTGTCGAAAACTGCATCTCGATGGTGCCGATGGCAGCGGGCGAAGTTGATCCGCGCACCGGAAAAGTTGTTCAGGAAGAATACGCCAACTGGACGACCCATCCCAACAACCCGATGGCGAAGGCGGCAGAATAGGCAGAGAATTTTCGTCGAAAAATCTAAATCGGGAAATTCGACGAATTTTCTCAGAACAGAAAATCCACCGGCCCGTTGTGGCAAGTGACGATGTATTGGTAGGCGGTGCGGATCAAATGAAATCCGCGCCGCTTTACTTCTGATTTGAAGCGGTCATGTCCGACTTCACGTTCAACCCACGCCACCGATCGGCGCACGACGGCACCCCGTTGCGCGGATTTGGTTGAAAAGAGTTGGGCAATCCATGGCTCAGGTTCGGGTCTGGTTACAATCATAGGCAAAAGCTGCCTGATTGTGGTTAAGCGATGCTTAAGGCGCCAGAAGTTTGCGATACACCGTATCGATAAAGGGTTCGGCCCCCTCAAACGGGTCTTCTTCGCCCAGAATTGCACGCACCTGAACGTCGAAATCGGCATAGTGCTGGGTCAGCGCCCAGATGGAAAACACCAGATGATAGGGGTGAACCCGCGCGATTTTACCCTGATCCATCCAACGGGTCAGAATTTTGGTCTTGTCGTCGACAAGCCTTTTCAGATCCTCTGAAAGGGCCTGATGAATACGCGGTGCGCCCTGAACAAGTTCGTTGGCAAACAACCGGCTTTCGCGCGGCAGTTCACGGCTCATCTCAAGTTTGCGGCGCGTGTAGGATAGGATCTCTTCAAGCGGATCGCCGTTTTCGTTCAGATCGTGCAGCGGTGCCAGCCATGTATCCAGCAAGCCGGAAAGCAGCGCGGTGTGAATCGCCTCTTTCGACGGGAAGTAGTACAGCAGGTTGGGTTTGCTCAGACCGGATTCGGCTGCAATCTGATCTACCGTTGCCCCGCGAAATCCATGCGCCGAAAAGACATTCAATGCTGCCTCCAGAATGGCGGCGCGGTTCTTTTTCTGAATGCGGGTCGGTGCGCGATCCTTGGGCATGTTCTTCGGTTGTCTCTTTTTCTGCCAATCAGGGGGCAATTATGCCGAAATTTCCGGCTGTGCCATGCAATTTCTTGACTGATGTTGAACCCGTGATAGCGTGAGTTTGACCAGATGGTCAAATCACGACACCAAAAGCGAGCCAATTCGCAAGCAACAGGGGAAAACACATGGCAGCTCCGGCGCAGAATCTCAGAATCAATGGTGACCGGTTGTGGGACAGTCTGATGGAGATGGCCACGATCGGGCCGGGTATCGCGGGTGGTAACAACCGCCAGACCGTGACCGACGAAGATGCCGAAGGACGCGCCCTGTTTCAGAAATGGTGCGAGGATGCAGGCTGCACCATGGGTCTGGATCAGATGGGCAACATGTTTGCCCGGCGCGAAGGAACCGACCCCGATGCGCTGCCTGTCTATGTCGGCTCGCATTTGGATACGCAGCCTACGGGCGGAAAGTATGATGGGGTTCTGGGGGTTCTGGGCGGGCTCGAGATCATTCGCACCCTGAACGATCTGGGTATCAAGACTAAACATCCCATCGTTGCGACAAACTGGACCAACGAAGAGGGGACGCGCTTTGCCCCGGCGATGTTGGCCTCGGGTGTGTTTGCGGGAATGCATACGCAGGACTGGGCCTATGATCGTGAAGATGCCGAGGGAAAGAAATTCGGTGACGAATTGCAACGGATCGGCTGGCGTGGCGAAGAAGAGGTCGGTGCCCGAAAGATGCACGCGTTTTTCGAGCTGCACATCGAACAGGGACCCATTCTCGAGGCCGAGGAAAAGGACATCGGCGTCGTCACGCATGGTCAGGGGCTGAGCTGGACGCAGGTGACGATTACCGGCAAGGACGCCCATACCGGATCGACTCCGATGCCGATGCGCAAGAACGCGGGTCTGGCGATGGCACGGGTGCTGGAAAAAGTGGATGAGATCGCCTGGTCCCACGCTCCCCACGCCGTCGGAGCCGCAGGGCATATCGATGTCTTTCCCAATTCACGTAACGTGATCCCGGGCAAGGTGGTTTTCACCGTCGATTTCCGCTCACCCGATCTGGAGGTGATCAAGGATATGGAGGCCCGCCTGCGCGTTGCGGCCCAAGACATCGTCGACGAAATGGGGCTGTCCGTTGAATTCGAAAAGGTCGGCGGTTTCGATCCGGTCGACTTCGATGAAAACTGCGTAACGGCGGTGCGTAATGCGGCGGAAAGGCTGGGTTATTCGCATACGGACATCATTTCGGGCGCGGGCCACGATGCCTGCTGGATCAACCGTGTTGCCCCGACGGCGATGGTGATGTGTCCCTGCGTGGATGGCCTGAGCCACAACGAGGCCGAGGAAATAAGCAAGGAATGGGCGGCCGCCGGGGCTGATGTTCTGTTTCACGCGGTCGTCGAAACCGCGGAGATAGTGGGGTGAAACCGGATCGCCTCTCAAAAGGGTCAATCCTGTTTGCCAGCTTTGCAATATTGCTGGGCCTGCTTGCTGTTTACTTTCTCGTTGATCGGTATCGATCAATGCAGCAAGAGCTCAAAGACGCTAATCTCAGTGTCGAATTCTATCAGGAACGTGATGCGCAGCTAATCGAGCTGTTCCTTGTTGAGAATGACGTCTTCGATATGCTCGACAGGGCGAAAAATGCCGAAACACCGGGTGAACGTTTGATCGCCGTTCAGGAACTGGACGTGTTCATTCAGGAGGCGCTCGCGCTGGTCACAGACCTCCCAACCGGCTCGATCGGGGACGCCTCTGAATGGGTCAAACTGTTTAGCGCCATTGCGGCCGTGGTTGGTTCACTCAGTTCGACAGTGATTGCGATTATGCTCTTTCTCCGGGACTCCAAGAGGTCCCAGCTGGAGAATGAAAAACTTGCAGTCGAAATCGCCCAACTGAAACTTGATTTAGCGAGAACTACGCCCGCTAAAGGTACAGAACATATAAATAAAACAAATCCGAACGGAGCCAGCTCATGACCACAGTGATCAAAAATGGAACCATCGTTACTGCCGATCTGACGTACAAGGCCGACGTAAAGATCGAAGCGGGCGTAATCACGGAAATCGGTCCTGATTTGAAAGGCGACAAGGAGCTCGATGCAACCGGGTGCTACGTCATGCCCGGTGGCATCGACCCGCATACGCATCTGGAGATGCCGTTTATGGGGACATATTCCAGTGATGACTTCGAAAGCGGAACGCGGGCTGCTCTGTCCGGCGGAACCACAATGGTGGTCGACTTTGCGCTGCCCAATCCGGGCGAAAGCCTACTGGATGCGCTGAAACGCTGGGACAACAAATCTACGCGTGCCAATTGCGACTACTCGTTCCACATGGCGGTGACCTGGTGGGGCGAGCAGGTGTTCGATGACATGAAAACCGTGATCGAACAGCGTGGCATCAACACCTTCAAGCACTTCATGGCCTATAAGGGCGCGCTGATGGTGAATGATGACGAGATGTATGCCTCGTTCCAGCGTCTGGCCGAGCTTGGCGGGATCGCCATGGTCCATGCCGAGAACGGCGATGTGGTTGCCGAACTTTCCGCCAAACTGCTGGCCGAGGGAAATACCGGCCCCGAGGCGCATGCCTATTCCCGACCGCCACAGGTTGAGGGCGAGGCCACAAACCGGGCCATCATGATCGCTGACATGGCGGGTGTGCCGCTCTATGTGGTGCATACGTCCTGCGAAGAAAGCCACGAAGCCATTCGCCGGGCACGGATGCAGGGAAAACGGGTCTGGGGCGAGCCGCTGATTCAGCACCTGACACTGGATGAAAGCGAGTATTTCAACGCCGATTGGGACCATGCCGCGCGGCGCGTGATGTCTCCGCCGTTCCGGGACAAAAAGCATCAGGACAGCCTGTGGGCCGGGCTGCAATCCGGATCGCTGTCGGTTGTGGCAACCGATCACTGCGCCTTTACGACCGAGCAAAAGCGCTATGGCGTCGGCGACTTCACCAAGATCCCGAACGGGACCGGTGGGCTGGAAGACCGGATGCCGATGCTGTGGACGCATGGCGTCAGCACGGGGCGCCTGACGCCGAATGAGTTCGTGGCCGTGACTTCGACCAATATCGCCAAGGTTCTGAACTGTTATCCCAAGAAGGGCGCGGTTCTGGTTGGGGCGGATGCGGACCTGGTTGTCTGGGATCCGGAGAAATCCAAGACTATTCAGGCGTCTACGCAGCAATCTTCAATCGATTACAACGTGTTTGAAGGCAAAGAGGTCAAGGGCCTTCCGCGCTTTACTCTGACCCGTGGACAGGTGGCCGTGCACGATGGTGAGATCCGTACACAGGAAGGCCACGGAAACTTTGTCGCGCGTGAGGCGAACACGACCGTGAACAAGGCGCTGAGCACCTGGAAAGAGCTGACGGCGCCCAGACCGGTCGAGCGGAGCGGTATTCCGGCAACCGGCGTGTAAACCTCTGGAGCTGCCGGTTCGGCAGCTCTCAACGATCTCTTTTCAAGGCAATAGAATGGACACTGAAAGCAATACCCAGCCCGTTATCGAGGCAAGGCAGTTGGATCTGGTGTTTCAGACCAATGACGGGCCGGTCCACGCACTCAACGATGTGAACCTGACGATCGACAAGGGCGACTTCGTCAGTTTCATCGGCCCGTCGGGCTGTGGCAAAACCACCTTTCTGCGATGCATCGCGGCATTGGAAAATCCAACCGGCGGCACGCTGAGTGTCAATGGCATGACCCCGGACGAGGCGCGGCGGAACAGGGCTTATGGCTATGTGTTTCAGGCGGCGGGACTTTACCCTTGGCGGACAATCGCCAAGAACATAAAACTGCCGCTTGAGATCATGGGTTACTCTCGCGATCAGCAGGAAGATCGCGTTAATAAGGTTCTAGAACTTGTTGATCTTGAAGGGTTTGGCGGAAAGTTTCCATGGCAGCTTTCGGGGGGAATGCAGCAGCGTGCGTCGATCGCGCGCGCCTTGGCCTTTGATGCCGACATCCTGCTGATGGACGAACCCTTCGGCGCACTGGACGAGATCGTGCGCGATCACCTGAACGAACAGTTGTTGCAGCTTTGGTCGCGCACGGACAAGACCATCGGCTTTGTCACGCACTCGATCCCCGAGGCGGTGTATCTCAGCACAAAGATCGTGGTGATGAGCCCGCGCCCTGGGCGGATCACCGACGTGATCGAAAGCCCCTTGCCAAAGGAACGCCCGCTGGACATTCGCGACACGCCCGAATTTTTGGAAATCGCCCACCGCGTGCGCGAAGGACTAAGAGCGGGGCATGCCTATGACGATTGATATCGCCGTGAAAGAGGGCGCCGCATGAAGAACCTGTTGCCTATACTGGCGGTTCTCGCCGCCATTGTCGCCATCTGGTATGCCGCCGTTGCGCCCATGAATATCCGCGTGGCACTGGATCAGGCCCAGCGATCCGGTGAAGTCGTGACACCCGAAACCTCGCGCGTCCGGCAAAACACCTCGGTCTGGTACCTGATGGCGGTCAATCCGTCACACATCTCCAAAGGCTATGCGCTGGATCGTCCGCGGCTGCCGACGCCGGGGCAGGTCGGTCAGGAGTTGTGGAAAACCACCGGTGAGATGGCGCTGCGTGGACGCGCGCTGTCGAAACGCTCATTGATCTATCACGCCGGCATCACCTTGCAGTCGACGCTTTGGGGGTTCCTGCTGGGCACCACGCTGGGCATCGCGGCGGCGGTGGCAATCGTCTATTCGCGTGTTGTCGACATGAGCCTGATGCCGTGGGCGATCATAAGTCAGACCGTGCCCATCGTGGCGCTGGCGCCAATGATCATCGTGGTCAGCTCACAGGTCGGGATCGAAGGGCGGGGCGTGCCCAAGGCAATCATCTCGGCCTATCTGTGCTATTTCCCGGTGCTGGTGGGCATGGTCAAAGGCCTGCGCTCACCATCCGCATCTCAGCTGGACCTGCTTAAAACCTATAACGCGTCAGGGGCGCAGGGGTTCTTCAAGCTGCGTTTACCTTCGTCGATGCCCTACCTGTTCACGTCGCTCAAGATCGGTATCGCGGCGGCGCTGGTGGGGACGATTGTGGGTGAGCTTCCGACTGGGGCCATCTCGGGGTTGGGCGCGCGCATTCTGATCGGGGATCAGTTCGGTACGCCACTGGCCATCTGGGCCGCCTTGTTGGCAGCCGCAATACTGGCCGGTCTGTTGGTGACGCTGCTGGATATCCTGCAGCGCGTGGCCCTTAAGCGAATGGGGATGAACACATGACCTGGTTATCCCTTGCATTGCTCTTTTGGGGGCTGGCCTGGTGGGCCAACTATCGTCTGGCGATTTCCAAGTGGAACAAGACGCGGGGCGTGCGCGTTCTGGTCCCGGTTCTGTTCGGCGTCACCCTTTTGGTGTTGTGGGAAGGTCTGGTGCGGGGGCTTGATGTCTCGCCGGTCATCCTGCCACCGCCTTCTGACGTGGCCGAAGAGTTCTTCAATTCGACCGCCACGCTTTGGGAGGACTTCCGCCAGACCGTGTTCAAAGGTGCACTTACCGGTTTTGTCATCGGCAGCGCCGCGGCCTTTGCCTGTTCGATCGCCATCGACCGCTCGTCCTTCCTGACACGCGGGCTGCTGCCGATCGGCAATTTCGTGGCGGCCCTGCCCATTGTCGGCATCGCGCCGATCCTGGTCAGCTGGTTCGGGTTTGACTGGCACTCAAAAGCGGCCGTGGTCGTGGTAATGGTGTTTTTCCCGATACTCGTGAACACGGTGCAGGGCCTGCGTGAAACCGACGCTATGCAGCGCGATCTGATGCGAACCTATGCGGCCGGATACTGGCAGACGTTGCTCAAACTGCGCCTGCCCGCTGCGATGCCATTCGTATTCAATGGTCTCAAGATCGCAACCACGCTGGCGCTGATCGGCGCGATTGTTGCCGAATATTTCGGATCACCCACGCGTGGCATGGGTTTCCGCATTTCAACCGGTGTCGGCAGTCTGGATATCGATCTGGTCTGGGCCGAAATCGTAGTGGCGGCAATGGCAGGAACGGTGTTCTATAGCGGTGTTGCCTGGATCGAAAAGGCGGTGACATTCTGGCACCCGTCACAACGAAGATAAGAGGAACCGAGCCAAGACATTAACCGACAAGACCCCCGCATCAAAAAGGGGGCGAAGTTTCAACAAGGAGAAAAGACAGATGAAAAAGCTACTTAGTGGGGTGACTGCGGCCTTCACACTGGCAGCCGGTGCCGCATTGGCCGCTGACGAGGTCAATCTGCAGCTGAAATGGGTCACGCAGGCCCAGTTCGCCGGATATTACGTTGCCAAGGACAAAGGGTTCTATGAGGAAGAGGGGCTGGACGTCACGATCCTGCCGGGTGGCCCCGATATCGCACCGACGCAGGTGATCGCCGGGGGCGGTGCGGATGTCACGGTCGAATGGATGCCCGCCGCGCTGGCTGCGCGCGAAAAGGGGCTGCCGCTGGTCAATATCGCCCAACCATTCAAAAGCTCGGGCATGATGCTGACCTGCTGGAAAGACGCGGGCATCGCCTCGCCCGAGGATCTCAAAAACCGCACTTTGGGTGTCTGGTTCTTCGGCAATGAATTTCCGTTCATGAGCTGGATGAGCCAGCTGGGCATTTCAACCGACGGCAAGGGCGAGAGTGGTGTCGAAGTTCTCAAGCAGGGCTTTAACGTCGATCCGCTGCTGCAGCGTCAGGCCGATTGCATCAGCACCATGACCTACAACGAATATTGGCAGGTCATCGACGCAGGCGTGAATCCAGATGACCTCGTGACCTTCAAATACGAAGATCAGGGCGTCGCGACACTTGAGGACGGCCTCTATGTGCTTGAAGAGAACCTGAGCGATCCGGCATTTGCGGACAAGATGGAGCGTTTCGTTCGCGCCTCGATGAAGGGCTGGAAATACGCCGAAGAAAACCCGGATGAGGCCGCGCTGATCGTTCTCGACAATGACGAGACCGGTGCCCAGACCGAGACACATCAAAAGCGCATGATGGGTGAGATCGCCAAGCTGACCGCAGGGTCGAACGGTGCGCTGGACCCGGCGGATTTCGAGCGTACGGTGAACACTCTGCTGGCCGGCGGTTCCGATCCAGTCATCACCAGTCAGCCTGAAGGTGCCTGGACACATCAGATCACGGATGCGGCTCTGAACTAAGTCACCAAAGCGAAACGACGGATGTCGGCAACGCGGTCCCAACGGGGCCGCGTTTTTCGTAGCACTTGCCGGTTTTGGCGTTTGATCGCGGCAAGGAATGACCTAGTATTACTGTGAAATAACGCGCATTTAATCCCGTTGCCAACCAGATGTGGTAAGTAATGCAGAATTTTGCATCAGAATTCAGTCAAGCGGCCTCTCTGATCCTGGAAGGGGATGCCGAACTGTGGGCTATCGTTCTGCTTTCTCTGCGCGTTTCCGTCTTTGCGGTGCTGATTTCGGCGCTGATCGGGATGCCTGTCGGGGCCGCGCTGGCGGTTTCGCGTTTCCCCGGGCGGCGCGCCCTTATCGTGTTGATGAATGCTCTGATGGGGCTGCCGCCCGTCGTTGTGGGCCTCACGGTCTATCTGATGCTCTCGCGTTCCGGGCCGCTGGGTGTGCTGCAATTGCTGTACACGCCTACCGCCATGATCATCGCTCAGGTGGTTCTGGTCACGCCGATCGTGGCCGCCCTGACGCGTCAGGTGATCGAAATGCTGGCCGAGGAATATTCGGAGCAGCTTCGCTCGATGGGCGTATCCCGGCTGGCATCCGTGCCGGTGTTGCTGTGGGATGCACGGCTGGCGCTGATCACGGCTTTGCTGGCCGGATTTGGCCGCGCCATCGCCGAGGTCGGCGCGGTGATCATCGTCGGCGGCAATATCAACCACGTGACGCGCGTCATGACCACATCCATCGCGCTTGAGACGTCCAAGGGCAATCTGGCGCTTGCGCTTGCGCTGGGTGCCATTCTGATCGGCATCGCGGTTGCAGTGAACGCGCTGGTCAGTTTCCTCGGCCTGCGGGCGGAACAGGAAGGGCTGCGGCATGCGTGATCTGGCCCCTGATATGCTGAGTGGTCTGAAGGTCCAGAACCTGCGTATTGGCCGAAACGGCAACACGTTGCTGGACGTGCCGGGGCTTGTGCTGGACGGGCCCGGACCCACCCTGATCCTTGGCCCCAACGGAGCGGGCAAAAGCCTGTTGCTTCGTTGCCTGCATGGGTTGATCCTGCCGGATCAGGGGCGGGTGCTGCAGGATGAAAAGCCGCTGCGGGCCGAGCAAAAGGCGCGACAGGCGATGGTGTTTCAGCAACCCGTTCTTTTGCGCCGTTCCGTTGCGGCCAATCTGGACTTTGTTCTCAAGCGACAGCAACTGACGCGTGCTGTCCGAAAACAGCGTATCGCCGATCTGCTGCAAGAGGGCGGGCTGAGTGGCAAGGCCCGGCAGGCCGCGCGCTCGCTTTCGGGCGGCGAGGCGCAGAGGCTTGCGATTCTGCGTGCGCTGGCATCCGATCCCGAAATTCTGTTTCTGGACGAACCCACCAGCGCCCTTGATCCGACGGCCACCCAGCAAATCGAGCGCATGATCATGCGCGCTTCGACGCGCGGTGTGCGGATCGTGATGGTCACCCATGACATCGGACAGGCACGCAGACTTGCGGCGGATGTTGTAATGATGCATGGCGGGCATGTCGTTGAACATGGCGCAACAAAGCAGGTGCTGGACGCCCCCGAAAGCACTGCCGCGCGCCGCTATCTGGCCGGTGGGCTGGTGACTGAGCTGTAAGTGAGCAGGAGAATCCGGAATGATCGGAAATCTGATCCGCGTAGGATTGATTGCGCTTGGCCTGACCGCAGGGTCCGTCAGCGCAGAAGAGCCGTTCATCATCGTGCAATCCACCACCTCGACCCAGAATTCCGGATTGTTTGACCATATCCTTCCGGGGTTCGAGGCCGAGACGGGCATCGACGTGCGCGTGGTCGCGGTTGGCACAGGTCAGGCCATTAGGAACGCGGTAAACGGTGACGGAGACGTTCTGCTGGTACATGCCAAACCAGACGAAGAGAAATTCGTGGCCGATGGCTGGGGCGTGGAACGGCTCGATGTCATGTACAATGATTTCGTGCTTGTTGGCCCGAAATCCGATCCGGCGCAGGTAAAAGACAGCGCGGATATCGTCGCGGCGCTGACCGCGATTTCGCGTGCCCAAGCACCGTTTGCTTCGCGTGGGGACGACAGCGGTACGCATAAGGCCGAGCTAAGCCATTGGGACGCGGCAGGGGTTGATGTCGCAGATGCATCAGGCGATTGGTACCGTGAAACCGGATCGGGCATGGGGGCCACGCTGAACATCGCCAGCGGAATGGGTGCGTATGCACTGACGGACCGCGCGACATGGCTGTCCTTCGGCAATCGGGGCGACCTTGAGGTGCTGGTCGAAGGCGACCCGAGGCTGTTCAACCAGTATGGCGTCATTCTGGTGAACCCCGAAAAACACCCCGGTGTTCGTGCGGCGGCGGGCCAGCGGTTCATCGACTGGCTGACGGGTGAGCATGGGCAGGCCGCGATTGCATCCTACACGCTTGAAGGCGAGCAGTTGTTCTTTCCGAACGCCAACTGAATTCGCCCCAGCGGTGTTTCTAGCCGCTGGCCCCGTTGTGGTGGATGCGGCCCAATGACGAAATGTCATAACCGCCCAGTTCGGCAGCGCGGTCCGCAAACCGACTGCTTTGCAGGAACCGGATCAGCTTTTGCATCGGCTCGTCAAAAAAGGCCCTGCGCCAGATGGCCAGATCAAACCGTTCCTCATGCGTTGCGGCAAAGCCCAGCCCGTACAGACCGGCAAGGGCGCCCAGACCAAAGCCGGCTTCGGCCTTGCCATCATGCAGGGCGATGGCCAGTTCCTCTTCGGTTCGCGCACACGCAGGCAACGGTTCCAGATCGTCTCGTGTCAAACCGTGCGCTACAAGTTGCTCGTCAAACAGGCGCTGACTGGCCGCGCTGTCCTGACGAAGCATCACGCGCCGCCCCTTGAGATCCTCAAAACCGGAAATGCCTGTGACCCCGGGGGCCAGCAACAGCCCACGCTGGCGGCAGGCGATTTCGTACAGAACAACCGGCGCTTCGCCCAGCGTGTCCCGCAGGGATTGCGTGTTGAACCCGTTTTCCTCGTGGATATGCAGGGCGGCGGCCTGTGCGGCCCGATCCGCAAGGCGGGTCAGCCCGTCAAACGATCCGTCGTAATAGGTGGCCAGTCCCGATCCGCTTTCCCGCAGGGCCCAGTCCAGCAAGGGATCATGGCTGCCTGCAACAATCGGGGGCAGGGGCGGTTCCGCCACCTCGGGGCCGGATCGGGATGCATTCAGCCATGCGATTACCTCGGCGCGCGGGAACAGCAGTTTACCCATGGCGCGAACACAGGGAACCTCGCCCGACGAGGCCAGATCGTAGGCTTTGCGCTCGCCGATGCGCAGCAGGTCGGCCAGTTCACGGGTGGTCAGATACTCGGACATTCAGTCGAGACGCACCGCAGAACCCGCGCTTGCATCAGCCGAGGTTGGCCCCAGCCGGTCCAGCGTGAACGGCGCAGCAGCAGTGATGACGATCATCGCTGCGACGGCTGCAAGAAAGGCTTTCATCTGTTCCTCCGGCTCAGTCCTTTGTTGCCGTGGCGCGGCGCAGAAAGGCGATCAGATCGGCGCGGTCCTGTGGGCCCGTGATCCGTTGCATTGGCATCTTGGACCCCGGAATGTAGTGATCCGGCCCCTGATCGAACAGAGCATTAATCGTTTCGTCATTCCAAACGATATCAGAGTCTTGCAGCGTGTCCGAGTATAAATATTCATCAAGCGTACCAGCCCGGCGTCCGAAAACTCCGTACAGGGTCGGACCGGCGCGGCGTTGCCCGTCCGGTGTCAGGCTGTGACAGATTGAACATTTCCGCGCGAATTGCCGCTCGCCATTGTCCATTTCACCGGGGTTTTTCAGAAATTCGGGCTCGGAACCCGCCATCTGGTCGTGTTCACCCAGCGAGGCAACCGGCCAGCTATACATCGCCTCATCAATTCCGCCCGCGTGAATGTTCAGCCCATCCGCCGAAAATGCCAAGGCCCAGACCGGGCCGCGCAAGGTGGCACGGAAATCATGTGCGATGCGCCAGTCCATCGTGTCGATCACCATGATGAACCCTTCGCCGTCCCCAACCGCCAGTAATCGCCGGTCTGGGCTGAGGGCGAGGGCCAGAATGGGGCGGCGCTCCAGCGTGAAATCGCGTTCCTCGCCGGTTTCCAGATCGAATACGCGCGTTACCCCGTCCACCGCGCCATAGGCGATCCAGCCGTCCTGGGCGTTCAGGGCCAGTTCGTTGATGCCAAATCCATGCTCGACCAGTCGCTCGGTTTCCTGACCGCTGGTCAGGTCCCAGACGCGCAGCGCCCCGTCCATGCCCGCAGAATACAGAACGGACCCATCGGGTGAAAACTCCACCGCGTTCACCCCGCTGCCGGTCGGGCCCAGCATTTGCGGTTCCGAACCATCTACCGGCCATATACCGATTGTGCCATCCCAACTGGCCGTCGCGACATGGGTTTTTGAGGCGGCGATGCCCACGATCTTGCCTTTGTGCCGACCAACGATATGCCCGCCGGGCCAGCGCCGAAGGGTAAAGTCGTCACCCGCCGAATAAATTGCAGTGCCGTTAAAGGCGACGCTGGTCACCGCGGCCTCGTGCCCCTCCAACCATTCCGGCCTGCGCCCCGACCAAACGCCGATAGAATTGTCGAAACTGGCCGTCGCAATCCGACCGTCCGGTGCGGTCGCAATTCCCATGATCGGGCCGCCATGGCCTTTCAGCGTAAAGAACTCTGCCGCGCCCGGAAGCGGCAGCAAGGCAAAGGCCAGAATCAGCGCGCGCATCTATTCCGCTGGCGAGGCCGCGCCGTCCTTGGCCTCTTCCGCCTGTACATCTTCAAGCCACAGCGAATGATGTTCCCGCGCCCATTGCTCTTCGACTTCACCGGTGCCCATGGCGTCGAACGCGCCCTCCATTCCGATCGAGCCCAGATAGATATGCGCCAGAATGATCGCGATGAAGGCATAGGCCACCATGACGTGCCAGATCTGGGCATAATGCATCTCTTCCTGCGGCGACATCTGTTCGGGCAGGCTCAGGCCGACTGCCTGCGGCAACCCGGTCGCGTTGGCGATCGAGAAGGTTTTGGCAAACAGCGGCATTTCGAACGGGAACAGCAGCGACAGCCCTGACAGGCTGATCGACACGCCCAGCAGGATGCACAGCCAAAAGATGACCTTTTGCCCTGCGTTGAATTTCTTTGCGGGCGGGTGGCTGCCCTTGGTGAACAATCCGCCACCAGCGGCCAGCCATTTCAGATCGGTGCGGTCGGGCAGGTTATGCGCGATCCAGTTCAATGTGACGATCACCAGCCCCAGCATGAAGGCCCAGGCGATGTTGTTGTGCAGCCATTTGCAGGCCTGCGCCACAACCGCAAAACCTTCTTTGCCAAAGACCGGAATCAGGAAGTCGCGGCCATACAGCGTTAGCAGGCCTGTGACACCCAGAACCAGAAACGACCCGGCAAACAGCCAGTGGCCAAACCGCTCGAACCCTGAGAACCGGGTGACGGTGCGCCCGGTTCTGTCGCCCTCGATGCGAATACGGCCCCGGATCAGGAAGAACAGCAGTAATACAACCAGCATCCCGCCCAGAATGTATGTCCCGTACTCCCGCAATGGCCCGGTGCGAAAGGTCAGCCACCACATGCCGCCGTCCTGAATGACGACGCCCGAAGCAGGCCCGCGGGAAGAAACCGTGACATCAGCCGACCCATATCGCAGCGCTCGGTAGACATCGCTGTCCGAGGCTACGCCGCGGGTTCCAAGCTGTCCGATCAGACCCTCGGCATTGCCCTGTCCGGTATTGTCTGAACGATAAGTGTTGTCGACTTTTTCGCCGCGCTGGCGGGCCAGAATATCCTCCAGCGTTGTCGCGCCTCCGGTTTCCGGGCGCTGGGGCGCCTCCTGTGCAAAGGCGGGCAGGGACAGGCAAAAAAGACAGATCAAAAGTCGCAGAAACGGCATGGCACCCTCTTCGACGGATTGTGGGAATTCATCCCGCGATCAAGCGGGACCAAGAATTTTCGTCGAAAACTCTCCTGCGGCAGGGGCACGCAACACCGCGCCCCTGCCAGCGATCAAAGAGGATCAGCCGCCTTTTTGGTCGTAGGCGGTGCCCCAACCCCAGGCGCCCGAGCCAAATCCGCGCGCCACGACGCGTTCGCGGTAAACGGCGGACACCACATCGCCGTCACCGGCCAGCAGCGCCTTGGTCGAGCACATCTCGGCACATAGCGGCAGCTTGCCTTCGGCAATCCGGTTGCGACCGTATTTGGCGAACTCGGCGGTTGAATGGGTTTCTTCGGGGCCGCCGGCGCAGAAGGTACACTTGTCCATCTTGCCACGCGATCCGAAATTGCCCGCCTGCGGATATTGCGGCGCACCGAACGGGCACGCGTAAAAGCAATAACCGCATCCGATGCACAGGTCCTTGGAGTGCAAAACCACACCATCCTCGGTCTGATAAAAGCAATCCACTGGGCATACCGCCATACAGGGCGCGTCCGAGCAATGCATGCAGGCCACCGAGATCGATCGTTCACCCGGTTTGCCGTCATTGATCGTCACCACCCTGCGGCGATTGATACCCCAGGGCACCTCGTGCTCGTTCTTGCACGCGGTCACGCAGGCATTGCATTCGATGCAGCGTTCAGCGTCGCAGAGAAACTTCGCTCTAGCCATTGTCGTCCTCCTTACGCTGCCCAGATCTTGCAGAGAGTACACTTGCTCTCCTGCATCTGGGTCACTGAATCATAGCCATAGGTCTGGGCGGTGTTCGAGCTTTCGCCCAACACATAAGGATCGGCCCCTTTCGGGTATTTGTGCCGCAGATCCTCACCCTGGAAGTGGCCGCCGAAATGGAACGGCATAAAGGCCACCCCGGCACCGACCCTTTCGGTCAGCATCGCCATCACCTTGACCTTGCCGCCTTCGGGACCTTCGACCCAGACCTGGCTTCCGTCGCGAATGCCAAGGTTGTTGGCGTCGCGTGGATTGATCTCGACGAACATGTCCTGCTGCAACTCGGCCAGCCACGGGTTCGACCGGGTTTCCTCGCCGCCGCCCTCATACTCGACCAGACGACCTGACGTGAGGATTATAGGATAATCCTTTGAAAAGTCGTTCTTTTGGATCGAAGCATACAGGGTAGGCAGGCGATAGGCCTGACGGTCCTCGTACGTGGGATAATCCTCGACCAGATCGCGCCGATTGGTATAGAGCGGCTCGCGATGGATCGGGATCGGGTCCGGGAAGGTCCAGACGACCGTCCGGGCCTTGGCATTGCCAAACGGCGCACAGCCATGGGCAATCGCAACACGCTGGATTCCGCCTGACAGGTCGGTTTTCCAGTTGGTCTTCTCAGCGGCCACGGCGTCGATTGCGGCTCGCTCTTCAGCCGTCAGGTCGCCGTCCCAGCCAAGGTCCATCAGCATCTGCATCGTGAATTCGGGATATCCATCCTGAATCTCCGATCCGGCGCTATAGACACCTTCGGCCAGCAGGTTCTGACCGTCCCGTTCCACGCCAAAGCGGGCGCGGAAGGTCAGGCCGCCTTCGGCCACCGGCTTGGACATGTCATAGAGGTTCGGCGTACCGGGATGACCCATCTCTGCCGTACCCCAGCAGGGCCATGGCAAACCGTAGTATTCGCCGTCATTCGGACCGCCGATGGCCTGCAGCGTGGTTCTGTCGAACGTATGCTGGTTGGCCATGTGGCTTTTGATCCGCTCTGGCGATTGCCCGGTGTAACCGATGGTCCAGAGGCCCGAGTTGAACTCACGCGTGATGCTTTCAACATTCGGGGTCTCGGCGTCCTCCATCTCGATATTGCGGAAGAACCGGTCAGCCCAGCCGAACTTGTTGGCGAACTTGGCCATGATGACCTCATCCGGCAGGCTTTCGAACAGCGGCTCGACAATGCGATCCCGCCACTGCAACGAGCGGTTCGAGGCCGTGACCGAACCACGGGTTTCGAACTGCGTACAGGCAGGCAGCAGATAGACGCCATCGGTTCGGTCATGTAGCACGGCGGAAACAGTGGGATACGGGTCGATTACGACCAGCATGTCCAGCTTTTCCATCGCCGTCTTCATTTCCGGCCCGCGTGTCTGTGAATTGGGCGCGTGGCCCCACAGAACCATGGCGCGGACGTTGTTGTCCTGATCCATGTTGGCCGGGTCTTCCAGAACACCGTCGATCCAGCGCGAGACCGGGATACCGCGTTCGTTCATCAGCGGTTTGTCCTTGCCCTCCTTGTCCTTGATCGAGGCGAACTGACCCTTCAGCCATTCGACATCTTCGCCCCAGACGCGGGACCAATGGCCCCAGGCGGCGGCGCTCAGGCCGTAATACCCGGGCAAGGTGTGGGACAGAACACCAAGGTCCGTCGCGCCCTGAACGTTGTCATGGCCGCGGAAGATGTTGGTACCGCCACCCGATGTGCCCATGTTGCCAAGCGCAAGCTGCAGCACGCAATAGGCGCGGGTGTTGTTGTTGCCGTTGGTGTGCTGGGTTCCACCCATGCACCAGATCACCGTACCGGGACGGTTATTGGCCATGGTTCGCGCAACGCGGCGTAGCTGCGACCCGGGCACGCCGGTGACACGCTCGGTTTCTTCGGGCGTCCAGTTGGCGACCTCTTCGCGGATCTGATCCATGCCCCAGACACGGGTGCGGATGAACTCTTTGTCCTCCCAGCCGTTGTCGAAGATGTGCCACAGGATACCCCAGATCAGACCGACATCAGTGCCCGGACGGAACCGGACATATTCATCCGCATGTGCCGCGGTGCGTGTAAAGCGCGGGTCGCAGACGATCAGCGGCGCATTGTTCTGCTCTTTCGCGCGCAGAACATGCAGCAGCGAGACGGGGTGCGCCTCGGCCGGGTTGCCGCCGATGATGAATATCGCCTTGGAATTATGGATGTCATTGTAGGAATTGGTCATGGCGCCGTAGCCCCATGTATTCGCAACGCCCGCAACGGTGGTCGAGTGGCAGATACGGGCCTGATGATCCACGTTGTTCGTGCCCCAGTAGGCGGCGAACTTGCGGAACAGATAGGCCTGTTCGTTGTTATGCTTGGCCGAGCCCAGCCAGTAGACGCTGTCCGGCCCGCTTTCCTCGCGGATCTGCATCATGCCGTCGCCGATCTCGTTGATCGCCTCTTCCCAGCTGATGCGCTTCCACTCGCCGCCTTCCTTTTTCATCGGATATTTCAGGCGGCGTTCGCCATGGGCGTGCTCGCGAACCGAGGCCCCCTTGGCGCAATGTGCACCTAAATTGAACGGGCTGTCCCAACCGGGTTCCTGCCCGATCCAGACGCCATTTTGCACTTCGGCAATCACTGTACAGCCGACAGAACAATGGGTGCAGACGGATTTCACGTTCTCAACGGCCCGATTGGCCGCTGTCTGGGCGCTGGCTGGCGTCACGGTTCCACCCGTGGCGCTGATCGCGGCAAGGCCGCCGATCGTCAGGCCCGAGCCACGCAGAAATGCGCGGCGATCGACGGTTTTCTCGCCGATCTGGGACAGGATACTTGTCCGCTGGGGGCGTCTCGCAACCCCGTTGGTCTTTTTCCTAAGCATTGGTTTCCTCCCTTGCGCGCCATGTGAGCCATGGCTGGCTTGGTACTTCTCGTGCCGACATCAGGGCCAATCGCAACCGTCAGTCGGGGTGAAGGCGTCCGATCCTAGAACCGGGTGCTTTCGACATAGGCGCGGGTATGCGCGGTGTCCTGAATGCGGGTCTCGTCGACGGGCAGTTCAGCCGCCTCCGCTTCACCGCTCAGGCTGGCTGCGGCGACGGCAGCGGGTGCTGCGGTTCCGGCCAGTTTCAGGAAGTCACGGCGGGTTGCGCCGGTTTCCTTGGTCTTGCTCATGGGACTCCTCCTTTCCCATTTGCGATTTAGCGCCCGGTCGGACGCTGGCGAGTGGCAGCGGATCACGCTGCCGTCATCCGGAAGGCCTCCCGCTCGATCTCCATAAAAGTCCGACCGGCAGTGCCGACGGATGCATAGAGAACCGAGTTTTCGGCAGCTTCCAAATCCGAATAGAAATGCCCGGCCCAAGGGCTGATATGCCTGTTCCAGAACGTCTTTTGATCGTCCAGCGGGGCAGGCGGCCCAAACCGGCCGATGATCATCCCCGCCATGACCTCCATCAGCGAGGCGATATTGTCTTCGGGTTCGAATACGTTGGGTGCCCGCGTAATGCCGCGCGCGGCCATATCGTTGCGCAGTTGCGCCAGCGGTTTCTCATTCAGAAAGCCGGTCAGATAGAAACTGGCATAAGGCAGCAACTCACCGCGTCCCAAACCGATGAACAGGGCGTTGAACTCTCGTTCGGCGGCTGCGGGCTTGGTCACTCTGGCAACCCGTGACATGGCCTGAATGGCCTGTCCCAACTCGGTCTCGTCTCCACTCAGCCCGGCCATCTGGTCCAGAAGCATCTGATCGGGTGGGCCGGACAGCAAGAGGCCCAGAAAGTTGTAGAAATCAGCGCGCAGGCGATCCTCAGCCGAGATATCCAGATTTTGCGCGTTGTTTGTGGTCATTGGGTCATCCTTCAAACTCGAACTTCATGCGGCGCGGGGCGGGTGGGGACACTTGCGTCTCCTCCACCTCTGCCGTTTCGAAGATTTGCACCTCGGCCTGCACCGTTTCTTCAACCAGCTCTGGCTGATCGTCGGCTTCAACCGCTTCGGGCACATCCTCGACTTCCGGGCTTTCCTCGTCAGCTGCCGCAAGCGCCTGGACATGCGCCAGCATTCCCTTGCCGACCTGATAGGCGGTCGGGATGTTCTCGATCACGCAGGCCGCATCGGTATAATCCTCGCCGTAATCGACCAGCCCGTCCACATTGGCCAATACCGGGTTCAGGCGCCACAACCGGCGCAGTGCACGGCGACGCAGACGATCCGGCACCGCTTTGGCCATGAACCCGGATACATCATCTCCGGGTTGCAGGTGATCCGGATCGGGCAGGTTGAACTCGGCCAGAATTTCGGCGTCCGGCTTTTCTTCCAACTCAGCGTGTTTTTCAGCGATGGCCTGCGCTTCTGCCGCGGCGCCCTCAGCCTCGGTTTCCGCCTGAACGGCAGCTTTGCGGCGGGACCAGAAATCGCGGGCCTGAGTCATTGGACGACCCTCCGCGGCGAGCGGTAAACGTCCGAGTCCTGCCGGATGCGCGCATCGCCCCGGCCGTCCTCGACCAGATCCACCCGCTTCTTGTCACGGCGGCGTTTGACGAACACATCCTCGCGGTGGTGCTGCAGCGTGAAATCCCGAATCCAGGCAATAAGCCCCTCGGTCATCGGAACCTTCTCGACTATCTCTTCGCCCGTATCCGCATAGTCCTGACCCTCGAACGGAGAGGCCGTGACCAGCGCTGCCGTCAGCGGACGGTCCCCGTCAGGTTCATTGCGCAGCACCAGATATATCGAAGGTTGCCCATCGGCGAGGTTCGCCATGTAGGCTTCGGTCTCGGCGGCCCACAAGGTCAGGGGCAGGGTGGCCGCATGGTATTCGATCGCGTCACCCTCGCGCCGCAACTCGACCCAGTCCGCAGGTCCGGCACCGGGCAGCACCGCCACCGCGCGCCAGTTCCATTTTGCCCAGCGGGTCACGCCGGGCGTTTTGCGCACGACGACTCCCAACGGCATTTCAATGTGGATTGCGGCCTTGGCCACGCGGTCCTCCCCAGAAGGCTCTCCCCTGCCTTCTCTGATGTGTACTATGGTACATAAATTGGCCTCGTGCCAAGTCCAGATCGATTGGTGCAGGCAGGAATCACCATTTTTTGTCCATTGCCGTGCGGATATCCGACACCTCTGGTAATGCGTGAGGTGTGAACTATAGTGCACAAATATTCGCGAGCCACCGCGTTGCCTTACCAAAGCCCGGCTTTGCGCTATGGTTGACACAAGGCCGAACCAAAGCCCGAGGGGAGGATATGGGTAAAAAACTTTTGCTATGCGACTGCGAGGGATCTCAGTCGCTGGACGCCGCCTCGCTCAGCACCTCGTGCGGCGTCGAATGCACGCGGGTTCATTCCGCTCTTTGCACCCGGGAATTGGGCATGGCTGCCGAGCTGATTACGCAGGATGATCAGGTTGTAATCGCCTGCGGACAGGAGCAGCAAGTGTTTCAGGAACTGGCCGAAGAACTGGGCGTGGACGAACCCGGCTTTGTTGATCTGCGCGACCGTGCCGGCTGGTCCGGGCAGGGCGACTCGGCAGGGCCCAAAATGGCAGCGCTGGCGGCCGAAGCACTATTGCCGCAACCGATTACGCCCAGTGTCGATGTGATCAGCGAAGGCGTCTGTTTCATTGTCGGGCCGGGCGACGTGGCATTCGATCTGGCCGAACGATTGTCGGATGTGCTTGCCGTGACCGTACTTGCGACGGATGACGCCACCCCGCTCTCTCGTAAATTTGATACCGTCCGGGGCAGGCTGCAGACTGTAGCCGGCGCGCTGGGTGGGTTCGACCTCAAGCTGGGCGCGCTTCAGCAGACGGAACCGGGCGGGCGGGGCGATTACCGCTGGACCGATCCGCGCGATGGCGCCACCTCTCGCTGCGATATCATCATCGACCTGACCGGCGGCACGCCTTTTGTTCAGGCACCGGACAAGCGCGAAGGGTATCTGCGTGCCGATCCCCGTGATCCCGTCGCGGTTGCACGGCTGGCGTTTGATGCCGCGCAACTGATCGGGACATTTGAAAAACCTCTTTACGTACGGGTTGAAGAAACACTTTGCGCCCATTCCCGCGCCGGCCAGACCGGGTGTTCCAACTGTCTGGACATTTGCCCCACAGGGGCCATCACGCCCGCCGGGGACCATGTGACGATTGACCCGATGGTTTGCGCCGGATGTGGTGAGTGCGCGGCGCTTTGCCCCTCGACTGCCATCACGTATGAGGATCCTACCGTGTCCTCCCTTCTGGCGCGTATCCACATCCTTGCCCGCACCTATCGGCGGGCTGGCGGAACCGCGCCCCGGCTGCTGGTGCATGACGCCCATGGGGCAGATATGATCCGCCTGATGGCCCGTTTTGGTCGGGGCTTGCCCGCTGACGTGATCCCGCTGGAGCTGGGCGTCGTTTCCGGCTTTGGCCATGCCGAGATGCTGGCCGGGCTGGCCCACGGCTTCGCCCGCGTAGACGTTTTGCTTGCCCCAACGACCGAGAGGGATGCACTCACGCGCGAAATTGCACTGGCCGAAGCCATCGCGGGCAAAGGACGGCTGGGTATGATAGACGAAAGCGACCCGGAACTTCTGGCTGATCTGCTTTATGGTCACGACGTCCCGGTTCCATTGTCCGATCCGGTGCTTCCCATGGGCAACAGACGACAGATCGCTCGTCTTGCAGCGCAGGCTTTGAACCCCAGTGCCGAACAACCGCTGCCACTGCCAGATCACGCGCCCTATGGGGCGATTGCGGTGAATACAGATGCCTGTACCCTATGTCTGAGCTGCGTGTCTCTCTGCCCGTCCGGCGCATTGATCGACAACCCCGACAAACCCCAGCTCAACTTTCAGGAGGACGCCTGCCTGCAATGCGGGCTGTGCCGCACGATCTGCCCGGAAAGCGCAATTGCACTAGTTCCGCAACTGAATCTCAGTGACGCCGCCCTTTCGCAGCAGGTCCTGAACGAGGAAGAGCCGTTTGCCTGCATCGAATGCGGGGCGCCTTTCGGGGTGAAATCGACGGTTGAGCGGATCATGCAGAAACTGGCGGGCTCGCACCCGATGTTCGCCTCGTCCGAGCAAGCCAAAATGATCCAGATGTGTGACGATTGCCGGGTGCAGGCACAGTTTCACAGTCAGGACAATCCGTTCACGTCAAATCCCAAACCGCGCGTGGTGACGACGGATGACTATTTCAGCAAGCGCAAGGATCACTGATGCTTCAGCGGCGCGCCCAGATCGGCGGCGGCAACGATGGACACAAACCCCAGAATCGCCTCCAGTTCATCCAGCGTGATCGTCACGGGATGGATCGGCGACGGGCGCTCGGGGTCGAATGGCGGGGTAACGCCGTCGATTTGTGTGAATGAGGGGTGCGGATTGAGAACATAGAACTGCTGAAACCGCTCGGACCAGTCAGGAAAGGAACGCAACACTGAAAAGGACGGGGTAGACCCCAATCCGTTCATCCGGTTCTGCGGGCCAATCACATGGCAGCGCCCGCAATGGGTCAGGGCAAGTTTCTCGCCAAGGGCCGTGTCGGCATCGGGTTGCGCCACTTCCTGAATGTCCGCGACCTCGAAATGCGCGGTAAATGGCCCGCCTGTGTCAGGAGTGAAACTTTCGACCGTGCGCTTGCCGATATCCGATAACAACCAGTCGCGGAACTTTTGCTGGGGTGGGGTATCCTCGATGCTCAGATGATAGATAACATCATCCCGTGCAAAAACCGGATCGCCCGACGGCTCGACACTTAGCTTCATCACGCCGTCTTTTTCTGCGACAACGCGAATCCCGGTCTTGAGAGAGAAGCGGGGAAGGATATGTTTCAGGATACCGGATCGTGCTACTTCGTCCGGAGCTGCCAGTCCAAGAGCTTCCTGCGACGAGGAAGGGCTGGCGGAGAGCATCAGGCTCAGGCACAAAAGGACAAAGCGCATGGCTCAGCCTAACGGCGGCGGGGCAAATGCGTCAAATGAACAGAATGAGACGGAGAAACATGCAATGAGCGGCGACTACAACATGTCGATGCGCAAATTCCTCAAGCAGGTTGGCGTAACCAGTCAGCAGGCGATCGAGGAAGGTCTGCGCAAAGCAGGCTCGCCTGCCGGAAAAAGCTTTGAGGCCCGCGTGGTTCTGACCATCGATGGGCTGGAGGTCGAGCATGTGGTGACAGGTCAGATCAAGGATGACGAGGCATGAGCGTCCGTGACGCGGTTCTGGCGAACCTAAAAAAGATTACCGATCCTGTCTCGGGGCAGGATATTGTCAGCGCGGGTATTGTCCGCGCCCTGAATGTCGAAGGCGACACGGTTCGCTTTGTGCTTGAGATCGACCCGAAACAGGCCGAGCGGATGGAGCCTGTTCGTGCAACGGCCGAACAGGCGGCGCAGATGGTCGAAGGGGTCGCGAATGTTTCGGCCATGATGACCGCGCATTCGGAAAAGGCGCCGCCCGATCTGAAACCCAAACCCAAACCCTCGCAAACCGGTCCGCAGGCAGTGCCGGGCGTGGACAGGATCATCGCCGTTGCATCGGGTAAGGGCGGTGTCGGTAAATCCACCGTTTCGGCTAACCTTGCCTGCGCACTGGCCGCCGAAGGTCGCAGGGTGGGCCTGCTGGATGCTGACGTCTATGGCCCGTCGCAGCCGCGCATGCTTGGCGTGTCCGGCCGCCCGGCCAGCCCGGATGGCAAAACCATCCTGCCGCTGCGCAATCACGGCGTGACCATGATGTCGATGGGCCTGATGGTAAACGAAGGACAGGCAGTTGTCTGGCGTGGCCCGATGCTGATGGGCGCATTGCAACAGATGATGGGTCAGGTGCAATGGGGCGCACTGGACGTACTGATCGTCGACCTGCCGCCCGGCACCGGTGACGTGCAGCTTACGCTGAGCCAGAAGTTCAAGGTGGACGGCGCCATCGTCGTCTCGACCCCGCAGGACGTCGCGCTGATCGACGCGCGCAAGGGGATCGACATGTTCCGTCAGCTCAAGACACCGATCCACGGCATGATCGAAAACATGTCCACCCATATATGCTCGAATTGCGGGCACGAGGAACATGTGTTCGGCCATGGCGGCGTTGCGGCCGAGGCCAAAGAATTGGACGTTCCGCTGTTGGGTGAAATCCCGCTGCATCTGGATATCCGCGTTGCTGCGGATGGCGGCGCGCCGATTGTCGTCAGCAAGCCCGAAAGCCAACAGGCCGAGGCCTTCCGCAGGATTGCCCGTGACCTGATCGCCAAAGGCAACGCATGAACCAGCCGGTCTTTCCCCCTTTGCTTCAGGGTTATCCCGTGCAGGGCGGGGAAGACCCCTTTGACCGCGCGCAGGCGCTTGCCGCGCTGGGCTGTGACGCGGGTACCATCACCTACAACATTCAGGCCGATCACCTGCGGGTGGCCATCGTTTTTGCCCCGGAAATACCTTTGCAGGACGCAATGGCGATGTTGCCCCTATGTGCGGTCGGGTTCCAGAACGCGCTGGGCGCACTGGCCCCGCCCGAGGTTGCCGTTCATCTGGGCTGGGGCGGGCTGATTTGCGTCAACGGGGCCAGATGCGGGCAATTTCACGTTGCCGCCTCGACCTTTGATCCGACTCAGGTTCCAGACTGGCTCGTGGTCGGCTGGGATCTGACATTGCTGCAGACCGGCCACGCTCCGGGCGAGACACCGGACATTACCGCACTTTATGATGAAGGCTGCGCCGATGTTTCGCCGGTTCAGCTGATCGAAAGCTGGTCGCGCCACACGCTGACCTGGCTCAACCGGTGGGAAGAGGATGGCAACGCCCCTTTGCACGGCGAATGGATGGGCCTGCTGCGTGGCGTCGGCGAACCGATTGAGCGGCAAGGGCATTCGGGGATATTCCTCGGAACTGATGAAAGGTTCGGAATGCTGATCCGCGATGGCGCGGACACGCACCTTCACCCCCTGACAACCCTGTTGGAGAAACCGTCATGAAACTGGCCCGTGCCATTCATTTCGATGAAAGCGATACACATGTCTTTCATTCCCCGGCCCGGACCGGCGAATGGTGCATCTCGGGCGGGTTCGAGTTCTCCAACTGGGGCGAGGGCGATCTGGAAGGCAAGGCGCGGCAGGCCTTTGCCAATGGCTGGCTGGGTCTGGAAACCTTTGGTCGGGTGACGTTTGTGGCCGTGACGCAGATCGAACAGGCCGAGCGTGAACGGCTGGCCGACGCATTGGCTGCGCATTTCGTGCAGCTGTACGGCGCACCCTCGATCGAGGCGGCACTGGGCGTCGCCCGCGAAGAAATCGCGCATATGTCCGAACTCTGCGATGATCACGACCCCAACACCCTGCTGACGGTCGCGCGCGAGTTGACCGAGGCTGGCGTTCACGAGGCGTACCGGGCCATCACCCCACAGGATGCCGAGCTGGAAGCGCTTGCCGTCCATGGATCGCTGGATGAATAGCCTTACAGCAGGTCGATGAACGACCCGAACTGTCCGCGCTTGAATATCAGCCCCTTGCCGGTGCGATGCATCACGTTCTCAACTTCCCCCACAAGGATCAGATGATCCCCCGCGTCGTGACGGTTGAACAGTTTGCAGTCGAACCGCGCCAGACATCCGGACAGCACCGGCCTGCGTTTATGGTCATGCGCCCAGTCTGCATGTGAAAAATCCAAACCGTTCCGCGCAAAGCGAAGCGCTTGATTTTGCTGTTCCTCGGCCATGACATGGATGGAATAGTGATCGGCCGAGTGGAACGCATCAAAGCGATTGGAATCCTTGCCCAGACACCAAAGAACCAGCGGCGGGTCCAAAGACACCGAGGAAAAAGAGTTTACGGTTATGGCGACAGGGGCGTCACCCATCGTTGTCGTAACGACAGTCACACCGGTACCGAAACATCCCAGAGCCTCGCGAAATGCAAGGGTTCGATCCGGGCTTGGGGTAAAGACGTTTTCGGTCATCGCGTGCTCATTGGGTGGCCGCGCATCACGTGCCACGCCGCGAGGGGATTGTCCATGGAAAGCTGACTCTGACCTGCGCCTTTCACATTCAGTTCAGATCTTCCAGCAACCGTCCGTGCTTGCGCGTCTCGGCGATCACATCGCCAAATGTCCTCATGCCGCGCGATTTCAGCATCGGCAGCATCTTCACCAGAACCTCAGCCGTGGCGACGGCATCCCCCAACGCCGTATGGCGCAGGGTTTCCGGTATCGTGACGCCCAGACGATCACAGACCGCGTCCAGCGTATGAACCTCGCTTGCCCCGAACAGAACGGCGGACAACAGAACCGTATCAAGGATCGGATGATCCCAGCTGACATCCATCTTCGTGGCATGACGGCGCAGAAACGCCATGTCGAAGGGTGCGTTATGCGCAACTATCACCGCGTCCCGTGCAAAATGGTGGAACCTGCGGCCGGCCTCGGCAATATCCGGCGCGCCCTGAACCATTCTGTCGCTGACCTTGTGCACTCTGGTCGATGCAGGCGGGATCGGCATGCCCGGATCAACCAGCGTGTCCATCTGTTCGCCTTCTATGATCCTGCCCCTGAGAACGCGAACCGCGCCGATCTGAACGATCTCATCCTTATGGGGCAGCAGGCCGGTGGTTTCGGTGTCGAAGACGACAAAACACAAATCGGACAGTTTGCGGTTCTCGAACAGATCATCGCCCGGCGTGTCCAGCAGCTCGAAATCGTAGACCAGCGGCCGGGCTGCTTCGGGTGGAATGCGGGCGACGCTGTCCTCGAAAATCAGCATGTAACCCGGGGCATCCCCCAGCGGCTTCATTCGGGCTGTATAGGTCTGCGCGCCGTCAACGCTGCTGAGTGTGCAATAAGCATCCATCCCGCTTTTGACCAACTGGGCATAGGCTTTTTCAAGCGGCTCCCGATCCAGATAGTCGAACAGCGACGCGTTCAGCCGTGGATGCGCGATCTGCGCCAGAACCTCAGCGGCCTGAGCGTCATACAGAACGATCTTGTGCGTCGGCCCGGCCAGCAGCATCGCAACCGGAATTTCGGTCAACAGGGCAGTCAGGCGCTGTTTCTCCGCCGACAGATGCGCGGTCTCGGCAGCAACCGCTTCGGCGGTGTTCATGGCCTTGTCGGCCAGTTGCTCCGCCAGACCTGCGGCGGCGGGCGCAAGGTCGCCAAGATAGCGGGCGGCCTGCACGTCCATATCGGAACTGACCCCGGCATGGGCCCGGGCGCGCAGCTCGGCCGAAAGACGTTCGATCGGTTTGGCAACGTTGTCGTCGAACAGCAGCCAGACACCGGCCACCAGCGCAAGCAGACCGAACGAGATCACAATCCCGGCAAAGACAAACGCATCTGAGACATCCGGATCGCCCAGCCGCGCATAGCTGATCCACAGCGCCAGCGCGCTGACAACAAGGCCGCCAACGGCCAGCAGGCAGAAGAACAGAAAGATTCTCAGACGCAGGCTCAGCCGGGTCAGCATGATCAGACCTCGCAGGTTGCCTCGATGATCGGATCGTTGGTGCCGGCCTTCACCCAGGACGCATTCAGCAGGGCGCCGTCATCGCCGAACTCGGCCCCGTCGATCAGGTTGGCCCGCCGGTTTCCGGCGCAGTCAACGGCGACGGGCAGTTTCGAAACCGGAGCCCAGCGACCAAAGAAATACAGATCGACCAATCGCTGATCCGGAACCTGTTCATTGGTACGAACCGACGTGGTGTCGATGGCGGCAAACCTGTCCACGAAGGGAACCGCATAGGTCCAAGGGCGATAGATGGCGCGGCTTTCAACCTCCTGCACGACGGCCAGACCGTCGGGCAGGGCGTCGCGCGTGCGGTCGTACCACGAATATTCACTGCCGATGGTGACGGCGATCATCCCAAGCCCGGCCCCCACGGGCGCGGCCCAGCGGGGCAGGCGGCCGCCTGTCACCATGTTCAGCAGCATTACGATACCGGCCACGGCGAAACCCGCGAAAACTGTGCCGATCAATTCCAGAAACATGGTGTCTCTCCGTCCTGCGGCGCTCTGCGCCGATATTGGTGCCGCCCGGGGCGATACACGCAAATGTTATTACCCTGATGCTAACTCAGCATCCCTTTTCCGTGTCCAACCGCCGACTGCATCGTTTTGACCACCACAAAAGCGTCCCTCAGATGGCTGCGTTCGAAATCCGAAAGCTCGGTCGGTGGCATGTAGTTGTCCGGTTTTCCGCCCGACCTGACCAGCGCCACCTGATGCTCCAACCGGGTTTCTGCGATCAGATCATAAGCATCCAGCAGATCGCGCGCACCCGAAGGGCTGATGACGCCGGCGGCTTCGGCCGCCTCCAGCCTTGCCCGCGTATTTGCCTCGGTCAATTGCCCCTTTAGCGCATAAATGCGCGCCAGATCGACAATCGGAACCACACCGTTGTGTTTCAGATCCAGCGTGTTGCGATGCTCGCCCGACCGGATGGTTGCAAAACCCCGCAGCAGTCCCAGCGGTGGTGTGTGTTTCAGCGAGTTCGAAATCATATGGGCCACAAAGATCGAATTGTTGCTGGCGGCCTTCAGCGTGTCGGCCTGCAAGTCCTGAAACAGCCCGAACGCGCCGCCAATCGGGCGCAGATCGAACATGACCGAGGCCAGCATTTGCGCCTCTGGGTTTGGCTTGGCAATCCAGCCCGAAAAATACTCGCGCCAGACCCGAACCGGCTGGCACCAGCGCGGATTGGTCGCCATCATGTCGCCGGGGCAGTAGAAATACCCGCAAGTATCCAGCCCGTCCGAGACGAATTTGGCCAGAGCGTGGAAATACGGCATGTCGGCATCCGTCACGCTGTCATCCAGCATCAGGCAATTGTCCTGATCCGAAACGCCGGTCTGTTCCTGCCGCCCCTGCGATCCGCAGGCCAGCCACAGGTAGGGGACCGGCGGCGGCCCCAGCTTGTCCTCGGCCAGTGTCAGCAGGCGGCGCGTGGCCGTATCTGCGATGTCGGTGATCAGGCGCGTGACGATCTCGTGCCGATTGCCACCGGCCACCAATTGCACAAGCAGTTGCGGGATTTCGGCGGTGACATGCGCCATGTCCTTTGCCGATGGCGCATGGGCGATGCGGCGCACCAGCTCGGCTGAACTGACGGCCTGATAATGTGTCAGATCCGTTTGCGTGACCATGCCGACAAGCCGATTGCCCTCGGTAATCGGTATGTGGCCGATATTGCGCTCCATCATGGCATGCAGCACATCCGACCCGATATCGCCCGGCGATAGAGTGATCGGATCGGCGGTCATGACCTGAGAAATAGGGGTCGATGCGGGCAGCGCCTCGGCAACGACCTTTCCGGACAGATCGCGCACAGTGACAATGCCCTGCAGCGCATTGCCATCGGTGATGCACAGGGACGAGATGCCGCGATCCCGCATCAGCTGCGCAGCTTCCTGCACCGAGGTGGCCAGAGGGCAAATCGCCGGGTCACGCGTCATCAGTGTGTCGATACGGCTGGTGGCAAGTGTCTGCTGCTCGGGCCGCGGCGCGCGGGAGCGGTTGAAAAACCGGGCCACGATCTGATGCTCGGAAATAAGTCTGCGGAACAGGGCAGGGGGCAGCACCAGTAATGTCGTCGGCGCATCTGCCCTTGCATGGGTGGCGGCCTTGCCGTCCCGCAGCAGGCCCCGCTCGCCAAACGAATTGCGCAGGCCCAGATGGGAAACAACCACGCCGTTTGCGTCGGTGATCTCGATCTGGCCTTCGTAAATGATGAACAATCCGGGCAGTGCGTCACCCAGCGCGTACACGCCCATGCCCTGTTCGACGTCCCGCACCTCAATCTGCGGCGCCATGGCGTTCAGTTCGTCCATCGGCAGGGCGTCATACGGGTGTACGGATTTCAGAAACCGCGTGATGTGATCGGACGACAGGGCCATGTGTGGTCTCTTGATGTCTTAACGAAAAGCCCCGCCCGGTGGTGTGCCGGGCGGGAACAGTGGGTCGAAGGTTGCGGCCAGAGTGTCAGACACCGCCAGCCGCATCCGACTCAGTGATCCTGAGCCGCGCCCGCGCCACGGGGAATGCGCACGCTTTCGACCAGATCCTTGATCTCCTGCGGAGTCTCCTTGGTCATGCCGGCGACCACATAGGCGACGCCAAAGTTGACCATTGCACCGATGGCGCCGAACGAGGTCGACTTGATCGGACCCAGCAGCGGGTCAGCATCGGTGAACGAGTTGGTGCCCGGAATGAACAACCAGCCCTTGTGCAGGAAGATGTAGACCAACGTGACCGTCAGACCTGCCAGCATACCTGCAACCGCACCGGTGTTGTTGATGCGGGTCGAGAAGATCCCCATCATCAGCGCCGGGAAGATCGAGGCAGCCGCCAGACCGAATGCAAGCGCAACCGTTTGCGCCGCAAAGCCCGGTGGGTTCAGACCCAGATAGGTTGCGACAACGATGGCCACGGCCATAGCGATACGCGCGGCCAGCAGTTCACCCTTTTCCGAGATATTCGGGTTGATCGCACCTTTGACAAGGTCGTGGGACACAGCCGACGAGATCGCCAGCAGCAGACCCGCAGCCGTGGACAGAGCAGCAGCCAGACCACCGGCAGCAACCAGACCCACAACCCAACCCGGCAGGTTGGCGATTTCAGGGTTCGCCAGAACCAGGATGTCACGGTTGAACTTGGTCAGCTCGTTACCAACCCAGCCTTTTTCCTCGGCAAGCGCCTGCATGTCGGCGTTCTTGTCGTTGTAGTACTGGATCTTGCCGTCGCCGTTTTTGTCTTCCCAATCCAGCAGACCGGTTTTCTGCCAAGTGGCCATCCAGTCATAACGCGGATCGTTGTCGATTTCCTCGACCGAGACAGCGCCACCTTCGATGCCACCATTGGGCCACATCATGTCGGTGATGTTCAGACGGGCCATTGCGCCAACCGCGGGGGCGGTCAAGTACAGCAGCGCGATGAACACCAGCGCCCAGCCAGCGGACCAACGAGCGTCGGACACTTTCGGCACGGTGAAGAAGCGCATGATCACGTGCGGCAGACCGGCGGTACCGATCATCAGCGACAGCGTGAACAGCACCATGTTCAGCGTGTTCGAATGGTGCGCCGTGTATTCGGCAAAGCCCAGCTCGGCCACGATGGCGTCCAGCTTGGTCAGCAGCGGCTCACCGCCTGCGGTGTCACCGAACAGACCCAGCGCCGGGATCGGATTGCCGGTCAGCTGCAGCGAGATAAAGATTGCCGGGATGGTATAGGCGGTGATCAGCACGCAGTACTGAGCGACCTGAGTGTAGGTCACGCCCTTCATCCCGCCAAACACTGCATAGGCGAATACGACGCCCGCGCCGATCAGCAGACCAGCGGTATTCGACACCTCGAGAAAGCGGCCAAAGGCCACGCCCACGCCGGTCATCTGACCGATCACGTAGGTCACCGACGCAACGATCAGACAGATCACCGCAACGATACGCGCGGTCTGGCTGTAGAAGCGATCGCCGATGAACTCCGATACCGTGTACTTGCCGAACTTGCGCAGGTAGGGCGCAAGCAGCAACGCCAGCAGCACGTAGCCGCCGGTCCAGCCCATCAGGAACGAGCTGTTGTCGTAGCCGGTAAAGGCGATAAGGCCCGCCATCGAGATGAACGAAGCCGCCGACATCCAGTCAGCCGCAGTCGCCATACCGTTGGTGACCGGATGAATGCCGCGACCGGCGGCATAGAATTCTGATGTGGACCCCGCGCGGGCCCAGATCGCGATGCCGATGTAAAGCGCAAAGGACGCGCCCACAAACAGCAGGTTGATGGTAAACTGATCCATTGTCCCCAGCCCCTTAATCTTCGCCCACGCCGTGTTCGGCGTCCAGCTTGTTCATCCGCCAGGCGTAGTTGAAGATCAGCACCAGAAAGACCAGGATCGATCCCTGCTGAGCGAACCAAAAGCCCAGATCGGTGCCGCCAACGGCGATGCCGGACAGCAACGGACGCAGCAGAATGCCGAATCCGAAAGACACCAGCGCCCATATGATAAGGCTGATGACGATGAGGCGCAGGTTTGCCTGCCAATAGCCCTTGTCGGCTTCGGCAGTCTGCGCGGAGTTTGTTGAATGATCCGCCATTGCGGTACCTCCTTGCTTCCTCCTCGGGCGGCCCCATGCCCAACTCCTCCAGTACGTTGGGCCACCCTTTGATGCGCCGAACGCCAGGTCGACGTCAGGCATAACTTCTCCGGTCCGCCAGGGCGGGTCCATTGAAGTATTCTTTTGCAGGATCAAAGCCCTTGGCCGGGCTCTTCTCCTCCCCTTAATTCATCGCGTCGCCGACGATCCTCTCCAGATCGCGGGCGATGTCGTCGATCTTGCCCATGGCGTCGGTGCGCACCAGAACGCCATTGCCATCGTAATATCCGATCAGCGGTGCGGTCTGCGCGTGGTACGCCGTAAGGCGCGAAGCCACGGTTTCCGCGTTGTCGTCGGCGCGGCGGCTGAACTCGGTCTTGCCGCATTTGTCGCAAACGCCTTCGACCGCCGGTTTCTTGAACTGGTCGTGAAACCCTTCGCCGCATCCGGCGCAGGTGTAGCGGCCCGAGATACGGATCACCATTTCGGCATCCTCGACCTCAAGGCTGATGGCTGCGTTGATCTTCTGATCGGTTTCCGACAGCAGACCGTCCAGTGCCTCTGCCTGAATCGTGGTGCGCGGAAAGCCGTCCAGAATGACACCGCGCGCGCAATCAGGTTCGACCAGACGGTCGCGCAGGATGGCAATGACGATCTCGTCACTGACTAGATCGCCGGCTTCCATGACAGCCTTGGCAGCCTTGCCCGCCTCGGTGCCTGCGGCAACCGCCGCACGCAGCAAATCACCGGTGCTGAGTTGCACCAGCCCGAACTTGTCTTCCAGCATCCGTGCCTGTGTGCCCTTCCCGGCGCCGGGAGGGCCGAGAAGGATCAGTACGGCGGGGGTGGTGGTTGTGGCAGCGTCCATCACACCCTCACTTGTTCGCGCGGTTTTCGATCAGGTCTTCGACAACCGACGGATCGGCTAGTGTCGAAGTGTCACCCAACGAGCCAAAGTCGTTTTCGGCGATCTTGCGCAGGATACGGCGCATGATCTTGCCCGAACGGGTCTTGGGCAGGCCGGGGGCCCACTGGATCACATCCGGGCTGGCAATCGGGCCGATTTCGGTCCGCACCCATGTCCGCAGCTCTTTCAGCAACTCATCGCTGGGTTCGCGGTCATTCATCAGGGTAACATAGCAATAGATGCCTTGCCCCTTGATTTCATGCGGATAACCAACCACGGCAGCCTCGGCGACAGCGGCGTGTGCCACCAGCGCGCTTTCTACCTCGGCCGTACCCATGCGGTGACCCGAGACGTTGATCACGTCATCGACGCGGCCGGTGATCCAGTAATCACCGTCTTCGTCGCGACGGCATCCGTCGCCGGTGAAGTAATAGCCTTTGTAATCCGAGAAATAGGTCTTCTCGAACCGCTCATGATCGCCCCAGACGGTGCGCATCTGACCGGGCCAGCTGTCCTTGATGCAAAGAACGCCCTCGACCCCGTTGCCCTGAATTTCGACACCCGACTGCGGGTCCAGAACAACCGGAAGGATGCCAAAGAACGGCTTCATCGCCGAACCGGGCTTCATAGCATGCGCGCCGGGCAGGGGGGTCATCAGGTGACCGCCAGTCTCGGTCTGCCACCAGGTGTCCACGATGGGACAGCGACCACCGCCAACAACCTCGTTGTACCAGTTCCAGGCCTCGGGGTTGATCGGCTCGCCCACGGTGCCAAGAACCTTCAGATCGCTCAGGTCGCATTTCTCGACCCACTCGTTGCCCTGACCCATCAGCGCGCGCAGAGCGGTGGGAGCGGTATAGAACTGGTTCACCTTGTGCTTTTCACACACCTGCCAGAACCGGCTGGCATCCGGATAGGTCGGCACGCCCTCGAACATCAGCGTCGTCGCCCCGTTCGCAAGCGGACCATAGACGATATAGCTGTGCCCGGTGACCCAGCCCACATCTGCCGTACACCAGTAGATGTCGCCTTCGTGGTAGTCGAACGTGACCTCATGTGTCAGCGAGGCATAGACCAGATAACCGCCGGTCGTGTGCACCACGCCCTTGGGCTGGCCGGTCGAACCCGAGGTATAAAGGATGAACAGCGGGTCTTCGGCATTCATCTCGGCGGGGGCGCAGTAATCATCTGCTTCCAGCGCCATTTCGTTATAGTCATAGTCGCGCCCGTCGACCCATGTGGTCTGACCGCCGGTGCGCTTGACCACCAAACACTTCACCGTGTCCTTGCAATGCAGCAGGGCGGCGTCCGCGTTGGATTTCAGCGGCGTCTTGCGGCCCCCGCGGGGGGCTTCGTCGGCGGTGATGACAACCTTGGCCTCACAGCCGTTGATACGGGCGGCCAATGCATCCGGCGAGAACCCGGCAAAGACGATCGAATGAATGGCGCCGATCCGCGCGCAGGCCAGCATGGCATAGGCCGCTTCGGGGATCATCGGCAGGTAAATCACAACCCGGTCGCCCTTGCGAACACCCATCGATTCCAGAATGTTGGCCATCCGGCAGGTACGACGATGCAACTCTGCATAAGAGATGTGTTGTGCTGCATCGTTTGGATCATCCGGCTCCCAGATGATCGCGGTCTGGTCGCCGCGGGTTTTCAGGTGGCGGTCCAGACAGTTGGCAGAAACGTTCAGTGTACCATCGGCATACCAGTTGATGCCGACATTCCCGAAGTTGTAGTTGACGTCCTTGACCTGCGTATAGGGCTTGATCCAGTCGACCCGCTTGCCTTGCTCATCCCAGAATTTCTCGGGGTCGTTAATCGAGGCCGCATACATGTCGGCATATTTCGCGGCATCAACGTGGGCACGTGCGACGGTTTCGGCGGATGGCGGGTACACCTTGGCATCTGCCTGGGCAGCGGTCGTCATTTCTGAGGCTCCTCCCTCTGGACTGGATTACATGAACCGATATTGCCCGCAGTTTGGGTAATGTCGATCCGGTTCCTCCCCAAGTCGAATAATACGGGGTTCGGAAAAGAAAGAAATAAATTGCCGTATTTCCTGAATTTGTTTGTAAAGAAATTTTTACTTCTGCGGTCAATTTGTAAACTTTTTCGAAATAGGAGAAATTAATTTAACTATAACAATGATCTAAGTGTGGATTTTCGATCCCCTCTTTACCCTGCAAATTATCGGCGCTCCCGGTCGCAACCTGACGGATCACGAGCGATTGCCGTGCTCCCGTTTGCCGGGTGGCTAGATCTGGCACCGGCGGCAGGGGTTGGCAGGCACAAGTGTTGGCGCTAGCTTGACCGTCAAGCGCCCTGACAAAGGGGCGTCGCACAGGGAGAGAATAAAATGCACAAGATGTTGAGCGGCGCGGCAGTAGCCGCCATTAGCCTTGCCTTTGTCGCCGAGGCGTCGGCCACCGAATGGAATGCCTCGGTCTGGGGCAAACGGCGCGCATTTACCGAACATGTCGAAAAACTGGCCGAGCTTGTCAACGAAAAGACCGGCGGCGACTTTACCATCAACGTCAGCTATGGCGGCCTGTCCAAACCCAAGGAAAATCTGGACGGCATCGAAATCGGCGCGTTTGAGATGGCCCAGTTCTGCGCGGGCTATCACCGCGACAAGAACCGCGCGATCACGGTTCTTGAGCTGCCTTTCCTCGGCGTGAATTCGCTGGATGAAGAGGTGGCCGTCAGCCACGCAGTCTATGCCCATCCGGCAGTCAAGGATGAAATGGCGCAGTGGAACGCGCGTATCCTGATGACCTCACCGATGCCGCAATACAATCTGGTGGGTACCGGTGACCCGCGTGACCAACTTGCAGAATTCGACGGCATGCGCGTGCGCGCGACCGGCGGTCTGGGTCAGGCGTTCGAAGCGGTCGGCGGCGTTCCGACATCAGTACCCGCGACCGAGGCGTTCAATGCGATGGAATCCGGTGTTGTTGATACTGTGGCCTTTGCCCAGCACGCCCACCTGTCCTTTGGCACCATCAACGAGGCCGACTGGTGGACCGCCAACCTGAACCCCGGCACCGTGAACTGCCCCGTTGTGGTCAATATCGAGGCGTATGAGGCCCTGCCGGCCGAACATCGCGAGGCGCTGGACAGTTCTATCGACGAAGCCATCGCGCACTACCTCGCCAACTATGGCGAGCTGCTCAAGAAATGGGATGGTGTTCTGGAAGAGAAGGGCGTGCAGAAAGTCACGATCGACGATGCCGTTCTTGACGAATTCCGTGCCAAGGCTGCTGACCCGATCCGGGAACAGTGGATCGCCGATATGTCGGAACAAGGGCTGCCTGCACAGGACCTGTACGATCTCGTTCAGGCCACGCTGAAGCAGCAGCGCGGCGGTAACTGAGACCTGAAACCGGGCACCCTCGGGTGCCCGGATCACGACTGATTTCGCGACACAAGGGAATTCCGGGATGGCAGGACATGCCACGGTGCTGGAGGATGGCAGCCTCCTGAGCCGTTTGGATCAGCGTTTACTCAAGCTTGAAAGGGTGCTGGCCCTGCTCAGTGGATTTGCGGTGTTTTCGCTGATGGTGCTTGCTGTTGTATCCGTCGGCGGACGAAACGCCTTCAATGCACCGCTGCCCGGCTATGTGGACTGGATCGAGCAGGCCATGCCCCTGATCGCCTTCCTTGGCGTCTCCTTTGTTCAGCGCGATGGCGGGCATATCCGTATGGATATCGTCATCTCGCGCTTGCGCGGGCGGGCATTGTGGCTGTTCGAGCTGATCTCGGTGATCCTGATCCTCGTCCTCATGCTGGCGCTGGTCTGGGGCAGCTGGGCGCATTTTGACCGGTCCTTCGATTTTGGCGCGCCGCTATGGAGCCGCGACAGCTCGATCGATATCGGCATCCCCCTCTGGCCCGCCAAACTGCTGGCGCCGATTGCCTTCTCGGTTTTGTGCCTTCGGCTGATCCTGCAAATCTGGGGATACGGGCGCGCATTCATAATGGGTCTGGAAGAGCCCGCTGGAGTGCCGCTGATACAGGACACCGCAGCACAGGCCGCTGCCGAAGCCGAGCAGCTTGAGGGGCAGGAATAGCGCATGGACACGATTGACATCGGCCTTTGGGTCACAGGCGGGCTGCTGGTCCTTGTCGTTACTGGCATGCGGGTCGCGTTTGCCGCGGGCCTTGCGGGTCTGGTAGGGCTTGTCTGGATATTCTGGGCCAAGTTCGGCTATGACCCGGACCGTTTTGGCAAGGCGCTGACCGTTGCAGTCAAAACCGCAGGGCAGGTGCCCCATTCCAAGGTCGCCTCGCACACGCTCAGCCTGATCCCGACGTTTATCCTGATTGGATACCTGGCCTACTACGCGGGTCTGACCCGCGCGTTGTTCGAGGCAGCGAAACGCTGGGTGGCCTGGGTTCCCGGAGGGCTCGCGGTCTCGACCGTCTTTGCAACCGCAGGATTTGCCGCCGTGTCCGGCGCTTCGGTTGCCACATCGGCGGTTTTTGCCCGCATCGCCATCCCTGAAATGTTGGCCGTGGGTTACAACAAGCGCTTCGCCGCAGGGGTCGTCGCGGCGGGTGGAACACTCGCCTCGCTGATCCCACCATCCGCAATTCTGGTGATCTACGCCATCATCGTGGAACAGGACGTGGGTAAGCTGCTGCTGGCAGGGTTCATCCCCGGCGCCTTTTCCGCAGTGATCTACGGGTTGCTGATCGTCGGCATCGCGGTGATCTTTAAAACCGTCGGCCCGCCGGTGACCGGTTTCAGCTGGCGCGAACGCTTCGTCGTGCTGCCCGGAGCCTTGCCGATCGTTGCCGTCATCCTGATCATCATCTGCTTTGTCTACAACCCGTTCGGAGATCAGGCCTGGGGAACCCCGACCGAGGGTGGCGCCATTGGAGCCTTCATCGTGTTCTGCTTTGCGCTGTTCCACGGAATGCGGTGGGCTGAGTTCAAGTCCGCATTGCTGGAAACGGCCAAACTGACGGCCATGATCTTTTCGATCATCTGGGGGGTACTGATATACGTCCGCTTTCTGGGCTTCGCTGACTTGCCGGGCGCGTTCTCTGACTGGATCACGTCGCTGCAGATGTCCCCCATGCTGATCTTGATCTGCATTTTGCTGGCCTATGCCGTGCTGGGAATGTTCATGGATGCCATCGGAATGCTGCTTCTGACCCTGCCTGTCGTCTATCCGGCGGTTATGGCGCTGAACGGCGGGGAAACCGTGAGTGCGGCAGATAGCGCCTTTGGCATGTCCGGCCCGATGTGCGCCATCTGGTTCGGAATTCTTGTGGTGAAGATGGCCGAATTCTGTCTGATCACCCCGCCAATCGGTTTGAACTGCTTCGTGGTGGCGGGGGTGCGCCCGGACCTGAGCGTACAGGACGTCTTTCGCGGCGTAATGCCGTTCTTTATTGCGGATGCCGCGACAATCGCGTTGTTGGTGGCCTTTCCGGCCATCGTCCTCTATCTGCCATCACTTGCCGGTTAGATGCCACAGCCAACCGTTTTTGGCCAATCAGGTTTATTGCGAGGCTCTGCCTCGCGCTCCGGAGTATTTTGGGCCAGATGAAGTAACGGATCCTTAACCCATTGGTGCGATCAAGAACCTGCGGTACAGGCGGGAGCGCCGATGACCGCGCCAGGTGAAGCTCTCTGGCTACGGTCGGAGAGCGGATCCCCTGTTCATCTGGCTGAAAATACTCCGGGGGCAGCGCCCCCTTTCCATTCTATCGATTCACTGGTCCGCCGCGCTGGTGTTCATCCGGCGCGCATCAGCATCCCGAACAGGTCGCGCGGATCGTCAGGATCGGCCAGCATGTCCAGAGGTTCAAAAAAGCTGGTGCCTTCAATCGCCCGTTTGATGTAGCGGAGCGCCGAAAAATCCTCGATCGCAAAACCAACACTGTCAAACAGGGTGATCTGCCGGTCATCTTTACGCCCTTCGGCTTGGCCAGCCATGACCTGCCAGATTTCGGTGACGGGGTGATCGGCTTCGAGGGCCTGAATTTCCCCTTCGATGCGGGTCTGTTCAGGATATTCCACGAAGATGTCCGAGCGCAGCAGGATGTCCCGGTGCAGCTCTGTTTTGCCGGGGCAGTCTCCACCGATAGCGTTGATATGCACGCCGGGGCCGATCATGTTGTCGGTCAGGATTGTTGCATATTTCTTGTCTGCGGTGCAGGTGGTGATGATCTGCGCGCCCTCGATCGCATCTTCGGCGGTTTTGCACAGGACCACGGTCAACCCGGTGCGTTGAAGGTTTGCGGCACATTTCGCGGTTGCATTTGCGTCTGTGTCGTACAGACGAACCGTATCGATGCCGCACATTGCCCGGAACGCCAGACACTGAAACTCGGACTGCGCGCCATTGCCGATCATCGCCATCGTTTTTGCGTTCTTCGGAGCAAGATAGCTGCCGACCAGCGCAGAAGTCGCCGCCGTCCGCAGCGCTGTCAGCATCGTCATCTCGGTCAGAAGGGTCGGGTATCCGGTATAGACATCTGCCAACAGGCCAAAGGCCGTCACGGTCTGCAGGCCTTCGGACGTGTTCTTGGGATGGCCGTTCACGTATTTAAAGCCATATGCCTCACCATCCGATGTCGGCATCAACTCGATCACGCCATGCGGGGAATGGGCCGGAATGCGGGGGGTCTTGTCAAAGCTCTCCCAGCGTTTGAAATCCGCTTCGATTTGCGCCGCAATTTCGGTGATCATCTGCTCCACACCGACGTGGTGGATCAGCCGCATCATGTTGTCGACCGAAACGAACGGCACAAGCGCCTTATCTGATGGCTGGGTCATTTAGAAACTCCGGGTTGGGCGGTCAAAGATACGGCGCCCCATGAGTGAGGCGGCCAGATCTACCATCAGTTTTGCGGTGCGGCCGCGTTCGTCCAGAAATGGGTTCAGTTCGACCAGATCCAGTGAGCGGACCAGCCCGCTTTCATGCAACAACTCCATCACCAGATGCGCCTCACGCTCGGTCGCGCCACCGGGGACGGTTGTGCCGACGGCGGGAGCGATGGCTGGTTCCAGAAAGTCCACATCCAGCGACACGTGCAGAATACCATCCGCTGCCCGCACCCTGTCCAGAAACGCCATCAGGGGCGCCTTGATGCCATGTTCGTCGATGCTGCGCATGTCGGCCAGCATGGCGCGATCCTTTTCCAACGCCGCGCGTTCAGCGGGATCGACCGAGCGCAGGCCGATCATGCCAACGCGGTCGGTCGGAACCGGTGCGGGCAGGGCAGGGAAGGCTTCAAACCCGGGCTGCCCGGTAAAGTAAGCCACCGGCGTACCATGCAGATTGCCGCTGCCGGTGCTGTCCGGTGTGTGAAAATCGCTATGCGCATCCAGCCAGAGCACGAACAGCGGCCGGCCCTGTGCCTGCGCGTGCGCGGCCATACCGGTGACGGTTCCCATGGACAGGGCATGATCACCGCCCATGAAGATCGGCACGCCCTTTGCGGCGCATTCCTGTGCCGACCGGCTTAGGGCTTGGGTCCAGCCCACGCATTCCGGCAGGGAAAACAGATGGTTGTGCTCGGGGATGTCGACGGCATCTGGCGCAACGTCGCCCAGATCGGTGACCTGATGCCCCAGATCGGCCAATGCGCGTTCCAGACCGGCGACACGATAGGCGTCCGGGCCCATCCGGCACCCCTGACGTCGTTTGCCCGCATCCAGGGGGGCTCCGACCAGAAGAATGTTTTGCGTATCCATGATGCCATTTAGCGATACCTAGCGGGTTGCCGGAAGAGAGCAAATTGCTCAAAATGAAACCGATTTGACCAAAGTGGAATCGGATGATGGACGATCTGGACAATCGGCTGCTGAACGCCCTGCATCGGGACGCGCGTGCCTCGCTGTCGGAACTCTCGGAACAACTGGGGGTGACCCGCACCACCGTGCGCAGCCGGTTGCAGCGGCTCAAACAGTCCGGAGAGATCATCGGCTTTACCGTAACCACCCGACAGGATGTGGCGCAAAGCCCGGTGCGCGGCCTTATGATGTTGGGGATCGAGGGGCGCGGTACCGAACGGATCATGTCCCGGATTTCCGCCATGCGGCAGGTACGTGCGGTGCATTCGACCAACGGCCATTGGGATTTGATCGCCGAGATCGGCACCGGGACGCTCGAAGAACTCGACGAGGTGATTTTCATCATCCGGCGCATGGACGGGGTTACACGGTCGGAAACCAACCTTTTGCTGTCGACGCGCAAGGGGCGTCTGTAGGTCCGGCCCGGAAAAAGCCTCGCAAGCTGGCGCAGTGCTTTGAACATCAAGGAAAATGTGCCAGATTGCGGTGAAGTCTTTATTCGGTCCAGCGGCCACAGCAAATGGGGATGCCCGATTGCGCGGTTGCACAGAACCAAAGGTCGTTTCATGGCATACGGGCAGGGAATTCCATCATGACCGCGCAGGAACAAAGTGAAGAGCCCCGCGTCGAACAGTGGGTCGAACGCATTGCGGCGCTGCTGGAAAAGCCGCTGGTCAGGATTTCGGTCCCGATTCTGATCACGCTGATCGCCCTGATGGTTCTGCACGAGCTTTCGTCACACGTGAAATGGACCGACGTGCAAACGGATATCGCGGCCAAGTCCTGGTGGCTGATGTTCATCGCGGTGTGCTGGACGGCTTTCAGCTTTCTGTCACTGTCGTTGTACGACGTTTTCGCGGTTCAAAGCGTTGCCGAAGGCAAGGTGCCACTGCCGGTCGCGGGCATGGCTGGTGCAAGCGGTTATGCGGTGTCGAACTGCCTCGGCTTTTCGTACATCACCGGAACCGCTATCAGATACCGCATTTACGCCTCGCTCGGGCTTGATCTAGGGCGTGTGGCCGGGGTGATCGCAACCTCATGGGTGGCGTTCTGGATGGGGCTTGTGCTGATCCTTGGCCTGTTGCTGACCTTTCATCCGGACGGCATTTCTCAGGTCCTGCCCATCAGCGAGATTACCGAAACCGGCATTGGCGTTCTTATGCTGTTTGGCCTGGCATCCCTGTTCATCTGGCTGGCCCGTGGCGGGCGCAAATTCTCGTTGGCCGGGTTTGCCTTCAACCTGCCGGGCGGTCGTCTGGCCGGTCTGCTGACACTGGCCGCGATCGGCGATCTGTTCGGCGCGTCGATGACCCTGTACGTGCTGATGCCGGATGATCTTGGCGTTGGATTTCCCTACTTTTTCACCGTCTATATCGCCGCCATTGCCGTCGGAATCCTCAGCCACGCACCCGGCGGGATTGGCGTGTTCGAGGCCACCCTGATCGCCGGGCTCGGGGCGTCGGGCAGGTCGGATATCATCGCGGCGTTGTTGCTCTATCGGGTCGTCTATACGTTTCTGCCGTTCGCCATTGCCTGCCTGTCCATCGGGATCGCCTGGGCCGTATCCCAACGACGTGCAATCGGCGGGGCGGCAAGCTGGGCCTATCGGGTGACCAGACCGATCATTCCGATGGTTGCGGCGGGTGTTTCGGCGGTCGCTGGAGTAATCCTGCTGGTATCAGGCGCATTGCCCGCCAGTTCTGCAAATCTGGGCCTTCTGCGTGAATTCCTGCCGCTGTCTTTTGTCGAGGCATCGCACCTGCTGGGCAGCATTGTCGGCGTGCTGCTGATCCTGATTTCGCGCGGGTTGTTCCGCAAGCTTTACCGCGCGTGGATACTGGCGATGGGGCTGATGGTTGTGGGGTTCTTCGCCTCACTGGCCAAGGGGCTGGATACGCATGAGGCGCTGTGCATGCTGGCGACCATCGCCATGCTGGCCCTGTCTCGTGGCGCCTTCTACCGCGTCAGCGGCGCGTCGATCTTTCGGCTGAACATCCCGTGGCTGGTCAGCATCGTGGCACTGATGGCCGTGATCTTCTGGGTGGGCCTCTTTGCCTATTCCCACGTGGATTATCAGAACGCGCTGTGGTGGGATTTTGCCTGGAACGGCGACGCTTCACGCTTTTTGCGCTCCAGCCTTGTGGTGGCCGTGATCATCGGTGTGGTCGCCGTCAATTCGTTGTTCGGCCATGAAATTCCCGAAATAAAACAGACCGAAATCCCCGAGGTCGTGCGCCGTCTGGCGATGGAGAGTGAGGATACCGAGGCGCAGATATCCCTGACCGGAGACAAGCAATTCCTGATCTCGCCGGATGAAACCGCCTTTATTGCCTATGCCGATACCGGCAACGCGCTGATCTCCAAGGGTGAACCGGTGGGCGACGAAAAGGCGGGCCAGCAGCTGGTCTGGCAACTGCGCGAGATGGCAGATCGCGAAGGCAAGCTGTGTGCCTTTTACAGTGTCTCTACCAAATACCTGCCCACCTTCCTTGATCTGGGCCTGTCGATCCTGAAAATCGGTGAGGTCGCGCGCGTGCCGCTCAAGGATTTCTCGCTCGACGGCAAGCCCAAGAAAGGTTTCCGTCAGGCACGTAACCGGGCCGAGCGCGAAGGATACGTGTTCGAGATCATCCCGAAAGAGGAACTTGGCCCGATCCTGCCTGAATTGCGCGCAATCTCGGACCACTGGCTTACTAACAAGGCGGGGGAGGAGAAGGGCTTTGCCCTTGGCGGGTTCAGCGAACATTACCTGTCCTATTTCGACCACGCCGTTCTGCGCGATGGTGAAACCGGCAGGATCGTCGCCTTCGCCAACCTGTTTCAGGGTGGCAACAAAAGCGAGCTGTCGCTGGACCTGATGCGATACGAACCAGACAGCCCAAGCTTTGTCATGGACGCCCTGTTCGCCGAGATGATGCTATGGGGATCGGCACAGGGGTTTCACTGGTTCTCACTGGGTGCCGCGCCGTTTTCAGGCATTGAAAACCGACAGCTTGCCTCGATCTGGAACCGGATCGGCGGCTTTGTCTATCAACACGGCGAACAGTTCTATCACTTTGAGGGGCTGCGGTCGTTCAAACAGAAATTCGATCCGGAATGGAGCCCGAACTACCTCGCCAGCCCCGGCGGTCTGGCCGCGCCGCGTGTATTGTACGAGGTCAACATCCTGATCTCGGGCGGTATCCGTGGGCTGACGAAATAGGCTTATTCCAGACTGACGCCAGTCGGGTCCTTCTCCAGCAGATCACCCCAGTCTGTGCGATAAGCCATTTCCGCAAGTACGGTTTCGGGCAGGAACTCCTGATTTTGCCGGATCTGCCATCCGCCACCCAGACCCTTGTAGATCGCCACCAGATTCGACGACACCTGCTGACGCGCCTCGATCAGATTGGCCTGTGACCGCAGCAGGGCGGTCTGCGTGTTCAGAATACGCGAATAATCCGCGATGCCGTCGGTATACTGGCTGACCGCAATGCCCGCCGCGCGTTGCGAGGCTTCGACGCTGCGCTGATAAAACACCACCTGCTTGCGCGCCTCGGCATAGGCCACCATCGCGCTTTCAACCTCGGAATAGGCCGACAGGACCGTGTTCTGGTAATTCGCGATCAACCCCTGATAGGCCGCGTCCTGTGCCCGCACGTTGTTTTTGATCCGGCCATAGTTCAGCACGTTCCAGACAACACCGGCACTCGCCAGACCGGTGCCGCTGTTCGAGCTGAACAGGTCGCGCCCGCTGGAGGCCTGTAACCCGATCGAACCCGACAGGATGAACTGCGGGTACAGATCCGCCATCGCAATTCCCACTTGCGCCGATTGCGTCGCCGCCGCCAGCTCAGCCGCCCGGATATCGGGACGCCGGCGCAACAATTCTGCCGGAACGCCCACGGCAACATTGGCCCGCGCCGTCGGAATGGGGCGCGAACTGCCTAGCAATCCGGTCATGCGCGAAGGCGTCGTGCCCAGCAGCACCGCCAGCGCATTCTTGGCCTGTTGCAGATCGCTTTCCAGTGTGGGCACCAACGCCTTGGTGTTGTTCAGCAACGCCGTCGATTCCTGCACGTCCAGTTCGGTCGTGACGCCGTTGTTGAACCGCAACTCGGTCAGATCCGCCGATTCCTGCTGCAATCGGATGTTTTCACGCGCGACCCCCAGCGTTTCCTGCAACGCCCGGATATTGATATAGATCGCGGCCACATCTCCGGTCAGCGTGACCAGCGCGTCGTCATAATTCGCCACCTGCAAGGCCAGATTGGACCGGGCCCCCTGAACGCCCCGCCGCTGCGCGCCCCAGACATCCAGTTCCCACTGGGCATCAAAGCCAACCTGCGAGGTCGCGAATTCGGTATCCAGCGGAATGACCCGGTTGATGTCCGCAATGGGATTCAGGTTCTCGCTGATCCTGCGTTGCGAGATGGACCCGCCGACCGCCTGCGATTGCGGGTAAAGCTCGCCAAACGCGATCCCAAGCTGCGCACGGGCCTGCAGAACGCGGGCCCCCGCCACTTGTAACGACAGGTTCTGCGCGTATGCGTCCGCGATCAGCCGGTTCAGCGTGGGGTCATTGAACGTTTCCCACCACTTGACCACCGGCGCGCTGCGCGAGGTCAGCCCGCTGCCCTGACTGGCGTTGGGGCTGTTCACCTCGATCCATTGCTTGACGACCGGCGAACTGGGGCGGACGAAATCCGGCCCGACCGGAGCGCAGGCTGCCAGCAATCCCACTACACAGATGGCCGGGGCGACCGATCTGCCTAATATTCCAAACCGTCCTGCCTTTGCCCGTATCATGTGCTCACCGTTTTTGTTTTGGGGCATCCTCAGATGTCCAGCGGTCTGATGAAGTTGGCGAACGAGTAGAGGCGGATATTGATGCGCCTCAGGAACTCAAAACTCTTGCCCTGACCGGTATAGATGGCGACCGCCGCATGGCCGCCTGCCGGAAACTGATGCCCTTCGGGGACGTCCACCGTAATCTGAACAGCGATCCGGCCGGGCAGTTTCGGCAGTTCAAAGCCGGGCAGGCGGCCCGAAGGCAGGTACTGCCCCTGCCGCGTGGCCCACCAGACCGCCTCGACCTTGCCATTGAGGATTTCGCCCGGATACAGGTCCAGCGCCACCTCGACCGGCTGGCCGGGTTCAACGAATTTCAGGTTCTGCTGCCGGAACGTGGCCAGAATATACGGAGCGTCTTCGGTGACAAAGCTGGCAATGGCGCCCAGTCGGATGTCACCGACCACCAGCCCCGGACGGGCCTGCTGTGATACGATCATGCCGTTTTCCGGCGCGTAGATCGTTGTGTTCTCAAGGAAATACTCGGCCTCTGCCAGTTGCGACTGCGCCTGCAGGATACCTGTATTCACCCCGTCGATTTCGGATTCCAGCGCCAGTTGCGCCTTTTGCAGATTGGCCTCGGCCTGTTTGACCTGCGCCAGATCTTCGTGAACTTGTTCGTTCCAACGGTCCAGTTCATCCTGCCGTGCGCCTCCTGCAGGAACCAGATTTTCGTACCGGGCTTTTTGGGTCTGGGCGTAGGCCAGTTGCGCATTTGCGCGTTCCAGCCCCTCGGTGGCGGCTATGACATCCTGTTCAAGGATCTTGGCGTTCTGCTCGGCGGCAACCAGCTGTGCCTTGGCGTTGTCCACGGCCAGCGAAAACACCGTGTCGTCGAACCGATAGAGCGGATCGCCTTTCGTCACTATCGTATTCGGTTCGACCAGAACTTCGGTCAGAATGGTTGGCTGGGTCAGCTTGGGCACGATCTGAATGGTCGAGCGCACAACGTGACTGTCGATCGAGTAGGGCTGAAAGAACCGCAGCGCCACAAGGAATATCAGCAGCAGATGCGCGCCGACCCAAAAGGAAACGACCCCCCAGACGATGTTGAACTTCAGCCATTTCGCCTTGAAGAAAATGAACCAGACGAAAATGATGTAGAAAAGCGTGATACTCAGGGCGACGAACATATTATTTCTGGCCTTCCGGGATCAGCTTTTTTGCGTGGTGTCGGGGTCAGAACCTTGATCGGCATGGTCCTGATATTCGGGCTTCACCTTGCCGCCCATGCGTTCGATTTCCTTGCGGATCGCATCACGCTCTTCCTTTGGAAATCTACGCAGATCGACGGTTATCCCTTCGTGGAACGCCCAGATAAAGGCGTGAATCCACGGGATTACGGCCAGAAATCCGGCCCAGCCCATGATCTTGACCGCTTCGGCATGTGGATGGTTGCGCTTTAGGGCGATCCTGCCCGGCAGTCCCATGATGAACAAAAACAGGGCCATCACCGCAGCCAGCAGCAATATCAGCGCCACAAATGTCAGGTAGTCGTAATAGCCCAGCGGTTGCCCCAGCAGCCCCATTCCGTGCCTCCTTGCCTGTATCCCTTACATCATCGGGCTTAACCTTCGGCCTCGTCAATCAGTTTGTAGCTTGTTGGTGGGTCATCACAAATCCCCGGACCGCATTCGACCAGCGTGGCCACCGCATTCAGCACCGCCAACCCCAGCATGAAGAAAAAGGCCGCCATTGCCAGCTTGCTGCCGCCAAACCGTGGCTGGGCCTTGGTTTCCTCGGATGTTCTGAACTGGCTGTCGAACATCAGCATGACCGCCGTTCCGAGAATGATCAGGAAAAAGCAGATCGCGGCCCAGGTGTAATAGTGCAGCCCAAGTACGGGCGAACCATAGTGTCCGGTTCCGGGCACGATGTGCAGCAGTATCTGCCGCACCGCGACGCCGCCGCCGAACAGCGCGGCGATCAGCATCATCGCATAGTGGCGCGGGTGCGGGCCATAGAGCAGGTTCAGACCCAGCCCAACACCCACCGCGACAAAGCCAACCCGCTGCAACAGGCACAAGGGGCAGGGCAGCTCATAGAGCTTCAGCTGATAGAAGAACGCAAGCAGCAACACGACGCCCACGGCAAAGGTGGCAAGCGCGTTCAGGGTGCGGGACAATTCAGGCGTAATGGTCATGCGCATGGGCTCCGCATCCTAAAGTTGTATCGACAATTGGGTCGTTGCGTGGAACTTCAGCCAATAGGCGCTGAGCAACAGCGTCACAAAGAACAGCACGTCCCCGGCGGTTCTTTTTCCAAAGTAATTCAAGCCCATCGTGGCCGTAAACATCGCAAACAAAAGCGCAATCATTGCCCGGTCCTCCCCTCCCGTGCGACGACTTTCAAATTAACCGGATAGTGTCACCCCAACCCGCATCTGGCAAGCGGCAGGATTTTCCGCTCTCGTTTTATGAGAAATTTCCGTGGTCTTGGTGGGGGTCATGCCAGATTACCGGCACACAACAACCTGCGTGTCCCAGTCCTGACACTGCCGAGCCAGATCGGGTGAAAGCGGGAGATCGGTATAGAACCTGTCGATCCGGGAAAGCGACGCAATACGCGCCGGGGCCGTGCGTTGATATTTGGACTGATCGGCGACCAGACAGGTCTGCCGTGCCTGTCCGATGATCGTCTGGCTCACATGTACTTCCTGAAAGTCGAAATCCAGCAGGTCGCCATCCTGATCCAGTGCTGAACACCCGATAACCGCATAGTCGAACTTGAACTGTTTGATGGTTGTTTCCGTCAGATTCCCGATCAGACCACCATCCGAGCGGCGCAGAACTCCGCCCGCCACGACGATTTCACAATCGGGATTGGCTACCAGAATATTGGCAACGTTCATGTTGTTGGTCACGACCATCAGGTTTTTGTGGCCCAACAGCTCGCGGGCGACGGCTTCGGTCGATGTGCCGATATTGAGGAACAGCGACGCGCCATCGGGAATGTCGGCCGCGCATTTGGCGGCGATACGGGCCTTGGCCTCTTCGTTCAGGTCGCGTCGGTCCTCGTATCCGATGTTCGAAACGCCCGACCGCAGAACCGCGCCGCCATGAACCCGGTCCAGCTTGCCCGCATCCGAAAGCTCGGTCAGGTCCCGCCGAATGGTCTGAACCGTGACTCCGAACCGGTCCGCCAGGCCGTCCACGGTAACGCGGCCTTCCTGTTTGGCGATCTCAAGTATGTCGGATTGCCGAAAGGAAAGGGACATTTCAGGCTCCTGCGATTCGCGGTTCTGATCGTTTTCGTTCTTTTTCGTTGTATCTGCAACTTTTTTGGGCTGTACGGGTCACTATCAAAGCTACTTCTTGCTCAAACGAACATAAACGAAAAAATAGATTGATCATCCGAATGCTGCTCGCATAAACATGCGCGTGGCGTTCAACGAGAGGAGTCGGTTGGCCGTGAGTAAAAACGACAGCCAGATTTTCGATCTTTTTGTCATTGGTGGCGGGATAAACGGATGCGGCATTGCCCGTGATGCCGCCGGGCGTGGCCTGTCGGTCATGCTGGCCGAGATGAACGATCTTGCCTCGGCCACGTCCTCGGCCTCGACCAAGCTGTTTCACGGTGGTCTGAGGTATCTGGAGTATTTCGAATTCCGGCTGGTGCGCGAGGCGCTGATCGAACGGGAAACCCTGTTGCGCGCCATGCCTCATATCAGCTGGCCCATGCGTTTTGTGCTGCCATACCACACCGATATGCGCTTTGACGCCGAAACGCCGACCTCGCGCTTATTGCGGCGCGTGATGCCTTGGATGCATGGTCGCCGTCCAGCATGGCTGATCCGCCTTGGGCTGTTCCTTTACGACCATCTTGGCGGGCGCGAGATCCTGCCGGGCACACGCTCTGTCGATCTGGCTACAGTCCCCGAAGGGCGGCCATTGCAACAGAAGTTCAGCACGGCCTATGAATATTCAGATTGCTGGATCGAGGATTCGCGGCTGGTCGTCCTCAATGCCCGCGATGCCGAAACCCGAGGCGCGCAGATACTGGTACGCACCAAAGTTGAATCGGCCGAAAGGGCAGGTGATCTGTGGAACATCACGATCCGCGATCTCGCCAGCGGTACGACCCGCGTGGTGCAGGCCCGGATGCTGATCAACGCAGGCGGTCCGTGGGTTGGTGACATCATCCAGTCGAAAATCCGCATTGACTCGACCGACGGTGTGCGTTTGGTTCGCGGCAGCCACATCGTGACCCGAAAGCTCTATGATCACGACAAATGCTACTTCTTTCAGGGTGAGGATGGGCGCATCATATTTGCCATCCCTTACGAACATGAATTTACCCTGATCGGAACCACCGATCACGATCACACCGACTTGTCCGAACCACCGGTTTGTACTGAGGCCGAGCAGGATTACCTCTGCGCCTTCGCGTCGAAGTATTTCGAACGCACGATTTCGCGCGACGATGTGGTTTGGACTTATTCCGGTGTCCGCCCGCTTTATGACGATGGCGCCAGCAGCGCGACGGCGGCGACCCGCGACTATACGCTCAAGGTCGATGCAGCAGGCGGGGCGCCGGTTCTGAACGTCTTTGGCGGCAAGATCACAACCTATCGCCGCCTTGCCGAAAGCGCGCTTGAAAAGATCGCAGAGCACTTCCCCGATCTGCCCGGACCATGGACAGCAGGCGTGCCGCTGCCCGGCGGTGATTTTCCAGTGAATGGTGTTGCCGACGTGGTCGAGTGTCTGCAGACGGATTTCCCCTTTCTGACCCGACCATGGGCGCTCAGGCTGGTACGAGCCTATGGGACCGAGGCATGGGAAGTTCTGGGCAGTGCCAAAAATCAGACAGATCTGGGTGCCGATTTTGGCGCAACCCTGACCGAACAAGAGGTCATCTGGCTGATGAACCACGAATACGCGCAGACTGCTGCGGATGTGGTCTGGCGGCGCAACAAGCTGGGCCTGCGCATGGATCAGCACCAGATTGGGGCGCTTGACGATTGGATGGCCGGGTACCGTAACAATGGCGCTTCGGCCGCGGCGGAATAGTCCGGGCGGACAGGCATGGCCGTGATGCGCCAAATTGCGCGAACCGTCTCTGTCGGACCGGGGTGAAACACTATTCCGGGGGCTAGGCGGCCCCGGGATTTTCTTTATGATACACGGGGTTTATCTGGAAATGAGGGGCAGGGATGACGCACGTTCTAGCGATTGATCAGGGAACCACTTCAACGCGCGCAATCGTTTTTGATGCCGCCATGAACATCGCCGCTGTCGCGCAGGAAGAATTTGCGCAGCATTTCCCGGCCTCCGGCTGGGTCGAACATGATCCGGCCGATCTTTGGTCCACGACCGTTGCGACCTGCCGTTCGGCCATCGAACAGGCCGGGTTGTCCGCGGCACAGATTGCCGCCATCGGCATCACGAACCAGCGCGAAACAACGCTGGTATGGAACCGACATACCGGTCAGCCCATTCACAGCGCGATCGTTTGGCAAGACCGCAGAACAGCCGACATGTGTCGCGCGCTGCGTGATGCAGGGCATGAAGAGATGGTGAAGAACCGGACCGGCCTGCTGCTCGATCCCTATTTCTCCGGCACCAAATTGGCGTGGGTACTGAACAACGTGGAAGGTGCAAGGGAACAGGCCAACGCCGGGGATTTGCTGTTCGGTACCGTCGACAGTTTCCTGATCTGGAAACTGACGGGCGGCAAGGTTCACGCCACCGATGCAACCAATGCGGCCAGAACACTCCTCTATGACATCCGCAAAGGCAGGTGGAGCAGCACGATCTGCGACATGCTCGACATTCCTCTGGCCATGCTGCCAGAGGTTCGGGACTGCGCCGCAGATTTTGGCGCAAGCATTCCGGAATTGTTCGGCGGTGAAATCCCCATCCTCGGCGTTGCAGGCGATCAGCAGGCCGCCACAGTCGGGCAGGCGTGTTTTGCGCCAGGGATGATGAAATCAACCTACGGCACGGGCTGCTTCGCCTTGCTCAATACGGGTGATGCCCCGGTGCAGTCGCAGAACAAGCTGCTGACCACCATTGCCTATCAGCTGGATGGCAAGCCGACCTATGCGCTGGAAGGGTCGATCTTTGTCGCCGGTGCCGTTGTTCAATGGCTGCGCGACGGGCTTAAAATCATCCAGTCCGCATCTCAGACTCAGGTGCTCGCTGAACAAGCTGATCCAACGCAGGACGTGGTTCTTGTTCCGGCGTTTGTCGGATTGGGCGCACCGTATTGGAACGCGGAATGCCGGGGCGCGGTCTATGGCCTGACCCGCAACTCGGGCCCTGCTGAATTTGCCCGCGCGGCACTGGAAAGCGTCGGTTATCAGACCCGCGATCTGTTGGAAGCAATGCGCGCGGATTGGGATGCCGGTGACGCTGGACCGGTCCTGCGCGTCGACGGCGGCATGAGCGCGTCAGACTGGGCGATGCAATTCCTGTCGGACATTCTGGGCGCCCCGGTTGATCGCCCCAATGTTCTCGAGACGACAGCACTCGGCGCAGCCTGGCTGGCGGGAATGAAGGCAGGGGTCTATCCGGATATGCAAGAGTTTCAGGCTCAGTGGTCTCTCGACCGCCGGTTCGATCCGGCCATGGATGAGGCGACACGCATTGAAAAGTATGACCGCTGGAAAAGTGCCGTGGACGCCACCACCCGCGTCTGAGGTTTCGGGGCCGTGCGCCCGCGATCAGAGATGTACAAATCGGACAAAAGGGCGGTTTGAATGCGTACAAACCGGAAGGTTTGGCAAATTGGCCGACAGGTCTCGGTATTCTTGAATACGCGCCACCAAATGCGTTTCTGACCGGAGCACCATCAAGGCGACACAAAAAAACGCCCCGCAGTGTTTGCGGGGCGTTTAGTTTTTCCGGCGAAATTAGGCAGCGTCTTCGGTGGGTTCCGGGCCCTTTCGGTTGGTCCCCTTGATCCATTCCCGCAGCCCCTGCATGACCGCATAGAGAACTGGAACCAGAACCACACCGACCACCGTAGCGGCAAGCATCCCGCCAAAGACCGCGACACCAATGGCCTTTTGACTGGCAGCCCCCGCACCGCTGGCGGCCAGCAGTGGGACAACCCCCAAAAGGAACGACAGCGCGGTCATCATCACGGCCCGGAAACGCTGATACGCAGCCTCGGCAGCGGCGTCGCGAACCGACAGTCCATTGGCGCGCTGCTCCATTGCGAATTCGACGATCAGAATGCCGTTCTTCGAGGCAAGCCCCACCAGCATGATCATCCCGATCTGCGTATACAGGTTGATATCGCTTCCAACGATAGCCACGGCAGCCACGGCCCCGAACAGGGCAACGATCACCGATAGCAGGATCGAAACCGGCAGGGTCCAGCTTTCATATTGCCCCACAAGGAACAGATAGCCGAACAGGATGGCCAACCCGAGGATCACGATCACCAGACCGCCCGAGGCCAGCTGCTGCTGCGCCGTACCCGTCCATTCGAACGCATAGCCCGGGGGCAGGGCGGTAGATGATTCCTCGGTCATGACGTTGATCGCGTCACCCGTCGACATCCCTTCGGCGGGCACGGCCGTCACCGTAGCCGACCGGAACAGGTTGTGCCGTTTCAGTAGAACCGGCCCCAGCACGTTTTCGATATCGATCAACGTACCCAGCGGAACCATTTCGCCCTTGGTCGAGCGGACATACAGGTTCGAGATATCCTCGACCTTGTCACGGTACGATCCCTCGGCCTGGATCATCACCCGGTAGACGCGGCCAAACAGGTTGAAATCGTTGACATAATACGATCCCAGCTGCGCCTGCATGGTTTGAAAGACCTCGGCCACCGATACTTGCAGGGTCTTGGCTTTTTCCCGGTCCAGATCGACGAACAATTGCGGCACGTTTGCGCGGAACGTCGTATACGCCTGACCGATTTCAGGCCGCTGGTTGGCTGCATAGACAAAGGACCCAACCGCCGAGGCCAGATCCTGAGGCGATCCGCCACCGGTTTGCTGAACCTCCATTTCGACACCGGCCGACATACCCAGACCCTGGATGGGCGGTGGGTTGAAGGCAACGATTGAAGCCGCCGACTCTCCGAATGCGATGGCCAGTACCTTTTGCAGGATGGCATCCGCGCTCAGGTCGTCCTCGCGCCGCTCGTCCCAGTTATCGAGATTGACGAAAATGGCCGCGCCGTTCGTTGTTGTACCGTTGAGCAGGGAAAAGCCGTTGACCAGAACCGTGTTCGCGACCCCCGGAATCTCGCGGATCTGGTCGTCCACACGCTTTGTCACCGTCTCGGTCCGCTCCAGCGTCGCGGCATCCGGCAGCTGGACGTCGACGAACAGGTAGCCGTTATCCTCAAGCGGAAGGAAACCGCTGGACGTGTTGGACATGATGGTACCTGCGCCCATGGCGATGGCCGCAATGATCCCCAGCGAAACGACCGGAATGATCAGCAACTTGCGAACGATTGCGACATAGCCGTTTCGTACGCCGCCGATGAACCTTTCAAACAGCGCCAGTACGCCCTTGGGCGGGCCAGAGCGTGCCTTCAGAACCAGGCCACACAATGCCGGAGAAAGTGTCAGGGCGTTGACCGAGGAAATCACGACAGCGGTCGAGATCGTGACGGCAAATTGCGAATACAGACGCCCCGAGATACCGGGCATGAACGTCACGGGGACAAACACGGCCAGCAGAACCAGCGTTGTTGCGATAACCGGCCCGGTGATCTGACCCATCGCTTTGCGGGTGGCCTCGGCGGGGGACAACCCCTCATCCGCGATGATCCGTTCGACGTTTTCCACCACAACGATGGCGTCGTCCACCACGATCCCAATGGCTAGCACCAGCGCAAACAGCGAGATCGTGTTCAGTGACATACCAAACAGCAGAAGGAACGCGAAAGTACCGATTAGCGATACCGGGATTGCAACCGCCGGGATGATGGTCGCACGCCAACTGCCAAGGAAAACGAATACGACCGAGATAACCAGAATAAACGTCAGGATAAGTGTCGAGACCACATCGTTCAGCGATTGCTCGACAAAATCCGTGGTGTTGAAGGGCACGGCATATTCGACATCCGTCGGGAAGGATCGGGACAGACGCTCCAGCTCTGCCTGAACACGTTCGGACACCGCCAGAGCGTTTGCGCCGGGGGCCTGATAGATGCCAAGAACCGTCGCCGGGACACTTTGGAAATAGCCTGAGGCGGAATAGAACTGGGCGCCAAGTTCCACGCGCGCGATATCCTTGACCCGTACGATCGCGCCAGCATCACCGGTCCGGATGACAATATCGCCGAATTCATCAGCCGAGGTCAGGCGACCTTTGGTCTTGATCGTGTATTGAAAGGTCTGCCCTTCGGGGACGGGTGGTGAGCCGATCGAACCGGCGGAAACTTCGATATTCTGTTCCCGGATCGCATTGATCACATCGCCGGGCGAAATTGACAGCGCAGCCATCTTGTCCGGGTCCATCCAGATACGCATGGCATATTCCAGATTGGTCAGAACATCCGCCTTGCCGACGCCCTGAACCCGCGCCAGCGCGTCCTTGAGGTTGATGGACGCATAATTCGACAGGAACACGCTGTCATAGGTGTTGTTCGGTGACGTCAAGGTCACCAGAAGCAGCATGTTCGTCGACGCCTTCTGGGTCACTACGCCCGAAGATGTCACCTCGGTTGGCAGCGACGACATAGCCTGCGCCACCCTGTTCTGCACGTTCACGGACGCAATGTCGGGGTCCGTGCCGACCTCGAACGTGACGTTCAGCGAGTAAGAGCCGTTATCGGCCGAGGTCGACGTCATATAGATCATGTCGTCGACGCCGTTGACCTGAGCCTCGATCGGGGCGGCAACGGTGTTTTCCACGGTTTCGGCGTTCGCGCCGGTATAAGTGGTCGTCACGCTGACAACGGGCGGGGTGATGTCCGGGAATTGCGCGACCGGCAAAACCAGATATCCGATGGCCCCCATGATCGTAAGAACCAGTGAAATTACCAGAGCCAGCTTGGGCCGGCTGATGAACAGGGCTGAGAACATCAGTTATTCTCCCGGCTGCTCGGCGGCCACAACGGCGTCAACGGCGACGCCAGGGCGAACACGTTGCAGGCCCTCGACAATCACGCTTTCCCCTTCGCGCAACCCGTCCAGAACGATGATCGCCGTACCGACAACGTCGCCGGTCGTGATGTAGCGTTGTTCAACCATCTGCTTGTCATTGACGACCAGAACAAATTCTCCTCGCTGGTCGCGCTGCAGGGCCGCCTGTGGGACCAGAACCTGCAGGGTCGGCTCCAATGCTTCGATATGAACACTCAGAAAGGCGCCATCCACGATCAGGCGGCCCTGGTTTTCGAACTCGGCCCGAACAGTAATCGCGCCGGTCAGCGGGTCGATGCGGTTGTCCACAAAGATGATCTCGCCGGTTTCCGGTAATTCAGACCCGTTTGGCAAGATGACCTTGACGACAGGGCTTTTGTCGCTTTCGACCAGGGTGGTGGGATTTTCGCCAACAGTTTCCAGCACCGAGATGAACTGCTTTTCGTTGAGTGAGAAGTTCACATAGATCGGCGCTTCGCGCACCAGCGTGACCAATGGTGGGTTGTTAGGGCCGACGACGTCGCCGACACTTGTGGCGACCCGCCCGATGCGGCCCGAGAAGGGGGCCATGATCTGGGTATAGCTCAGGTCCAGTTCAGCCTGCTGAATTGCCGCATGGGCGGCTTTGACCTCGGCCTCGGCGACAAGTTCGTTGGCCCTAGCGATATCGCGTTCGGATTCCGGGGTGGCGTCGCGCCGGAACAGTTCTTCCTTTCGGGCCAGATCGACTTTAGCCAGTTCCAGATTGGCTTCGGCACGGTCCAGATCCGCTTTGCGCGCTTCAAGCGTTGCTTCGTAAAGATCTGGTTCGATTGTAAACAGCAGATCACCTTCCTGAACGGGCGAGCCATCTTCGACATTCTGGCTTTCCAGAAAACCGCTGACCCGCGCCACAATGTCCACCTTGTCGATGGCTTCGGCACGCCCGATAAACACCGCCTCGTCCACGATTTCCTCGGAATAGGCAGCTGCTATTGAAACTTTCGGAGCGGGCGCGTCGCCCTGTTCCTGAGCCAACGCGGGAAGCGCAATTCCCAGGCAGGCCAGAACAGCTGCATGACGGCAGACTGATGCAATCCCACCGCTGCGACGGGAATCTGAAATCTTCAAAGCAAGGGACATGGCAAAAGCCTCGTTCAATATGCACGTTTTTTTGGTCTGACAGGGCCGTTGGGACTAGCCGAGTCGACGGAACTCCGATGCAGGATGGCTGTTTTGCGGCAATATCTCAAGCGTGTTGGTGCGGATCCAGGTGTTGTGGATCAGAGATTTTCACTGAAAGTTGGCGTACTTATGCCTACATCCGCACGGCACGTGGCGTATCGCATGACTACCTGACGCAAAAGGACGTACCCCTGAAATAAAAAGGGAGCCGTCATGGCTCCCTTTTCAGATCATTCTGGATAAACCGGAACCTAGTCCCGCGTTCCGGCAAATCGTCCTTGCCAGTCTTCGCGCTGTTCATCGGCGATCTTGGCGAACAGAACCTCGGGAACCGTGAACTCATGCTCGGCGGGCAGGGCGCTCAGTGCGCCCGCGACGTCATCCGGCCAGCTTGTGTCGAGCGTGTTCATGGCGCTCAGCATCCGGGCCGAAGATTCCGGGATGAACGGCGCGCTGAGCACGGCATAGAGGCGGATCAGGTTCAGGCCCAGACGCACCTGCGCGGCAGCCTGCTCGGGGTCTTCCTTGAAGGTCGACCACGGTGCAGCAGCCTGCAGGTATTCGTTGCCTGCGACCCAGATTGCCCGCAACTCCTGCGCGGACTTGCGAACCTCCATCGCCTCCATATGCCCTTCATAGGCGCGGACGCGATTGGTCAGTTCTTCGATCAGCGCCTGTTCGCGGTCACCGTAGCTGCCACCTTCGGGTACGGCTTCGCCGAATTTCGAGCGGCAGAACTTGGTGATGCGGCTTACGAAATTGCCCAGAACATCCGCCAGATCTTTGTTCACCGACTGCTGGAAGTTTTCCCACGTGAACTCACTATCGCTGCTTTCGGGCGCGTGACTCAGCAGCCACCAGCGCCAGTAGTCGGCGGGCAGAATCTCCAGCGCCTGGTCCATGAACACACCACGGCCTTGGCTGGTCGAGAACTGGCCGCCGTCATAGTTCAGGTAGTTGAAAGACTTGAGGTGATCGACCATCTTCCACGGCTCGCCCGAGCCCAGAATGGTGGCCGGGAAGCTAAGCGTGTGGAAGGGGACGTTATCCTTGCCCATGAACTGCACATAGCGCACGTCATCGGCGCCCTTGTCGGTCCGCCACCAGCGTTCCCAATCGGCGTCAGTCTTGCCGTTAGCATCGGCCCATTCCTTGGCACAGGCGATGTATTCGATGGGTGCATCGAACCAGACATAAAAGACCTTACCTTCCATCCCCGGCCAGTCCTGATCGCCTTTCTTGACCGGCACACCCCAGTCCAGATCACGGGTGATGCCACGATCCTGCAGGCCGTCGCCGTCGTGCAGCCACTTCTTGGCAATCGAGGTGGTCAGGATCGGCCAGTCTTTCTTACTGTCGATCCATGCATCTAACTGATCCTTCATTGCTGACTGGCGCAGATACAGGTGCTTGGTTTCACGCACTTCAAGGTCGGTTGAACCACTGATCGCGCTGCGCGGCTCAATCAGGTCGGTCGGGTCCAGTTGCTTGGTACAGTTTTCACACTGGTCACCCCGCGCACGATCATACCCGCAATTGGGGCAGGTGCCTTCGATATAACGGTCGGGCAGGAAGCGGCCATCAGCGTTGGAATAGACCTGCTTTTCGGTGACTTCACGGATCAATCCAGCGTCGTCCAACTTGCCTGCGAAATGCTGGGTCAGTTTTTTGTTCTGCTCGCTGGACGAGCGCCCAAAGTGGTCGAAACTCAGGCCAAATCGTTTGGCGATATCGGCCTGGACACCATACATTTCGGCGCAATACTCGGCCACGGGTTTTCCCGCTTTGGCTGCCGCCAGTTCCGCCGGAGTGCCGTGTTCGTCAGTGGCGCAAAGGAACATGACCTCGTTCCCCCGGCCACGTTGAAAACGTGCGTACAGGTCGGCAGGCAATTGCGAGCCGATCAGGTTGCCGAGGTGCTTGATCCCGTTGATGTAAGGGATCGCCGAGGTAATGAGAATTCGAGCCATGTTCCGTATCCGCGTAACTGTCTGCGCGCCCGTCTACATTATGTGACCGGCCAGCAAAAGGCCGGGTTTGGCGCGGATGCTGTTTAAAGCAACAAATACACAGAAAAAGTGCGGTGCGGGGGATTGGATGTTGTATCTCTGCTGGTCGCCACAATACCCATAGGTTGAAATTCAGAATCACAACCTCTTGAAAAGCTTGTTATGGCTACCCATCTTGAGTGTATACCAAAGTATACAAAAACGGGGACAACCTGCTAATGTTCAACTTTCTGCTCGAGGGCGCATTTGCGCCCTTTACACTGGCGCTTGCGTTGCTGTTCGGCCTTCTGGCGCTGGAACTGGTCGCACTGGTGTTGGGCGGAAGCTTGATGGCGGGTGAGGGCGAGGTCGATCTGGACATGGTCGATGCCCCCGATCTTGAGGTTGCTGACTTCGATCTGGATATCGACGCCGATGTCGATCTTGGCGACTTTGAATTGGCCGAAGTCGAAGCAGACGCACCCGGTGCTGCCCCGGCGGGTCCGTTGGGCTGGCTTGGGATCGGCAAGATGCCCTTTATGATCTGGCTGGCCGTTCTGCTGGCCGGGTTCGGCCTTAGCGGTATGGGTCTGCAACTGGCGATGCGCGATTTGCTGGGCTTTGACCTGCCAAGCTGGATCGCCGCAATCCCGGCAGGTGCATTTGCCCTGTGGTTCGCGCGTGGCTTTGGCGGCGTGTTTGCCCGCCTGCTGCCCAAGACTGAAACCGAGGCAATGTCCGAACGGATGCTGGCCCGCCGCCGCGGCGTGGTCACCCAAGGCACCGCAACGCGTGGGCGTCCGGCCGAGGTTCGGGTCATGGATCGCTATGGCAACGCTCACTACCTGCGCGCTGAACCGCTGCAGGACAAGGATGCGCTGAAACAGGGCACCGACGTTCTGGTGCTGCGCGACCGACGGCGTGACCGGTTCGTTCTGGTCGGCTTGTCAAACTAATCAAATTTCAAACCCCATCACGGAGGATTATGCATGGAACTTACATTCCTGGCCGTCACAGTTGTGACCATTTTAGCAGTCGTTTTGTTCATCGGTCTTGTGCTTGGACGACTTTACCGACGCGCAACCCGCGAGGTCAGCCTTGTGAAAACCGGCGCCGGCGGCAAGAAAGTCATCATGGATGGCGGTGTCATCATCGTACCGCTGCTGCATGAGGTCAGCCCGGTCAACATGAAGACCCTGCGCCTGGAGGTGCAGCGCAGTGGCGAGGCCGCGCTGATCACCAAGGACCGGATGCGTGTAGATGTTGGCGTCGAGTTCTACGTCTCGGTCATGGCGACCGAGGAGGGGATCTCGCGCGCAGCCCAGACCTTGGGTGGCCGTACCTTTGACGTCGAGCAGCTGCGCGAGATGATCGAAGGCAAGCTGATCGACGGTCTGCGCGCCGTGGCCGCTCAGATGACTATGGACGGTCTGCACGAGAACCGCGCCGACTTTGTGCAAGAGGTGCAGAATGCCGTGTCCGAGGACCTGCTGAAAAACGGTCTGTCTCTGGAATCCGTCTCGTTGACCGCGCTGGACCAGACGCCGTTTGAGGCTTTGGACGAGAACAACGCCTTTAACGCCGTAGGTATGCGTAAGCTGGCCGAGGTGATTGCGACCTCAAAAAAAGAGCGTGCGCAGATCGATGCGGATGCCGAGGTTGAAGTACGCCGCGCGGCGATGGAAGCGCAACGTCAGAAGCTGTTGATCGAAAAGGACGAAGAACAGGCCCGTATCGAACAGGCACAGCAAGTCGAAACCCTGCGCGTGGCACAAGAGGCCGAGATTGCCGCACGGACTGAGGACTCGGTGCGTGAAACCGAACGTGCCCGCATCGCGCGTGAGGAAGCCATTCGTGCCGCCGACATTGAGCGTGAGCGCAAAATCCGCGAGGCCGAGATTTCGAAAGAGCGTGAGCTGGAAGTGGCTGAGCAGGAACGCCAGATCATCATCGCGCAGAAATCCGAAGAGGAAAGCCGCGCGCGTGCGTCCGCCGATCTGGCAAGGGCCGAGGCCACCAAGGCGACCGAAGCCGTGGCAACTGCCCGTGAAGTGGCCGAGGCCGAGCGTCAGAAGCAGATCGTCCTGATCGAAGCCACGCGTGAGGCCGAGCGTCAGGCAACCGCCATCCGTCTGGCCGCGCAGGCCGAGAAAGAAGCCGCCGCCGACCGCGCCGAAGCCCGCCGCGAGGAAGCTCAGGCCGAAGCGGACGCGCTGAACATCCGCGCCGAGGCCAAGAAGAACGACATGCTGGCCGAAGCGGAAGGTAAGCGCGCGATTGTCGAGGCCGACAACGCTCTGTCCGCCGAGCAGATCCGCATGAAGGTCGATATGGCACGGATCGAGACCATGCCGTCGATCATCTCGGAAATGGTCAAGCCTGCGGAGAAGATCGACTCGATCAAGATCCATCAGGTAGGCGGCATCGGTGGTGCGCATGTTGGCGGTGCTGCCAATGGCGACAAGCCGGTGGTCAATCAGGCGCTGGACTCGATCATGGGTATGGCCGTGCAGATGCCCGCGCTCAAGAAACTGGGTGAAGAGCTGGGTCTGTCCATGGAAAACGGCGTCGGCGGCGTTGTGAACGGCGCGCTGGAGCCGACAATGGAAGTCTCAGAAGAAACAGAAGCGGCAGAAGAAACGCCGCGCACGGACCACTAAAAGAAGAGGGCCGGGAATTTCCCGGCCCTTTTTTATTGTCGCCCTTCGCGGGACCGTTTCAGCAACCGTCCGATGGTAAACGAGGTACGCGGGGCGTAGACGTAGTTTGTGCGCTCTTCCGGGGTTGGGCGTGACCGCATCCGGGCCAGACCAAAGATTATCAGGAAGACATGGCCCAATGCGACGAACGCGAACAGGGCGCCGGGGCCGAATTCCTGAATCAATGTCGATGAGATGTAGGGCGAGGCAATCGCGCCCAGAGCGTACCAGAACATGAGTGCGGCAGACAGTTCGACCCTCTGTTCCGTTGTTGCAAAGTCGTTCGCGTGCGCAGATGAAACCGAGAAGATGGGGAAGGTCGTGAACCCAAAGAACCCGGCGGCCAGCATGACCCCCAGCGTGCCTGTGCCGCTGGCTATCATCGTGATCCCGCAGCTCAGCACTGCTACGGCCGACAGCCAGATCAGAACCCAGCGCCGGTCATACTTGTCCGCCAGCCACCCCATCGGATATTGCGCCAGCGCCCCGCCCAGAACAAAGGACGCAAGGAAGAACGCGATCTGGTCCACGCCCAGGCCAACCTCCTGTCCATAGACAGGCCCGACCATACGGAATGAGGCTGAGCTTAGGGCCGCTACAATCACGCCTGCAACGGCCAGCGGCGAGCTGCGCCAAGCCAGTTTAGGCCGCAACCGCGGGGCGTCCGGTGTCTGGGGCTGGCTGGCGCGGGTCAGGGTCAGGGGCAACAGCGAAGCGCAGCACAGGATCGCCAGCAGATTATACGAGACGTAGGATGCGGGTGGCAGAACGGCAATGATCAACTGGGCGCCAAGCGAAGCCCCCATGTCGACGATGCGATAGGTCCCCATTGCGCGGCCACGGTTTTCATTCGTCACCTTTGCGTTCAGCCACGCCTCGATCACCGTATAGCTGCCCGCAACGCAGGTACCCGAGGCGATCCTGAGTGCTGCCCAGATGTATGGATTGTCGGTCAGCGTGTGCCCGATCAGCCCCATCGCCCCCAGTGCGGTGCAAACGGCAAAGGCCCGCGAATGGCCAACGGTGCCCATCAGGCGCGGCGCCCACCAGCAGCCGATGAAAAAACCCAGAAAGTGCGCCGAACCCAGCAAGCCGATTTGTTCAGTGGTGAAATCCAGCGTCAGGCCGGAAATTGCATCCAATGGACCGACACCGCCCGTAGATAGCTGCAGCAGAACAACGGAAAGGAACAGGGCGGTAAATGAAATGATTGTGCGCATAACGGTTCTAACATGACCTCGGGCCAGAAGGATGCGCGCGGTAATCCGACTTTTCGGCGTCGGATTCTGGCCATTCCCTTGCTTTAGGCCACTCTGTCAATTTCGGCATGGATGTCCAGTCCGACAGTTTCTCCGACCAGGTCGCTGTAACCTGATGCGCCAAATGCGTTCCGGTTCAACGCACCCGTCAGTCGAATGGAAAGGTTGTCCAGATCATCCGGCGCGCTGCCCCTTTTTCGATACAGACTGGCCTGCAAGATGAGGGGGCGGGTGACATCCCGAATAGTCAGATCGCCCGAGACCATAGCCCCGTCGGACAAGCGTCCACCCGCGCCCAGACGGATGCGGGTTGAGCGAAAGTTTATAGTCGGGAACTGGGCGGCATCCAGAACTTCGGGCCCCAGCATCGCAATCCGGGCAAAGGGCAACCTCGTTCGGGCTTTGCTGACATCCAGCGTTACGTTCACGCGGCTGTTTTGCAGCCGGGCCATGTCAATCCGTATGTCGGCCGATGCAATCGGCATCGTGCCGCTTTGCGCAACGCCGGACAGGTCGAACGTAAAACGGACCGAGGTGTTGCCCGGGTCCAGCCGATAAGGTGTCAGTTCTGCGTGGGCGGGGCGGGCCAGCGGTAACGAGGCCAGAATCGCCAGAGCCCGGCGTCTGGACAGGCCGGTCATGCCGGAACCTGTTGCCGCCCAGGGCGTGAGCGTTTCAGCAGCATCAGCATGATCGCGATATTCAGCCCGTTCCAGAGGATGCCATTGACAAACGCCAGTTGGTAGTTGCCGGTCACGTCATAAATCCAGCCCGACATCCAGCCGCCCAGCGCCATGCCCAGAATGGTCATCATCAGGACAAAACCAACACGTGCTCCGGCCTCGCGCGGGGGCATGTATTCGCGCACGACTAACGCATAGCTGGGCACGATGCCCCCCTGCGCCAGTCCGAAAAGCGTACTGATGACGTAAAGCGAGACCATCCCGTCATAGGGCAGGAACAGGAACAACGCTATGCATTGCAGGACCGACCCGATCAACAAGGTCATTACTCCACCAAGCCTGTCTGCGACGATGCCAGAGATCACCCGGCTCACAACGCCACCCAATAGCATTAGTGACAGCATTTCCGCGCCCACAGCCGGGCCATACCCCAAACCGACGCAATAGGCGACGATGTGAACTTGTGGCATGGACATTGCCACGCAACAGCCGATGCCGGCCAGCCCCAGAAGATATTGCAATGTCCGTGGGGAAAACCCGGCGCTGCGGGCATTCAGCTGCGCTGCCGCCTCGGCGGTTCCGTGAGCTTCGGCCGGAACCTGTCGCCGCAGAAGAAGCGACAGGGGGATCACGGCCGCCAAAGTGATAACGGCCAATGTAAGATAGACCTGTTGCCATCCGTTTTCAGCCAGAATGCCGGACAGCATAGTTGGCCAGATTGCCCCCGATAGATAGTTACCGCTGGCCACAAGGGCCACGGCGATCCCCCGGCGGCGCATGAACCAGTGAGATATGTCCGCAATCAAAGGTCCGAACCCGATTGATGTCCCAAGGCCCAAAAGCAGGTGCGCCACGGACAAAAGCAGAATGTTGGGGGCTAGAGTTGCCAGAACATAACTTATCGCACTCAGAACTGCCGCACCGATCAGGGCTTTGGTGACCCCCAGTCGATCCACCATCTGCCCCAGCCACATGTTGCCAAGCGCAAATCCGATCATGGTCAGGGTATAGGGCAGTGACGCCTGCGCACGGGTGGCTCCGAACTGGGCCTCAATATCCGGCATGACGATGATTACGGCCCACATACCCACATTGACTACTGTGGCGATGGCAAGCGTGATCAGCAGTCTGATCCAGGAATAGCGGCTGTCATGGATCGGGTGGGTCATGCGGGCACGCTAGGGGCGCAAGAACGCTTTGGCCAGTCACAAGTTTCGTGATCTTGGGTCGCGCGCGTAGTCAGGTGGTTTCGTCGTCAGTTCCGATCCGCTTCAGTTCCAGCCCGGCGCGGGCGGCGGTCTGGGTGGCCTGCCATCTGGCCGGGGGCAGGGCGCGGGCGCGGCGGCGGGTCAGAACCCAGCGCCGGGCTTCGTTCTGATGGGCCGGGGCCATATGCCAGCGCGTTTCGACCCCCTGCGCACCGCCATCGCCCGGGGTCAGTAACAGGCCCAGTGGTGCCTGCTTCATCGCGCCGCCTTGTTCAGCGGCCAGATGCATCCGCCGTACCGGCGTCAGCCCGGGTGCGCCCGGCAGGTCGGCCACGATCAGCGGTATGGCCCCGCTGCGCAGGGATTCCTCGACGCACCACAACAGATCTTCGGCCCGTCTGGGATGGACAAAGAGAAACCGGCCCGGATCGGCGAAAGGCATCATCCCGTCCGGGTTCAACTGATTGGCCTCCCACGCGGGGGAAATCCACAGGACCGGCCCCTGCGTCTGGCCTGCCAGCCACATGGCAAAGCTGTATCGGGAAGGCCCGCAGGCCTCGTGCACACGAGACAGGGTCAGGGTGATCTGGGGGTGCAGAACCACCCCCGGCGTGGCACGTGCGGGTTTGCGGCTGAGAAGGTGGGCAGACATGCAAAGAAGTTAGCATGTTCCCATTTTGTTCTCAATGGTATTGTGGCGGCCAAGCGATCTTTGCAGCCCGGGAAATCAGCACTCCTGCGCGGGGAGCATCTTGATCGAGGTATACCGGCCCTCATTGGTTTCGATCTTTGCACAGGCTCCGGAAGCGCGGTTCAGCCAGTATTCGGTCACATCGCTGCTTCTGACTCTCTCGAAACCCAGTTCCTCCAGATTAGGTTCCGCCTGAACCGAACGTGCGCCGACAAAGGCCGACAGGTCGGTTGAGCTGGCCGCGGGTGCAGAAGCCGAATCCGCCAGAGTGTGACCGCTGGTTAGCCCGAATGAAACAGCTGTACAGAACGCAAAAAAGCCGAATGACCTCATCAAATCCTCCTGAATATTCTGCAGTATTTCGTCAGCGCGCGCCAATTTGCAAGGGAGCGGTCGGACCAGATCTACCGGACCTTACCGTGACAGGATCAGCTTTCCGTCGGCAAACTTCATGCTCGAGAACCGATGCAGGTAGTCCATACCCAAAAGCGATTGATCCAGTTTCCCCTCGTTGATCCAGGCTGAAACATTGCTGTCCGTAATCGGCCCCACAGCGATACTGTCCAGACGAACGGGCGCGGTTCGAACCGTGCCGTTCGCCGTCGCAGCGCGACCAAAATAGTTCAGGTTGTTGGTGTCGATACCAACCCGCTCGGCGTCATGATCGCTCAGCACGATCTGGCTGGCTCCGGTGTCGACCAGAAAGTTGACTGGTTTGCCGTTCACAAGCAGCGGCAGGTAATAATGGCCATCGACCGAGCGGGGAACTTCGATGGTGTCACCCGTCACAACCATCTGCGGTGCCGGGCTGACTGTTGTGCGAACGTCCTCCCACAGACCAACGGCGGCGATCACACCAATGAAGATGAATACCCATGCCAGCGCCTGTTGCATGGTCTTGCCCAGCGACTGCCGGTTCTGCGTGACGAACCACATCAGCACGGCGGCGCCGAGCAGGACAAGATAGGTCAGACGGGCAATGTTGTCGGTATCCATGGCGTCACTCACTAAAAGCTATTCCATGAATACATGGGGATTCAGGAAGCAAAACCAAAGGCCTTGAGGCCATCGAGGATGAACTGAACTGATAATGCGGCCAAAAGCATACCCAAAAGCCGGGTCAGCACGTTAAGGCCGGTCTTGCCAAGTAGTCGCGCCACCGCGCCCGAGGACAGATACATCAAAAAGACCATGGCCATGACCGACAGCATGACGCCGATCACCACTGCCAGCCCTTCGATGCCCGGTTGCTGACCGGCCAGCAGGATCATCGTCGCGATCGAGCCCGGACCCGCGATCAGGGGGATACCCAGCGGGAACACAGATGGGTCGGAATGCTCTTCTTCCTCCGCGCTGCTTTCCCGCCGCTTGGTGCGCCGCTCGAACAACATGTCCAGCGCGGTCAGGAACAACAGAACCCCGCCTGCGACCCGAAAGGCAGGCATGGAGATGCCGACAAAGCCCAGCACCGCCTCGCCAAAGGCTGCGAACATGGCCAGAATGCCGGCAGCGGTCAGACAGGCTCTGATGGCAATGCCGCGCCGTGTCTGCTTGTCCATTCCTTGTGTCAGGGCCACGAAAATCGGCGTTTGTGCGGGGGGGTCGATGACGACAAAAAGCGTTGTGAACGCCGTTATCAGAAATGCTGCGTCGATCATGCCGCAGCCTCTGCCGTTTCAAGCCGCTCGGCCGCTGCAACCCAAAGGGCTTCGGCCCGCTGCATGGCCTCGACAACTTCGGCGAACTTGCGGTTCCAGTTTTCCAGCTCCCCGATCCGGCTGTCTTCGTACAGCGCCGGATCGGCCAGTTTGGTCGAAAGTTTCTCGTGCATTTCGGTCAGCTTCTCTATCCGCTCTTCGCATTTGCGCAGGTCGGCGCGCAACGCCAGCACCGCGTCCCGAGAGGGGCGCTTGGGTTTGGCTGTCTGCGGCTTTTCCTTGGACACAGGCTTGTCGCGTGCCAACAGAAGATCCCGGTATGCCTCAAGGTCGCCTTCGAACGGCTTTACCGTTCCATCCGAGACCAGCCACAAACGGTCGGCTACAAGGCTCAGCAAGTGCATGTCGTGGCTGACCAAAATTACCGCACCGGAATAAGCGGTCAGCGCCTCGACCAGCGCCTCGCGGCTTTCGATGTCCAGATGGTTGGTGGGTTCGTCCAAGATCAGCATGTGCGGCGCGTCGATCGTGGCGATCAACAGCGAAAGCCGCGCCTTTTGCCCACCCGACAGACGGCCCACCGCCGTTTCCGCCTGATCCGCGCCAAGGCCGAACCCGGCCAGCCGCGCGCGCCATTTCGCAGGCGCTTCGGTTGGGCGGAGGCGACGCAGATGGTCCAGCGGAGTTTCCTCTACGCGCAGTTCATCCACCTGATGCTGCGCGAAATACCCAATGCGCAGCTTTGAACTGCGGGTCATCTTGCCCGCCATCAGCGGCAGTCGGTCCGACAACAGTTTGGACAGAGTGGATTTGCCTTGTCCGTTTTTGCCCAGCAGCGCGATGCGGTCGTCCTGATCGATGCGCAGGTTCAGGCGGCGCAGCACCTCGGTTTCACCATAACCTGTCACACCGCCTTCCAGATGGATGATCGGGGGCGACATCTCTTCGGGTTCGGGAAAGCTGAAGGCGCGCATTGCTGCTTCTTGTGGGGATGAAATCGGTTGCATCCGGGCCAGAGCCTTGAGACGCGATTGCGCCTGTTTGGCTTTGTCGGCCTTGTAGCGGAACCGGTCCACGTAAGATTGCAAATGCGCGCGGCGGGCTTCCTGCTTTTTTGCCATCGCCTCGGCCAGCGCCAGCTTTTCGGCGCGTTGGCGTGCGAACTGATCATAAGGCCCCTGATACAGCGTCAGCTTGCGATCTTCGAGGTGGAGGATCGAACCCACCGCCCGGTTAAGCAGACCGCGGTCGTGCGAGATGATGATCACCGTATGCGGGTATCTGGTCAGATAGCTTTCCAGCCACAGCGCCCCTTCCAGATCCAGATAGTTGGTCGGTTCGTCCAATAGCAGCAGGTCGGGCTGCGAAAACAGCACTGCCGCCAGCGCGACGCGCATCCGCCAACCGCCCGAAAAGTCCGAGCAGGGCTTTTGCTGTTCGTCATCATCGAACCCAAGCCCCTTGAGGATCGAGGCCGCGCGGGCCTCGGCCGACCACGCGTCGATATCGGCTAGACGGGTCTGAATATCGGCAATGCGGGCAGGGTCCGTTGCAGTATCGGCCTCGGCCATCAACGCGCTGCGTTCGGTGTCGGCCGCCAGTACGGTGTTGAGCAAGGAAACATCCGAGGATGGAACCTCTTGCGCCACACCGCCAATCCGTGCCTGGCGGGGCAGGGCGATCTGACCCGATTCCAAGGCCAATTCCACCCGGATCAAGCGGAACAGAGTTGTCTTGCCAGTCCCGTTGCGCCCGACCAGACCGACCTTGTGACCAGTGGGAATGGTGGCGCTGGCCCCGTCAAACAGGGGGCGGCCTTCGACTGCGTAAACGATGTTTTCGATCCGTAACATGCGACCGCTCTTAGCAGAGCCGCGATTGGGCCGCCAGCGGCTTGGCATGTTCAATGCGCGGGCTATGTGATAGCCCTGTTTCGAATTTGAATTTGATCGGATTTCCGAATGCGTCCCGCTCAATCGCCCCCGTCACTGGGAACATTGATTCTGGCCACCGCGCTGTCGGTGTTGTCACTGAACATGTTCCTGCCGTCACTGGCACAGATGGGTGTGGATTTCCGGGTCGATTACGCTTTGGTGAATCTGTCCCTCGCGGGGTATCTGGCCATTTCCGCGGTGCTTCAGTTGATTATTGGGCCGCTGTCGGATCGGTTTGGGCGCAGGCCCATCCTGCTGATTTGCATGGGGATATTCGCGCTGGCCTCGGTGGGATGCACGCTGGCCGACTCGATCTGGGTGTTTCTGGGCTTTCGTCTGCTGCAGGCAGTTGTCGTCGCCGGGCCGGTACTGTCCAGCGCATCGATCCGCGACATGTACCCGCCTAACGAAGCGGCAAGCAAGCTGGGCTATGTCGCGATGGCGATGGCGCTGGCGCCGATGCTTGGGCCGATGCTGGGCGGTGCGCTGGACATGTTGTTTGGCTGGCGCGCGGGGTTTGTGCTGTATTCCGTTTTCGGGGCCGGGATGCTGGCGTTGCTGTGGGTCGATATGGGGGAAACCAATACCAGTCGTTCATCGACATTTTCGGCTCAGCTACGGCAGTATCCCCATCTTTTTCGTGCGCGCCGGTTTTGGGGATATGCGCTGTGCGCTGCGTTCTCGATCGGCGCATTCTACACATTCATCACAGGCGCACCCCTTGTCGCTGCCGCATGGTTTGATCTTAGCCCTGCGTTGCTGGGATTGGGCATCGGCATCATAACCACGGGTTTCATGGCCGGAAACTTTGTCACTGGCCGTATCGCTGCGCGGACGCGGTTGAGCACGATGATCCTAGTGGGACGGGTGATTGCATCAACAGGTCCGTTGGTCGGGCTGATCGTGTTTCTGAGCGGCGCAGGATCGGTCTGGGTCTTTTTCGGATCAGCGGTTTTCGTGGGTTTTGGCAACGGTCTGACAAATGCCAACGCCATGGCCGGGCTGATGTCCGTCCGTCCGCAGTTGGCAGGTAGTGCGTCGGGTTTGTCGGGGGCGATGACCGTGGCGTTGGGTGCGGTTCTGACCTCGGTCACGGGGGCGCTGGTCAGCACGGAAAACGCGCCGTATCTCGTGCTGGGGATGATGTCCGCCTCAAGCTTTGTCGGGCTGCTGGCGGTACTCTATGTGCGCTGGATCGACGTAAAAGACCCGCTGCCCGATGCGATCTGAACCGCATTCCTCTATGTGACCATCATAACACTTTTCATGTCTGTCATACCGTGTTAGGCGGCGCGCGATATGTCTCGGCGCGGAGCGGTCCGCGCCGCCAGTTTAAGGAGAGGCCCGAAATGGCACTGGAACGCACGTTTTCGATCATCAAACCCGACGCAACCCGCCGCAACCTGACCGGCAAGATCAACGCCAAGTTCGAAGAAGCAGGCCTGCGCATCGTTGCGCAGAAGCGCATTCACATGACCAAGGAACAGGCAGGCAAGTTCTACGAAGTGCATGCCGAGCGTCCGTTCTATGACGAACTGTGCGAATTCATGTCGTCGGCTCCGGTTGTCGTACAGGTTCTGGAAGGCGAAGGCGCCATTGCCAAGAACCGTGAAGTCATGGGCGCAACCAACCCCGCAGACGCAGCCCCCGGCACCATCCGCGCCGAGTTTGCTGAATCGGTTGGCGAAAACTCGGTCCACGGTTCGGACGCACCCGAAACCGCCGCTGTCGAGATCGCATACTTCTTCTCGGGTATCGAACTGGTCGGCTAATCCGGTTTGAAACAGATTTTGAGGCCGCTCTCTGTTTGAGGGCGGCCTTTTTTATGTTGCGAGGCTCTGTCTCGCGGTCCGAAGTATTTTCAGCCAGATGAATGAAGGATCGCTTATTCGTCCTTCCTTGGTTGTGACAGAGCGGTGGGTGAAGCCCGTTATGCGTCCGGATTAAGGTCTGTTGGACTGACACGAACACCGAGCGCGTCCAGTTCGGCGGCGATGCGCCCGGGGACCGATTGGGTGTTTTTGGCTTTGATCGCGTCGAACCGCACGCGAAGGGCTTTTTTCTCTTCCCCTTTGCAATCATTCCAGGGGCGGCCCTGCAGCCCCATGACCAGCACGTAGTAACCGATGAAGTGGGCCCTTGTTCCCGCACGGAGCAGCCGGGCGTAAGCCGCGTCGGCCCCAAGATCACGCAATTCCTGGGCCGAATGGATGCCCGCGCGTGTGCAGGCCTGTTCAAAGGCCGGGCCGAGGTTGCGGATTGAAGATACCGGGTCTGACATGCCGCAGGTTTAACGCGGCTCTTCCAAGCTGTCACCCTTGGCCGCTTGTTATGGAAGGCCCCGTGCGATACCCAGTTGAGTGAGGGAGAGAGAGATGGACGCACCGGACATTGCGATGGCCGCACAAGGGCTTGACCTGACAGACCCGCCACCGGGGTTTGTTGAGGATCCGTTTCCATTTTATGATGCGCTGCTGACCCATGCCCCGGTTCTGCCGCAACCGGACGGATCGGTTCTGCTGAGCCGCCACTCCGATCTGGATCGGATTTATCGAGATACCCGGCTGTTTTCTTCGGACAAGAAAGCCGCGTTCGGGCCGAAATTCGGCGTCGGTTCGCCGTTGTTCGAACATCATACGACCTCGCTGGTATTCTCGGATCCGCCGCTGCATACGCGTGTCCGCAGGATCATGACATCCGCACTTACCCCACGGGCGATTGCAAAGATGGAGCCCGGCCTGATTGAAACGGTGGATCATCTGCTGGAGGTGATGAATGACAAGTCGCAGGTTGATCTGATCGAAGATTTCGCATCAACCATTCCCATTCAGATCATCGGCAACCTGCTGGATGTTCCCATGGATGAACGCGGTCCGTTGCGTGACTGGTCACTGGCCATTCTGGGGGCGCTGGAACCTGCATTGACGGATGAACAGCTGGCGCGAGGGCACAGGGCCGTCGAAGAGTTCAAGGCGTATCTGACCGATCTTGTAGGGTGCCGACGCGCTGTGCCGGGTGATCCGGAAACGGATGTTCTGACGCGGCTGATTCGGGGGGAAGGTCCGGATGAACAGTTGAGCGAGATCGAGCTTCTACAGAACTGTATCTTCATTCTGAATGCAGGGCACGAGACCACCACCAATCTGATCGGCAACGGGTTGGCCCTGTTGAATGACCATCCCGAGCAACGCCAACGTCTGATGGACGATCCCAATCTGATCACTCCCGCAGTCGAAGAAATTTTGCGCTTTCGCTCACCCAACCAGTTCGGAAATCGTGAAACCACTGAGGACATTGAACTGGACGGGCGGTGGATTTCCAAAGGAACAAATCTGCACCTGTGCATCGGTGCCGCAAATCGCGACCCTGACGTCTTTGAAGACCCCGGGCGATTTGACATCTCGCGCAAGCCGAACAGGCATCTGGCATTTGCAGGTGGACCGCATGTCTGTGTTGGTCTGACACTGGCCCGCATGGAAGGGCGCATCGCGTTGGATCGATTCCTCAGCCGATACCCGGATTTTCGTTTGCTGGACGGGCGAGTACCGGGCGGACGCATCCGGTTTAGAGGATATGCGTCACTCCCAGCCACGATTTAACGGTTTCGCGTGCTGTCTGGCTGGCAAAGTCCGGATCATTACATTCAAATTCAAGCTTGAATGGTGGGGGAAACGCCGATTTTATAACACTGATTACGCCGAAAGGGTGGCCCACCGGTTCTCGTCGACCCAGGGAGATTTGTCATCAGGTAGCAATATTTCACCTGAATTGTAGAGCAACGACAAAGGGAACGGATTTCCGAAAACAAGTTGAGACTTTTCTAGCGGCTGACGGAGACACCCAAGAGGGGACAGGAATGATCGATACGTCGGGTGAACTTTTTGTCGTTCCCGGTGCAATTGATGTGCAGGAAGTGGCCCGATCGCTCGGGAAGCTGACGCTTGAGATCGGCATGCCTTCCGACGCCCTGAAGTTCTCCGTTTTGGACTGCTTTGATCAATCTTTGCTTCGATCAGGCCGCCTTTTGTTGGAGGTAGGAGGGGAGCTGCATCTCTGGGGCAACTCGGGCCAACACTACGTTCAGACGGCAAAGCGGTCCGGCAATTTTGTTTCAGACCTCTGCGCAGGGCCGGTTCGTGAGGCGCTGTCCGACTTTCCCGCCCTGCGGGCCTTGATGGAAATCGGCGCCGGCAGGTTTGTGACACGGGAGATATCGGTACTGGACAAATGGCGCAAAACCCTTGTCCGTGGGCGGATCATTGAACTCAGCTCGGACAAGGGGGCGGCCAATCTAGTTCTGCTGCAAAGGATGCGTGGCTACGACCGGGCCTTTGAAAAGACGCGCGACGGGATAGCAGAACTTGCCGGAGTGACTGATGACATTTCGACCGTGGTTTCGGCGCTTTTTCCCGATGTGGAGCCATATGAAGCAAAACCGGTTATCCCGCTGGGTAATAGCGAGCCTGCCATTCAGGCCGCCAACGATATCATTCGCACCTATCTGACCGTTGCACGCCGGAACGAGACCGGAGTGATTGCCGATATCGACACGGAATTCCTGCATGACTACCGTGTGTCCCTGCGTAAAATCCGATCAGTGCTGAGCCTGTTCAAAGGTGTGTATTCCGACGACCAGACAAGTCAGTTGAAACAGGCATTTTCTGCTCAGATGGAGCCGACCGGTCGAATGCGTGATCTGGATGTGTATCTTTTGGAGAAAGAAAGATATTTCAGCCTGTTACCCGAGAACCTTCATCCCGGACTTGAAAGAATGTTTGCCGAGTTCGGTAAAGAACGCGCAAGGGAATATTCCAAGCTTAAACGGCGCTTTAACTCTTCTGCCTACAGGGATTCCATATCCGATCTCGCTGCCTTGTTCGATGAGGAGAATGTGTTATCTGCGGGCAAAAACGCTGAGTTGGGCGCGTATGACTATGCCTGCAGGCTGATCTGGAAAAGGTACCGGAAGGTCTGCAAGCTTGCCCGTTCCATCACCGATACGACTCCGGATGATGATGTTCATGACTTGCGCATCGAGTGCAAGAAACTGCGCTATCTCATGGAATTCTTTGGGCCTTTGTTCGGAAAGAAAGAATTCAAAACAATCTTCAAGCCTTTGAAAAAGCTTCAGGATAATCTTGGACTGTTCAACGACTATTCGGTTCAGCAAGATGCGCTGTCAGAGTTCATCAAGGCCCGCGATGACCGCTCGGGTCGCGCGGATTCTGAACTGATCATGGCTGTTGGTGGGCTGATCGCTGTCCTGCATCAGCAGCAAAGGACCGAGCGCGCGCGCGTTGTCTCGTGTTTTGAACACTTTGACAGTCCCGGAATCCAGCGCCTGTTCCGCACCCTGTTTCACAAGCCGGAGGATTGAGGGATGAAGGTCATCGCCTGCTACAGCAACAAGGGCGGCGTCGGCAAAACGGCGACGTCGGTCAATCTGGCCTATGCGTTTTCCCGGTCAGGAAGACGGGTATTGCTGTGCGATCTCGATCCTCAGGGGGCATCCGGTTACTACCTGCGCGTAAAACCTTCGAAAAAACTGACCGAGGCGCGGTTTTTCGAAGATGTAAAACGGTTTACCCGCGCTATTCGGGCCAGCGACTTTGATGGGCTGGATGTGTTGCCCGCGAACATGTCCTATCGCGATTTCGACGTTTTTCTATCTCGGATGCGCAATAAACGCTCGCGCCTGAAGAAAGCACTTAAGTCGGTTGGCGGGGACTATGACGTCATTGTTCTGGATTGTCCGCCCAACTTTTCGATGCTGTCCGAGAACATATTCCGGGCCGCCGATCAGATCGTCGTGCCGGTCATTCCGACAACCCTGTCCGAGCGTACGTTTGAGCAGTTGGTGAGTTTTTTCGACGAACACAAACTGCCCAAAAAGAAACTCCGTGCCTTTTTTTCGATGGTGCAGCTTCGCAAAACGCTGCACACAGATACGATGCGTTTGATGAGCAAAACGCACAAGAAACGGTTCCTGAAGGCGTGGATTCCCTTTTCGACTGACGTGGAACGCATGGGGTTGCATCGCGCGCCGGTCAGCACATTTGCGGCGCGTGGTCCGGCTGGTAAGGCCTATCGTGCGTTGTATCAGGAACTGGAAACCGGGATGGGTATCTGACACATGAGCAAGGAAATCGAGCGGAAATTTCTGGTGGCCGAACTGCCTGATCTGAGCCACGCGCGCAAAGCAGTGGTGCGACAGGGGTATCTGACCGGACCTGACGATTCCACCGAACTGCGGCTGCGCCAGAAAAACGATCAGTTCTTCCTGACCCTGAAAGGGGGCGGCGGGCTGGTGCGGACCGAGCGAGAGGCCGAGATATCGAAGGAACAATTCGAAACTTTTTGGCCGGAAACCAAAGGCCGCCGTGTCGAAAAGGAACGCTATACCGCTGCTTTGCAAGGTGGGCTGAGCTTTGAGCTGGACCTTTTTCTAGGCGACCTGAACCCGCTGCGTCTGGTCGAAGTGGAATTCGCGTCTGAAACCGAAGCCAACAATTTTGAACCTCCGGTATGGTTTGGCGCTGAGGTCACCGTGGATAAACGTTACAAGAACAAGATGCTGGCGATCACTGGCATCCCGACCTAGCCCGCGTTTGCACGGCGCGCCAGTTTCAGCGTCGCCTCCAACCCCGGATTGATATTTCGCGCCAGAAAATCACCACCATGCATGCGGGAAATGGCAGCGACCAGCGCAAGACCCAATCCGGAATTGCGCCCTGTTCTTGCGGGGTCGAGTGTAACAAAAGGTTCTTGCAGGCGTGGCAGGTCGGCTTCGGGAACTCCCGGTCCCTGATCGTGCACGCTCAGCAGCGCAAATCGCTTATCCTCGCTGAGGTCAACAGTTATCGTCGAGCCGCTGGGGGCGTAGCGCAAGGCGTTCTCCAGCAGGTTGGAAAGCGCTTGCGACAACAGGGGCCTGTGCCCCTGGATCGGTTTGGCCTCGCCCTGCATTTCCAGCCTGACCATGTTATCAGCGGCGAGGGGTTCATAAAGCTCGACTACATCCTGAACCAGTTGTTGCAGGTTAACTTCTTCGAACTGTTCCCGCCCAAGACCTGCCTCTGCCCGCGAAATTTCGGTTAACTGGCCGAGCACACGCAGCAGATGATCAATTTCACCTACGGCGCGCGCAGTATCCGCCTCGCGCTCGTCTTCACTTTGACACGGGTCCGACAGCGTCTCGACCCTTTGCCGCAATCGGGACAGGGGAGAGCGCAGATCGTGCGCGATGGAATTCGAGGTGGTCCGCAGATTGCCGACCAGTTCTTCGATACGATCCAGCATGTGGTTCAGGGTTCTGGCCACCTGATCGAACTCATCACCGGTTCCACGCAGAGGGATGCGGCGGGTAAGGTCGCCGGATACGATGTCATCGGCGGTATCGGCAAACTCCTTGAGGCGCGAGAAGACAAGGCGGGTCAGCAAACCGCCGGTCAGGATGCTCAGCGCCAGAGCTGCGGCAAGTGCTAGCGCAACCGAATGAAACAGAACCCTGTCGAATTGCTGCCGGGCCGAGGCGTCGCGCCCGACCAGCAAACGCTCACCTCCGCGCAGCCGGATCGAGGCGGCAGAGATCGGGACATATTGATTTGTATCGGCTTTCAGCAACTCAAGCTCGACCCAGCCGCTGCCGGGCGCCACGCCTTCAGGCCATTGATCCATGTTTCCTGCAAGGATTTCGCCAAACCGGTCCGTTAGCAAATACAGGGCATCGCGTTCTGCAGCATTGGTCAAACGGCGCTCGATCGCCGTCATCAGACCGATCAGCCCGCGGCGCTCATACTCATCCGCCAGCCCGGTCAACTCAGCCGTCACGACTGACCGGGTTTCACCGGCAATTGTTCGGTTCGCGGTGACGTAGACCAGCGCCAGAACGGTGGCGGTCAAAAGTGTACTCAGCACCATGCTGGCCAGAACCAGCCGCGTGCGGGAATTATTCAGGGAAAGTGAAGGGTTACGCATCAGACATCATGTAACCTGCACCCCTTACCGTTTCAATCAGCGGTTCAGACCCGCCTTCGTCCAACTGGCGCCGAAGCTTGGAAATATGAACATCGACAACGTTGGTGTGAGGGTCGAAATGATAATCCCACACGCCTTCAAGCAACATCGTGCGGGATACGACCCGGTTCTTACGGCGCAGGAAGTATTCGAGAATCTGGAATTCCCGAGGAGTCAGGGTGATTTCGTGCCCATCCCGGGAAACCTTACGCGTCAGCAGGTCCATTTCCAGATCCCGGCAGGTCAGCGTCGAAGCCTCTTCCGCCTCTTGCGGCCTGCGCAGCAACGCCTCGATCCGGGCGTGAAGCTCGTGAAATGAAAATGGCTTGACCAGATAGTCATCTGCACCGGCCCGCAACCCTTTGACCCGTTCGTCCACGGCGCTCATTGCGGTCAGCATCAGAACAGGTGTGTTAAGGCCCGCAGCCCGCACCGACTTGATTAGGGACAGCCCGTCCAGTCCAGGCAGCATGCGGTCCAGAATGATTGCATCGAAACCGCCATCGGTGGCGTGATACAGTCCTTCGCGCCCGTCCGGGGCGCTTTCCACGGCATAGCCTTCTTCGGCAAAACCCTTTGCGATGAAGTCCCGCGTTTCGGTGTCGTCTTCAACGATCAGGAGGCGTCGGCTCATAGTCAGAGTTCCTTTCAACACGGATATAATCACAGACTACGGAAAATGCACATGCCGGGTGCGGGGTCCGCACCCGGCTGCCCGGCATAAGGGGGACAATCCTTGTGTGCCGGGAGGTGCGCGCGTGAAACTCCCCAATTTCGGCGCGCGCAGGGCCTCGGGTCAGGCGATTTCGACCGCAACGAAAATCTGGTTTCCACCGCGATTGATCAGCACCAGCGCCGGATCCGTCTTTTCGCTTTCCAGTGCCGCTTTCAGGGCCTTGGGTGTGTCGGTGGCCTGTTCGCCCAGCTGGACGATCACGTCGCCGCGTTGCAGACCCGCTTTTGCGGCAGGGCTATCAGGCTTGAGCGACGTTACGACCACGCCATTCACACCCTCGGCAACGCCCATCTCGGCACGAGCGGCTTCGTTCAGCGGTGCGACTGTTACGCCCAAAGTCGCATCGGATGCATCTTCACCCTGAACAGCGCCGGTATCGGCAGCAGCCGTCTGGTGCTGACCAACCGTGACGTCCAGTTGCTGCTCCTTACCGTTGCGCAGGACGGTGATCGTGCTGTCGGTCCCGGCTTTGGTTGCACCGACAATGATCGGCAGGTCGCTGCTGGATTTCACGGTTTCGCCGTTGAAGGACAGGATAACGTCACCCTGTTGCAGTACACCCTCGGCCGGGCTGTCGCCCATGACCTCGGACACCAGTGCACCCTTGGCCTGATCGATTCCCATGGCCGCGGCCAGTTCAGGGCTGACAGTCTGGATGGAAACACCCAGCCAACCGCGGCTCACCTGTCCGTCGTCACGCAGATCCGCCGCAATGTGCTCTACGATATTGGATGTCACGGCAAATCCCAGGCCGACAGAACCGCCACTGGGCGAATAGATGACCGAATTCACGCCAACAACTTCACCTTCCATATTGAACAGCGGACCACCCGAGTTGCCCTTGTTGATCGCGGCATCGGTCTGGATGAACTCGGCGTAGGGTCCTTCCGAGATGTTGCGGCCCTTGGCCGATACGATGCCGGTGGTGACGGTCGAGCTCAGCCCAAAGGGGTTGCCGATGGCGACAACGTCTTCGCCCACGCGGATGTCGTCGCTGTCACCCAGTTTGACAGGTTGCAACGCTTCGCCCGCATCAATCCTGAGCAGCGCAATGTCGGTCAACGGATCGGTCCCGATCACTTCGGCTTCGAACGACCGGTCGTCGCTCAGGCGCACGGTGACGGCGGACGCCCCTTCAACCACGTGGTTGTTGGTGATGATATAGCCGTCCTCGTCCAGAACAAATCCAGACCCCAGACCATGGCTGGGCCCGCGCTGTGGCGCGTCAAAGCCTTCGGGCATGCCAAAGCGTTTGAAGAACTCACCAAAGGGATGGTTCTCGAACTCTTTCATGTTCGCCGGGGCTGGTTTGGCGCTTTGTTCGGCGGTGATGGTCACGACCGACGGCGAGACTTCCTGCACCAGATCGGCAAGGGCCGCATCGGCCAAAGCGGGCAGGGCGGTGCTTGCCATCAGTGCTGCCCCCAGCGCACTGGCGCCTGCCAGACTCGCCGTGCCCGGCAGAAGGCGTGTGGTTTTTCGAATGCTCATTATATTCTCCTGCGATCAGCCCCGGTACCTTTCCGGGCATTGATGCAGGAGATACGGCCGCAACATTTGCGTCTTCTTTTGCGAAGATTAAGAGTTCTTCATCTTTCCCTGCTTTTCCGGGTTATCCTGGATCGTCATCTGATGGCAGTAAGTTACCCGACGGAAGCTCTTTCAAGGCGCGGTCTTGCGTGCCAAGCGAATCGGTGGATTGTTGCCGGAATCGGCCGATATTTTCGAAAAGGGTTGTATTGAATTAAAAACGTAAACAAAATTTTTCTGAATTTCGGGTCGATTGGCGCGATCTCCTAGAGGTTGTTTTTGAATTTCTTACTAAATTTATAAGAATGCTCCTATGTCTTTGCATATCATGCTAAAAGACAGTGTATCTCCTCTAAAAACCTGCTGTTGATCACTTAAGTGCGCATTGCGCCACACTTTCAAGTTGATCGGCGTCCAAAGTGATGTTGCGAAAAAGCCAACGCGAATTTTGAAAAGCACTTACTCGATACAAATTTTACGTTGTTTGAAAGCGCCTAATGAGTGACGATGAAAGTGCCCAAATGAGGGGGAACTGCTGGCACTAGGGGGTGTCGACGGTTGTAACTCAGTCACTGGGAGTGGGTGTCGCTAAGTTAACGAGGGGGTCTTGTTTCAGGTTCGGCGACATATCGTTCGGAACAGCTGTACAGCGTTCTGATCGCTGCTTTCAGGGTTGGTGAATGGTGGATATCTTATCTTGGGCACCGGCCCGGTCTGCAAAGACCGGGCCGCGTTACTTTTGGCATTTTAGATTTTCTGCCGTGACCGTGCCCTTTCCCAATCCGACCATGCCTTGGGGGTATCCAGATCCAGTCTTGCATGAATGCCTGGCAGTTTGACCAAGTGCACTTTGCTGGAATGAGCCTGAACCACCTGTTGTGCACCGCTGTCGCCGGTCAGTGCGGTCAGATCCCCGAAAAGTGAGCGATCAAAGATCACCGGATGACCGGGCTTGCCGTCCTCTGTAGCGCCGCGCCAGACCTTGTTGTCAGGACATTTTGAAACCGAGTGAACGACCGCGCGCAAATCCTGCACGGTCAGGTCCGGCAAATCTGCCAGCAAAACCATCACGGCCCGTGCCTCGGAAGGTACCGCACGCATTGCCTGTCTAAGGCTGGCATTCATACCTTCTGCCGCATCTGGTACAGCAACCGGCCGCACGTCCAGCCCCTGCAGCACGTCGTATCGCGCGTGGGGTTCCCGGGGCAGGGCGACGATGACAGGGCCGGCCAACAGCGCCGTTTTGGCGCTGCGCCTCAACAGAGGTACGCCGTCGATTTCTTTCAACAGCTTGTCTGCGCCTTTCATGCGGCTCGACTGACCGGCGGCCAGCAGGATGATGGGGATATTCGTCATCCCGCCACCATGGCGATTGTTCGGCGACCTGTCACCCACGCATACGCGCGCCATCCGCATCGAAAAGCGGTTCCGAGATGACCCGGGCCTTTCGCATCTGACCAAGGATTTCGATTTTGACTTCCAATCCGTCAGCAATCCGTTCGGTTGGCAGAAACCCTTGCGCAATGGACTTTTCGGCAAAGTGTGAATATCCGCCCGACGTACAGAACCCTACCACCTTGCCGTCCAGCCAGATCGGCTCATACGCGTTTACATCGGCGTCCAGCGCATCGACTTCGAACGCTACCAGTTTGCGTGTGGCACCGGATTCACGCTCGGCCTCGGCGGGGCTGCGGCCGATGAAATCCACATTCTTTCTGAACGAAATGAACCGGTCCAGCCCGGTTTCTGCTGCGGTGTAGTCAGGCGAGAATTCTGCCATCCACGATCCAAAGAACTTGTCCAGCCGCAGGCTCATCATCGCGCGCATTCCGAACGGTACCATTCCATGTGGCTGACCCGCCTCCCACAGTGTCTGCCAAAGCTGACGCTGGGCCATGGGATCACAATAAATCTCGTATCCCAGATCTCCGGTATAGCTGACCCGCTGCACGATGCACTCATTCATTCCGATGGTCATGCGGCGTACATCCAGAAACTTCAGATCGGAAACGTTGTCTCGGGTACAGGCTGCCAGAACCTGTGCAGCCTTTGGGCCCGCGATCTGAAAGCCGTTCCGTTTGTCACTGACATTCTCGATGCTTACACCATCTTCGGCATTTTGCAGGAACCAGCGCATGTGGAACGCCTGCGATCCGTAAGAGGCTGTAAGCTGGAACTCTTCTTCACCCAGACAAGAGATGGTGAAATCTCCGATCAGCTTGCCCTTGTGCGACAGCATCGGCGTCAGGCTCAACCGTCCGGGGGCAGGTATCCGGCCTGCCATGATCCGGTCCAGCCAAGCGCGGGCGCCTTTGCCGCTGATCAGGTATTTTCCAAAGTTGTGCACCTCGTTGATGCCGACACCTTCGCGAACACCACGCACTTCGCGGCCTGTGGCATCAAAGGCATCCGAACGCCGGAATGACGGTGTTTCATAGGCAGGTTCGTCGCCTTGCGCGAAATAGTTCACAACCTCCAGACCATATTGCTGACCCCAGACAGCGCCCATTTCGCTGAAGACGTCATACATCGGTGTTGTGCGGTTTGGCCGCGCGGCGGGCAGTTCCTCGTTGGGGTAGGCCACCGAAAAGCGTTTCTGATAGTTTTCGATAACTTTAGGGCGGGTATATCCGGGGCTGATCCAGTCTCCGAACCGGGCCACGTCCATGGCCATCACATCGCGTTCGGGCTCGCCCTCGATCATCCACTGCGCCAGCATCAGGCCTACGCCGCCGCCCTGGCTGAACCCGGCCATCACACCGCAGGCCGACCAATAGTTGCGCATCCCCGGCACTGGACCGACCAGAGGGTTGCCATCAGGCGCAAAGGTGAACGGCCCGTGGATCACCGATTTCACTCCGGCTTCGGCCAGAACAGGAAAGCGGTTGTAGGCAAATTCGATACTGTCGGTGATCTTGTCATAGTCGTCCGGCAGTAGTTCATGCCCGAATTCCCAGGGCGTGCCGTCCACTGCCCAGGGCTTGCAGGGCTGTTCATAGAAACCGATGCAAAGGCCACGCCCTTCCTGCCGGAGATAGCTTTCGCCCGCCGGATCCATCACATGCGGATGCTCGCCGCCCGCATCGATGATGGCCTCGATTTCCGGGATGTTGTCGGTGACCAGATACTGGTGCTCCATCGGGTGCAGCGGGAAATACACGCCAGCCATCGCGCCGACTTCCCGTGCCCACAGGCCGCCCGCATTGACGACATGTTCCGCATGGATGGTGCCCTTGTTGGTGACGATATCCCACGTCCCGTCAGCGCGCTGATTGGTTTCGCGCACCATGCAGTGCGTTTCGATCGTTGCGCCACCCATGCGCGCAGCCTTGGCATAGGCATGGGTTGTGCCGGACGGGTCGAGGTGGCCATCCAACGGATCGTAAAGCGCGCCGATAATACCGTCAGTATTGGTGATCGGCGCGATCTTTTTGATCTCGTCCGGCCCGACAATCTCGGTCTCCAGCCCCATGAACCGGTGTTTGGCGCGTTCCGCCAGCAGCATGTCGAACCGGTCCTGATTGTCCGCCAGTGTCACCCCGCCCACATGGTGCAGCCCACAGGACATGCCGGTGATCTCTTCAAGCTCTTTGTACAGGCGAATTGTATACCCTTGCAGCGCGGCCATGTTGGTGTCGCCATTCAGCGTGTGAAACCCGCCAGCAGCATGCCACGTCGATCCCGAAGTCAGCTCGGACCGTTCCAGCAGCATGACATCGGACCAGCCGAGCTTGGTCAGATGATACAACACCGAACATCCAACAACGCCGCCACCAATGACGGCCACACGAGTGGTTAGTTTCATGACTGTCTCTCCTCGGAATTTGCCGCCAGTCTGAAGGTGTTGAACCGGTATGCAATGCCAATCGCGACAAAACATGTCGTTTGACGCTTCTCAATTTTTGGGTTCATAGGACGCGGCGGGGCGAACGGTCATGAGGCTGTTACAGAATCAAACTATCGGCGCCCCACTTCGACGTGACGTCAATTACTCCACAAGGACAACGAAATGAGTAAATTCGACCCCAAACCCAAATCCCTTAGCCGCCGTGAATTCATGGCCAAGGCCGGCGCTCTTGGTCTGAGCGCTGCGGTAGCCAACCTGATTTGGGCCGAAGCGGGATTGGCTGAAACGCCCAAAAAGGGCGGCCACTTTGTTCTGGGGCTGAAGGGCGGCGAAAGCACCAACACCCTTGATCCTGCCCTGTCGGCGTCGCATGTGACGGCCAAGGCGCTGCGTGCCTTTGGCAACACCCTGACTGTTGTCACCCCGGACGGTGGCATTGCCCCAAGCCTCGCAGAAAGCTGGGAGGCATCGGAAGATGCCAAGACGTGGTATTTCACCATTCGCAAGGGCGTTGAATTCCATAACGGCAAAACCCTGACCCCCGAGGACGTTCAACTAACGCTGGCGCGCCATTCGAACGAGGATTCTCAGTCTGGTGCGTTGGGCATCATGCGCGGGATCGAAGACGTTCGCGTGGACGGCGACAAAGTGGCCATCACCTTGACCACGCCCAACGCCGATCTTCCCTATCTGGTGTCGGACTATCACCTTGTGATCCAGCCCGGTGGCGGCATGGACAACCCGGCGGCTGGCATCTCGACCGGCGCGTTCAAGGTCGTGGCCGACGAACCGGGTGTTCGCTATGGCTTTGAAAAGTTCGCCAACCACTGGGATGACACCGTCGGCCACTATGACAGCCACGAAATTCTGGTTCTGAACGATGATACAGCCCGTGCGGCGGCTTTGCAGGCCGGGCAGGTCCACGCCATCAACATCGTGTCCCCACGTACCGCCAAGCTGTTCGGTCGTGCGCCGGGCGTCACCATCAACGCCACATCGGGGCGCGGGCACTACATCTTTGTCATGCACACGGACACCGCGCCGTTCGACAACAAAGACCTGCGTCTGGCGCTGAAATACGCCATCAACCGGGATGAGCTGGTGGACAAGGTGTTGCGCGGCTATGGAACGGTCGGCAATGACATCCCGATCAACGAAGCCTATCCGCTGTTTGACGGCTCGCTTGAACAGCGCAGCTTTGATCTGGCCAAGGCGGCCGAGCACTACAAGGCATCGGGCCACGACGGATCTCCCATCGTGCTGCACGTTTCCGATGCGGCCTTCGCCGGTGCGCTGGATGCAGCCCAGCTGTTCCAGCTGTCAGCGAAAGAGGCGGGTATCCCGCTGGAGATCAAGCGTGAACCGGCAGATGGTTACTGGTCCGAGGTTTGGAACAAGAAACCTTTCTGCGCTTCTTACTGGGGTGGACGTCCGGTACAGGACCAGATGTGGTCGGTGGGTTACCTCTCGACCGCGGATTGGAACGATACCCGATTCAAGAACGAGGAATTCGACGCTTTGCTTCTTAAGGCGCGCGCCGAACTGGACACCTCGAAACGTCAGGATATCTATGCCCAGATGGCGCGTATCGTCTGGGAAGAGGGCGGGCTGATCAACCCGATGTTCAACCAGTTCATCGACGGCTATTCCGAGACCGTGACAGGCTGGGCCGCTCATGCAAATGGTGACCTGATGGACGGCTATGTGGCCAGCCGCACCTGGTTCGCATAAACCACAATACAGATCGGCGCCCGTTCTTCGGGCGCCGGTTCTAAAGTTGTAAGGCTGGCCGGGTCAGGGCTTGCCGCGTTACAGCGGGCGGATTTTCAGACCGGTGATCCGGTTGCCCTCGCGATCGGTCACCTCGAACCGGAATCCGTGGAACGAGAATACCTGTCCCACTTCGGGGATCATCTGCGCCTCGTGAATGACCAGCCCCGCCACGGTGTTGGCCTCTTCGTCAGGCAGCGACCAGTCCATCGCGCGGTTGACGTCGCGAATGGTCATTGCGCCTTCGACAAGGTACTGACCATCCTCGGTCCGCGTCACCGGAACGTCCTCTTCGATATCGAACTCGTCGGCGATTTCACCCACGATTTCCTCAAGAATGTCTTCCAGCGTGATCAATCCGCGCAGTGAACCATATTCATCCACGACAAGCGCAAAGTGGCTGCGTATCCGCAGAAACTCTCGCATCTGATCATCCAGAGTGGTCGTTTCGGGCACGAAATAGGGGGCATTCGCGACCTTCGAGACATCAAAGCTTTTCAGTCGGTCCGCATCACCTTCGGCACCCCCGACCTGCGCATACATCGCGCGAAACAGGTCTTTTGCGTGGACAACGCCGATGACATTCTCCGGCTCGTCCCGAAACACCGGCAGTCGGGTATGGCGGCTTTGCAGACATTGCTGCAGGATGGTTTCGGGTTCGGCATCCGCATCGATCATTTCGATGTTCGAGCGGTGCAACATGATCTCTTCCACCGTGCGGTCGCCTAGATCCAGCGCGCCCAGAATGCGGTCACGGTCTTCCTTTTCGACGACGCCTTCGGAATGCCCCAGTTGCAGCGCGCCCGCAATCTCTTCGCGGACGGCCAGAACGTGACTGTCGGGGTCGATCTGTACGCCGAACAGCCGAAGCACACCGCGCACCAGCAGACGCACAGCAGCGACCACCGGCGAAAAAAGCGTCACGATGATGCCGATCGCCGGGGCAACCGCCGCCGCCGCTTTTTCGGCATTTGTGATCGCGTAGGTCTTGGGCAGAACTTCGGCAAAGACCAGTACCAGCAGGGTCATCACCAGAGTCGCAAGTGCGACGCCGCTTTCACCAAAAAGCCGCGTGAACAGGGCCGTCGCAAGCGAGGCCGCCAGAATGTTCACAAGGTTATTGCCCAGCAGAACCGACCCGATCAGGCGTTCGTTGTCTTCGGTGATATCCAGTGCCTTTTGCGCCCCACGCGATCCTTTGTCGGCCTGCGCCCGCAGCTTGCCGCGTGAAGAAGCCGTCAGGGCGGTTTCAGAGCCTGAGAAAAAGCCCGACAGGACGAGCAAAAACAGGATGGCGCCGGAGATTGTCCAGAATGCGCCGTCGATCAGGGAAGGGTTGGGTTCCATCGGTCCTTGGTTGTTCTGTGTTCTGCATCCGTTATGGGGCCGGTGCCTCGCCCGATCAAGGGGTTAGCCCTTATCCTTGTTTTTGGCCAGCGGGTGATGCTCCAGCACAAGTTCGGACAGGCGTTCGTCCAGAACATGTGTATAAATTTCCGTCGTCGCCACATCCGCATGGCCCAGAAGCGTTTGAATCGCACGAAGATCAGCCCCGTTTGCCAGCAGATGCGTAGCAAAAGCGTGGCGCAGCGTGTGCGGAGTGACCTTTTCAGGCGAAACGCCCCCCTGAATCGCAAATTCCTTGATCAGCAAAAAGAACCGATGGCGTGTCAGATGGCCGGATTTTCCACGTGACGGGAAAAGAAAGCGCGAAGGCTGCCCACCTTTTTCAACGGTTTTTTCTTCGACCTCGTCCCGAACGGTCAACCACGCGGCCAAAGCATCGCGCGCTGGTGGTGACAGCGGCACCATCCGTTCCTTGCCGCCTTTGCCAAGGATCAGCAGCATTCGCGGATCGCCGCGCGCCGAGGAAACGGGCAGGGACACCAGCTCGGTTACCCGCATACCTGTCGCGTACAGCAACTCCATCAGGCAGGTATTCCGCACACGGTCCGCCGCATTGCGGCCCGTCATTCGGGCCGCTTCCAGCAGGCGATCGACTTCGATCACCTCAAGCGTTTTCGGCAACCGCTTCTGCCGTCCGGGCCCCTTGATCTGGATGGCCGGGTTCGTCTCGCGCCAGCCTTCCTCGAATGCAAACCGGTACAGCTGTTTGATCGCAGACAACCGCCGCGCGCGGGTCGAACGCGAAAGCCCCTGCGCATCGCAGTCAATCAAATACCCCTCGACCCGATCCCTGTCGGCAGCCGCAAAATCGGATTTGTGCCGGTCCAGCCAGTCGGCAAAGTCCTTGAGGTCGCGCCCATAGGCCAGCAGCGTATTGGTCGCGGCACCCAGTTCAGCGGCCTGCGCCTCGAGAAACGTGGAAATCCAAAGATCCTGCGTATCGGGCGCCCTCATGGTCAGCTTCCGTTCAGGATCATCAATTGCAGCGCTGCCCGGCGCGCCGTGTCCTCCAGACCCACGCGGCGGAATGTGGCCAGTGCGGCGGTCAGGTCAACCAGATTGCCACGCGCGCCGTGGGTGAACAGTTGCATTGATTTCAGAATCGCCTCGCCCAACTGACCGTTGGACAGCATCGCATCGATGTCCCTCGGGACGGGGGCAGACCATGCAAACCCTTCGGATATCGCATCGGCCAGCGGCGAGGGCGAAATCGCGCGCCCCGGATCGCCCTGCGCCAGAGCGGCAAGAAACAGGTTCTGTTCGGACTCTTCGGGCAGGGTCAGAGCAGCGGTTTCATAGGTTTCGGAAAGCAGCAGAATGCGCCAGCGCAGGTTTTCCGCGTTAGGCGACGACAATTCAACCTTCGACAAATCCTCGGAAAACAATTCTGCAAAAGGCACTTCCAATCCGACGCTTTGCATCATTTCCCAGACAGGGGGCAGGGTTTTTGAAATTACCTGCGGATCACCGGCGTTCAGCGCGGCCTCAAACCGTTGAACGGCTGCCACCCGATCCCAAACCCCGCCGGACGCCGCGGGGTCGCGTTCGGTATAAAGGCCCAGCAGCTGGTTGGGTGTCAGTGCGCCAATACGGGTCAGACGCTCGGCGGCTTCGATTTGCGCTTTCCATCCCGCGACGTCCCGCAGGTCAGCATTGGCAAATGCGCGCGGCAGCGAGGCCGTCGGCAACCGCTCACCAATCGCTTCGAACATCCTGAACGTCAGAGGATCAGGGCGCTCAGGTTGCGGTAGGTATTCTGCGCCTTCGTACAACTCCGGGCTAAGAAACCGGTCTAGCAGGTCCAACTCTTCCGGCGGCAGAACCTGCAACGCATGAGCGGCCTCCAGAGTCAGAGCGGCGGATGTCCAGTCCCCCCGGCGTGCCTTGCAAAATATCTGCGCTGCATAATCCCGCGACAGATGGGGCTGAGCGATCAGGGCGGTGCAACTACGCTCTTCGTCCCCGGTCAGCAGGGTGGCATCGAACCAGTGTTGAAACCTTTCCTGAGAATCCGTCGGGCCGGCCAATTGAATCAGGGATTGTGCAGGGTCGCTGGCACCCAGTTGCATCAACCGGTCCAGCCGGGCGAACAACATTACCTCGTCCGCGCCGGGGCCTGCGGGCGCGCGCGCCTCGGTCAGCAACAGAGTGAACAACAACCGCTGCATGGCCGGATTCCGGCGTACTGGAACCTGCGATATCATTTCCGCAAGGCGATCCGGGTCACTTCCGCGCCACAGGTCAAGCGGCAGCCCCGTGACCGAAGCCGATACCAGCCCCAGCGGGCGCGACAGCGATTCCAACGGGGTGACCTCGACATTGGGCGACAGGCCCGTCTGGGTCACAGGCGGTTCAAGCAGCACCGTTCCCGGCAGGTTTACGGGTGGATCGTTCAACCACTCGATTGCTGAAAGAGGCTGTTGCGCAAAGGCCGGTCCGGTCAGGCAAAACGCAATCAGCGTTGCCCTAGTCAACATCCAATGTCACCGGTTCGCGGATTTCACTTTGCGGCGCGGAAAAGTCGGCGCCGAAAAACGGCCCGACATAAGCGTACGCCACCAGCCCGATGAAGCCGAGGCAAATAAGGTATATCAGGAACTTGATCAGACGGCCCATGTTTTAACGCTGCCCCAATTTTCTCTTTTGGCCAAGTTATAACTGGCATTTTCCGCAAGATCACGTCATTCACAGGGAAATGAGCGAAATTAAGCATAACGCCCAACGATCCGACACGGCGCAGGCATATGAACTGCACAAAACCGTGGTTATGGTTGGCATGATGGGGGCCGGAAAAACCGCTGTGGGGCGGGCTCTTGCCGCGCGGCTGGGAGTTCCGTTCCTCGACAGCGATGCCGAGATCGAATCGGCCGCCAACATGACCATCCCCGAGATTTTTGCCCGCGATGGCGAGCCGTTCTTTCGTCAGAAGGAAAGTCAGGTGATCGGCAGGCTTCTGGACGAGGAAAAAGGTATCCTGTCCACCGGTGGCGGCGCGTTCCTGTCGCCGGAAAACCGTCAGATGATATCCGAGCGCGGCGTGTCGGTGTGGCTGCGGGCCGATCTGGGCGTGCTTTGGAACCGAGTCCGGCACAAGGATACGCGACCGCTGCTGCGCACCGAGAACCCGCATGCGACGTTGCGGGCGCTGTATAATAAAAGGGTGCCCCTGTATTCCAAGGCCGATCTGGCGGTGGAATCGGACGCTGAAACCTCGATCGACAGGATGGTTGACCGGGTGTTGTCAGTACTGGAAACCCGCCCGGATGTTTTGGAACGGAAATAGATGCATCAAACAGTTCATGTCCCGTTGGGCGATCGCGCCTACAATGTCGAAATCGGTCCCGATCTTCTGGCTCAGTCCGGCGCGCGGATCGCGCCTCTGCTGCATCGTCCCCGGGTTGCTGTTCTGACAGACGAAACCGTTGCTGGCCTGCATCTGGAAGCGCTCCGTTCAGGTTTGGCCACGGCCGGTATTGAAATGAGTGCACTGGCGCTGCCCGCCGGCGAGGCCACGAAAAGCTGGCCCCATTTCGAGCGCGCCGTCGAGTGGCTGCTGTCGGAAAAGGTCGAACGCAGGGATGTGGTTGTTGCATTGGGTGGCGGCGTGATCGGCGATCTGGCGGGATTTGCCGCTGCCGTTCTGCGGCGCGGAGTTCGGTTCGTGCAGATTCCGACCTCGTTGCTGGCGCAGGTTGACAGCTCTGTCGGTGGTAAAACCGGTATCAACGCACCGCAGGGCAAGAACCTGATCGGCGCCTTTCATCAGCCTTCGTTGGTGTTGGCCGATACCGCGGTTCTTGGCACGCTGACACCCCGGGATTTTCTGGCCGGGTATGGTGAAGTGGTGAAATACGGCCTGTTGGGCGATGCAGCTTTCTTTGACTGGCTCGAGGTCAATGGCCCAACTTTGTCTGCCGGGGATATGGCTGCACGAGTGCAGGCCGTGACGCGTTCGGTCCAGATGAAGGCCGACATCGTCGCCCGCGACGAGACCGAGCAGGGCGACCGCGCGTTGCTGAACCTTGGCCACACCTTCTGTCACGCGCTTGAGGCTGCGACAGGTTATTCCAACCGTCTGCTGCACGGCGAAGGCGTTGCCATCGGTTGTGCATTGGCCTTTGAATTGTCCGCCCGGCTGGGCCTGTGTTCGCAAGAGGACCCAAGCCGCGTCCGCGCGCATCTCAAGGCGATGGGCATGAAAACCGATCTGGCAGATATTCCGGGTGATCTGCCCGGGGCCGAGGCGTTGGTCGATCTGATGGCGCAGGACAAAAAGGTTGTGGACGGGCAGTTGCGGTTCATTCTGGCGCGCGGGATCGGGCAGGCGTTCGTTACCTCCGACGTGCCACGCGAGGCGGTTATGACGGTGCTTGAGGACGCTCTGGCAACCTGCTGACGGGAAAGGGGTTTAGCGCCCCTTGATCACCATAAGCTCACCGATGTTTTCGCGGGTGATATAGCCGACCATACGCCCGGTTTCGGTACAGACTGCGATGGCGGGGGCACCTTGGTGAAGCTCTTCCAGAACCTTCTCAAGACCAGCTGTCAGTGCGACGGTCGGAATGTTCTCGTCCATGACTGTCGTCGCCGGGTCTGACCTTGGGTGATCACCGGCAAGGGCTGCAAACAGTTTTGAGCGGGTGACAAACCCCAAAAGCACCCCGCTGTCATCCAGGACCGGGAACTCGTGCTGCGTGGTGTGAATGACAGCCTGTGCTGCGGTGTTCAACGTGTCCCGAGGCGACAGCGCCTCGAACGATGTGATCATCGCGTCCCGCGCCAGAACGCGGCGTGCGACTGAGCGCATGGCGACATCCTGACTTTCCGCATTGGCCGCAATGAACACAAATACAGCTATCAGAACGAGGATCGGGTTACCTGACGTCAGGCCAAGAAACCCCAGCAATACGGCCACCATTTGTCCACCGATGGCCGCAACACGCGTGGCTTTGACGCGATCCATGTTCATGCACAAAAGTGCCCGGAATACCCGCCCGCCATCCATTGGGAAGGCTGGGATCATGTTGAAGACGGCGAGGAACAGATTCACATAGGCCAGACGGCTCAACAGGTCGGTCCGGGCCGAGTCGATCTGGGCCAGTGTCTCCAAATTCATTCTCGCGCCGAAGATCACCAGAACGCCCCAGATGACGACATTCACCGCTGGTCCAGCAAGGGCCACCATCACCTCTTGCATCGGCTTTTCGGGCATCCGCTCCAGTCGCGCCAGCCCCCCGATCGGCAGAAGTGTGATGTCAGGCGTCTTGATACCATAGCGCCGGGCCATCAATGCGTGGCCGAACTCATGCGCGACCACACAGGCAAACAGAGCCAAAACAAAAGCGATGTTTTCGATGGCGGCCTGTATTCCGCCGTCCGAATAGGCGGCAAATCCGACCCATGCGAGCAGCAGGAAAAAGGTGACATGGACCCTCAGTTCCGAGCCGAGCAATCGACCGAGTGAGAAGGACCATGTCATATATGTTCTCCGGTTGTCTTAGAACGGGATCTCGTCGTCGTCGATTCCGCCCGATGCTGGTGCCGGTGATCCTTGCGGAGCGCCATAAGGGTCGCCATATCCGCCACCGGACTGGCCGCCGCCATATCCGCCGCCACCACCGCCGCCGCCTTCGCCGCGTGCGTCAAGCATCACGAGGGTCGATCCAAAGCCCTGCAGGACAACCTCGGTTGAATAGCGGTCCTGACCGGACTGGTCCTGCCACTTCCGGGTCTGCAACTGCCCTTCGACATAGATTTTCGAGCCTTTGCGCAGATACTGTTCCGCGACACGGACAAGACCTTCATTGAAGATGGCAACAGAGTGCCATTCGGTCCGTTCACGGCGTTCGCCGGTGTTGCGATCCTTCCAGGTTTCAGACGTCGCAATGCGAAGATTGCAGACCTTGCCCCCGTTTTGAAAGTTCCTGACCTCGGGATCCCGGCCCAGATTTCCGACCAGAATGACCTTGTTGACTGAACCCGCCATATGATTCCCCGTTCTTATTCATCTCGATCTGTTGCGAATCTCACGATCCGTTCTCCGTGACCCTATACGGCCTGCGTCATGGTTAAAACAGAGTTGATAGAGGCACAGTCTCGCCCGAAATTCCGACCCCCGCGCAACCGGACTTTCCTTTCGGTTCGTAATTCATATAATCGCGCGAGGACTGAACGAGCAGGGTCTATTGATGCGCTTTCTGGTTGGCGGTTTTTCTGTTGTGTGCTTGGTGCTGGCGTCACTTCCAGCACAGGCTGACATGTTCTCGACGAAGAACCGCAAGGACATCTTTCAGAAACAGGCGAAATTCCTAGATTCCCGCGGTGCAACACAGTACCGGGATTCCGACCGTCTGAAACCAAAGACGGCGCAAACCGGGTTCAGCAAACGATATTCCGGAAAGTACCGGGGGCAATATCTGCAGATGGCCCGCGAGGCCGCGCGCAAACACAGCGTCCCCGAGGAACTTTTCCTGCGACTGGTGCATCAGGAATCCGGCTGGAACCCACATGCAAAATCGCACAAGGGAGCATTGGGTCTGGCGCAGCTCATGCCACAGACAGCCAATCTGCTGGGGGTGGACCCGCATGATCCGCGCCAGAATCTGGAAGGCGGCGCGCGCTATCTGTCCTGGCAATATCGCAAGTTCAAATCCTGGCGTCTGGCGCTGGCCGCCTATAACGCCGGTCCGAAAGCGGTGGAAAAGCACGGCGGCATACCGCCTTATGCAGAGACACAGAATTACGTCAAAAAAATCTGGGGCAGTTGATCCCTGCTATCTGCTTGCCATTTCGGACGATCACACGCGCACCGTCGTTCTGCTGAGATTGTCTTAAACGAAAAAGGCCGGCGCATGGCCGGCCCTTTCAGATATTGATTGTACCTATTCGGCCGCGATTTTGATGACCGGCTCCATGCGGGCAAGGATATCTTCGGCCAGATGGCACTTGACCTGATGACCATCCGCAAGTGTCTGTACCGGCGGCACATCCTTTTCACACAAGCCTCCCGGCACTTCGGATTTCCAGCGGCACCGCGTCTGGAACGGACAACCCGGCGGCGGATTCATGGCCGACGGAATATCGCCTTCCAGAACGATATGCTGCTTTTCGACCGATGTGTCCGCGATGGGAACAGCGGACAACAGCGCCTCGGTATACGGGTGATATGGCGGCGAGAATACCTGATCGGTCGATCCCAGTTCCACCACATGTCCCAGATACATCACCATGACCCGGTCACTCAGGTACCGCACAATCGACAGGTCATGGCTGATGAACAGCAGCGTGGTTTTCTGCTCGCGCTGAATTTCCATCAGTAGATCGGTCACAGCTGCCTGCACCGACACATCCAGCGCCGAGACGGGCTCGTCAGCGACCACGATCCGGGCATCCCCCGCAAAGGCGCGGGCGATACCGACACGCTGTTTCTGGCCGCCTGACAACTGGCGCGGCATCCGGTCTGCAAACGCGCGGGGCAGTTTCACCAAATCCAGCAGTTCCAGCATCCGCTTCTTGCGATCTGCCTCGGAATTGCCGACGCCAAAGATTTCCAGCGCCCTGATGATTTGCCGCCCCACGGTCATGGACGGGTTCAGCGTGTCGAACGGGTTCTGGAACACCATCTGCACTTCGCCAACAGTCTTGGCGTCACGTTCTTCGATGGGCACCTGTTCGATGTTGCGATTATCCAGCAGAATCTGCCCGTCAGTCGCCGTCTCAAGCCCCATCAGAACCTTGGCGAAGGTGGACTTGCCGCAACCGGATTCGCCCACAATGGCTAGCGTTTCAGATTCGTGGGCTTCGAAACTCAGGGTCTCGTTTGCCTTGACCACCTTGGTCGCGCCACCTCCGAACAGCGCGTTTGCGGCCACCTCATAGTATTTCTTGAGGTTGTCCATCTTGAGGACGGTCCGGCCAATCGCGGCTTTTTCTTTCTGCTCACCAACAGTAATCGGCGCGTTCCAGTCGATCTCCTGAAACTTCAGGCAACGCGTGTGATGGCGGTCATTGCCGGGCACGGCACTCATCAGGATGTCCTGCGCGTCGCAGCGACCTTCTTCAAAGTAATCGCAGCGCGGGCCAAAGTTGCACCCCGGCGGGCGTTCATGGGGCAGGGGGAAGTTACCCGGAATTGCCACAAGCGGGCGCGAGTTCTTGTCGGCCCCCGGCAGCGGGATCGACCGGAACAGCGCCTGCGTATAGGGGTGCTGCATTTCGTCGAAAACATCGTGGATCGAACCACGTTCAACCGCCTCACCGGAATACATCACGCACAGCCGGTCGCAGGTCTCAAGAACCAGACCAAGGTTGTGGCTGATGAACAGCATCGAAGTGCCGTATTTCTTGCCCAGGTCCCTGACAAGTTCCACAACAGCGGCCTCGACGGTCACGTCCAGCGCCGTCGTTGGTTCATCAAGGATCAGCAGCGCAGGCTTGGACATCAACGCCATGGCGATCACGATCCGTTGCTGCTGCCCCCCCGACAACTGGTGCGGAAAGCTGTTCAGCATCCGCTCGGGATCGGGCAGGCGCACGTCTGTCACCACCTCCAAAGCGCGGGCATAGGCTTCTTCCTTGCCCACACCCTCGTGGATCATCGGCACTTCCATCAGCTGCTTGCCGATCTTCATCGCCGGATTCAGCGATGCCATCGGCTCCTGATAGATCATGGCGATCTCGTTGCCGCGAACGTCACGCAACTCTTCGGCGCTCATTTCGCTCAGATCGCGACCCTTGAACTTGATCGAACCGCCAACGATCCGCCCGTTCTTGCCAAGATCCTGCATCACACCCAGCGCCACGGTCGACTTGCCGCAACCGGACTCGCCCACAAGACCAACCGCCTCGCCGGGCTGGACGCTGACCGAGAAATCCATCACAGCCGGGATTTCCCGCAGGCGGGTAAAGAATGAAATTGACAGCTTGTCGATCTCAAGGATCGGGCCGTCATAATCCGCCAGTTTGTTCATGTTGTTCTCCCTGTCGGCTCAGAAAAAAGATCCATCTTCATCTGGCCTAAAATACTTCGGGGGTCCGGGGGACAGCGCCCCCGGCCTCGATCACATCAGTCCTTCAGGCTTTCCTCGCGCAGACCATCCGCCAGCAGGTTCAGACCAAGAACCAGCGACAGCAGGGCCAACGCAGGGGGCAGGGCAGGGTGCAGATAGATCGACAAGAGCTTGCGGCCCTCGTTAATCGTCGAACCCCAGTCCGGGCTTTCCGGCGGCAATCCCAGTCCGAAGAAACCCAATGTCCCCAAAAGGATGGTGGTATAACCGATGCGCAGACAGAAATCGACGATCAGCGGGCCACGCGCGTTGGGCAGGATTTCCCACAGCATGATGTACCATGGCCCTTCACCCCGCGTCTGTGCGGCTGCTACATAGTCGCGTGTCTTAATGTCCAGCGCCAGACCACGGACGATACGGAACACCGTGGGTGAGTTCACAAAGACCACCGAAACGAACACGACCAGAATGCCACCCGGAACGTCGAAGAGGTCAAGGTATGTCGGCAGACCCCAGATCCGGTAGGCATCTGTGTTGATGATGTATCCACCGGTCGAGATCAGCGACAGATAAAGCCAGATCGCAATACCCAGAACTCCGATCAGCAAAGGTGTGCGGAACTTTGGTCGCGTGTAGTAGCGCGAATTCAGCAGAACACCGATGAACAGGATCGGGAACACGAACAACACCGCCGCCATATAGTTCGGCACACCCGTCGCCACGATTTCCGGCGTAACCAGCAAGTAGAACAGCAGGATAACCGGGAAGGCAAGGATCAGGTTGGCGAGGAAGGACAGGAACGTGTCCAGCCGTCCGCCATAGTAACCTGCCGGCAGTCCCAGCGTGATCCCGACCATGAATGCAAACAGCGTAGCCAGCGGTGCGATCTGCACCACAATCCATGCGCCCTTGACCATGCGGCTGAACACATCACGGGCCAGATTGTCTCCACCCAGAAGGTACCAGGCGAACTCGCCTTCCTCCAGATTGGGTAGCGGAGTGCCCGGCACCTTGTTCTTCATACCCGAAACCTGATCCAGCGGATCATGCGTGACGATCAGGTCCAGTGCACCGAAGATGCCGGTGAAAACCCAGAACATGACCAATCCGAAACCGATCATTCCGATCGGGCTGTCGAACAGCTTGCCATATAGGCCAAGCCGACGCTTGAAGGCGATGGACATCGCAAACAGGATGATCATCGACACCCAGACGGGCAGGAACTGCTGCGAGATTGCGCCGACGATACCGGCATTGGTTCCCAGGAAGATACCCAGCACCAGATAGGCAAGCGCGGCACCCACGCTTGCCATGAACGAATAGCGCAGCGCCATCTGCGACAGGCCGCGCAGACCGCCGCCCGAGCTCAGGGTTCCGTCCGCATTCACCGACACGGGCGCTTCGGCCTGAAAGATACTGGCCAAGATCCAGATCACGATGGAAATTGCCAAAAGCACCAGCGCGATCACTAGGATAGGATTCAGAAAGGCGATAGAGCCGGTCCAGCTTAGAGGTTCCATGTTCTATCTCCCTTACGAAATGCGAATGCGCGGGTTGAGGTAGACATAGCCGATATCCGATATCAGCTGCGTCACCAGAACAACAAAGACAGACACGACCGAAATCGCCAACAACAGCTGGATGTCGTTGTTGCCTGCCGCCTGTACCAGCGCCCAGCCAAAGCCCTTGTAGTTAAACAGGGTCTCGACGATCACCACGCCGTTCAGCAGCCATGGGAACTGCAGCATGATGACGGTGAAGGGCGCGATCAGCGCATTGCGCAGCGCGTGCTTCATGACGATGTTCGAGAACGAGACGCCCTTGAGGCGCGCGGTTCGGATGTACTGCGCGGTCATAACCTCGGTCATCGAGGCGCGAGTCATTCGGGCAATGTACCCCATACCGTAAAGGGCAATGGTCAGCACCGGCAGGAAGAAGTTCTCGAACGTCGGGTTATCCATTGCCTGTGTCGCCGTTCCCTTGAACCATTTCAGGCCCACCGTCGACGACGTGAAAATGGCGATAAAGATAACGCCCGACACGTATTCCGGCGTCGCTGTTGTGATGATCGAGAATGTCGACAAGGACCGATCCAGCGCCGAACCTTCGCGCATCCCGGCCAGTACCCCGACGATCAGCGCCGAAGGGATCATCAGAACCAGTACCCAGAACATCAGATAGCCGGTGTTTCCAAGCCGTTTCGAGACGATCGTTCCCACGTCATCCTTGAACACGGTCGAGTATCCCCATTCACCCTGCAGAACACCGCAGAATCTTGGGGTCGTCTCAGCGGTTGAGCCGGGGCGGACACAGGTGCCCACGAATTGGCCGTCAGACAGCGTGTTGGTAAATCCAGGCATGACACCAAGCCATTGCCCGTATTTCACCAGCGTCGATTGTTGATAGCCGCGATTTTCAAGCCAGGTTTGCACCTGCTCATCCGACATCCGCTGGTTGCCTTGCGTTTTTGCAAGCTTTTCAAGGTTTGGATAGAGGTTGGTCAAAAAGAAGACCACGAATGTCAGACATAAAGCTGTTAGCAGCATCACGCCTGACCGACGGAGGATAAAAAGTCCCATGAAGGCCCCGTTGTTCAGGTGTTCCGCAGATCATAGGACCATTATCTGGCCTCGGACTTCCGACCCCGTGTCGGTGTGTCTGCGGCTGGAAAGGGGCGCCCCGGTCAGGCGCCCCCTGATTTTTTCCGGCGGTTAACTTAGGCCGCCCAACCCCACTTGTACTGGTGGTGTTCGAACGAGATGTGCTGATCCGTACCTACAAGTCCGTCTTTCATGTGACGGTACAGGGCGCGCCAGTACGGCTGGATCGTGACACCTTCTTCCTGGATAAGCGCGGCGCCCTTGGCGGCCACGGCACGACGTTTGTCGGCGTCCGCAATCGCAAGTGCTTCGTCGAGGATTGCGTCGAAATCGGCGTTTGCCCAGCCGAATTCGTTCCAGGCCTCACCCGACTTATATGCCAGCGCCCAGATCTGAACGCCCAGCGGCCGGTGGTTCCAGTTGGTCGAGCTGTAGGGGTACTTGACCCAGTCGTTCCAGAAGGTGCTGCCGGGCAGAACCGTCCGCTTGACCTTTATACCCGCGTCGCGCAGCTGTGCTGCAACCGCATCGGTGGTGTTGCGGCGCCAGTCGTCGTCAATCGAAAGCAGCTCATGCTCGAAATCGGCCATGCCGGCCTCTTCCAGCAATTTCATTGCGCCTGCCGGATCGGATTCCTGTTTGGGCAGTTCCGGATACTCGGGATGCACAGGACCAACGTGGTGGTTTTCAGCAGCCGATCCACGGTTACCATAGCCCAGTTCCAAGCAGACTTCGTTGTTTACAGCCATCTGCAGCGCTTTGCGCACGCGCTTGTCCGCATAGGGTTTCTTGCCATCAATTTCGGCCAACTGGTTCGGGCGGATCACTATGGTCGCCATGGTGATAACTTCGGACTTCACGTAGCCAAGCCCGTCCATCACATCGATGAATTCACCGACTGACTCGTGCAGCATGTCGACTTCGTCCGATTCCAGCGCAGCCAGCCAGGCCGACGGATCGGTGCCATAGTCGATATACTCGACACGATCCAGCGCCGGACGACCGAATACGGCCTCGCCCCACCAGGCGTGGTTCTCGTTGCGAACCAAGGTGCATTTCACACCAACTTCCAACTCTTCGATCAGGTAGGGGCCGGTGCCGACGTTGTTCGTCAGATCGGTCTCGCTGAACGAGCTGTGAACGATAGCCGAAGGATAGTCGGACATGCCTGCAATCAGCGAAATATCGGATTTCGGCAGGTTCAGCTGCACTGTGTGCGGATCTACCACAACAATGCCGCCTTCAATGGCCTGACCGGTGCCGTCATCCACCAATGTGGCGAAACGGCCTGCCATCGAGTTGGTTTCCGAGCTCTTGTCACACCAGCGTGTGATATTGCGGGCCACGTCATCGGCTGTGAAATCGTCGCCGTTGTTCCACTTGACGCCCTGACGCAGTTTCAGGGTGTACTGGGTCGCGTCTTCGTTGATTTCCCAGCCTTCCAGCAGCATTCCGCGGAATGTACCGTCCGAGTTGTACTCGACCAGATATTCCAGTGTGCCGCGGCTCTGGTTGCCCATTTCCGACCAGTCATATGTGCGCGGGTCTTTCAGCGCGCGAACAGCGGCCTGCACACGCAGGGTTCCGCCTTCTTTCTTGGCGTCCTCGCCAGCAGCCATCGCCGGTGTCGGCAGACCGATCAGGCCATAGGCTGCGGCTGCGGTTACGCCAAGGCCGGTGGTGCGGGCCAGAAACTCGCGGCGGCTTAGCTTACCGTCCCGATATTCCTGGGCGTGCATCTCGGCGGCCCAGTGAATCGGTGCTCCGGTGGTTGTTTGATCTGTCATGTATGTCTCCCTGTGACACGCTTTTTGTTTGGAGGAGGGTTTCAAAGCACAAACCGGGCAGACATTTCCCGCCCAGTTGTGAGATTCCGTTTTTGGAACGTTGGCATCCCCATGAACGGTATTCGGCAACAGAAATCGGACAACGTCAATGTTCGGAATCGGCATAGATTGCACAAAAACGACATTAGCGACGAATGTGATCCTGATTTTCAATCATCTCAAACTGGGAAAGTCTCTGATTAATATAAAGATTTGCACCATCCCGGCGAATCTGATCCGAACACCCGCTAACAGGATGAATTCTTTTTCATTTTTCAGGTTCTAGCGGCTTTTTCGGCCGACAAGGCAGGAAAAATTACGCCACGGAATCAACCGGGTACCAAGATTTCATGCGCGCGCGAAACCACGTGCGTTGTCGTTTTGCGAACTGTCGTGTCGCAATCGTTGCCTTTTCCCGGGCCTCATCCAACGTCAGAGTGCCGTCCAGATGAGCCACCAGCTCGGGTACGCCAATTGCCCTGCAGGATGGCAATGACGGATCGTACCGGTCCCGCATTGCCGCGACTTCGTCCAGTGCGCCTTGTTCAAGCATATGATCGAAGCGGCGCGTTATGCGATCCAGCAGCCAGTCCTTTTGCACGTCGAATACCAGTGGCACAGCATCCGCCAGCCGCAATGTGGGCGGAGGAGTATCGGCCTGCCATTCGGCAATCGACCGCCCCGTTGCGCGCTGAACTTCCCAAGCGCGCTGAACGCGAACACGATTTAGCGTGTCGATGCCCTTCGCGGTAATCGGGTCAATTCCGGCAAGCAAATCGGCATGTGTCATCGAATCGGCTTCGGCCCGAACCTCGGGCGGGGTTGCCGGAATGTCGGCCATCCCTTCGGTCAGCGCCGTGAAATACAGCCCCGTCCCACCAACGATGATCGGCCTCCGGTCGCCGGATAGCAGCGGCACCACCTCGCGCAGCCAGTGGCCAGTGGAATAGGTCTGATCGAACGGAACGTGTCCATATAACAGATGTGGCGCCCGCGCTTCCTCATCCACCGGGGGTCGGGCGGTGATGACCCGCCAGCAATCATAGACCTGACTTGCATCAGCATTCACGATAACCCCGCCAAACCGCTCGGCTATTTCCAGCGCCAGCGCGGATTTCCCGGATGCGGTCGGACCGGCAATCAGCACCGGTTTTCCATCCGCAATCTCTGGAAGCCGTTCCAAAAGCCGCGTCGCAGAGTTCTCAGCCATATGTGATTGCCTTATTCCCAACCATCCGCATTGAACCCACGGGGCTTTTGCTTCATTTTGCGCCGGAAATTAACCCCGTGCCAGCCCGGAGCGCAACATGAGCCTTTCCTCGACCATCGAAAACACGGAAATCCCCAAACCCAAGTACAGCCGCGTCATGCTCAAGATTTCGGGCGAAGCGCTGATGGGGGATCAGGGATTCGGGCTACACCCCCCAACCGTCCAGCGGATCGCGAAAGAGGTGAAGTCGGTGCACGATCTGGGCGTCGAGATTTGCATGGTGATCGGCGGCGGCAACATCTTTCGCGGCCTCAGCGGTTCGGCGCAGGGGATGGAGAGGACAACCGCGGACTATATGGGCATGCTGGCAACGGTCATGAATGCGCTGGGGATGCAATCGGCGCTGGAAGAGGTCGGCGTATTCACCCGCGTCATCTCGGCCATTCGTATGGATGAGGTCTGCGAGCCCTACATCCGCCGCCGCGCCGTTCGTCACCTTGAAAAGAAACGGGTCTGCATCTTTGCAGCCGGAACCGGAAACCCGTATTTCACCACCGACACCGCCGCGACCCTGCGCGCCAACGAAATGGCGTGCGAGGCGATCTTTATGGGCAAAAACGGCGTTGACGGCATTTACGACAAAGATCCCAAAACCAACGATGACGCAGTGCGCTATGATACGGTGTCTTATGACGATGTTCTTGCCAAAAGGCTCAAGGTCATGGACGCCTCGGCCATTGCGCTGGCGCGTGACAACAACCTGCCGTTGATCGTTTTCGGGCTGGACGAACCCGGCGGGTTCCGGGGCATTCTGGCCGGTGAAGGCACCTATACCAAGGTTCAGGGGTAATCTCGAAAATCCGTAATTCGGGAAAAGGCCGGGCAATTAGCCCGGCCTTTTTGGTTTGATTCACCTGAATCGTCAGAGGCTTCAGTTCGCAGTGTCTTTCTCGAACTTTCCATGTGGCTCCGGGTCGGAACCTGATGACGTTTTTGTGCAAAATGTCGTTTTCCGCTATCATCCTGTCTTGCCGGGAGAGCCCCGAAAAATTGCATTCCTTGAGAAGATGAATGTTCATTGGAGAGGAAGAGACAATGTCTGAAAGTACAGAAACCGACTATGAAGTCGGGCAGGACAATGTCCAGATATTAGGTCTGGATGTCCACAATCCGGTTTTCGCAGTATCGGGACTGACAATCGTAGCCTTCGTGTTCTTCTCGCTCGTGTTCCGCGAGCAGGCGAGCGAATTTTTCGGTTGGCTGCGGCCCGCTTTGACCAGCAACTTCGACTGGGTTTTCATGATTGCCGCGAACATCTTTGTCGTGTTTTCGCTGCTGCTGATCGTTACTCCATACGGTTCAATCCGTCTTGGTGGTGACGACGCAAAACCCGATTACAGCTATGCGGGCTGGTTCTCGATGCTGTTTGCTGCCGGGATGGGAATTGGTTTAGTGTTCTGGGGGGTCGCCGAACCTATTTCACATTACGGCGCGTCCCTGGGCGGCGTCGCAACGGGCGAGGATGGCGTGCGCACTGACTGGGCGCCGCTGGGTGCAGGGCTGGAAGATCCCGAAGCCTCAAAGAAACTGGCCATGGCAGCCACCATTTTCCACTGGGGTATGCACCCTTGGGCGGTTTATGCCGTGGTCGCACTTGCGCTGGCGTTCTTCAGCTTTAACCGTGGATTGCCGCTGACCATGCGCTCGGTCTTTTATCCGCTGTTCGGCGAGGCGACATGGGGCCCTCTGGGGCACATCATTGACGTGCTGGCGGTGTTTGCCACCATCTTTGGTCTCGCAACCTCTCTGGGTCTGGGTGCGACACAGGCGCTGGCCGGTCTGAACTATCTGTTCGACGTGCCGATCACTGACGGGATGAAAGTGTTGCTGATCGTGCTGATCACGGCCTTTGCGCTTGTTTCGGTAATCGCCGGTCTGGACAAGGGCGTCAAACGTCTGTCCGAGGCCAACATGATCCTGGCCGCAGCCCTGTTGCTTCTGGTTCTGATCGTTGGTCCGACACTGGCCATCCTGACTGGCTTTTTCGACAGCATGATCGAATATGTCATCGCACTGCCGACTTTGGCCAACTGGGTCGGGCGTGAGGACACCAACTTTCTACAGGGTTGGACCACGTTCTACTGGGCGTGGTGGATTTCCTGGTCACCGTTCGTCGGCATGTTCATCGCCCGCATTTCTCGCGGTCGTACCGTGCGCGAATTCGTCACCTGCGTCATCCTGATCCCGACCGTTGTCGGCGCACTGTGGATGAGCGTCTTTGGCGGCGCGGCGCTGGATCAGGTCATGTCCGGTTCGGGTCAGGCGCTTTCGGATGCCGCACTTGAACTGAAAATGTTCAAGATGTTCGAAGCGTTCCCGATGACGGGCCTGCTGTCCTTTGTCGGTATCATTCTGGTCGTCGTCTTCTTCGTGACCAGTTCCGACTCCGGCTCGCTGGTGATCGATACCATCACCGCAGGCGGCAAGACCGATGCACCCACCGCGCAGCGCGTGTTCTGGTGCATTCTGGAAGGTGCCATCGCCATCGTTCTGTTGCTTGGCGGCGGTCTGGGTGCGCTTCAGGCTGCGGCCATCGCCACGGGCTTTCCCTTTGCGATCGTTCTGGTTCTGATGTGCGTATCCATTTTCATCGGCCTTGCGAACGAGCGTCGCCGCCGTTGATCGCCGGATAATCTGACAACTAAAGCCCCGGTACTTTGCCGGGGCTTTTTCTTTGCAGATCAATGCCTCAATTCTGGTCCGCGCTGCGGTGGCAATGTTGGCGCCGCTGAAACAGGGCGCGTCTTTGAGCCGCGAAAATTTGGCTTGAAGAGACGGCGGTGATCCATCACTTCTGCTGAAAGCTCTGCCGCAGTTCCGAATACGACCGGACCAAGGGCAGGCGGCCCCCGCGCTGCGGCATAAGTTGAGGAGAATCGAGTGATGACTGCACTGGACATCGATTTTGTAAGAGCTCAGTTTCCGGCGTTTTCCGAACCGGATTTGCAAGGGCAGGCGTTTTTTGAAAATGCCGGCGGCTCCTACACCTGCAAGCCAGTGATCGACCGGCTGAACCGGTTCTACACTCAGCGCAAGGTCCAACCCTATGCCCCGTATACCGCAAGTCAGCTAGGCGGGCAGGAAATGGACGAGGCGCGGCATCGCATGGCCGCAATTCTGGGGGTCGAGAGTGACGAGCTGAGCTTTGGTCCCTCAACAACGCAGAACGCCTATGTTCTTGCGCAGGCCTTTCGTCAGTGGATGAAGCCCGGCGAAGCCATCGTAGTGACCAATCAGGACCACGAGGCAAACTCGGGCCCCTGGCGGCGGCTGGCCGATGCCGGCATCGAGATTCGGGAATGGCATATCGACCCGGATACCGGATCGCTGAACCCGCAGGATTTGGAAAACCTGCTGGACCAAAAGGTTCGGCTGGTCTGTTTCCCGCACTGTTCGAATGTGGTGGGTGAGATCAATCCGGTCACGGAAATCACCGCCATCGCCCACGCCGCAGGGGCGTTTGTTTGTGTCGATGGTGTCTCTTATGCTCCTCACGGGTTTCCGAATGTCGGTGACCTTGGGCCGGATATCTATCTGTTTTCGTCATACAAGACCTATGGCCCCCATCAGGGCTGCATGGTCATTCGGCGAACGCTGGGTGAGATGCTTCCGAACCAGGCACATTTCTTCAACGCTGATGTGCTCTACAAACGCTTTACGCCTGCCGGGCCGGACCACGCCCAAATTGCCGCAAGCGCCGGAATGGCGGATTACGTAGAACTGCTCTGCGACCACCACGGCGGGCCGTCCTCGGATGAGGCTGCTCAGGGCGAATTCGTTCATGACCTGATGCGTGCCCACGAAGTTGAATTGCTGCAGCCCCTTCTGGATGCCGTGAAAGACAGGAACGCCGTACGCTTGATCGGGCCGTCCGATGCATCGAAACGTGCCCCGACTGTTGCCCTGTCGCTGAATGGTGCGGCTGAACCGGTTGCCGCCGAACTGGCAAAATACGGCATCATGGCCGGCGGTGGAGATTTCTATGCCATCCGCCCGCTTCAGGCGATGGGGATCGAACCTGACAAGGGTGTTCTGCGCCTCAGCTTCACGCACTACACCTCACGGACGGAAATCGATCAGCTGCTCGACGCGCTGGATCGCGTTTTGTAGGCCGCTCTCCAAATCCCGGGCCATCCGGGAACGAGCCTGGCGTTCCGGTTTCCGGTCGACGAATGCCCAAACGGGATTAGATAAAATAGGACAGTCCCGGATGGTCCGGGGCCGAATAACTCTTGTGTCCTGCCCGGTGACAAACTCCGGGCTTGCACCGCTCACAATCGGCGCTTTTGGCCCCAAAAACTCCGGTAACGAACTGAAAACTTGCCAGAAACGGAATCTCGGCCTAGCCTGACTGAGACGCCGCAAAGGGGAGAGCGGATGGTTCATACATCGACAGAAGGGCAGGAAAATCTTCCAAGATACTTTGCCCAGGTTATGACTATGCTGCGCCAGATGGAGGCCGGCCGGTTGGATATCGCGTTGCCCGATGGTCGGGTGTTCCGGTCCGAGGGCGCGCAACCCGGTCCCGTAGCGCGAATTGACGTGCACGATCCGGATGTATTCGCGCGCCTGATCCGCGAGGGCGATCTTGGGTTTTCGGACGCCTACCTCGAGGGCGAATGGAGCACCCCGGATCTGCGCGCCTTCATGGATCTGATACAACGAAGCGGAGACGCGGTTTACGATGACTTCACAGGGAGCTTTCTGATCCGCGCCTACGAACGTCTCAGGTTCTGGCTCCACAGTAACCACAGGGCGCAGGCCAAAAGGAATATTTCCTACCATTACGATCTGGGGAATGATTTCTACTCACTCTGGCTGGATGACACGATGACTTACTCCAGCGCAATTTTCGAAACCGGACAGGAAAGTCTGGAAAAGGCGCAAACGGCCAAATACGCCAGTCTGGTTGATGAGATGGAGGCCAAGCCCGGTGACCACATTCTGGAAATCGGCTGCGGCTGGGGCGGGTTCGCGGAATATGCCGCAAAGGAACGTGGTTTACGGGTGACAGGGCTGACCATCAGTCAGGAACAGTTTAACTACGCTTCCCAAAGGATTGAAAAAGCAGGTTTATCTGATCGTGTACAGTTCAAGCTTCAGGATTATCGCGACGAGCGGGGGCAATATGACGGGATCGCCTCGATCGAGATGTTCGAGGCGGTTGGGCAAAAATACTGGCCCGTCTATTTCGAAACGGTGCGCGACCGGCTCAAGCCTGATGCAAAGGCGACCCTTCAGATAATCACCGTCGCCGACAAACGGTGGGAGGTGTACCGGAACGGCGTTGATTTCATTCAGAAATATATCTTTCCTGGTGGTATGCTTCCGGCGCCCCGGGTCCTGCGGCAACAAATCAGTCAGGCCGGTCTGCACCTCGTCCGGTCCAAGGAGTTCGGCAAAAGCTATGATCTGACCCTGCGCCGCTGGTACGACACATTCAACGAGAAGTGGGACCAGATCTCGGACATGGGCTTTGATGAGCGTTTTCGCCGCATGTGGAATTTTTATTTGACGGCGTGCGGCGCAGCCTTTGACACCGGCAATTGCGATGTGACACAGATCACTATTGCAAGACCCAGATAGGAACCGGACGCCCAATATGCCTACAGCTTCCCGCCTCGTTGCTGCCGTTTGTCTGGCGGTATTGGCCTTTTTCGTGTCAGGGCAGATCATCGACCACACGCCCGATGAAAGGGATTTCGGCTATTTCACCCCGGCCAATATTGCAATCGGGTTCATCTGCGGATGGGTGGTAATGGGCAAACGCGCAGGTCGCGGGATAACACCAGCCATCAACAACGGACTGACGGGTGCGGCCTCCATGGTGTTCTGGGGCCTGTTTTCGCAGGGCACTTACGAGATGTTCCGCCTTGCCATGCGCCATCGTTATGACGGTCCGTTCGAGGCAGTACTGGCCATCTTCAAGATCGGCATAAACTATGCCTACGAATTTCTGCTTCATCCGCAAATCATCTGGACCCTGCTGATCGGTGCCGTATTGTCCGGCCTGCTGACCGAAATGGCATCGCGCCGCTGGCGATAAGCGGAACCCGATCAAAGAAAGTCTGAACATTTGTCCGATCTGTTTTTCTACGGAACGTTGCGCTACGTGCCGCTGCTTGAGCTTGTGCTGGGACGCCTCGCGTCCGAAATCGACCTGTCGCCCGCTGTGCTGCTCGATCATGCAGCCCACGCGGTGCAGGGTCAGATGTTTCCCATGATCATGAAACAGCCCGGCGAACAGGCCGAGGGCGTGCTTGTCCGGGGTCTGAGCGAGGATGATATTCAGCGGCTTGTCTTTTACGAAGGCGGCTTCGATTACGATCTGGAACCAAAACCTGTGGAATTGCCCGATGGAAGTTCCGCAATGGCGCAGGTGTTTTTCCCTGAACCCGGTCTATGGCGGCCGGGATCGCTTTGGTCGTTGAACAGATGGGTGGAAGAGTGGGGTGAGATCACCCTGAATGCGGCCGAGGAAGTCATGGCCTATTTCGGGCATGTGGATGCAAAACGGATCGCACGCAGTTTCCCGGCGATCCGTAACCGGGCCTGGGCACGTGTCGCCGCCCGGCAGCGGGGGCAGGCGGGTCAGCGCGATGTCAGCAAGGATGTGGTCGTGCACCGTCACACGCGCGCCTATATCGATTATTTCGGTATGGAAGAGATGGAGCTGCAGCACCGCAAGCTGGACGGCAGCATGAGCGAGGTCCTGAGCCGAAATGGTCTGATGCAGGGCAGCGCCGTTGTCGTTCTGCCCTATGATCCGGTGCGGGATTCCGTGCTGTTGGTCGAACAGTTTCGGCCTCCGGTCTATATGATCGGCGACCCCGAGCCTTGGATGTGGGAACCCGTGGCGGGCATGATTGACCCTGGAGAATCGCCCGAAGCCGCCGCCCGCCGCGAAACGCTGGAAGAGGCACATGTGCAACTGGATGCGCTGAAACCCGCGGGCAGGGCCTATTCCTCCAGCGGCTCGTCCACCGAATACGTCTATCTCTTTGTCGGGCTGGGAGATCTGGATAAAACCATCGACAATGGCGGGCTTGCCACTGAAGGAGAGGATATTCGCAGCCGCATCTTGCCATATCACGAATTCATGGCGCTTGTGGATGCGGACCGCTTCAAGGACCTGCCGCTTCTTACACTGGCGAACTGGCTTGCACGACACCGTGACAGGCTTCGGCTGAATTGACCGTATCCCCGCTTGAGCTTGCCGCGGGGCGCCTGTACATCTGACCAGCATATTGAATTCATGAGGGCACCATGCGCATTGCACGAGATCTGGCGGACGCCGTTGGCAAAACACCTCTGATCCGGCTGCGCCGTGTCAGTGAAGAAACCGGTTGTGAAATTCTGGGCAAGGCCGAGTTCATGAACCCGGGCCAGTCTGTCAAAGACCGCGCCGCGCTTTACATCATCCGTGACGCCGTGGCGCGCGGCGACCTGAAGCCCGGCGGAACCATTGTCGAAGGCACCGCAGGCAACACCGGCATCGGTCTTGCGCTGGTCGGGGCGTCGATGGGGTTCAAAACCGTGATCGTGATTCCGGAAACCCAGTCGGAAGAGAAAAAGGACATGTTGCGGCTGGCTGGCGCGCAGCTGGTGCAGGTGCCGGCGGCACCCTACCGCAACCCCAATAACTTCGTTCACTATTCCCGCCGTCTGGCCGAAGAACTTGCGCAGACTGAACCGAACGGTGCGATCTGGGCCAACCAGTTCGACAATGTGGCCAACCGTCAGGCCCATGTCGAAACCACCGGCCCAGAAATCTGGGAACAGACAGATGGCAAAGTGGATGGCTTTGTCAGCGCCGTGGGGTCCGGGGGCACTCTGGCGGGCGTTGCCGAGGCATTGCAGCCCAAGGGCGTCAAGATCGCCCTGGCCGACCCGATGGGCGCGGCGCTCTATTCCTACTACACAACCGGTGAACTGGCGATGGAGGGGGGCTCGATCGCCGAAGGCATCGGTCAGGTACGCATCACCAAGAACCTCGAGGGGTTCACACCGGACTTTTCCTATCAGGTCACAGATAACGAGGCGCTGCCGTACATCTTTGACCTGCTGCGTGACGAAGGGCTGGTCATGGGCGGTTCGACCGCGATCAATATCGCTGGGGCAGTGCGCCTGGCCAAGGACCTGGGGCCGGGCCATACCATCGTTACCATCCTTTGTGATTTTGGCACCCGCTATCAGTCCAAGCTGTTCAACCCGAACTTCCTGCGTGAAAAAGATCTTCCCGTTCCCGACTGGATGACCGAAGCACCGCGCAGCATTCCGGGTGTGTTCGAGGACGTGTGATGTTCAGGCCCATCCGCCTGTATCTGACCATCTTGACGCTCTTTCTGATGGGGCTGGGCGGCCTTGCGTCGGCCCAGCTGTCAGAACAGCAAACTGAATATTATCAGAACTGGGTCAAAACCGCGGACCGGGCCGAAGCGGTGGTGAATGCTGATCGCGCATCCAATGCCGCGATGGAGAAATTGCGTTCTGAAATAAGTAATTACCGCGATATCTTCAACAAGGCGCGTACAGCAAATACCGAGCGCATACAAACCCTTGAAAGTCAGCTCAAGGCGCTGGGACCCAAGCCCGAGGACGGCTCGGAAGACCCGCCTGACATCGCTCGATTGCGCGAACATCTGGACGAGCAGCTGAACCAGTTGCGGGTGCCCCGCATAATCTCGGAGGAGGCTTATAATCGCGCCAACGGCCTGATCAATGAGATCGATCGCATTATCCGGGACCGGCAAACGAAGACCTTGCTTGAACGCGGCCCGTCTCCGGTAAACCCGCTTTATTGGCGGGGTGCGTGGACAGATGTTCAGGAAGCCGTTCGTGCCCTTGTCAACGAAACAGTCAAGAATCTGAAAACCGACGTGGCCGCCGAGCGGATGCAAGAGCGCGCGCCCGCAATTATTGCATTGATTCTGGTGGCCACGGTTTTGTTGGTGTTCGGGAAAAGATGGTCCGAACGGGGCGGCGATTTCCTGCGCCGGCTGGGCGGACGGGGCACCGGTGTCTGGGCCTTTGTCATCTCGCTGTTTCGCATCATCCTGCCGTGGCTGGGCGTGGTCGCCTTGACGGCGGCGGTGTCGCTGACCGGTGTGCTGGGTTTGCGCGGCACGTTGCTGTTGCAGCAGGTTCCGTACTGGGCGGCAATTATCCTGTACTTTGATTGGATCGGCCGACAGATTTTCGTGATGGGCGCGGCCTATAACTTCAAAAGGCTCAGCGCTCGTCAGATCTCGGAGTTGCGGGTTTATATGGATCTGCTCGCGGTCATGCTGGTTCTGCATGATATGGTCATACAGTTCGAGCAGATCGAGAATATTTCTGACGCAACCCGCGCAGTGGTCGGGTTTCCAATCATAGTGATAACGGCTCTGCTGCTGCTGCGCGTGCGCCGGGTGCGTCAGGTCGATAAAACGGCAACCGAGACAGACCAGGAGGCACCTTCGCGCACTGCCGGTTTCAGCCAGATGATCGAGGTTTTCCGCCGGTTGATGCTGTTGCTCGGAATTGCGTCGCCAATTCTGGCCATGATCGGGTATTCCAACGCTGCCGAAGCTATCGTTTATCCGGCGGTCAAAACTCTGGCGCTGATTGCCGCGTTTTTCATCCTGCAGCGTTTCATCAGCTCGGTTTACGGCTGGATAACAGGGCAGGGCGAGGCCGCGCGGGATTCGCTGTTTTCCGTGCTTGTTGGCTTTGCTCTTGCATTCCTGTCCTTACCGGTCCTCGCCATTTATTGGGGCGCACGGGAAACCGATCTGATCGAGGCATGGAAACGCCTTCTACAGGGGTTCGACATTGGCGGCGTAACCATTTCGCCCACCAATTTCCTGACGTTCATCGCGGTATTCCTGATCGGATATTCGCTGACCCGTCTGTTGCAGGGTGGGTTGCGCAACTCTTTGTTGCCAAAGACCAGCATCGATCCGGGTGGACAGAACGCCATCGTATCGGGCACGGGATATGTCGGGATTTTTCTGGCCGCCCTTGTGGCGATCACTATCGCCGGGTTTGATCTGTCCTCGCTTGCCATTGTCGCTGGTGCGCTGTCAGTCGGGATCGGCTTTGGGCTTCAGACCATCGTGTCCAACTTTGTGTCGGGTATCATCCTGCTGGTGGAGCGCCCGATCTCCAAAGGGGACTGGATCGATGTGAACGGAATGATGGGCTATGTCCGTGACATCTCGGTCCGTTCCACGCGCATCGAGACATTCGACCGTTCCGATGTCATCGTGCCCAACTCGGACCTGATCAGCGGTGTGGTTACGAACTATACCCGCGGCAATACCGTGGGGCGGGTGATCGTGCCGGTTGGTGTCGCCTACGGGACTGATACGCGCAAGGTCGAAACCATCCTTGGCGAGATCGCGAACGCGCATCCTATGGTTCTGGCCAACCCGGCGCCCAGCGTTGTGTTTCAGGGGTTTGGAGCGGATTCACTGGATTTTGAAATCCGGGCGATCCTGCGGGATGTGAACTGGGTGCTTTCGGTCAAATCCGACATGAACCACGAGATAAATCGCCGCTTTGTCGAAGAGGGCATCGAAATTCCATTCGCTCAGCGCGATATCTGGCTGCGCAACCCTGAAACGCTGCACCCGCACCCTCAGGCGCAGGGACCGGTCAAGCCTGTTGACGATTCTGAACCAAAGCAAAGCGAACCAACCCGTGCAAGCAGGTCCCCTATCGAAATGACAGAGGGTGACATGGATACCGGAGGCGGTGATGAGTACTAAGATGCTATTTCGTGATGACGCCTATCTGCGTCAGGCCGATGGCGTTGTTCTGGCCCTGACTGCGGACGGCGGTATCATTCTGGATCAGTGCCTGTTCTACCCCACGGGTGGCGGCCAGCCCGGTGATCAGGGTCGTCTGGATTGGGATGGCGGATCGCTTGAGGTCAAAACCACGATCAAAGGGGACGAGGGCACTGTAGTACTCGTCCCGGAAGAAGGCAGCGAATTGCCGCCCGTTGGTATGAGTGTCCGCCAAAGTCTCGATTGGGACCAGCGGTTCGGAAACATGCGCGTTCACACGGCGCTGCATCTTCTATCGGTGGTTATCCCGCTGGAGGTGTCAGGAGGGTCCATCAGCCCGGTCAAGGGCAGGCTGGATTTCAACATGCCCGAAGCGCCGCAGGACAAGGATGCGCTACAGGCCCGATTGCAGGATCTGATCGACCGCGATCTTGGCGTGAGCGAAGAATGGATCACCGATGCGGAACTGGATGCCAATCCGGGATTGGTCAAGACCATGTCCGTGTCACCCCCGCGCGGCAGCGGTCGGGTGCGTCTGGTCAGAATCGGGCAGGGCGATGCGCAGGTCGATCTGCAACCATGTGGTGGGACGCATGTTGCCAGCACGGCAGAAATCGGGCGCATCCGTCTGGGAAAGATCGAGAAAAAAGGCAAACAGAACCGTCGGGTTTATTTGCATCTGGATGACTGAATTCGGCGCAAACGGGCCTTGCAAATCCTGTTGCGATGGTTCAAATACCCCGGCACGGAGAGGTGGCCGAGTGGTCGAAGGCGCACGCCTGGAAAGTGTGTAGGCGGGAAACCGTCTCCAGGGTTCGAATCCCTGTCTCTCCGCCATTCCCCCTAACGTGACACAGCGACTTGAAGCGGCCAAATGTCACCTATTGCAGGTCAGCGTTGCTGACAGCAGTGGAAATTTTACCCTTCAGCAACTATCTACGCGTCCAGTGAAATGACAGAGGGACAGCCTTGGCACCGGTTCGGGCGCTTGCGGGTTGGTACAATTCGGAACGTGGTGCTTTTGTAGATGTACAAAACAGAAGATCTGTGTTGAAACCCCCGTACCATACGGCGGCCAGGCGATACGATCCTTGCCCGGCTCCGAACTGAAAAGTATCTAACTTGAATGGGTTCCGGGTGGGCCTTAGGTCAGACAGGGCGTCCAGAAACTCTTGATGTGTATGGAAACAGGCTTTGCTTAACGCGAAAACAAAATTTCTCGACCAAATTGAAAGCTCAATTCTGTGGCGCCTGATGCGCGAAAGCCTGCCGTCGCAGAAAGTGCTTTACACCATTGCCGTAATAGCAATGGTTTTTGTCGCCGCAACGACAGCCGCAGTCGCCTATATTATGCGGGATGTCGTCGACTCGTTGTTTGAATCGGACAACCAGGCCAAGGTTTTCGGTGTTGCCTCGGCCGTATTCCTGATTTTTCTGGTCAAGGGCCTGTCCACCTATGTGCAGGTGGTCGCGCTGAGCCGCGCAGGCAACCGCATTGTGGCGCAGCAGCAGATCAAGTTGTATGACAAGCTTCTTCGTCAGGGGGTATCCTTTTTTAACCTGACGGAAAGCTCGGACCTGTTGATGAAAGTCACAATGTCGGCACAGGCCGCAAGACAGGTCGTTAACCTGATGGTCACGACCGTCGTCAGGGATTTTCTGACATTGATCGGCTTGTTGGCTGTTATGTTCTATCAGCAGCCTGTCCTTTCGCTGTTTTGTTTGGTCATCGGTCCTCTGGCGATATGGGGGGTGCGGGTCCTGTTGCGAAAGGTCAGGGAACTCGTTCATCAAGAAACGCAGTCGCTGGCCGAAATCATGAAGGTCATTCAGGAGACATCCAGAGGTATCCGGGTGATCAAAGCGTTTGCGTTGGAAGCACGCATGGCGAACCGAATGTTCAGTGCGGTGAAGCAGGTTGAAAAGCGTCAGAACACGATATCGCGCCTTGAAGCCGTGACCAGCCCACTGATGGATGTTTTGGCCGGGTTTGCGGTTGCTGCCGTCATCGCGCTGAGTGCTGCAAAACTGTTCGGCTCGGATGCATCGACGCCAGGTGAACTGATGTCGTTCGTGACCGCATTGATGATGGCCTATGAGCCTGCAAAACGCCTGTCGCGCGTTCGCGTTTCGCTGGAAGTCGGTTTGCGCCGTGTCCAGATGATGTTCACCCTGCTGGATCAGCCGGAAACACTTGCCGAAGACAAACACCCCAAGGTTCTGGCCGAAGGCCCGGGTGTGATCAGCTTCAGGGATGTGACTTTTGGCTACAGGGACGATGAGTTGATCCTGAAGAATTTGGACCTCGATTTCCCTGCCGGTAAGACCACGGCGCTGGTTGGTCCGTCGGGCGGGGGCAAATCGACAATCCTGAACCTTGCACTGCGCCTGTATGATCCGAATTCGGGTGAAGTACTCATTGATGGCAGCAGCATCAAGGGCGCAACGTTCGAGTCTTTGCGCAAGAAGATGTCATTTGTCGGACAGGACACGTTTTTGTTTTCGGCTTCGATTGCGGACAATATTCGTCTTGGGCGGGCCGACGCGACCGATGACGAGGTAATTGAAGCGGCAAAAGCCGCCAATGCCTATGATTTTATTATGGCGTTGCCCGAAGGCTTTGACACGCTTGTGGGCGAGGATGGGTCCTTTTTGTCCGGTGGACAAAAACAGCGACTGTCCATTTCAAGGGCCCTTCTGCGGGACAGCCCGATCTTGCTGCTGGACGAACCGACCAGCGCATTGGATTCCCGATCCGAACACCTTGTTCAGGAGGCTCTCAGAAGGTTGACCAAAGACCGGACGACGATCATCATCGCGCACCGTTTGTCCACTGTTCTGGATGCGGACCAGATCGTTGTGATTGACAGCGGTTCGGTTGCCGAGATCGGTACCGCCAAGGAACTGCTGGACCGACCCGGGCAGTTCCGGAACCTGTATGAGCAACAGTACAAACATGCGCTGGTCTCCGGAGAAAGTTAGGATGCTGCGTGCCTGTTATGTTGGCCGGACATCAAAGGAATATGTCTGTAATCTGGCAGGCGCGGGTTTCTAGCACCCAGAAGAAAGAACGCCGATGACCGACGTTTTCTATATCAATCTGGATCGCGTACCTGCCCGCAGATCGTTTATGGAGGGGCAGTTTGCCAGAGTCGGAATTTCAGGCGCCACAAGGGTCAGCGCTACTGATGCTAGCCTTCCCGGCGCGTTGGAGGGCAACGGCTATGTACCGGGAACTGGTAGCCGTTGGGGCCTGACACCCAGCGAAATCGCGTGTTTCGAGAGCCACAAGAAGGTCTGGCAGCAGGCAGTTGAGCAGGGTTTGCCCTCCATCGCGGTGTTCGAGGACGACGTAGAGTTTTCGCAACGTTCTGCCGAGTGTATCGGGAATATTCTGGCCACGCCTCAACACTATGATCTGGTGAAATTTGACTATTCGCCGCGCGCGCTTCGGTTCGGTCCTGAGCGCGATATCAACGGTGTCAATGTTCGGCCTTTGCTTGAAATGGCACCTAGCGCGGCGGCCTATGCATTGTCTCTGGAAGGGTGCAGAAAGTTGCTTGCGTGGTCAGACAGGTATTCAGATCATCTTGATGATTTTGTACTCATGCCGCGATCCGGATGGAAAATGTATCAGTGTTTTCCAGCTGTCGGGGTTCAGGTGATCTGGTCCAAGTCGCAAGAGAATTCCGGGGCGTCTGTAAAAACAAGCGAACGGACGCAGGACAAAACGATCAATAGCGGCCTTGATAAAGGTCCGCTTTGGTTTCGCGCACGCCGCGAATTGATTGCAGCCGGTCGGAAATTGCGTTGGCGATCTGGTGGTGAGGCTGGCTTGCTCAGACAGGGCGGATTCAGTGGGTTTATTCCGGTCGCTGCGGACCTGAAAGTCTGAGAATTGCGCTAGAAAGCACGTCGAAAAATACCGAAGAGTTCTTACGGCCCCAGAGCCACTGCCATTGATTTGTTCAAAAAAGTTAACAAACCGGGCATTATGATCTAACCTTTGACTATGATTGGCTAATGCAAAGGTAGTTTGTGGGTTATGAGCCAGACGATTTATGAAAAGTATGGCGGGTTTAAAACGATAAGTCGGATCGTCATGGCATTCTACGAAATGGCATTGGATTCTGATCAGATCGGCGAGTATTTTACGGACATCGACCTGCCGCGCCTGATCGACCACCAGACAAAATTTGTGTCATCATTGGTTGGCGGACCGGCCTCGTTCAGTGACGAGAGGATCGAAGCCGTCCACCGTCATCTGAATATCTCGCATGCCGATTTTGACGAAATGGCGGAACTGTTCGCAGAGGTTCTGTCAGGTCACGGTATGTCAGATGCAGATGTGAAGGTGGCGATGGCAGCGATCGAAGAAAAACGCTCGATCATCGTCGCCAGAGATGCGGCATGAGCATTTCTGCAATCAACGAGCACCTTTTGCGGGCCATTGGCGTAGGCGTTGCGGTGGTACGGGCGTCGGATTTCAGCTTTGTCTTTCACAACGAGCCATTTGGAGAGTGGTTTGGCGTGCCTGAAAGTGGTCAGACGCTGAAAGACATATTGCCTGATCTGGACCCGGTAGAGTTGGACAAGGTTCGCGATGCGGGTCTGCGATACTCGGCTGAGCTGCATATCAAGCCAAAGCGGCGAACGCTGATCTTTGCCACGACAATTTCAATGGCGAACTCACTGGATGAGAAAATTCTGGTGGTTGAATGCCAGAACATCACGCGCATCCGTGAACTGGAAAGCATGATTGACAGCTATTCGACCATGGTCGAACGCAACACGCGGGAGCTGGAGCGTGAAAAGGAGAGGGTGGAGCGGCTGTTACTGAACCTGATGCCGCGGTCGGTATACGAGGAATTCAAGACATTCGGTGTCGTTACCCCCCAGTTGTATGAGCAGGTTTCGGTGGTCATGCTGGATTTCGTGAACTTCACCGACTTCGCCGCCCGGACGGACCCAACCATCACGCTGAGCGAGTTGAACGACATATTCACGGCCTTCGACCGCATCGTCGAGCAATTCGGTTGTGAACGGATCAAAACGATCGGTGACGCCTATCTGGCGGTATCGGGGATGCCCGATGCCACGCCTGATCACGCAACGGCTGTGGCGCACTGTGCTGTACGTTTCCTGCGATACCTTGAAAGGCGCAACGAAAGCCATCCGAACAAATGGCAGGCCCGGATCGGATTGGGGACGGGTGCGGCGGTCGGGTCGGTCGTTGGTATTCAGAAATACGTCTATGACGTTTTCGGACCTGCGGTGAACATGGCCTCGCGTTTACAGGTCTTTGCAAATCCGATGAAAATCGTCGCTCCGGAAGAAATGAAATTCGCCCTGATCGATGAATTTCAGGTGGCTGATCTGGGGGCGGTGGATATCAAGGGTATGGGTGAGATGGACCTGATCAGTGTCACGTCCAGTCTGCGATCTCCGCAGCCCAGCGGATGGATCTGATCGCTCAAATCTACTGTTTCATTCGTCGTGGGGTATCAGCCCCAGTCCGCGAAGGTATATGCCGATGCCGGTCTCCAGCAGGTCTTCCGGAGGAAACGGGGAGCTGGCACCGGTATTGCGGGCGTAAAGTTCCACAACACCGTGGCTCATCGCCCAGATATGTGCGCTGAACATCGAGGCCGGCGGGCGTTGTTCCGGTGGGATATGTTCAGAAAGATCAGCTGCCGCTTTCTCCAAAACACTCTTTGCCCTGTTGGCCGCGGCGGCCAGTTCGGGCGTTCGGTTGACAGATATGCCGCTTTCGAACATCGCGATATAGTGGCCTGGATGCTTGCGCGCAAAAGCCAGGTAGGCGCGGCCCGTCGCCTCGAACGCGGCCAGGGCTGAGGGCTGGCCCTTGTCATAGGCGAACTGCATCAGATCAGCGAACATTTCGAACCCCTGACGCGCCGCTTCTGCAATCAGATCTTCGCGCCCGTGAAAATGCCGATAGACGGCTGCCGGTGTAACGCCGGCGGTTTTGGCCGCTTCGGACAGGGTGAAACCGGTTGGGCCCTTTTCCTCGATCAGCCTTAACGCGGCGTCGATCAGGGCCTGTTTGAGGTTTCCGTGATGATAGCCGCGTTTAGGCATCCCAGATATCAGGGCCTCCGCAGATTTTGGTATCTGTCTTGCCCACGGCGTTTTCGTCTTTTTCGTCGTAGTCCAACGCATTCAGAACGGTACGGATCGCGGCCAGTCTGGCGCGTTTCTTGTCATCTGACCGAATGACCGTCCACGGGCATATATCGGAATGGGTTCTGGTCAGCGTTTCGGAAATCGACTGAGTGTATTCGTCCCACTTGCCCAACCCGGCAATGTCGATGGGGCTGAGTTTCCATTGTTTCAACGGGTCGGTTTCCCGTTTGAGAAAGCGATTCAGCTGTTCGGCGCGACCCACGTTCAGCCAGAATTTGAATAGCTGGACGCCATCGTTTACCAATCCCGTCTCCAGCGGCATGACCTGTCGGAAAAAGCGTTCACGTTCCTCGGCTTCGCAAAAGCCAAAAACGTTTTCAACGACGCCGCGATTGTACCAACTGCGGTCAAAGAACACGATCTCACCACCCGAGGGCAGGTGAGAGACATAGCGCTGAAAATACCATTGGCTCCGCTCGGCATCCGAGGGCTTGGCCAGTGCAACCACACGTGCGCCACGTGGATTCAGGTTTTCGCGGAACCTTTTGATTGTACCGCCTTTTCCGGCGGCGTCCCGGCCTTCAAAGACGATTGCGATACGCTGGCCGGTCTCCTTCACCCATGATTGCAGTTTGACCAGTTCAATCTGCAGCGATTCCATCTGGTCGTCATACTCTTTGCCTTTCATCCGTTCGTCATACGGATAGGTGGGGTTGAGGATGTCGCCCTTGTCCGAACCTTCAATGGCCGTGCGAATCTCTTTCGGTGCGTCTTTGGAGAAGTACTCCTGAATCGAACCTTTTTTTGATCGCGCCATATGATGCCTCGTAATGAATCCGGTACGTTACTATGGAATGTGAATCCCGTTAACGCAAACCCGCACGTTCTGCAGCGCGTTCGATTGCTGCGGCAACTTCGTCCGCCGCGACGACCTGAGGCATGTGGCCGATTCCGTCCAACTGGATCAGCTCCGCGCCGGGGATTTCCTGGGCAAGCCGTTCTGAATGTCTTGCAACGCCGACGGTTTCGTCAGCCGTGCCGTGAACGATTTCGGTTGGCACATTGATCTGGCCATAGAGTGGTTGCAACTCTTCAATTTCCTGTGCCAGATTCGCCCGTTGCAGCGCGTTGGAATGCATCGAGCCCCGGCGAAGCGTCAGACCTGGCCCGAAGTGATCGATATATCCTTCGGGCGTCTTCTGTGGGGCGAAAACTTCGTCCAGTGCGCTTTCGACAAACCAGTCGGGGACGAAGGCAGTAATCAGGGGAAGCGCGACAGCGCTGCCGACCGGATTTGACGCCATGCGATTGAAGTAATCCAGCGGTTCATCCCAAGGGTGCGAGGCTGGAGCGATAGGGACCAGCGCCGAAATGTGATCTGGCTGGCCGACAGCCCAAGCAAGCGCGACCGAACCACCATAGCTTTGCCCCGCAACGATCGGTTTGTCGGCACCGAGTTGCGCCGCTGCGCGTTGCAGGATGGCGGCCTGTTCCAATATGGATTCGCCGTTCGGGTCGAAACTTCCGGAATAGCCAAGCCCGGGGCGGTCGAAAACGATGACGCGGAAGTTCTCGGCCAGAATCGGCGCCAGGGCAAAGGTCATATCGCGCGTGTTTCCGCTGGACCCGTGGATCAGAACAACATCCGGACCTTCGCCCATCACAACCGCATGGACCGGTACGCCATCTACGTCCAGAATTTGCCCTTCCGGAGGAAACTGTGACTCTGCCGATGCCTCATGCCGCGCCGCCTTCCAGGCGGTGAGCATTGCCAGGCCTACGATCAGCAGACCCAGAGTTATGAGAACTTTAGTGGCCAATTTTGCTCATATCGAATGGGGTGGTCTGATAGATTTCGTTGATCCAGTTTCCATATAGAAGGTGCGCGTGGCTGCGCCAGCGATTTTGCGGCGTGTTGCCGGGGTTGTCATCCGGATAATAGTTGATTGGCACGTTGATTGGCGTCCCATTGGCCACGTCGCGGTCATATTCCTGCTTCAGCGTATCACTGTCGTATTCGAAGTGGTTGAATATATAGAGCGCGCGATGGGTCTTGTCCTGAACAAGACACGGGCCAACTTCTTCACTGCCAAGGAGTGTTTTGAGACCCGGCGCGACGTCAATCTCGGCCTGCTTCATCTCGGTCCAGCGGCTGACGGGAATAACACAGTCGTCGGAAAATCCGCGCAAGAATGGGGAAGAGGGTGCAAGGTTCAGGTGCCGGAAGCAGCCAAAGGCCTTTGCATCCAACATGTGTTTACGCACGCCGTGGAAGTGATTGATCATCGCCATTCCACCCCAGCACACACCGAATGTGGAATGGACGTTGGTTTGCGTCCAGTCAAACACCTGGCTGATTTCATCCCAATAGGTGACATCACCAAATTCAAGGTGCTCGATCGGGGCGCCGGTAATAATGAGACCGTCGAACTTTTCTTCCTTCACCTCCTGAAACGGGCGATAGAACTCTTCCATGTGTTCGGCGGCGGTATTTCTGGTTTGATGCTCAGTCATCCGGATCAGCGATAATTCGATCTGCAGAGGTGTCGCACCGATCAGACGGGCGAATTGGTTCTCCGTCTGAATTTTCTTGGGCATCAGATTCAAAAGGCCAATTCGCAGCGGCCGGATATCCTGCCGGGCGGCCTGATCGTCGGACATGACCATGACGCCTTCCTTTGTCAGGACGTCATAAGCGGGCAGGTCGGATGGGATTTTGATCGGCATTGGCTCGGGCTTTTGATGTAACGAATGAAATCGGGAACTTAGGGGCGGTCGGCCTGGGTCTCAAGTGTGTGTTCGATCAACTCATCGAAATCACCGGCATCGCGCACGTTGGAGATGTCATCGGCAGTCACCGTCACGCCCCAGTTTTGTGCCATCGCCTCGTATCGTGGCTGACGGTGGGCCAAGGCACGTGCATAAGTCCAGCGGATAAAGGCGTCAGGGTCGACGTCTGCCTCGGCACAGCCCTGCTGATCCAGATAGTCGTTCCAGACCCGGCCCAGAAATTCGGATTGGTAGGACATAGGTTTGGGGGCCTTGTCGAACCGGCGGACAAGTTCTTCGGTATGGGCGTCGTCGCCCTTGATCCAGATCATCAGAGTCTGCCGTGAAAGTTCGGAAAGAACCTTGTCGTTGGGGTCATCGGGGTTGACCCATTCGCAGATCGAACCTCCGGTGTCACAGATGAAATGAGGATAGCCGTACAGGCGTTCCGCGCGATCGACGAAGTACTCGGTGTCCAGCAGCGCATGAATTTCGGCCAGTCGGAACTGTTCCTGCCTGCGGCTGTACTCGGTCATTTCAAGTCCACCAAGGGCCGGGTTTCCCGGCTTGCCGAGATATGTGGAAACCGGTGTCAGGTTCTCAAACGATATGTTCGAGCCGATATAGATCGAGTCCGACAAAAGCAGATCGCGCAGAAACGGCACTTTCATGGCTTCGGCTTTGGCGTTGTCGGTGATGTATTCACCCATATAGCGCGTGCCGATCCGGTAATCGATCGAGTAGTGGAACCACTGGCCAGAGTCGCGCAGGATGTTCGAGACATAGGTTTTTCCAAGCCCGGACATTCCGAAGAAAAGCACTTTCTTCCGCGCCGCATTGCGCCATTCACCAGCCGAGCCGTAGATCATGTCCCGATGTCCCTTTTTCGCCCTTGCTAGAACGGGGACAAGGCGGCGTCAATTGCGCTGGCCCGATCTGTTCAGGATTACAAGGCCAACCGCAAGCAGCGCAAATCCTGCATAGGCCTGCGGCTGCAACGCTTCGTTCAGCATTACGGAACCAAGCAGAATTGCGACCGGCGGGATAATGAGCGTTACCAGCATCAGATTACCGCTGCCCGCCATCGCCAGAACCCGATAGTACAGCAGATAGGCACCTGCGGTTGCGAACAGCGAATAATAGGCAATCGCCCCCCATGTTTCGAGGGGCAGGGTCAGTGTGGGCACTCCGTCCAGATATATCGTGATTGGCAACAGACATAGCGTTGACGTCGTCAGCATCCCGGCAGCAGCAACTTGCGGAGAGAGGGAAGACAGGGTTTCGCGTGCCCAGGCCGCTGCAAGCGCGTAGGACACGGTGCCCGCGATCACCGCCATTTGGGCCGCGCTGCGCAGATCAAATTGAATCAAATTCCCAAGGCCGATGGCGGTGGCAACACCGAGAAAACCCAGCCCGACACCCAGAACCCGCCCTTTGGTCAGTTTTTCATCGGGAAACCAGATGGCAGCGACGACGATTCCGAAGATTGCCGTCATGGCATTCAGGATCGAGGTAAGGCCGCTTTCGATATACAATTGGCCCCATGCCATTAACGAAAACGGAATGACGTTGTTCAACAGTCCCATCACCAGAAACGCGCCCCAGATGCGGGGCGACAGGGGGACCTTCAACCGCATTACCCAGACTATCAGCCAAAGCGCCAGAATGGCCCAGAACGTTCGGTGCAAAACCGAGGTCATGACGGGAACGGTATCGAGTGCAATCCGGATTGCGACGAAAGATGCGCCCCAGATCACGCCTAACAGGATCAGTTCAAGCCATGCCTGCGATGAAAGTGTTTTTTGAGTAGTCATGATTGCTTTTGTGCATTTTTCGTTTCAGGCATCGACCCGAAACATGCGCAAATCTGTGGCAGAGATGGAAATTCGCTTCAGGCGTCCTTTTGAGCCTGAACACGGCTTTCGGATCTCAAGTTCAAGGTGATACCTGCAAAAATAACGGCTGCTCCGAATATGGTCCAATAGTCTAGGGATTCGCCATAAAGCAGCATTCCGATGATCGCGATGGTCGGCAGGCGGGCAAAGTCAAAAGGTATGACAACCGTGGCCGGGGCAATCGCAAGGGCGTTGGTTATACAATAATGGGCCAGCAATCCTGCGCATCCGACAAGAGTGAGGAAAGGCAGGGTTGTCATTGTGGGCAAGGTGATTTCACCGTCCAGTCCCGACGCCGCAAGCCCAAGTATGGCCTGCATTCCGGTCAGCCAGAACATGATGCACCCGATCGAAGCGAACCGCGTCAGCTTTTTTGTAGAAATTGTCGTCAGGGCGAAGAAAACTGCGGACAGCCCGGCAGCGATGACGCCCGGATTCAATGTTGTTGCACCGGGGCGGGCAACGATCAGAATTCCGATGAATCCGATAACGGCGGCAGTGATGCGCACGGTCGTCAGACGCTCTCCCAGCAAAAGCGGCGACAGAACGATCACCCAGAGCGGTTGGGTGAATTCCAAGGCAAAGACCTGAGCCAGAGGGACGGCTACGACGGCAAAGAACCAAAGGTTCTGACCAACGAAGTGCAGGCTGTTCCGGATCGCGTGCAAACCCAGATGGCGGGTAGAGACCTGATGCCATTGACCGCTGAACGACAGGACGATCCATACGATGACCGCACCGATGACACTGCGATACATCATGATTTCGAAGGTATCGTGCGTGACGCTCAGTTCCCGCCCGGCGATGGCCATGGCCGAGAACGAAGCGATGGCTCCGGTCATCCACAGTGCGGCCTTGCCGATTTGAGCCTTGCCCTGATCCATCCTTTCCCTCCTGCGGACACGAGGAACCGGAAAGGGCAGGGTGGTCAAGTGTAATCACAAAAAGATGGGAATTCTGCGACTGGAAATGGAAAGGCCGGGCAATTGCCCGGCCTTCTTTCAACTCATTCCCACTCGATCGTTCCGGGTGGTTTCGATGTGATGTCATAGGTGCAGCGATTGATGCCCTTGACCTCGTTGATGATGCGCGTTGCGGTCTCGCCGAGGAAATCGTGGCTGAATGGATAGTAATCAGCCGTCATCCCATCGACGGATGTTACTGCTCGCATGGCACAGGCGTAGTCGTAGGTGCGCCCGTCGCCCATGACGCCCACGGTGCGGACGGGTAGAATGGCGACGAAAGCCTGCCAAATTTCATCGTAGAGGCCATGTTTGCGAATCTGGTCGATATAGATTGCATCGGCTTCACGCAGGATTTCCAGCTTTTCGCGTGTGATCTCTCCGGGGCAGCGGATGGCCAGACCCGGGCCAGGGAAGGGGTGGCGACCAATAAAACTTTGCGGCAGGCCAAGTTCGCGTCCAAGGGCACGGACCTCGTCCTTGAAAAGTTCCCGGAGCGGTTCGACAAGCTTCAGGCCCATCTTTTCCGGCAGGCCTCCTACGTTGTGGTGCGACTTGATAGTGACCGACGGGCCGCCACTGAAAGACACGGATTCGATCACATCAGGATAGAGTGTGCCCTGAGCAAGGAATTCTGCGCCGTCAATCGTGTCGGCGTGTTTCTGGAACACATCGATGAAAAGCTTGCCGATAATCTTGCGCTTGGTTTCCGGATCGCTTTGTCCGTCAAGCTCTCCCAGAAACAGCTCACTTTCATCCGCGTGAATGAGCTGGATATTGTAGTTGTCCCGGAACATCGAGACGACTTCCTGCGCCTCATTTTTGCGCAGCAGACCGTGGTCGACGAATACGCAGGTCAGTTGGTCACCGATGGCCTCGTGAATCAGGATTGCAGCCACCGAGCTGTCCACGCCGCCGGACAGACCGCAGATGACTTTCTTATCGCCAACCTGTTCGCGGATTTTGCGGATCATCTCGTCGCGATAGGCGCCCATGGTCCAGTCACCTGTAAAGCCCGCCAGCCTGACGAAGTTTTCGTACAGCTTTGCGCCCTTGGGCGTGTGGTGAACCTCAGGGTGGAATTGTACCGCGTAGAAGTGGCGGTTTGTGTCAGCGGTTATGGCGTAAGGTGCGTTGGGGGAGGTGCCGTAAACCTCAAAACCCGGGGCGATTTTGCTTACGTGATCGCCGTGGCTCATCCAGACCTGTTCGTCTCCATCGGCGAACCAGCCGCCCAGCAAATCCAGATCACCTTTGGGTGTGACATAGGCGCGACCGAATTCCGCCGTACCATGTCCACTTTCAACTTTGCCGCCCAACTGGTGCATCATCACCTGCTGTCCGTAGCAGATACCCAAAATCGGAACGCCGTAGTCAAAGATTTCCTGCGGGGCGCGCGGTGAACCTTCGCGTGTAACGCTGTCGGGCCCGCCCGAGAAAATCACGGCCCTTGGTGCCATTTCTCGAACAACGTCCATTGTGACGTTCTGGTAGGGGTGAATTTCGCAATAGACGTTCAGTTCGCGCAGGCGGCGGGCGATCAGCTGCGTCACCTGGCTGCCGAAGTCGATGATCAGAAGGCGGTCATGGGATGTCTGGCTCATGACTGGCTCTTAGGTCGCAAGTCTTGCATGTGCAAGCAGAATAAGGTCGTTTGTGGCCACGTACCTGAAAGCAACAAGGATTCCGCACATCATGCCCGCGATGGAATTTCGAAAAGCAGTGCAGGAAGACGTTGAAGCGATCATCGCATGCATAAAAGCAGCCTACGCCGACGCTGTTAGCAAGATTTCTGATATTCCAGACGTGACGGATGGAATCGCCGAAGATGTAGAGGCAAACCGGGTCATTCTTGCCGAAGCAAACAACGCGCTTTTGGGTGTCGTTGTTTGGCTGCAGAAGGGTGAAACTGCCATGATTTTCAACCTTGCGGTCTGGCCAGACAAGCAGGGACAGGGCGTGGCGCGCAAGCTTCTGGAGCTGATCGCACAAAAGGCCAGGGCCAACGGGGCCAGCCGAATGGAGCTGAAGACCCACAGATTGATGCAGGAAACAAGATCAATGTATCGGCATCTGGGCTGGGTCGAAATCGATATCAACGAGAACAAGGTCACGATGTCCAAAGATCTTTGACCTCGGACCAACGCTGCGACCGGTATCTGGCTGGCGTCCGCAAGGTCAGTTTCCCAGATGGCCTGCCACAATGTGCTGTTAAAAGTGCCCGTCCAAGCGTAGATCGCCGCCAAACATCTGAAGAGAACAGTGTTGGGTATTCAGACACCGTGCCGATTTCGGTTGGGGCTGAGATATTCGGGATTTTTGTCCTATTTCATTAACATTCAAATGCGGGAGGCGTGTCAAAGACTTCCGAAAGCGGCGGTCATGTCGCTTTTCCCCCTATAGCGCCGCAATCCATGGTCTGAGGACTTTGGCCATCCTGTATCAAATTCTGCAAGTCAAACCACAACACGGGATTAACGCATGGCAGAGGCAAACACCCGGCGCAAAGGTCGCGGCGGCGGCGGTGCCGCCAGACGGGCCGAGCGCACCGCAGTCCGGATCGAGACTGCAAAATACATCGAACGCAACATTCCCAATTTCGAAATTCTCAACGACGAGGCGCTCGAAATCATCGAGGCCAACGCGGAAACAATTCTGGAAGAAGTTGGCGTCAATTTTGTTGACAATCCTGCCGCATTGGAGCGCTGGCGCGCTGCTGGGGCGGATGTCGACGGCGAGCGTGTTCGTATCCCTCGCGGACTTGCTCGCAAACTGTGCGAGACTGCGCCCAGCAGCTTTACCCAGCACGCCCGCAATCCGGAGAAATCCGTTGTCATCGGTGGGCGCAATCTGGTGCTGGCCCCGGTCTATGGTCCTCCGTTCGTTCGTGATCTGAATGGCGGACGCCGCTATGCCACGATGGACGACTTCAACAAGTTCGTGAAGCTCGCCTATATGTCCAAGTGGTTGCACCATTCGGGCGGGACTGTGTGCGAACCCACCGATATTCCGGTGAACAAGCGTCACCTCGACATGCTGATGGCGCACATGACCCTGTCCGACAAGCCGTTCATGGGTTCCGTTACCGACCCCAGTCGCGCGCAGGATTCGGTTGAGATGTGCGAGATTCTGTTTGGCAAGGAGTTTGTCCAGCAGAATACCGTGATGACATCGCTGACCAACATCAACTCGCCGATGACTTTCGACGACGTGATGATGGGCTCGCTGGAAGTCTATGCCCGGAACAATCAGGCGTGCATCGTTTCGCCGTTCATCGTTGGCGGTGCCATGGCGCCGGTTTCGGTCGCAGGAACGTTGACACAGGTTCTGGCCGAGGTTCTGGCCGGTATCGCCTACAGCCAGCTTGTTCGCGCAGGTGCGCCTGTAATCTTTGGTGCGTTTGTGACTTCCATCGACATGAACTCGGGCGCGCCAACATTCGGCACCCCTGAGGCCGCGCACATCACATATGGTGCGGGTCAGTTGGCCCGTCGTCTGGGCGTTCCGTATCGCTCAGCCGGATCGTTCTGCGGGTCGAAATTGCCCGATGCTCAGGCGGCCTATGAGACTGCGAATTCGCTCAACATGGGTCTGATGGCCGGCGTGAACTTCATGCTGCATTCGTGTGGATGGCTCGAAGGCGGGCTGGTCGCCGATTTCGAGAAATTCGTCATGGATGCCGACCAACTGGGTGTACTGCACGGTCTGGCCAAGGGCGTTGCCTATGATGACAACGCGCAGGCGATGGATGCAATTCGCGAAGTGGGACCGGGTGGCCACTATCTTGGCTGTGCCCACACGCAGGCGAACTTCAAGGATGCGTTCTGGAAAACCGATTTGCTGGACTACAAGCCGTTTGAAACCTGGGAAGAGGAAGGTGCGCGGGATACGCGGACGCTTGCTTCGTCACGGGTGGAACACTTGCTGGCCAACTATCAGCAGCCGCAGATGAACCCCGATACCACCGCCGCACTGAATGAATATGTGGCGGAAAAGAAAGCGTCGATGCCCGACGCCTTCATGTAATCGGCGAAATTATCGATATTGTGAGGCGCGGCTGGCCTGAAACAGCTGCGCCTCACCCATCAGGGCGATCAATAGATCAAGATGCTGAACCAGCGAGTAGGCAGCATCGTTGTCACGACGATTCATGTCGACCTCACGCTCCAGATCCATCAGACGCATCAGCGCCGAACCCGGACCAGGTATCGCGCCATATCCCAGAATTCTTTGCAGATGCTGTTCCCGGCAATAGTCTTGCGCGCCTATTTTTGCGGCCCTGATCAACAGGCGGGGGCGGCGGAGTGTCGAGAGTTTTGACATGATGTCCTGCATGTTCATTCCTGTCTGAGAGAGTTGCTTTGCGTCATGATTGACACAACTCAAGCGGGTGTTGCCTGAGATTAAGAACTTGCGAACGATGGTTTCACGTCTGTTTATCTTTTTGAATCAATTCTAGTTCGCGCCATCAGGCATTAACGAGTAAGTAAGAAAAGCAACTCTAGGTAGATTTTGTTAACTCTGATGCCAATGGCGATTGGGATTTACTCTTTGTCGACGAGGGCTCACAAATATGAACAACAGCATGGCAATCACCGTTCCGGCATGGGTCCCCGAAGGCGCGCAACGTTACCTTGCTCATACAGAGGCCGGGCGGTCGATCCGGGATTTGGCAAGATCGGCCGGATGCCACGCTTCGACCATCCTTCGTCAGATCAGACGTATCGAAACGCGCCGCGACGATCCGTTGGTTGATGCCGCTTTGCAATCTCTGGCAGAAATCCATTTTCCTTCGATCGGAGGCCTGATCGCTCCGGAAAAAGCTCCGGATGCTGCCAACGATCAAAACCCGCTTTCCGCCAAGGAAGAAGAGTTCAATCGCGAGGCATTGCGCGTTTTGCGCCGTCTGTGTGAAACGGGATCGGTTCTTGCGGTTGCGGAAGATATGGACAAGGCGGTGGTCGTTAGAAACGTTGGGCAGGATTGCACGACCAAAACAGCTGTCGTTGACTGTAGGATTGCGCAGGGTCTGGCGCTTAAGGACTGGATTTCGTGCGAGAATCCGGGCCGGATATCGCGCTATCGTATTACGGCCGCTGGTCGGGGTGCTCTGGGCAGTTTGCTGGCCGAAGCTGAGAATAAGGCCCGCGCGAAGAACGAAATGGGGTTTTCGGACACTCAAGGGACTTTTGCGCATGACCGCGAGGAACAGTCTGAACGTCCGCGGCGCATTCGTTACAGCGTTGCTGAAAGTCCGCTTGTTGCGCTGGCAAGGCGCAGGGACAGGGACGGTAACCCATTTCTTGATGAAACCCTGGTCCGCGCAGGTGAGCGTTTGCGCGAAGATTTCGAATTGTCCCAGGTCGGGCCGCAGGTCACCCAGAATTGGGACAGGTTCCTGACCGGTTGCAACCGTGAGAGTTTTGGCGCGGGTGCACACAGTGTCGGCGGTTCCTCAGAGGCCCGCGACCGGGTGGCCCGTGTATTGTCCGACCTCGGCCCGGGCCTCAGCGATGTTGCGCTGCGGTGTTGTTGTTATCTGGAGGGCTTGGAACTGGCGGAACGCCATATGGGTTGGTCGGCCCGGTCGGGTAAAATCGTGCTGCGCATCGCGCTGCAGCGGCTCAAGCGCCATTATGAATCGAACTCGATGCAGGATCGAATGATCGGATAGACTGAAGCGCAATACTGGGGATAGAAATAGGTTGTGGTTGTGCGGTTTTTTGATAATCAGCGGTTATGAATTTCACGCTCAGACAACTGCAATACTTCAGGGCTGTTGCCGAACAGCGCAACTTTGGCAGGGCTGCGCAGGTGTGCCACGTTTCGCAGCCCGCTCTGTCGGTTCAGATCAAGGGACTTGAGGATTTGATGGGCGGGCCGCTTTTCGAACGGCGCGCCCGGGACATCCTGTTGACGCCGCTGGGGCGCGACGTGCTGGACTATGCCCGACGCGTGCTTGCCGAGGCGGACCGTCTGGACCGATTTGCCCGGGATCATTCAGGTGGTCACAGGTCGCTGTCGCTGGGGCTGATCCCAACCATGGCGCCCTATTTGCTGCCCGGCGTGTTGGCAGCTCTTCGGGCAGGGGATGTTTCATTGCGCGTCCAGATTCGCGAGGCCAGAACCGAACGGCTGCTGGGCATGCTACGTGATGGGGAAATTGACGCTGCAGTTCTTGCGCTGCCGTCAGCAGTAGCCGGGATGCATGACGAGCCGCTGTTCGAAGATCGTTTTCTGTTGGCCGGGTGCGAGGCACGGCTCAGGCTTTTGACTGCCGGACCGGAAGCGTTACGACCGACCGATCTGAAATCGGCCCATTTGATGTTGCTGGAGGATGGTCATTGTCTGACCGATCAGGCCCTTGAGGTGTGCGGGCAGGATCGAACTAGTGCACGGATAAATATGGGAGCCTCGTCGCTTGCCACCTTGTCCAGACTGGTTGCCGAGGGGTTTGGCATGACTCTGATTCCCGAACTGGCGGCGCAGGCCGAAACCAGCGCGGTCCCCGGCCTTCGATTGCTTCGTTTTGCTACACCGCAACCCGCGCGTACGGTTGGTCTGGTGCGACGAACTTCGACCAGTGGCGAGGAATGGTTTGATGAACTTGCCGAGGTTATCCGCCGAGTCGGTCGACAGATCGTGGACGGGACACGAAACGAAAAAGGCCCGCCACTGGCGAGCCTTTGAATCAGTCTGACTGGTCGCTTCAGGCCAGTGCAGGCTCGAGCGCCTCATCAAGGTGCTTCATCAGGTTTTCCGGCGAAGAGACGCCATATGGATCTTCGGGGCAGTTATCCATCAGGCCGGGCTCTTCGAACCATGCCTCAACAACACCGTTGTTCACGATGGCTGCATAGCGCCACGAGCGCATGCCAAAGCCCAGATTGTCCTTGTCGACCAGCATACCCATTTTGCGGGTGAACTCGCCCGAACCGTCGGGAATGACTTTTACGTTCGACAAGTTCTGATCCTGTGCCCACTTGTTCATGACAAAGCTGTCATTTACGGACATGCAGTAGATTTCGTCGACGCCTTTGGCCTTGAAGTCCTCATATCCCTTCTCAAAACCCGGCAATTGGTAGGTCGAGCAGGTCGGGGTGAATGCACCGGGCAGCGAGAACAGGATCACGCGCTTGCCTGCAAAGTAGTCTGCAGTGGTCTTGTCTTCCCAACGGAACGGGTTCGGGCCTTCGATCGACTCGTCACGTACCCGTGTGTGGAACGTCACGTTTGGCAAATTTGCGCCAGACTTCATATTCAAACTCCTGTGATTCACCTGTGTTTGGCACCTGCCTTAAAATGATTCTAAGCGCGCTTCAACGACTGAAATTCAGTGATGTGTGAATGATGTGATTGTTGTGGAAATGTCTGCTCTTTAACGGAAAATCTGCCCTCCCGCGCGCACGATATCGGCTGTGACAGAGTGTCGTTGCATAGCGGCCATGCGTCGCTGGTGTAACGGATCGTGTGAGTTTATGTTAACGGGTAGCCATATTGACCCAAAGTCAGGGAATACCACCGGTGCGTGATCTTAAAATCCCCGAGCAAAGACATCCTGAAAAAGCCCATCGTCAGGACAATGCCCAGCCGAAAAAACCCAGCTGGATTCGCGTAAAAGCGCCCGGCGGCAAGGGCTATGCCGACACGCACAAAATCATGCGTGACAACAACCTAGTGACTGTCTGCGAAGAGGCAGGTTGTCCCAATGTTGGCGAGTGCTGGAGTCAGGGTCATGCAACAATGATGATCATGGGCGAGATTTGCACGCGCGGATGCACCTTCTGCAATATCGCCACAGGTCGCCCCGATGCGCTGGACGCTTTCGAACCGGGGCGTGTTGCGCATGCGGTGGAAAAACTGGGTCTGAACCACGTCGTTATTACGTCGGTTGACCGGGATGACCTGCAGGATGGCGGGGCCGAGCATTTTGCCCAAACCATTCGCGCGGTCCGGCACCGGTCTCCAAAAACGACCATTGAAATTCTGACGCCCGACTTTCTGAAATGCGACCCTGAAGTACTTGAAACGGTTGTCGAGGCCAAGCCGGACGTTTTCAACCACAATCTGGAAACGGTTCCCGGCCTGTATCTCGAGGTTCGCCCGGGCGCGCGATACTTCCATTCCCTGCGCCTGTTGCAGCGGGTCAAAGAACTGGATCCGTCGATCTTTACCAAATCCGGCATCATGGTTGGACTGGGCGAGAATGAGCAGCAGGTCAGACAGGTCATGGACGACATGCGAGCGGCAGATATCGATTTCCTGACCATCGGTCAGTATCTGCAGCCGACACCCAAGCACCACGGCGTGGATCGTTTCGTAACTCCCGAAGAATTCGCGGCTTACGAAAAGGCGGCCTACGGCAAGGGATTCCTGATGGTATCCGCGACACCACTAACGCGATCCTCGTATCATGCTGGCGACGACTTTGCCCGCCTTCGTGATGCGCGTCAGAAAAAACTGGGTCAGGCATGACGCCAGAGGTGCAGGCGCAGCTGACTGCGCTGAGGCATGAGTTGCACCAACATCCGGAGATTTCTGGAGAAGAGCAAAACACCGCGGCGCGAATTGCCGAGGTTCTCCAGAAGTTCTCTCCGGATGACCTGTTGACCGGGATCGGCGGGCACGGTGTCGCTGCGATTTTTGACAGCGAGATAAAAGGACCCGATGTTGCTGTCCGATGTGAGCTGGATGGGTTGCCGATTCAGGAAATATCGGATGCTCCATATGCTTCGTTGATTTCCGGCAAAGGGCATCTTTGCGGGCATGACGGGCACATGGCAATGGTTCTGGGTGTGGCCGAGGAGATGTCCAAAAACCGCCCAAAGCGTGGCCGGGTCATTCTGATTTTCCAGCCCGCCGAAGAAACCGGCAAAGGGGCGCAGTCATTTCGGGCCGATCCGGCATTTGGTCAGATCGCGCCGGATATTGTCTTTTCTTTGCACAATCTGCCGGGGCTTCCGTTGGGAACGGTTGAGTTGTGTCGTGGCCCCGCAAACTGCGCGTCGCGCGGAATGCGCGTCGTTCTGATGGGAAAGACATCGCATGCCGCCGCGCCGCAGGACGGTCTTTCCCCGGGCGCGGCCATGGCGCGCCTGATGCCTGCGCTTGCAGGTCTGGGGCAGGGCGGAGCTTTGGATGCCGAGTTTGCACTGACGACGTTGACGCATGCGAATCTGGGTGAGCCGACATTCGGCGTCGCACCAGGGCACGGAGAGCTTTGGGTCACGCTGCGCACGGTTTCGGACGCGCGCATGGCGAAACTCATCCGGGACGCCGAAGCCTTGGTCCGGCAAGAGGCCGCGGCCGAAGGTTTGTCAGCGGAGGTTTCATACGATGATGTGTTCGAAGCCTGTACCAATCACAGCGAAGCGGTCGATTGTCTGACACGCGCCTGCCAGTCGGTGGGCGTTCCGACACGTCTGAGCGATGCGCCGCAAAAATTCTCCGAGGATTTCGGACAATTCGGTAAAGGCGCGAAATCAGCCATGTTCTGGTTGGGTGCCGGTACGGATCATCCTCAGTTGCACAACCCTGACTACGACTTTCCCGATCAGTTGGTTCCAACTGGCACCGGCATATTTTTGGCTGCAATTCGTGACGTCTGCGGGTGATCAGGCGTTTTCGCTGACGATCCGATCAGTCCCCGGTAAACCTGACTTTTCCGATAAACGGCAGGTTCCTGTTTCGCTGTGCGTAGTCGATTCCATATCCGACCACAAACTCGTCGGGAATCTCGAACCCAATCCAATCTGACCGGAAATCCACTTCGCGGCGGCTTGGTTTGTCCAGTAGTGCGATGGATTTCAACCGCTTCGGCATACGGCTTTGCAGCAGATGCGTGACGTGGTTCAGCGTATGGCCAGTATCCACGATATCCTCGACAACCAGAACGTCGCGTCCTTCAATTGCGCCCCGCAAGTCTTTGAGAATACGCACTTCTCGGCTGCTTTCCATCGAGTCCCCGTAAGATGAGGCTTCCAGAAAGTCCACCTCGATCGGCAGGTCCAGTTCGCGCACCAGATCGGCGATGAAAACAAAACTGCCGCGCAGCAAGCCGACCACAACCAGCTTGTCTGTATCGCCGAATTCCTCGGTGATTTTGCGGCACAATTCCTCAATTCGGGCAGCAATCGCCTTGGCCGAGATCATCTCATCAATCACATATGCGCGGTCGCTCATCGCTGCCCCCTTGATCTTTGGCGCGCAACATACGACATGACGCGCCATTGTCATCTAGCAAATACCAGACCCCATGCCTATCCACTCGGAAACACGCCACCTGCCTTTTACCGCGCAACAGATGTACGATCTGGTCGCGGACGTGGCCAAGTACCCTCAGTTTCTGCCGTGGTGTGCTGCGGCGCGCATTCGCAGGACTTTCGAGGTTGGCGAGGCAGAGGTTATGGAAGCCGACCTTGTGATCTCGTTCAAAGTTTTCAGGGAACGGTTCGGCAGCCGCGTGACGTTGTTTGCCAAAGACAAAAAGATCGATACGGAATACCTGGACGGACCATTCAAATACATGAAATCCGACTGGCATTTTGAAGAAGCGCCTGATGGCGGCTGCAACATCTCGTTTCATGTGGATTTTGAGTTCAAAAACGCCGTCCTTCAGGGAATTATCGGGGTTGTCTTCAACGAGGCCATGCACAGGATCGTACGCGCTTTTGAACAGCGGGCTTTGGAACTCTACGGCTGAGCCTTTACCCGCCGGGGCGGCGCGCTAAACTGCGCCCATGACCAATCTGACCACTGCCCTTTCCGAGTTTGCGACTGGCCCCATCTCAACCAGTTCACAGGCACGTATCGTCACATCCCTTTCGGCGCTGGACTGGCTGGCCGTGGGCCGGGCAGGGGCGGACGAGCCTGTTTCGAGAATCGTTCGCGACATGGTTCTGGACGAAAAAGGGGCCGAACAAGCGAAGCTCTTTGGTGGAGGTGCCGCCCCACTTCGCGGAGCGGCTCTGGTCAACGGTACGATTTCACATGCGCTTGACTATGACGACACCCATTTCGCCCATATCGGGCATCCGTCGGTTGCGGTGCTTCCGGCTGCCTTGGCAATGGCTGTCTGGCGCGATCACATGCTTGTGGACCTTCTCGAAGCTGCACTTGTGGGTATGGAGCTTTCAATCCGAATTGGTCTATGGCTGGGACGCAGCCATTATCAGGCAGGCTTGCACCAGACAGCAACGGCGGGTGCATTCGGTGCGGCAGCTGCTGCTGGGCGGCTGGCCGGTCTGAATGCCACCCAGATGCGGAAGGTTCTGGGGCTGACCGCTACACGGGCATCGGGGCTCAAGGCGCAGTTCGGCACGATGGGCAAACCCTACAATGCCGGTATCGCCGCCGCATCGGGTATTGAGGCCGTGCTTCTGGTTCAGCGCGGCTTTGAGCCGAACGAGTATGCGCTCGAAGGTGAATTCGGCTTTGGTGCCACACATCATGGCGCCATGGATGACAGTGCCGCTTTGGAAGGGCTGGGGGCTGAATGGCTGTTTGAAACGGTCAGTCATAAATTTCACGCCTGCTGCCACGGATTGCATGCGGCATTGGAAGCGGCACTTGATCTGGACATCGCCGAGCCCGAAGTACAGGAAATTAAGATCCGAACACATCCGCGCTGGATGAGCGTATGCAACGAACCGGCGCCATCCACCGGGTTGGGTGCCAAGTTCTCATACCGTACTGTTATCGCCATGCAGGCTTTGGGGCATGATACGGCGCGGCTGGACAGTTATTCGGATATTGTGTGCGCCGATCCTCGTTTGATTTCGCTGCGCAATCGAATTTCTGTCGAAGCAGATCCGGACCTGTCGGAAACTCAGGCGCACTTATCTCTTCTGCGCCGCGACGGGATTCGGCGCGAAGCTTTTCATGACTTGTTGCAGCCTCAATCCCTTGCTGAACGCGAGCGCCGGGTTCGGGACAAGGCCGAAAAGCTTATCGGTGCCAGCAATGCGGACGAAATCTGGTCAATGTTGCGTACGGGTGGCCGGGCCTCTGATCTGGCCGAATACCTTAGTACCGGTTGAAACAGTGTGATCGCGCCGCGCGCGATGCCTCCGGCAGGCGGATTTGGGGCCAGATGAAGAACGGGTCCTTTTTTCATCTGGCTGAAAATACTCCGTGCGGGTCGCCTGTGGCGCCGGGGGAGAGCCCAATTTAAGATTGAAGAAAAAAGCGGGTCCCCAAGAGACCCGCTTTGGCCCTTTCGGGCACTGAGCTGGCTGAGGTGGGCTCAGCTGCTCATGTCATAGGCGCGTTCTCCGTGTACCGAAAGGTCGAGCCCATTTGTTTCCGTCTCGGCATCTACGCGAAGCGGAGTGATCAGTGCAACCGCCTTGACCAGTGCAATTGTAATAACTGACGTAAAGACACCCACGATCACCAGCCCACCCAACTGCGCGGTCCAGCTCCCCAGGCCAAATGCCGCAATCATGATGGTGCCGAAAATACCGCCAACACCGTGAACCGCAAAGACGTCCAACGTATCGTCGATCTTGAGAATGTTGCGAACAACGTTGACCGCTTCCTGACACAAGACACCGGCTACGGCTCCGATGATCAGTGCCTGTACAGGATCGACGTAACCCGAGGCCGGAGTGATCGAGGCCAATCCGGCGATTGTACCGGTCACCAGACCGACCAGCGAGGCTTTGCCGTATTTAATCCGCTCCCAAAGCGCCCAGGTCAGAGAGGCGGTAGCAGCGGATATATGTGTGACGGTCATCGCCATTGCGGCACCACCATCGGCAGCCAGCTGTGAACCGCCGTTGAAACCGAACCAACCGACCCACAGCATCGCGGCGCCGATCATGACAAAACCGGGGTTGTGCGGCGGCGTTGTACGATTGCGCCGCGGTCCCAGAAATACGGCAATGATCAGTGCGGCCAGTCCGGCGGTTTCGTGCACCACGATTCCACCGGCAAAATCCCGAACACCGATTTCGCCCAGAATCCCGCCATCTGTCAGGATGCCGCCACCCCAGATCCAGTGGACTACAGGTGCATAACACAACAGCATCCACAGGCCGGAAAAGATCACGACAAAGCCGAAACCGACACGCTCGACATAGGCTCCGACGATGAGTGCCGGAGTGATGATGGCGAATGTCATCTGAAAGGCAAAGAACAATACCTCGGGCAGGGTGCCCGACAGGCTGTCGGCGTCTACTCCGTTCAGGAATGCCTTGCCCATTCCGCCCCACAGCCCCGATGTACCTTCGCCAAATGCGATGGAGTATCCAGCAATCAACCACAGAATGCTCATCAGACAGGCGATGGTGAAACAGTGCATGAAGACGCTCAGCACATTTCGCGCACGCACAAGGCCGCCATAAAAAAGGGCAAGGCCGGGAAGGGTCATGAACAGGACCAGTGCCGTTGCGACTATGATCCAGGCTGTATCGGCTCCGTTCATGGGCCGCTCTCCTTTTTCCGCTTCAGATGAGCCGATCCGCCTAATTTCATTGCGGATCGATGCTGAGTGAGTGGTGGTGGAGAGTGTTGAAGCGAACGATGGGTGCGGGAAAAAGAGGCAACCCGCTATTTTTTCGCCAATTTACGCGCCCTTTTTGCAAGTGGCGCTTAATTTCGCAGCTTAAAGGGCGGTGTGCCTTATTTTTGTGCGGTGCGTGAAAGCGCCTGAGCCAGCAAACCAAGCGCGTGATCCCGCGCGGCAAGGCGCACCGCGTCCCGACCTAGCGCGCCGAACTCGACTGTTTCAGAACGTGTCGGTTGATCGCTTGCTGCGAGGCCGAAACAGACGCGCCCCTCGGGTTTGAACTCTGATCCGCCGGGACCGGCGATGCCAGTGATCGAAACAGCCAGTTGCGCATGTGAGTGTTTCAGCGCGCCTTCGGCCATTTCAAGGGCCACCTGTTCGGACACCGCGCCATAGGTTTCCAATGTCTTCCGACGCACACCCAGCATGTCCTGTTTGGCGCTGTTCGTGTAGGTCACGAAACCCCGGTCGACCACGGCAGAGCTTCCGGGAATGTCCGTCAGCGCGGCGACAACCATGCCACCGGTGCAGCTTTCTGCGGTCGCGATCATAACGTTCTGAGATTTGGCGTGTTCAAGCAGTTCGACAACAGTCACAGGCCCAGCACCCCGTGTGATATACCCGCCAGAATTACCACACCGATGGCGGCGAAAACACCAGCGATCACATCGTCCAGCATGACGCCCAGCGGATCACCGCGCCGGTCGGCCCAGCCTACAGGACCCGGTTTGGTGATGTCGAACAGCCGAAACAGGATGAAACCTGACAACCAACCCGGCCAAAGAGCGGTAATTTCGATACCATGGGCCCAGGCGGGATAGGAAATGGCCCAAAGGGCGATGAACTGGCCCGCAACCTCATCGATCACAATTTCGGACGGGTCGTGATCCGTTTGTCCGGCTGTCATGATCCGGGTGGCCCAAATGCCTCCGATGAAAACGACGCATGTCGCCAGTACAAGCAAGGGAAAGCCGCCAAGTTCATGCAGCACCCAGACCATCGGCAAGGCCGCCAGCGATCCCCATGTCCCCGGTGCCGGACGCAAATAGCCGACGCCGCAAACCGTTCCAATCAGCCGTGCAGCGTTCATGCTTTCACCAGACAAGCCGTGGCCAGCGAAGCAATGCCCTCGCTGCGGCCAGTAAAGCCGAGACGCTCGGAAGTGGTTGCTTTTACAGAGACCTGATCAGCTTGCAATCGCAGGATTTTGGCCATTTCCTCACGCATTTTTTGGGAGTGAGGGCCGATCTTTGGATACTCGCAAACCAGCGTGCAGTCGATGTTCGAGATCCGATATCCCATCTGCCCCGCCAGTTCGACCGCGTGGCGTAAAAATATCTCGCTGGCCGCGCCTTTCCATTGCGGGTCTGATGGGGGGAAGTGCTGTCCGATATCCCCCTGCGCCAATGCGCCATAGATCGCATCTGTTACAGCGTGCATTCCGACATCAGCGTCCGAATGACCCTGAAGGCCCCGGTCGTGCGGTACTTTTACGCCGCACAGGATCACATGATCACCGTCGCCAAACCGGTGTACGTCATAGCCGTTACCCAGCCTTACATCCATGTCCGTTCCCAATATCCGTTCCGCCCGGGTAAAATCTTCGGGTCGAGTTATTTTCAAGTTGTCTGCATCGCCGGGCACAATTGCGACATCGAGCCCCGCAGCGCGGGCGATTTCGACATCATCCGCCGCGCCGCCCGGATGTGCGGCATGGGCCTTTGTAATGATATCGTAATGGAACCCCTGGGGCGTTTGTGCAGCATAAAGCCCGCTTCGGTCCTGTGTGCCGGTGACCTGCGACCCTTCTCCCGTCCACAATGCATCGGTGACGGGTATCCCCGGCGCGGCGCAAGAGTTGGTGTCGAGCGCCGCCAGAACGTCCCGGATAATCCGGCCGGAGACACAGGGGCGCGCAACATCGTGTATGAGCACCTTTGTTACTTTCCGATCCTTTAGCGCCTGTAGCCCATTGAAAACGGATCCGGCGCGATCGTCGCCGCCTGATGCAAGAATCACGTCTGTATCGCGAAACTCCGCCCAAGCAGATTCGTCGTGGGGCGAGAGAACCAGCACGATGAGATCGACCATGTCCCGGAACTTGTCTAGCGTCCAGTCCGCGACACGTCTGCCCGCAAGAGGGCGCCATTGTTTGGGTACGCCGCCTCCGGCGCGCTGCCCCCGTCCGGCGGCGACAATAATGGCGGCGGTTGTCATAGGCCAAGCTCTCCTGCTGATGGTCCTTGTTTAGGGGGCGGTGAAAGCAGAGGCAATCACCCGCGTAAACTTGCCTAAAAAATAGGCGTTCGCCAATTTTGCGGGCTTGTGACCCGCCGTTTTGTTGTTCATATGCGGCAAATTCGATATCAAACCCGCAACTGCTCAAGGATTAGGCACTTTGAAACTGCGTCTCGCCGACAAGGATCTGAACCCGCCCGTTTTGCTGGCGCCCATGGCTGGAATCACCGACCGTCCCTTCCGCGATCTGGTGATGCGCTTTGGAGCTGGCATGGTTGTCAGTGAAATGGTGGCCAGTCAGGAGATGGTTCAGGCCAAACCCGGGGTGCGTGAGCGGGCAGAGTTGTCGGCTGATGTTGAAAACACGGCAGTGCAACTGGCAGGGCGTGAAGCGCATTGGATGGCGGAAGCCGCTCGTCAGGTGGCGGATCGTGGTGCCCGGGTCATCGATATCAACATGGGGTGCCCGGCCAAAAAGGTCACGAATGGGTACTCGGGCTCGGCCCTGCTGAAAACGCCTGATCATGCGTTGACCCTGATTGAGGCTGTCGTAAGCGCTGTGGACATTCCGGTAACGCTGAAAACGCGGCTGGGATGGGACGATAGTCTGCTGAATGCGCCGGAGGTTGCGCGCCGTGCGCAGGACGCGGGTATTCGCATGGTAACGATCCACGGCCGAACGCGATGCCAGTTTTACAAAGGGCGCGCCGACTGGCAGGCAATCAGGGCAGTTAAAAAAGCGGTTTCAATACCGGTCATCGCGAACGGTGACATTACTGACACCCAAAGTGCGCGAACGGCGCTGGATCACTCTGGTTCGGATGGGGTCATGGTGGGGCGCGGCGCACAAGGCAAACCCTGGCTGTTGGCGCAGATATGCCATGATTTGTACGGTGCCGGTGCACCACAAATTCCGCAAGGCCCGGATTTCATTGAGATGGTGCGTGCTCACTATCAGGCCATGCTTGAGTTTTACGGCCCGGACCTTGGCTTGCGCGTCGCCCGCAAGCATTTGGGTTGGTACATGGATGGCGCGCAAACGCCAGCGCCTTTGCGCCGCGCGGTTCTGACCTCGCGTGATACCGGCGAAGTGATGCGCTTGCTGGGCGATGCGCTGGTTCCGGATGTAGGGCAGGCCGCATGACTTCGGATCAGGATATCTGGGCCTCGCTACCGGTTCCGGCGTTCATCATTGATGCCGAAGATCGCATTGCGGATGTTAACTCTGCGGGCGAAGGGTTTTTGAATGCCTCACGCAAGTCCGTTGTTGGGCATCCGGTCTGGGATCAGATTGCTGTGGATGCGCCGCTGGAGGAGGCCTTTCTTCGCGCCAGAGAACATGGGACCCCATTGTTCGTCAATGATGTGGACGTTGGTTCAGGCAACCGTGCGCCGCTACAATGTGCGCTGCAGATCGCGCCGCTGGCCGGGCATCCCGGTGTAATGATCATGATCATTTCCCCGCGCGAACTGGCAGGGCGCATGACGCAAAGCCACACGGTCAAATCCGCAGCGCAATCGGCTATCGGCATGGCCGAAATGCTGGCGCATGAGATCAAGAATCCCTTGGCGGGGATCACCGGGGCGGCGCAGTTGCTTAGCATGAATATACCGCCGCAAGACCTAGAACTAACAGACCTTATTGTCGAAGAAAGCCGCCGTATCGTTAAGCTGCTGGAGCAGGTCGAACAATTTGGAAACCTGAGCGAGCCGGATTTCAAACCCGTCAATATTCACGATGTTCTGGACCGTGCGCGGCGCTCGGCTTTGCTGGGGTTTGGTGCGCATATGACAATTGTCGAGGATTACGATCCGTCGCTGCCGTTGGCCTTCGGCGATCCGGATCAGTTGTTGCAGGTGGTGCTGAATCTGCTCAGAAACGCATCCGAAGCCGCCGGAACCGATGGCGGCACGATCAGGTTGCGCACCTACTTTGAACATTCATTCCGCCTGCGTCGCAGTGACGGAACCGGGCATTCGCTGCCTTTGCAGATCGAGATCATAGATGACGGGCCGGGACTGCCGGAGGATATCCGCGGTGACATTTTCGATCCGTTCGTATCCGGACGGGAGAATGGCACAGGGCTGGGTCTGGCCTTGGTCAGCAAGATCGTTTCGGACCACAACGGCTGGATTTCGGTGGATTCGGTGCCCGGGCGCACCGTGTTCCGCCTGTCGCTACGTCGCGCGCCGCTGGAAAGACTGGATAAGGAGAACACCTGATGGATGGCACAGTTCTGGTTGCAGACGATGATCGTACGATCCGTACCGTACTGACACAGGCGTTGACCCGCGCAGGGTGCAAGGTACACGCCACATCCTCACTTACCACGCTGATGCGCTGGGTGGGTGAGGGAAAGGGGGATGTGGTGATCTCGGATGTGGTCATGCCAGACGGCAACGGCTTGGAGATGCTACCCAAGATTGCGGAGGATCGCCCCGGGCTACCGGTTATCGTCATATCTGCCCAGAACACCATCATGACGGCGATTCAGGCGGCCGAGGCCGAGGCCTATGATTATCTGCCCAAACCGTTCGACCTGCCGGATCTGATGAAACGCACAGCGCGGGCGCTGGAGCAAAAACTGCGCGCGCAACCCGAGCCAGCAGAAGAACGCAGCGAGCGCCCCGAAGAACTGCCTCTGGTCGGTCGCACCCCGGTTATGCAGGCGCTTTATCGGTTGGTGGCGCGGGTCATGAATACCGATCTGTCCGTCATGATTTCTGGCGAAAGCGGCACCGGTAAGTCCCTGATTGCACGGGCAATCCATGACTTCTCCGACCGACGCACCTTGCCTTTCGTGACAGCCACGGCCACTGACCTGAGGGAATTGGAGGGCCCCGCGCGGATCATGGCGCGGGTACGAGGCGGGACTCTATTGATTGATGAGATCGGCGATATCGATGAGGAAATGCAGGCGCGGATTGTGCGCATGATGGATGCGCCCGGCGATCATGTCCCCCGTTTCATGGCGACAAGCCAGTCGGATCTGACCGAAGCAATGGAGGACGGCCGGGTTAGGCAGGACCTGTATTACCGTTTGTGCGGCGCCACGATTCACGTGCCGGCCCTACGTGAAAGAGTGGACGATATCCCCTTGCTGGCAGAGCACTTTTTGGTTCGTGAAGAACGCGACACTGGCACCATACGGCGGCTCAGCACCGAAGCGGTCGAATTGATGCGCCGATATTCGTGGCCCGGAAATGTACGGCAACTGGAAAATGCCATTCGCCGCCTGAGCCTTACCAGCCGCGCAGACGAAATCAGCCGGGCCGAGGTTGAGGCTGTGTTGGGCAGCCAACCCGAAGCCGAACCGATTCTGGGCGGTGGCGAACGCGAGAAATTATCTGCGTCTGTTGCGCGCCATCTGAGGCGGTATTTCGATCTGCATGGCAATATTCTACCGCCGCCAGGGCTATATCAGAGGATTTTGCGCGAAGTTGAGGCGCCCCTGATTGAGATTGCACTTGAGGCAACTGCCGGAAATCAGGCGAAATGTGCCGAGTTGCTCGGGATCAACAGAAATACGTTGCGCAAAAAAGTGACCGATCTCGATATTCAGGTGACACGCCGACGCAAACTGATGTAATATCGCCACACAAACCGTGGCATCCGGGTTCGCACCCGGCAAGGACCACGATATATGGCGGTACGTCGTTGCGGCGACACATCAGGATGAGGGCAGACGGTGGCAACCCGGGCACAGAACGGGCCGATCCTATCGATCAATCGGTGGCGCAAGTCCCGAAGGCTGAGGAATTTCGGCACCTTAGGGCTTGTTGTTCTTGGGCCGATTTTAACTCTGGCAACCTATCTGATCATTGGGCCTTTCGATCTGGGTGCTACGGCTCCGACACTCAGGCTGATTCTTCTCGCAGATCTGGTTTATGTGCTGGTTGTTGCGGCGCTTGTACTCAGCCAGTTGGCAAGTCTGGTTGCCGCGCGACGGGCAAAATCGGCTGGTTCAAGACTGCATTTGCGCCTGATTGGCGCATTTACGCTGTTGGCGCTGGTTCCGACGGTGACGGTCGCGATCTTCGCTGGGCTGACGGTGAATATTGGCCTCGAAGGGTGGTTTTCGGATCGTGTAAGGCAGGTCGTCGGCTCTTCACTGACCGCGGCTGAAGCTTATGAACATGAGCACCGCCAAGGGCTGATGCAGGATGCAACGGTTTTGGCGCGCTTTTTGGACAATGCGCGGTCGTTGAATTTTTACATCACGGATGCGGAACTGCGCGAGGTTTTGGCGCAGGGACAGGGTCAGATTCAGCGCGGTCTGAGAGAGGCATATGTCATTGATGGCAGCGGTGAGATTCAGTCTCGTGGCGACCGGTCCTACTTGTTCAACTTTGAGCGTCCCACGCCACAACAGATCGTGGACGCCGAAGACGCCGGTATTCTGATCATTGACGACTGGGCGAACAGTGAATTTCGCGCGCTGGTACCGCTTAGGGCGTATTTGGACCGCTATCTGTATGTCAGCCGTGAAGTCGACGGAGAGCTTCTGACGCTGCTGGATGATACCAAGGAAACCGCTCAGTTCTATCAGCAGCTGGAAAGTGAACGGGGCAGGGTGCTGTTCGAGTTCGGCCTGCTATATCTGGGTTTTGCGGTCATTCTGATCCTGGCTGCCGTGTCGCTGGCAATGTGGTTTGCCGAGCGTCTGTCCCGTCCAGTCGGGCGTCTAACGACCGCGGCGCAGCGTGTCGGCGCGGGTGATCTGGATGTTCAGGTCATCGAAGAAGCCAGTGACGACGAGATCGCGATGCTGGGCCGGTATTTCAACCAGATGACCCGGCAACTCAAAGGTCAAAGGGACACTTTGCTGGAAAATACACGCCAGATCGAGCGCCGCCGCCGTCTTTTTGATTCAGTGTTGAGCTCGGTAACTTCGGGCGTCGTCGGCGTTGATCCCGATGGGTGCGTCACGTTTGTGAACCGCTCGGCCGAGCGCCTGTTGGACTGGTCGGGAGGAGAGCAAAGTCTGGCGCTTGGGATTGCCGTACCCGAATTCCTGCCCCTGTTCGACAGCCTGATGGGAAGCAATCAGGAGGCCGTGCAGGGCGAGGTTAAAGTAACGCGCAAGGGGCAGCTGGAAAATCTGTTGGTGCGTATGGCCACACGTCGCGGTGAGGATGGCGGCCTTGAAGGGTACGTGGTGGCCTTCGACGATGTGACCGACCTTGTCAGTGCACAGCGCATGGCGGCATGGGGGGATGTAGCGCGGCGTATTGCGCATGAGATCAAGAACCCGCTTACGCCTATCCAGTTGAGCGCAGAGAGGATCAAGCGCAAGTTTGCGAAGAAACTGGATGAGGCGGATTGCGATAGCCTTGAATCGATGACGGATGTCATCGTGCGCCAGACGAATGATTTGCGCCGCATCGTTGACGAGTTTTCCAAGTTCGCACGGATGCCCGAACCCGACCGTCATGAAGAAGATGTTGTCGAGTTGGTACGCGAGGCCGTGCTATTGCAGCAGGCCGGTCAGCCTGATGTTCAGATTGACGCATATCTGCCCGATCAGCCGATGCTGGGCGATCTGGATGCCACGATGCTGAATCAAGCGCTGACCAACCTTATCAAGAACGCTGGTGAAGCAATTGAAACACTGAAGAAAAAAGGGGCGCCGGAAAATCTGAAGCCCCGGATCGAAGTGCGGGTAATGGAAGAATCCGGTGATACGCTGATCACCATTGCAGATAACGGGATCGGATTGCCGGAAGATCGTGCCCGGCTGTTTGAACCTTATGTCACCACACGCGACGAAGGCACCGGACTTGGGTTGCCGATTGTGAAGAAGATTATCGAAGAACATGGCGGTGCGTTGACGTTGGAGGACGCACCGGTATTTGACGGACAGAACCATTTTGGCGCAATGGCCGTGATCCGTTTGCCGGGGGTTAATTCGACCGCCGCTGAAGCGCCAGCAAAGCAGGCAATTAAAACCAAAATGAAAGCAGGCCCAACATGAGCGACATTCTGATCGTAGATGACGAGCGCGATATTCGTGAACTGGTGTCCGACATTCTTAAGGACGAAGGCTTTTCCACCCGGCTGGCCGGAAATTCCGACGATTGCATGGCCGCAATCAACGCCGAGCCGCCGGGATTGTTGATTCTGGACATCTGGCTGAAGGACAGCCGGATGGATGGCATCGATATTCTAAAGGCTGTCAAACGCGACAATCCGGACGTTCCGGTCGTTATCATTTCTGGTCACGGCAATATCGAGATCGCCGTGGCAGCCATCAAGCAGGGCGCCTACGACTTTATCGAAAAGCCGTTCAACATTGACCAGTTGATGGTTGTTATCAGGCGCGCGATGGAAACCTCGCGCCTGCGCCGCGAGAACGCTGCACTCAAGCGCAAAGAGGTCAGCAGCTCGGACATGATCGGAAAATCTGCATCCTTCCGTGCGATGCAGGGCCAGTTGGACAAGGTTACCAAATCCAATGGCCGCGTCATGCTGCGCGGTCCCGCCGGATCGGGCAAGGAAATTGCGGCGCGTTACATCCACGCCCATTCCAACAGGGCCAATGCGCCCTTTGTTACTGTCAACTGTGCGGGTGTCGAGCCAGAGCGAATGGAAGAGGTTCTGTTCGGCAGGGAAACAACAGAACGGGGTGTCGAACCCGGCCTTTTGGAAGAGGCCCACGGCGGCATTGTCTTTTTTGACGAAGTTGCAGACATGCCGCTTGGAACGCAATCCAAAATCCTTCGGGTGCTGGTCGACCAGCAGTTCCAAAGGGTTGGCGGTACTGACAAGGTCAGAGTGGACCTGCGCGTCATTTCTTCGACCAACAAGGATCTTGATGCTGAAATTGCAGCCGAGCGGTTCCGCGAGGAACTGTATCATCGTTTGAACGTTGTTCCGATCCCGATCCCCTCTCTGGAGGAGCGGCGCGAAGATATTCCGGTTCTGGCTCAGCACTTCATTGAAATGCACAACGAAGCTCAGGGGCTACCAGTGCGGGAACTGTCGGAGGAGGCGGTGGCCCTCCTTCAGACCATGGCCTGGCCCGGCAACGTGCGTCAGTTGAAGAACCTGGTCGAACGCGTTCTGATCCTTGGTGAAAGTACGGGTCCCATTGAGGCCCGCGAATTGCCGAACGAAGAGGACAAAGCCGAAGAGGATGGCCGCGTTGTCCTGTCCGGTGCGCTGGCGACCCTGCCGTTGCGCGAAGCGCGGGAAGCCTTTGAGCGCGAGTACCTGCTGACTCAGATCAATCGCTTTGGGGGCAACATCAGTCGAACCGCCAGTTTTGTCGGCATGGAGCGCAGCGCGCTGCATCGCAAGCTTAAGTCGCTGGGTGTTGTGACATCAAACAAATCTGGCGCACGTGTTGCGCATGTCGACGAGCATGAGCCGGCGGAATAATCCGCCGGACATCACCCCGCCTGTCCGGGGGTGACGATCTGGAATGAGCCATCGTCGAACTTCCTGAAACAGGACGCACCACTCAGTGGCGGCAGGGTGGTGGTTCGGGCTGGTGCCACCTGTGCCTTCACGCTTTGTTTGCACGGTGGCAGTGTTACCGAGCGATAGCCTTTGCCGACCATACATTGTGCCTCGATCTGGTTGCGAAGGCTCTGATTTACATCGACTGAATAAATTCGCCCGGGTTGCCACCAGCCGGGTGTCGTATAGCAGCGCCCCTGACTGTCGCAACGCCTCGTCCCCGGCCAATAGACCGGTGCGGATTGGCGGATCTGGTTCGCCACCGGGGCCTCTTTCAAGGCCTTTACCTGACAGGCAGTCGTTTCGGTTTGCATGCGCGAAACTGTTTGCCCCTCGCGGTAATAGAGGGAAAGCGAGCCGCAGGATGACAGCAAAACAACGGGCAGAATAAGACGAAGTATTGTTTTCATACAGTTATCTTGCCTCAGGCGGTTGGCCATGACAAATCAATTGACCGTCCTTAGGGCATCTGTCATTCAAAACTCTCAGGCAGAAGGGCCAGAAGCATGAAGGTCATCATTTGCGGCGCCGGTCAGGTTGGCTGGCAGATCGCGCGGCACCTGTCGGGTGAGCTGAACGACGTCACTGTGGTCGACAACAATCCGGACCTGGTGCGCCGGGCGACCGAGACTCTGGACGTTCAGGGGATTGCAGGTTTTGCCAGTTACCCGGATGTTCTGGATCGGGCAGGGGCGCGAGACGCGGATATGATCATTGCCGCGACCCATTCTGACGAAGTGAACATGGTTACCTGCCAGATGGCGCATTCGGTCTTTTCGATTCAGCGCAAGATTGCGCGTCTGCGTTCAAAGTCATACCTCGAAGCCATTCACTCGGACCTGTATCGCCGCGACCATCTTCCGATTGATGTAGTGATCAGCCCCGAGCGCGAGGTGGCCGCCGCTGCGATGCGTCGCCTCTCCGCTCCGTCTGCCTTTGACACCGAGATTTTCATGGACGGGAAGGCGCAATTGCTTGGCATTCGCGTTGATGAGGAATGCCCTATCGTCAACACGCCCCTCAGGCAGTTAACGGACCTGTTTTCGACCCTCAGTTCCATCGTTGTGGGTGTGCGCCGCGAGGGGTCTCTGTTTGCCCCGGAACCGGATGATCAGTTGTTTGTCGGCGACGAATGCTACGTGTTCACCAACGTCAAAGATGTCGACCGAACCATGGAAGTATTCGGAAAGGCGCAAAAAAAGCAGGATCGGGTAGTCGTCGTTGGTGGCGGCAATGTCGGTCTTGAAGTGGCAAAGACGCTGGAGGAACGCGAAAGCCGCGTGCGCGCCAAGGTCATCGAGCGCGACCGCGGATGCGCGGAAGTGGCCGCCGAAGCGTTGGAACGCACAATTGTGCTGAACGGTGACGGTCTGGATTCCGCGTTGCTGAGCGAAGCGGGGATTGAGCGGGCGGATGCAATGCTGGCGGTCACGGACGATGATCGCACCAACATGCTGGCGGCTGTACGGGCCAAGGCGGACGGCTGTGCGCTGGCGATTGCGCTGATAAATGATCCCAGCATGGTTGCTCTGATGGGGCCGCTGGGCATTGACGCCTATATCAATCCACGCGCCACGACTGTGAGTTCGATTTTGCGGCACATTCGTCACGGTCGCGTGCGTCAGGTCTATTCCATTGGTGACGCCGAGGCCGAGGTTATCGAGGCCGAGGTTCTTTCCACCTCTCCCATGGCCGGTCAGAAACTGCGGGACATCGACTTTCCCGAGGGCGTATTGGTCGGCGCGGTCCGCAAGGGTGACGAGGTGGTTCGCCCCACCGGTAGCCTGCGCATTGACGAAAAGGACGTGGTAGCGATCTTTGCGATGGCCGATGATGTTCCCGAGGTCGAGCGCTTGATGCAGGTTTCGATCGACTTTTTCTGATGAAACACACGCGGCAACAGGACCTGAGTGTATTCCGGCGGTTGCCGCTGTTTCTGTTGATTTGGGGGATCGTTTCCGTATCGATGTGGATTCCCGCCATCTACGCGCTGGCATTGGACGATCATCCGACATCACGCTCGTTTTTCTATTCCGGACTTTTGGGTCTGATTATCATGACGATGATCGCTTTGGCGTCCATGAACCGGCAACCAAAGCGGGGCACACTTGGCCAATTGGCGGTATTGCTGGGCGTGTTTTTGGCCTTGCCCTTGTTTCTGGCTATCCCGTTGCATGACGCGCTTGGAACCACGACATTCATCAATGCATATTTCGAAATGGTCAGTGCCCTGACCACCACAGGCGCCGACTTGTTCAACGATCCCGCGCGACTGTCTTCGCCTTTGCATTTGTGGCGTGCCCAGGTCGGTTGGATGGGCGGTCTTTTGATGTGGGTTGCGGCCTCGGCTATTCTTGCCCCTCTGTCACTGGGTGGTTTCGAGGTAACTGCTCAGGGCGTACCCGGTCGCCCAGTTTCGGGCGTTGCCCAGAGCGAGAGGGTAGATCCGAGGGGGCGTTTGCTGCGGGTAACGCGAACTCTGGCGCCGGTTTATATCGGGCTGACGGTTGTCATTTGGATCTTGCTTTTGATCGCCGGAGAAGAAGGGTTGACCGCCATTTGCCACGCGATGTCGGTCATGGCCACTTCGGGAATCTCGCCAGTTGGCGGGTTGGAGGGGTCGTCCGCCGGTTTCACGGGTGAGGCAATTCTGTTCCTGTTTTTGTTCTTTGCTTTGTCCCGTTTGACCTTTTCGGCGGACACCGCAACAAGAGGGTATTCGCGGTTGGACAAAGACCCCGAATTTCGCATTGGCCTGATGATCGTTCTGGTCGTTGCGATAATTCTGTCGTTCAGGATTTTGTTTGCAGCCAGCGAAATTGGTGTCGACCCCGAGCCGGAACAGGCGCTTTCCGTTTTCTGGGGCATGTTGTTGACCGCAATGTCCTTTCTGACGACAACAGGTTTCGAAAGCGCGCACTGGAATGATGCACAGCAATTGTCAGGCCTTGGTACGCCCGGCCTGATCCTGATGGGTTTGGCGCTGATAGGCGGTGGCGTTGCCACCACTGCGGGCGGGGTCAAGCTTTTGCGGGTCTTTGCGCTATACCTGAATGGCGCACGTGAGATCGGACGCCTGATCCATCCGTCATCAGTTGGTGGCTCTGGCGGGCACCGACGCATTCAGAAAAACGGTGCGTTTATAGCGTGGATTTTTTTCATGCTGTTTGCCCTGTCACTAGCGCTGTTCAACATTGTTTTGTCTGCTCAGGGTGTCGGATTCGAACAGGCGATGGTGCTGAGCGTTGCAAGCCTAAGCACCACAGGACCGCTGATCGAACTTGCAACAGACGTTCCAATCCGGCTGGCCGACCTTGGCGCCAGCACAAAACTGACACTGTGCGCAGCGATGGTAATCGGGCGTCTTGAAACCCTTGCAATCATCGCTTTGGCAACGCCCGCGTTGTGGCGGGGCTAGGACACCGGAAACAACAGCTTTCATCCATCTGTTTTTTCATCTGGAATATCTTGGCGCGCCACTCCATACTTGTCAGGAGGGAGCGCGTTGGTCCGCAGCGCGTAGCAAGAACAACGGCGAGATTATAAAAATATGGCTTCGGACAGACAGAATCTTCAGGACGCATTCCTGAACAATGTACGGAAAGCAAAAGTCCCGGTCACGATATTCCTGATCAACGGCGTGAAATTGCAGGGTGTAATCACCTGGTTCGACAATTTCTGTGTATTGTTGCGCCGCGACGGACAGTCGCAGCTGGTCTATAAGCACGCGATTTCAACCATCATGCCGTCACAGCCGATCAACCTGTATGAGGGCGAAGACGCCTCTTGATGGAACATGACAGGGTGCGCACCCGCGCCTGGGTGCTGCATCCCGAAATCAAGTCAGACGATACGCGCCGTGTTCCCGAACCAGCGCTGGAGGAGGCCGTCGCACTTGCGGCGGCGCTGCCCGATCTGGATGTGATCGGTTCAGAGATTGTGCGGTTGCAACGCGCGCAGCCGGGACATTTGTTCGGCACCGGAAAAATCGAGGAACTGCGACAGAAGTTCCATGACCACAAGGTTGAATTGGTTCTGATTGACGGACCGGTTTCTCCGGTCCAGCAGCGCAATCTGGAAAAGGCATGGCAGGTCAAAATTCTTGACCGCACGGGATTGATCCTCGAGATTTTTTCGGATCGCGCCCGCACACGCGAGGGTGTGTTGCAGGTTGAGATGGCCGCGCTCAGCTATCAGCGTACGCGGCTGGTTCGGGCTTGGACGCACCTGGAACGTCAAAGGGGCGGGTTGGGGTTTGTCGGCGGTCCCGGTGAAACCCAGATCGAGGCGGACCGCCGCGCAATCGACGAGCAGCTTGTGCGCCTTAGGCGACAACTGCAAAAGGTCGTCAAGACGCGGACGCTGCATCGCGCGGCGCGGGCCAAAATCCCATATCCGATTGTTGCGCTGGTCGGTTACACCAATGCCGGTAAATCCACGCTGTTCAATCGCCTGACCGGGGCAGAGGTCATGGCAAAAGACATGCTTTTTGCCACGCTGGACCCGACAATGCGGCGCGTTGAGCTGCCGGATGGACCCGAAGTGATCCTGTCCGACACGGTGGGGTTTATCTCGAACCTTCCGACGGAACTGGTGGCAGCGTTTCGCGCGACACTGGAAGAGGTTCTGGGGGCCGACCTCATCGTTCACGTCAGAGACATCAGTCACGAGGAAACCGAAGCGCAAGCTCAGGATGTCGAGGCAATCCTTACGTCATTGGGGGTCGGAGAAGATCGCGCCCGCCTTGAGGTATGGAACAAGACTGATCTGCTGGCCCCGGAAGAGCGCGAGGCCGCGCTGGCCCGTGCTGATCGCGATCCGTCGATCTTTGCGATTTCGGCGATCACCGGTGACGGCGTTGACCCCTTGTTGGTGGAAATTGCGGCCCAACTGCAGGGTGCCCGTCACGAAGCCACCTTGAATCTGGGGTTCGCCGAAGGGAACAAGCGGGCCTGGCTGTATCGTCAGGATGTCGTGCGATCCGAAGCCCAGACAGAAGACGGTTTCGAAATCACTGTTCGTTGGACCAACAAGCAGGAAGCGCAATATTACGCGCTTTAGCCTCAGCGACCTTCGATCTGGCGTTGGTATTCCTCAGCATCGTACCAATTTTGCGCGGACAGAATTTTGTTGTCTGCGCCAAACTCCCAATCCTCCCAGCCGCGGGTCACGATGTGATTGTTCGTTTCGAAATGATGGCCCTCTAGGGTCCACACAAAGATTGCATGGTTGCCGGCCCATCGCAGCATATCACACCGAAGCTCAAGATCAGGAATTTCGGCATGAACGTCCCGCACCATTTGTGCTATGGCGGCACGCCCTTCTAGCGAGGCACCACGGTTGACGGAAACGCTTCCGTTCAACTCAAAAAACTCAGAGACGGTCTCTCCGTTCCCGGTACTCCACGCGATTGCGTAGTCGCGCGCCAGATTGTTAAGAGTATCTCGAACGCTCCCCATCTATTCCCCCAACTTGGTGCGCCGTTCCCGGAAAGGTACGCGAAAATCGGGCGGAAGGTCCACGCCGTGCCGCAAAAGGGGCGGGGATTTGCCTAAACGGGCGAAAGCGGCAGACCTGTATCAGCGGGGAACCAGATGGGTCGTTCCTACGGCAGCCGCCCTTGCGAGATTTGCATCCAGCGACATGGGCAGATACTCGCCGCGCCGCCAAAGTTGCGCCTGATCGTCATAATAACGGGACAGGAAATGCCCGGATTGGCCGGTAGCGGTGATGAACACCGAACTGTCGGGATCGGCAAAGTCATAAACGCCGCGGTAACCTGCACCATGCACATTCTGGAACGGATCCGGACCTTCACCCGATGTGCGCCCGCGAAGCAGGGTATTGTCGCCGCCGCTGGTCGATTGCCGGATATTCACAAAGTACCGCAGCAGCGGCACTGAACCCAAAACCGGATGGTCATGCGTGGCCTGATGTGCATCGCCCCAGCGAAGCGACTCCAGTGCACTTCCGTATCTTTCGGTGATCCAGATCAGTGCATCGTCCAGTGCAAGTCGGGCCATGTCCGTACAGGTTTCCTGCGGGGCGCTTTGAATGACATCGCACCAGACCGAAGCACCATCGATATCCCGGTAGACCCGTTCGATGAACAGCGGTTCGACATGCTTATATTCACTGGCAAGCGGCCCCAGTTCGTCCACAATCAGTCGGTTTTGCAATGCCCGAAGCCACGCTGCGTAGATCAGTGGTTCCGGTAAATGCTCGTTCATTTCGCCGTTCCACTCGGCCAAAAGCGCCAATGCAATCTGCCGTTGACGTTCGGGGGTACCTTCTGGTGCGGATTCGCCGGTAAACCACAAGTCTGCCCCCACCAATGGCAGCAGGGAGCGGGCGGTGAAGCTGACCGTATCCAATTGAGCTTCGATAAAGCTGTCACGGGTGTGAACTTCGCGCGATTGCATCAGTTTTTCCCACCGCTCAACGCGCTGAGTATCGCCCCAATGAAACGAGACATGATCTGGGAATGGGCGATCGACGATCTTGTTGTTGGTATTGCCCAACAGCCCTCCGACTGGCGCCACGAACTCGGGGTTTTTGGAATAAGGCAGGCGACCCTGCCACAGATTCTCCTGCAGCCAGCCGGGGCTGGGGATGCGGCCTTTGCTTTGATGGCGAGGGTTTCGGCTGGGCATCGCGCCGATCAGCTTCATCCCGATGGTTGTCTTGTCCACGAGGGACAGATTTTGGGAAGGTGCCAGAAAACCTTCGGCTCCGCGAATGGCCTGACGAACATTGTCCGCATTCATCAGGGCCATAGCCGCAGTCATGGATGTGTCCTTTGGGCTGAGTGCAGTCCATGACAGTGAAGCGACGTGGCCGGGTGGCGTTATGGTTTCAAGATCGTAGTGGCTGCCGGGCAGAACCGGCCCGTTTTCGGTCCAGCGCAGGGTCAATGTGATTGGCGGCGCATCCTTGATCTCGATAATCGACGGGCGGGACCTGAATTTTTTGAAACCATCCGGAGACAGATATTCTTCAGGGTTATCCGGGTTCAGCTGTTCGATGTGAACGTCCTGATCGTCCAGATAAGATGAGGTCACGCCCCAGCCCAACCGATCACTGCGCCCTGTCAGGATCACCGGAATACCAGGAATTGACGCGCCGATCACGCCACCCTTGTCCAATTCAAGCCGCGCCAGATACCAGGTGCCGGGGGCGGTGAAACCCAGGTGTGGGTCATTTGCCAAAAGTGTGCCGCCGCTTGCGGAGCGTGACGGCGCAGCAGACCATGCGTTAGAAGCACCGGCCAGACCGCGTTGGGGGAAGGGCGCAATTGGGCTGTCTGCGGCATGTGTGCCTTGGGCATAGCGGGGCAAATTGGGAAACAGTGCCGAGTATTCCGGAAGGGCGGCAATACCGGCTCCGGGGACATCGGGCAGAACGTCGGCCAGACGGGCAGGGTTGTCAAGCATCAGCGATGTACGCGCGCGCAGCACCTCTTCCTGAAGATGTCCGGATAGCTGTAGCCCCATCAGTTTGATTATCGCGATGCTGTCTGCAGGCTGCCAAGGGGCGACCGGTGCATTGAACAGAAACATTTCAGGGGCACCGCGTCCCAGTGCTTTTTCATTGATTTCAGTCAGCCGTGCATTGACGCCTGCCGCGTACCCTTCGAGCGCAGCAAGGGTGTAATCATCCTGAACCTCTGTTGATTGCCGGGCCAGGCCGTAAAGATCCAGACGGCGCAACAGCTTGTCGACAGAAACGGTGCGGGTTCCGAACACTTCGGACAGACGCCCCTGTACGGTGCGCCGCATTACCGTCATTTGCCAAAGACGGTCCTGCGCGTGGGCATAACCCAACCCGAAAAAGACATCCGGATCGGTTTCACCAAAAATATGAGGCACATTGGCGTTGTCCCGAACGACTTCGACCGGTGCGGATATCCCCTCGACCTGGAGGGTCTGGTTGTACTCGGGCAGGGATTGGCCGGCGAGGAAATAGATCAGCACAATAGCGGCGACAACCAGTGCGACCAGACCTGCAGCTAACCGCACAAGCCAGCGAAAGATAAGACCCATCTGCTCTCCGGTGTCATCAGGATATTTGTTTTGTAAAGATTAGTTGAAGGCGCAGGAAACCGAAAGGGAAACAGGCCGGGAACCTTGGGAAAACTGCCTTAAAACATAAACCCCGCCAAGGTGAGATACCGTTGGCGGGGTTGCCGAGAGGGGGGTGGTGAATAACGGTTTAGGGGATGATGCGAGTATATTTCGTGCCGTCCAATGTCGCACCGATCTGCAGTCCGGCCTGACCGAATATGGCCGCCAGAACGGGCGAGCGCAGGGTCGTGGTGTCGGTGGACAGGGAATCGCCCTGATCGCTGACGACATAGCCGATATCCGCACCGGCGGTCCAACCGCTGGACCGGCGGAAATCGTTCAGCGCATCCTGGGTCATAAAGAACAGGACGTGCGCATATTGCTGGGCACCGATCTGCAATCCGGCGCTGCCTTTCAGGGCAGAGTAGTAGTCTACCGTAACACCCTGAATGCGTAGTGCGCCGCGCCCGTAGCCCGCGCCAAACACAAATCCCGCCTCGGTGACCAACGGCATCACCAGCAGGCCGGTTGCCTTTTCAGAGATTTCGATCGTGTTCGGGTAACGGCTGTACATTTCGTTCAGTGTCGCATCCACGCGCGCGTCGATCGTGGCTGCGTTCGAGTTGCCAACGCCGTTGCCGCAGGCGGCCGTCAGCGTCAGTCCGGCCATGCCAAAAGCAAAGCCGCGACGGGTCAGTCGTGGAGATTGGGAACTGCTCATTTTTCTTTCTCTGTCGATACGCCTGATTAAGCCGGGTTGGCCCGGTCTTGGGCGCAAGAATACGCCGATTAGGTGGCGCTGTCACGGGAAAGCTGCCTGTGATCTTTCCTAAATAGGCGAAAAATTGCGTGAAATTGGAGTTTTAGCCGTTCAGCATACGAGCAACTGCGGGGGCGAAATACGTCAGAACTCCGTCACAGCCAGCCCGTTTGAAAGCAAGCAGGCTTTCGAACATCGCCTTTTCACCATCGATCCAGCCATTCTGCGCCGCAGCTTTGATCATCGCGTATTCACCCGAGACCTGATAGGCGTATGTCGGGGCTCCGAACGTGTCCTTAACCCGGCGACAGATATCGAGATAGGGCATCCCCGGTTTGATCATCACCATATCGGCGCCTTCGGTCAGGTCACGTTCAATAAGGCGCAGGGCTTCGTTCGAATTGGCCGGGTCCATCTGATAGGTCTTCTTGTCGCCCGTCAGCGCGCCGGATGCGCCCACGGCATCGCGAAACGGTCCGTAAAAAGCACTGGCGTATTTCGCGGCATAGCTGAGGATCATGACATTGTGGTGCCCCGCACCTTCCAGCGCCTTGCGCATTTCACCAATCCGCCCGTCCATCATGTCTGAGGGACCAATGATGTCCGCACCTGCCTCGGCCTGTGCCAATGTCATTTTGACCAAGGCCTCGATCGTGGCATCGTTCACGATTTCCCCGTCAACAACATAGCCGTCGTGACCATTGATATTGTACGGGTCCAGCGCGACATCGGTCATGATTGCAATATCGGGTGCCACAGCCTTGATCGCCCGAATGGCACGATTTGACAGGTTGTCGGGGCTCCACGCCTCGGCACAGTCCTCGGTTTTCAGGGACGGATCGGTGTAGGGAAACAGGCATATTGCAGGAATCCCAAGGGCCTGCGCCTCGATCGCGGCTTTCGCGATCAGATCAACAGAGCGGCGCATAACGCCCGGCATCGAAGGCACGGGTTCTTCGATCCCTTCGCCGTCGCGCACGAAAACAGGCCAGATCAGATCGTTCACTGACAATTGGGTCTCGCGAACCAGCCCCCGAACCGCCTCGGATTGGCGCGCGCGGCGGAACCGGGCGAGAGGATACGGGGCGACGGTGGGTTTCATGGCACGCTCTCCTTGCACTATCGCGCATTGGGTGGCATGAATTCATCCAGTTCTCAAGGGTACCATTGGCCGCGTTTGCGCGATAGAACCCCCTAAAGACGTTTAAGAAAAGGGCAGGGGCTTGGACTGGTATTCCACGATTCTCGAACTCATAGACATGCGGAGTTTCTCGAATCTGTGGTTCTGGATCGCTTTGGCCGTGGTCTGGTCCTCTGCAAGTCATTGGATCATGGGCGTTCCGTATGACATGATCATGCGCGCCCGGCGCGTCGGCGGTCAGGCCGAAACGGACCTTCTGGACATCGTGAGGATCAACAGGAACAGGATCCTGTACATTGTCGAAGTGTCCGGTTTCATGATTTTCCTGATGGGAAGTTTTCTGTTTACCGGACTGGCAATGCTCGGATTTTATTATGGCGTCGAATTTGCACAGGCTGTATTCCTGCTGATCTTCCCGATGAGCTTCGTCGCAATGCTCAATTTTCGGTTGGCCCGCAAACTGGGCAGCCAGGAGATGACTCTGGAACTGGTATCAAAAGGTTTGCTGCGGTGCCGGTTGTATTCTCAGCTAATTGGCATGGTTGCGATACTGGTGACTTCGCTTTGGGGGATGTATCAGAACATCGGGATCAGTGTTCTGTACTAACAACAATGCAAGGGCAACCGATGAAGGCTCTGAACTGTGTAACAGTTGGCGGCGCGCCCGAAGGCTTTGACGCGCAACTTGTTCTGAACGAGGTCGCGCGTTCGGGTGGACCGGTCTGTCACGTTGCCCGTGACGACAAGCGGATGGAGGCTATGCGCGCGGCGCTGGCCTTTTTTGCCCCCAACATGCCGGTCTTCTTTTTTCCGGGCTGGGATTGCCTGCCATATGATCGGGTATCACCTAACCCGGATATCGCCGCTGCTCGGGTGGCGACGCTGGCCGCGCTGGTGCATCAGATGCCCCGGGAATTTGTGCTGCTGACGACCCTGAACGCCGCAACCCAACGGGTTCCGGCACGAGAGGTGTTACGCGAGGCTGCCTTTACAGCGCGGGTCGGAAACCGCATTGACGAAAATGCGTTGCGGAACTTTCTGGTTCGTATGGGGTTCACGCAAAGCCCAACGGTAATGGAGCCCGGTGACTATGCCATTCGGGGTGGCATTATCGACATATTCCCACCCGGAGAAACCGGCCCGGTGCGGCTGGATCTGTTCGGTGATGTTCTGGATGGCGCCCGCCGGTTCGACCCGGTGTCGCAGCGTACGACCGAAAAACTGGACGTGGTGGAACTTTCTCCGGTGTCCGAAGTCATACTGGACGATGCCGCAATAACCCGGTTCCGCCAGAATTACCGGATCGAGTTCGGTGCCGCCGGAACTGATGACCCGCTATACGAAGCGGTTAGCGCAGGGCGCAAGCATCAGGGGATGGAACACTGGCTGCCGTTTTTTCACGACAAGCTCGAGACTCTTTTCGATTACCTTCCCGAAGCAACCGTTACACTGGATGATCAGGTCACCCCTGCGCGGCTGGCGCGTTGGGAGAGTATCGAGGACCAGTATGAAACAAGGCGTCTGGCGCTGGAAAACCGGTCGCGCATGGACACGGTGTACAAACCCACTCCACCCGGCCTGCTTTATCTGGATGACGCTGCATGGGACCAGACTATCGGCGATCGCCGCGTGTTGCAGTTCAATCCGCTGCCGCAGGCCAGCGGACCGGGTGTGATTGATGCCGGGGGGCGGATCGGGCGCAATTTTGCCCCTGAACGCCAGCAGGAAAGCATTAGTCTGTTTGGCGCGTTGGCAAGCCATATCAAAGACAAACTGGACAAGGGTCCGGTTCTTATCGCTTCGTATTCCGAAGGCGCGCGCGAGCGTCTGTCGGGGTTGATCGAGGATGAGGGGCTGGCCGAAGCCATTCCGGTGACCGACGGCAGCCGCATTGGCAAACGTGGTTTGCATCTGTCCGTCTGGGCGTTGGAGCATGGGTTCGAAACCCCTGGTCTGACGGTTATCGCGGAACAGGACGTGTTGGGTGATCGCCTGATCCGCCAGCCAAAAAAGCGCCGCAAGGCCGAGAATTTCCTGACCGAAACCCAGTCACTCAGCCCCGGTGATCTGGTGGTGCATGTGGATCACGGGATTGGGCGTTATAGGGGGATGGAGGTCGTGGCGGCAGCCGGCGCGGCGCATGAATGCCTGCTGCTGGAGTATGCTGAACAGTCCAAGCTGTACCTGCCGGTTGAAAACATCGAATTGTTGTCGAAATACGGCCATGACGAGGGGTTGTTGGACAGACTTGGCGGTGGCGCATGGCAGGCCAAGAAAGCCAAGCTGAAAGAGCGCATTCGCGAGATGGCGGACAAGCTGATCCGCATAGCTGCCGAGCGCGCCTTACGCAAAGCTCCGGTAATGGATCCGCCACCCCACGCGTGGGAGGAATTCAGCGCCCGCTTCCCGTATCAGGAAACCGACGACCAACTGCGCGCCATATCGGAAGTGATGGAGGACATGCACTCGGGCGCGCCGATGGATCGTCTGATCTGCGGTGATGTCGGGTTCGGCAAGACCGAGGTCGCCATGCGCGCAGCTTTTGTGGCTGCGATGTCAGGGGTTCAGGTGGCTGTCGTTGCCCCGACCACTTTGTTGGCGCGGCAGCACGCGGCCTCTTTCAAGGAACGCTTCCGGGGGTTCCCTCTGGAGGTCCGGCAACTTTCACGCTTCGTCTCGGCCAAAGAGGCACAGCAGACCCGTGATGGGCTAGCGCGCGGTACTGTTGATATTGTGATCGGTACCCATGCCCTTTTGGCCAAGGGAATACGGTTCAACAATCTGGGCCTGTTGATAATCGACGAAGAACAGCATTTCGGTGTTGGTCATAAAGAGCGCCTGAAACAGCTGCGCAGTGACATCCACGTTCTGACCCTGACAGCGACTCCTATTCCGCGAACGCTGCAACTGTCTCTGACAGGCGTACGTGACCTGTCGATTATTGGCACGCCGCCCATCGACCGTCTGGCCATTCGCACCTATGTCAGCGAGTTCGACGCGGTCACGATCCGCGAGGCGCTGTTGCGCGAACATTATCGCGGCGGGCAGAGCTTTTACGTGGTGCCGCGCATATCGGACCTGCCGGACATCGAGCAATTCCTAAAGGATCAACTGCCGGAACTCACCTACGTCGTGGCCCACGGGCAAATGGCGGCAGGTGAACTGGACGATCGGATGAACGCGTTCTACGACGGTAAGTATGATGTGCTGCTGGCCACGACGATTGTGGAAAGTGGACTGGACATTCCCACCGCGAACACGATGGTCGTGCATCGGGCGGATATGTTCGGCCTGTCGCAGCTCTATCAGATCCGGGGCCGGGTGGGGCGGTCGAAAACGCGCGCCTATGCCTATCTAACGACAAAACCACGCCAAAAACTGACCGCAACTGCCGAGAAAAGGCTGCGTGTTCTGGGGTCGCTCGACACGCTGGGGGCCGGGTTCACGCTGGCATCGCAAGACCTCGACATTCGCGGCGCGGGCAACCTGCTGGGCGAGGAACAGTCGGGTCAGATGCGTGACGTGGGCTACGAGCTCTACCAGTCGATGCTGGAAGAGGCGATTGCCAAGATCAAGGCAGGCGAGATGGAGGGGCTGTCGGATGCCGACGACCAATGGGCGCCGCAGATCAATCTGGGTGTCCCGGTCCTGATCCCCGAAGATTACGTACCCGATCTGGACGTGCGTCTGGGCCTGTATCGTCGCCTGTCATCCCTGTCGACCAAGGTTGAACTGGAAGGATTTGCAGCCGAATTGATTGACCGTTTTGGGGCGTTGCCGAAAGAGGTGAATACCCTGATGCTGGTCGTCCGCATCAAGGCGATGTGCAAGCGGGCGGGCATTGCCAAGCTCGACGGTGGCCCCAAGGGCGCGACGATTCAGTTCCACAACGACAAATTTGCCTCGCCTCAGGGGTTGGTCGAGTTCATCCAGAACCAGCGTGGGCTGGCCAAGGTCAAGGACAACAAGATCGTTGTGCGCCGCGATTGGAAGAAGGACAGCGACAAGATCAAGGGTGCTTTTGCGATAGCGCGCGATCTGGCCGAGAAGCTGATCGCCGAAAAGAAAAAGGCCCGGGCCTGAGTCAATCACCGGCAACAAACGTGCACAACTGCCACTGGCCCGCGTCGGATTTCACCAGCGCTGCGCGATATCCAACCATGGACCAAAGGAAGTCGCTGTGCATAAACCCGGTGGTGCCGTCGGTCAGGCGGACCCGTTGGTATTCGGCGGCCGGCTGAAAATCAGGAACGATTACGACCTCGTGGCTGATTGCGTCGAGGATCGGCGCGTCTCGGGATGGCTCTTTGCGCAGTGACACGCGGTTGCCCGTCACGAAATAGGCGGTGAAAGGATCAAGTGCGGCGGGCAGTGTGATCTGCCATTGATGCGGCATCCAGAATTCGCCCAGATCGTCGAAGTAACCCGGTTGCGAAAGCGTTTCCTGTAACGCGTCCCAATAAAGGTCGGTTTGCCCAACTGCGCCGTCCGACGAAGAATCCGAAGTTTCGGTCAGGTTCGCGCGCAACTCCAGCGGTCCGCCGGTTCCGCCGTGACTGAGGTAAATATCCGGGCAGGCCAGATCAACGACCGCTTCAATGTCACGAGACGCGATCTTTTCCAGCAGCTCGTTCCGGAACACGACCAGCGTGTTATCATCGGCGGCCTGATCGACAGGAGGAAAGGAAAGGCGTTCAGCAGGTACCGGGCTGCCAATGAAAGCAATGGACAGCAGCATGGAAAAGTACTTCATTCAGCGGCCCTCATCGCAGCTTGCGCACAGAAACAGGACGCGCCGACCGCACGGTCGGCACGGGCAAGAGCAAGGTCCAGACGTTGTTTGATCTGAAGGATTTCAACAGTTTCCCCGCGTGCCTTCAGACAATCGTGCAGTCCCTTGAGGCTCCAGACATTGTCCGGGTGTATCGATGCACGGCTAAGACTGCCCCCCAAACCCAGATCCTCGCGATAGACCGCTTCTGCTTCGGCCGCATGACCCTGTTCGAACAGCAATGCCCCCAAAGCATGTCGCGTGGGCTGCATCCAACCCCACGGCTCATCATAGGGCAGAGTGTCGTCCAGTTCGACAGACCTGCGCAAATGTGCATAGGCGAGTTCGTGGTTTCCCTTTCGGTACTCAATCTCACCACGCAACATTTCACCAGCAATCTCAAGCAGGTCAACAACGCGGTTATTGTGCAGAAGACGCGTCTCGGGAACCCGCTCTTTGGCCTCAAGAAACGCCTGTTCTTCTGCTTCTGCTTCGGGGACCTGATCCGTCGCGGCGAATGCTATCGCGCGTGCATAATGCGTGGTTGCTGTCAGGGTTCGATAGAGTTCGGGGTCAGAAGGCAGCTCTAATGCCTTTGCTTTTTCCCACTGACCAAAGCGGATCAGAATATGCGGCCCCATCGCCATATAACTTTCAAAGTAATCAGCCATGGGCGGGCTCTCTATGCGCAGCATGTCCTCGGGTGTTGTGTCCCAAAGGCCCTGATTGGCGCGCAGGGCGGGTTCCATCTGACCCAGAAACAACGCGCCGTAGATTGCAAAGTGATAATTGTGTTGGCGATAGCCTGTATAGATATTAAACGCCCCTTCGCGTTCGTAATATTTGAGGTCGGCGATACTGGCTTGCTCGTTCCAGTGGACAACGTTTTGATAGTGACCGCATAGAACGTCGATATGGGTTGGCATATGCACCAGATGGCCCGCATCGGGGACCAGTGAGCGCAACTCGTCACCGGCTTTGAGCGCCTTTTCGGGTGTCGGAGACATTTCCATCAGGTGCACATAAAGATGCAGAATGCCGGGATGCGTCATGGCCGCAGGGTTATCGGCCATGGCCCTTTCCAAGGCATCCTGAGCTTCGACTGTCTTTGCGCCTTTTGCTGGTTGGCCCGTGTTAAGATCCCACATTTTCCAAGGCGTTAGGTTTAGCAGCGCCTCGACATAGATCGTGCGCACTTCCAGATTATCGGGTGCGGTTGCAAAACCCGCGCGCATCGCATCGGCAAAATCATGGTCCCAGATATGCATGTCATCTATCGGATCACGCTGCGGATAGCGGGCGGGCAGGGCGCCAATTAGCGCCTGCTCGACAGGCGTGCAGTATTCGGACAGTTCCAGTGCCTTTTGCGTGGCATCATAGGCACAGGCCAGTGCCTTGGCGCGTCCGGCGTCGTCGCGTAAAGCCCAGGGCAGGTTGTAGTTCGGGCCAGCAGCATAGGCGACCCCCCAATGGGCCATTGCGCAGTGGGGATCATGTTCAAGTGCACGTTCGAAGCAGACGATGGCCTCTTCGTGATTGTATCCATAGGTCCAGTTCAAGCCCCGGTCGAACCACAGCTGTGCTTCAGCCGACGAAGTGGATACAGGGCAGGAATAACTGCCTAAATCATAGTAGTCGCTCATCAAAACCTCCCCACGCTTTGCGGAAAGGTTAGCGCGTTTCATTTGCTCTGCACAGGTCAGGCAGGCAGTCTTTCCTCAATCCTGCCCATGTGGACCATCAACCCGAAAGCGACTACGCACATCGTCAGGATACCCGTTGTCAACGGAGTGATTGAGCCGTTGAAAAGCAACCCGATCGGCGCGGCGATTGCTGCGGCCAGAACCGTTGAGATTGCGCCGATAACGGACGCTGCCATCCCGGCGATATGGCCCATCGGCTCCATCGCGATGGCGTTCAGGTTGCCAAGGGTGGTTCCCGCCATAAAGAAGATGGATGTTTGCCATGCGACAAACAGCGCAAATGACGCATTGGGTGACAGGTCAAGATTGCTCAGAAGGATGACCCCCGATGTCAGAAATATCTGCGCCCCCAACGTCCATGTCACCATCTTGCGCATTCCTACACGGACTACGACGGCTGCGTTCAGCAGGCTGGCCGAACCTGAGATGAGTGCGACAAATCCGAACCAGAATGGGAAGCTGTCTCCCCGGTCATGGATGATGTCATAAACCGGCTGCACCATGGTAAGCATGGTAAAGAGCGTACCCATGCACAGTGTCTGAACCAAAATCGACAGACGCACTGAAGGGTGGGCGAACATCTCCTGCGCCGCGGCGATCATCAGTGGCAGCCGGAATGGGCGGCGATTTTCGCGTGCGAGCGACTCGGGCAGGCGCAGGCCCATCCAGATGATTGTAATCAGCGAGAATAGGATGAAGGATATGAATATACCGCGCCAGCCCGTGATGGCGATGACACCTGCGCCCAGCATCGGCGCGATGGCGGGTACAAGGGTGAATATCATCATGGCGATCGAAATAATCCGCGCCATTTCCCGGCCCGAGTAAAGATCACGTACAATCGCCATAGCAACGACACGCGGCCCGGCCGCGCCCAGACCCTGCGCCACGCGCGCTGCCAGCACAAGTTCAAGCGAGGAACTGGCCCAGGCGACGGCAGAGGCAATGATATAAAGGCAGGCGCCGCCATAAATCACTGGTTTCCGCCCGAATGCGTCAGACAGTGGACCCGTGAAAAAGGTGCCAATCCCCATACCCAGGACAAACGATGTCAGGATCAATTGTGCCTTGTTCACGTCATCTGGGCTAAGCTGCATGCCGATTTCGGGTAGGGCGGGCAGCATCGAGTCTATCGAAAACGCAATAGTGGCGAACATCATCGCGATAAGCGCGATGAACTCGCCCTTGGACATACGATCAGCCATGTGGGACTCCTTACCCGTTCGCGCTATCACGCGGGATCAGGCGGCGCTAGGGATGAAAAATGCACAGACCTCTGTGCTATTATGCAGATGAAGGCTCGGATTGAGACATAATTTCACCAATCACCTTTTCCCAAAGATCAGGCGCCTGAGCTCCAGGAACGGCATGTTGATTGGCGATGATATAGGTCGGAACCGAGTTCACGCCCATTTTCCGAGAGTGGGTGTCACGATTGCGAATATCCTCGCGGTCGGCATCCGATTTCAGCAGCTTTCGCACCACTGAGGCGTCCATGCCTGCGGCGTCGGCTATGTCGGCAAGAACATCGTGCTCACCAATGTCCCGACCTTCCACGAAATACGCAGTGAACAGGGCATCGACGACCTCGTTCTGTTTACCTTCGATCCCAGCCCAGTGGATCAGACGGTGTGCATCCAGCGTGTTGGGCGTTCGCCGCATGCTTTCAAAATTGATGTTCAGACCAGCCTTTTCAGCATGTTCGACAACCGGAGTATAGGCGCGCACGGCGCCTTTCTGGCCGCCGAATTTCCGCTCAAGATATTCGCGGCGATCCATCCCACCCTCGGGCATTTCCGGGTTGAGTTGAAAGGGATGCCACTCAATGACGAACGGATGATCGGGTATCGCCGCCAATGCCTTGTCCAGATGTGTCTTGCCGATATAGCACCACGGGCAAATCGGATCGGACAGAATATCGAGCTTGACGGTTTGTGTCATTTGGACTGAGCCTTGAAATAGGCCGGCAAAGCGCGGCGCAGAAGTTTGCCGTTGCCTCCGACGGGCAGGGCGGGAAGGTGGACGAAGGCGCGCGGTTGCTTGTAGCGCGCCAGGTTGGCCTCCACATAGGACTGTAACGCGGCCTCGTCCAGTCTTGCCGGTCCGGTATAGAAAGCTGCGATGACAAAGGTATCCTGTTTCACCCCGACCGAGGCCGCGCCAACTTGGGTAATTCCGGGGTATCTGCTCAGGACGGATTCGACTTCGACGGGTGAAACGCGATATCCGCCCGCATTCATCATGTCATCGTCACGGCCGAGATAAGTGATCTGGCCGTCCTCGGCCATTGCTCCCTGGTCGCCGGTCAGAAACCACTCATCCTGCATACGCGCCTCTGCCTCGTCCGGGGCATTCAGGTAGGTAAGCATCAGACCGGGGTCCGAGCGGTGAACGGCTATGGTACCCTCTTGTCCTGCCGCAACCGGGCCGTCCGGGCCAAGGATGGCCACACGGCGGCCTGATTGCGGTCGCCCCAATGTCTCACCCTGCGCGGGATGTTTCGGGCTGGACGAGATGAAGGTCGAACATTCGGACATTCCGTAGGCCTCGTACAGTTCGGTTTTGGTGACGTTGGACCAATGTTCGTGCAAGTGACGCGACAGTTTTTCGCCCGCACAAAGGCCGTGGCGAAGATGGGGCAGGTCAAACTCATCGATGCTTTGCAGCATCTTGCGGTACACGCCGGGCGCGGCGGCGAAGATCGTTGCCTCGTGGGTCTTCAACAGCTCGGGTAAGGATGACGGGTCCGTTCCGGCTTCGGGGATCAGAGCGGTTGCGCCTGCCGTCCACGGGTCCATCAGCCCAGTGCCCAGTGTGTAGGTCCAGTTGAACGCCCCGGCGTGGCACAGCCGGTCAGCTTCGGTCAGACCGTACCACCCATCCACCATCATTTGACGCGCCCAGATAGCCCGATGTGCATGTGCAACGGCGCGCGGTTTTCCCGAGGTGCCGGAGGTATAAACGACATAGGCCAGACGATCCGGATCCCCCATAGCGTAATCAGCTGGCGGCAGGTTCCGCATGGACGCAAGGTCGTTCAGTTCGATCTGGAGAGGATGCGCCGCGCATGTAACTTGCGGGTCCCGCAAAACTGCTGCTGGTGACAGTTCGTCAATCATTTTGGCCGTTTCCGGCTCGGTCAGCTGTGATGACGTCGGCACCGGAACAATTCCTGCAGAAATTGCACCCAGATAGGCGATGGGAAAATCAACCGTATTACCCAACCGCATCAAGACGATATCACCGGCTTTTAAGCCCACTTTCAATAATCCGGCACCGGTGCCCAGAATGGCGGCCTCAAGATGACCATAGGTCCAGTCCTCGGACCCGTTTTCATATAGGACGGAAAGCGCCGTCTTGTCTGCCAGATCCCCGGTACGGCGCATGACATGTGCTGCAAGGTTGAAGGGGGCCGGGCAGGGTGGCGGTGGGCCTTGATCGAATATCGACAACATGATCGATGGCTACCGCGCCGTCTGTCGCGTTGCAAGCGCCGGGCGCTGGCCCTATAGAAAGGCCCATGACCAATCGCGACCCCAAGTCCATCATCCGCATCGCCCGCGACAATGGCGCCGAGACCGAAGTCGAACCGCTTGACCTGGGCGCCCGGGTGCGCGAGTTGCGCAAGGCCCGGAACTGGACCCTCGAACAGGCTGCCACACAGGCAGGTCTTGCCCGTTCGACGTTGAGCAAGATTGAAAACGGTCAGATGTCACCGACATATGATGCCCTCAAGAAGCTGGCGACCGGGTTGCAGATTTCTGTACCGCAGTTGTTTACCGCACCGCAGCGCGAACAGGTGATCGGGCGGATGGCGATTACCAAATCCGGGGCCGGAACCGCTCATGCCACTGTGACATACGAGCATGAGTTATTGGCCGAAGCTTTGACCAAAAAGCAGATGCTGCCTTATCGTGCGCGGGTCCGGGCGCGTTCCATGGACGAATTCGATGGATGGGTGCGCCACGATGGCGAAGAATTTCTGTATGTTCTGACGGGTGTGGTGCGGCTGTACACCGAATTTTACGAGCCGGTTGAGATGCGACGTGGTGACAGCGCCTATTACGATGGCAGCATGGGCCACAACGTAATTTCCGTCAGTGATGAAGATGCATTGATCCTTTGGGTAACATCACTCGCGTAGCGAGTGGTCGAATTCCCTGTTCAAACCTTCGGTAAACAGAAAGTCCTCAAGTTCTTCGTGAGCTTCGTTAACCGTTAGATGATGGCGTTCGGCCAGATAAGCCTCGAACTGTTTGCGATCTTGTTTCACAAAAGCCATGTCTTTGTCGCGCAGGTTCGGAAATCGCTTTTTTGCACGCGCAAACGAAGCGCTCCAGTCTTGCGTGAGATCGGCCCAGTTTAACATATGTGAGCTTTCCATTCTTTGTGGTTTCAGGATCGCTCTCCCCCGAATAGGTTACGGACCTTCAGGCGGTTTGATAGACAGGGCAAAGTGTCGCACCCCTCTTGAGCGCTGAAAGTCGAAAAAAACCCGCTGCGGAAGACCGCAACAGGGTGATCTGACCAGCATTTGAGTGCGCGGCGCCCGGTCCAGTTGTTCCCCGTCTGTGAACAGCCAGTTCAGCACTATGTGGCCGATGAACACTGCAAGAATCTGCATTAGGATGAACATGGGTATGTGCCAGAGTATATGCCCGCAAAGGTATCGGTGGGCCTTCTTGCGATTGTCTCGGTTGGGTTCGCAAAACTTGTGGAGGGCGTGTACTAATAGGTGCCGGTGATATAGAGGCCCACAAGGGGTGGTACCGCGTACGACTTGTGCCGAATTCCGCCGAAGATCACGAACAGCAGGCTCAAGGTTGCAATGATTTCCGAAAACCACTGATGCGACTCTGCACGATGCATCGTTGTCGAGGTTTGGAGAATCGACAGATCAAACTTGTAATGTGTGGCCCATAAACCGATAATGCAGCCTGCGATCTGGCAGGCCACATAGGGGGCGTCACCGTCTCAGGGGTGTTCTCAACGCATGGCAAAAGCCAGTGTAATCACTGGATCGAAATGTACACCCGATACCGGACCGAGCGTCGTGACAATCGCATAGACGATGCATCCCGTCGCGATCGCGTTCCGCAGCTGCAAATTCATCGACGGATTTCGAGCGCGGCATCAAGACGTCGTAGCCCATTTGCGGCAGCAGTTTCTACACTTCGGTAAGCTGACCTGCGGGAACGAAATCCGGATATCGCCGCATCAACAGCTAAAAAACAAGCCGCTTGGAGTGCGCCAGAGTTCCGGGTGTCTCATCAACATTTTTTCCATATCTAATGAAATATGGAAGTGGTCACTCCTCATACCACCAGACATCGGGCATATATTGCGGCCCGTCGCCGTAAATCGGCAGAGTGTCAGGATACTTCAGTTCGGCAGCATGGGCGATACGGCCCACATCGAAGCTCCAGATGGGAATGACATAGCGTCCAGCCGTCAGAACACGGTCCAGCGCGCGGGTGGCGGCGACGAAATCCTCGTGTGATTCCGACGCCAGCATAGCGTCGATCATGCCATCAACAGCCGGAGAGGCGACACCCATCAGATTTCGGGTGCCCGGAGTATTCGCACCGTCGCTTCCCCAATAAAGCCTTTGTTCGTTGCCCGGAGACAGGGAAAGTGCCCGACGGAAAGGCGTCATGTCAAAATCAAGCTCTGCAATCCGACCCGCATATTGTGCGCTGTCGACCTTTTCAGCGGTTAATCCGATGCCAAGACGTTCCAGCGCACGGGCATAGATTTCGACAACAGTTTCCATTCCGGAATCGCCCTGTTGCAACAGGATGGTCAAATTGAACGTTTTTCCCTGCGAATTTCTCAGTTGCCCGTCCTGTACTGACCACCCCGCGTCAGACAACAGCCCGGCGGCCTTGCGCAGATTTCTGCGATTGCGGGCAGAGCCATCACCTTCGGGCAGACCGTAACCTTCCAGTGTACCGGGAGGCAAATCCCGGGTGTAAGGCCTCAGCAGTTCTTCGACGCGCCCGGTTGCAGGGCCGGGTTGCATGGCCAGATCAGAGCCTGAGAAATAGGAGGTGATCCGGGGTTGCGCGCCGCCGGTGACGGTGTCGTTGATGTACTCAAAGTTGAAGGCAAGCATCAGCGCCTCACGAACGCGCCAATCATCAAGCGGGGGCTTTCGTGTATTCATGACGATGCCCGTCATGCCCGAGGGTTTAGCGTGCGGTATCTCGGTCTTTAGGACGTCACCGCGTTGGACTGCGGGAAAGTTGTACTGATTATCCCACTTCTCGGCATTGAACTCTCGCACAGCCGTCAATTCCCCGGCCTTGAACGCTTCGAACAGGACAGTCTGATCGCCGTAGAATTCGATCCGCATTTCATCGAAATTCATTGTGCCCCGGCGAAAGGGAATGTCCGCTCCCCAATATTCAGGGTTCCTTCGAAGGGTCACATCGCGCCCCGCTTCGTAGTCCTCGACGACATACGGGCCAGAGCCGACCGGTACATCGTGAAGCTGTGCATCGGCGAAATTCTTACCTTCCCACTGGGCCTTCTGCAGGATGGGGCGCAATCCGGCGATCAGTGCCAGTTCCCGATCGGCCTCGGAAAACGTGATGCGAACAGAGCGGGGACCTGTTTGTTCGATACTGTCGATCTTGGACCAAAGCCCTCGGTACCGCAGATGGCCTTCGGTTCCCAGGGTCTCATACGACCAGATCACATCATCGACTGTGACGGGGCTGTTATCCGAGAACCGGGCATCTTCCCGCAGGGTGAATTCGACCCAGGAACGGTCCGGTGCGGTTTCAACCGATTCGGCTAAGAGACCGTAAAGAGTGAAAGGTTCATCCCAGGAACGGCCCATCAGGCTTTCGTGAGTCCAAAATCGCAACTGCCAGGGCGACGTGCCTTTTTGCGTGAACGGGTTGAGGCTGTCGAACCCGCCGGTATTGCCAAAAACGACTCGGCCACCTTTTGGTGCATCCGGGTTTGCGTAGGGCAAGGACACAAAATCCGGTGGCAGTGCGGGGTCTCCATACATAGCTATGCCATGAACCGATTCTGCCTGAGCGATTGACACAGACAAAAGGGTGGTGAATCCCGCGATCAAATGACGGATCGGGAGTGGATAAACTGGTCGCACTTTGGCAACAATCCTGCTCTGGCCTTATTTTCTTGGGATTCACCGTAGCGATGATTTTTCATATTTTCAAACTTTTAGCTTGGATGATGGCACGGAATTGCTTATAAAGGTTCCACTGCTCGATAGGTTTCTTGCCTGTATGAAACCTGCCTCAATAACTTAACGCCCGCTTCGTGCGGGCGTTTTTTTTGGCCCTGTAATCACGGGGAAGTGATCATATCAGTTACAAAGTATGAGGTGAGGCAAACGACGTTTCCCCGTTTTATTTGCAAGTGCAGCATGGCAGTGTGACCCAAATTAAATCATTCATTGGGAGAGCCGCCATGAGCTTGTCGGGTAAAACAGCGATCATCACGGGATCTAATTCGGGGATTGGCTTGGGCGTCGCGTGGGAACTGGCTAGGGCCGGGGCCGATGTGGTGCTGAATTCATTCACGGACCGTGACGAGGACCATGCGCTTGCCGCGCAGATCTCTCAGGAAACGGGTACAAACGCCCGGTACATTAAGGCTGACATGTCCAGCGGCGACGAATGCCGTGCATTGATCGAGCAGGCGGGTGCTTGTGATATTCTGGTCAACAACGCCGGTATTCAGCACGTATCGCCCATAGATATTTTTCCGGTAGAAAAATGGGATGCGATAATCGCGATCAACCTGAACTCGGTTTTTCACACCACCGCAGTTGCTTTGCCGATGATGCGCAAGGCGGGTTGGGGTCGTGTCATCAATATCGCGTCAGCACACGGTCTTACTGCGTCGCCTTATAAAGCCGCGTATGTCGCCGCCAAACACGGCGTTGTAGGTATGTCAAAGACCATCGCGTTGGAGACTGCACAAGAGCCGATTACCTGTAACGCGATCTGTCCGGGTTACGTTCTGACCCCGCTGGTCGAGGCGCAGATCCCCGACACCATGAAAGAATACAACATGAGTCGTGAGGACGTGATAAAGAACGTCATGCTTGAACGGCAGCCATCGAAAGAGTTCGCGACGGTGGAACAGTTGGGCGGCACTGCAGTGTTTCTGTGTTCCGATGCGGCGGCGCAGATTACTGGTACGACGATCTCGGTCGATGGGGGCTGGACGGCTCTTTGATCTCTTGTGGGGGCTGTGCCCCCATATCCCCGAGGTGTTTCCAAGCAGAAGAAGGGGCGAGGTTTGAAACGGATCAATCTGGCTTTGCAGGGTGGCGGGGCGCACGGCGCCTTTACTTGGGGCGTGTTGGACAGGCTTCTGGACGAAGAAGATATTGAGGTGGCGGCAATCACCGGCACGTCTGCCGGGGCGTTGAACGGCGCCGCCTTCAAGTCCGGAATGGTCAAGGCGGGCCGGGCCGGGGCACGGGAATGTCTGGATGATTTGTGGAAGCGTATGGGTGCTGTCGGCGATATGCGGATTGCGCATTGGATGCGCGGGCTGGAACCTTCGCAGATCGCACAGGCCATAGAATATTCGGTTCCCTTTTCGGTGGCAGATGCCTGGTCACGTATGGTGTCGCCCTATGCGTATGGTCCGTTTTACCGCAATCCGCTTGCATCTGTCGTGGACAGGTTTGATTTCCATGAAATCTGCGCTGATGAAGGTCCTGACCTGTTTGTCTGCGCAACCTGCGTGCGTAGCGGCAAGATCAGGGTTTTCACAGGTGGTGAAATATCGACGGATGCCATTCTGGCCTCGGCTTGTTTGCCAAACCTGTTTCAGGCGGTCGAGATTTATGACCCGAAATCGGATCGAACCGAAGCCTATTGGGACGGGGGGTATACCGGCAACCCCGCCCTTTACCCATTGTTCAATGATGTGCTGCCAGACGACGTCGTGATCGTTAACATCAACCCGCTGGAGCGGGACGAGGTTCCCAAGACACCGCAGCAGATTCAGAACCGGATCAACGAGATCAGCTTTAACTCTTCGCTCTTGCGCGAGCTGAGGGCGATCAATTTCGTACAACGGCTGCTGGCAGACGGTAAGCTGAAGGCCGGCGAGATGAACCGCGTTCTGGTTCACATGATCGCGGATGACGAATTAATGAACAGCCTGTCGGTTGCGACCAAAACGGTTCCGACCCCTGTCATTCTGCACAAGTTGAAACATGCAGGGCGCGCAGCGGCTGAACGATTCCTTCAGGATCACAAATCGGATATCGGTGAACGCAGTACAGTAGACCTGCCGATGATGTTCAGTTGATCATTCCGGCGGCTGCGTCGGGTCTTTTTCGTTTGGATAGACAAGACCGGCCGAGATCACGAGTTTCGCCGCATCCTCGATCGTCATGTCCAGAAGAATGACATCTTCGGCAGGGAAGAACAGCAGAAATCCCGAGGTAGGGTTGGGCGTGGTCGGAACGAATACGCTATACAACTCGCCAGCGGTCTCCGCCCTTTGGCTGATTTCACCTCTGGCTGTTGTCGAAACGAACCCGATGGCCCAAATTCCACGGCGCGGATACTGGATCAGACAGGCTTTTTCAAAGGACCGCTCGGTCTGTGCGAAAACCGTCTCAGATATCTGTTTGATGCCGGAATAGATCGACCGGACAACCGGCATCCGGTTCACCAGACTTTCTGCGAAATGTATCAGCGAACGGCCCAGAATACCTTTGGCAATCCAGCCGACGATAATCGTGAAGAACAGAAAAAAGATGACACCGACGCCGTGAACATTGATGCCCACGTATTCCTCGGGCTGGAAACGCTGTGGCACCAACGGTAGGACCGCACTGTCGATCCAGCCGACGACTGACCAGATCAGCCACCCGGTCAGCCAGACTGGCGCAATGACCACGATACCCGTCAAAAAAGAGGCGCGAAGTCCGGCCAGCAGACCTGGGCGGCGATGAGGTTCTTCGTCGAACGGTGTATTCATTACGTTTCCGAGTGGTTTACCAGACTAGTTAGGAAGTTTGGAACGCCGGTACAATAGTCTTTAATGCGTTGCTTTCATTACGTGCCGTCCGTCAGGGATTTGGCGATTTTGGCGGCAAGGCGAGCGTTGTTTCGCACAAGCGCGATGTTGGCGGTCAACGACCGGCCCTCGGTTTGTTCGAAAATACGTTGGAGGAGATAGGGCGTAACGCCTTTTCCGGTAATCCGGTGCGCCACGGCATCCGACTGTGCGGATGCGATGATGGGGGCCAGTTCCTCGGCTGGAATCTGTGCGTCATTCGGAATGGGATTGGCGACCAGTTGGCCGCCCGGAACGCCCAGTGCCCGGCGAATTGTATGCGCTTTGGCGATTTCTTTGGCGCTATCCATTCGTAGGGGGGCAGCAAATTGCGATTTGGCGGACCAGAAGGCCGGAAACTCGTCCTGACCATGGGCAATAACTGGCACACCCAGCGTTTCCAGCACTTCCAGAGTTTTGGCGAGGTCGAGGATCGCCTTTGCGCCAGCTGCAACAACTGTAACCGGGGTTTGGGCTAGTTCCTGCAGGTCGGCGGAGATGTCGAATGAAGTCTCCGCCCCCTGATGCACGCCACCGATACCGCCGGTTGCAAACACTTCGATCCCGGCGAGATGCGCGGCGATCATGGTGGCGGCAACCGTTGTAGCCCCTGTGCCACCTGTGGCGATACAGGCGGCCATGTCGGCGCGGGACAGTTTTGCAACGCCCTGGGCCTGCCCCAGTGCAGCCAGCTGTTCTGGTTCAAGCCCCACGTGCAGCACGCCTTTGATCACGGCAATGGTTGCCGGAACGGCACCGGCATCGCGAATGTCCTGTTCAACCCGGGCTGCGACCTCGACGTTCTGCGGGTGCGGCATGCCATGTGTAATGATCGTGCTTTCCAGCGCGACAACGGGTTGACCTGCATCCTTGGCGGCGCGGACTTCGGTTGAGTATTGGATGTCGATCACAGCGGGGTTTCTCCGGAAACGTAAGTTGCGGCGGCATGTAGGGCGCGGGCCAGTGCCTCGTCCCTGTTCGCGCCATTTGCTTCAGCGGCAATATGGGCCGCCATGAATGTGTCACCAGCCCCGGTAACGCGGGTTACCAGAACCGATGGAGGGGTTTGTGTCACCACACCCAGGGTACTGCCCTCGGTGGCAGAGTTGCCGCCATCTGTCACAAGAACACGTAGGGCGCCGCGATCAAGCAAGCCCTTGGCGGCACTTTCTGAATCGGAAAACTCACGCTGGCAAAGCAATCCAGCTTCTTCAAGGTTTACGTACAGGGTTGCCCGCGCGTGTTTGAGAAACGGCAGAAGCCGCTCGGCCTTGCCGGGCGAGGCTGGCGCAACGCGCAGGTCTGCTCGGGCGAAAGCCGGGCTTTGGGCGATATCTTCCAGCAGATCCAGCGTCAGGTTCCCGTCCAGAGCGATCAGCCCTTCGAACGGCGTGTTTTCATACCCAAGCGGACCGTGAAGCAGGGGGCGCAGGATTTTGGCGCCTGCGGCCTCCAGCGAGTGGGCATCGGCGATGGCTGCAATCAATCCGTTCGCGCCCTCGACCGCCATATATCGGTCGGTCGGCAGGTCCTGCGAGCGATAGACGTGATCGGTGACCATACCCAGACGCGCGCAGGAATGGACCAGTTCATCACCTTCGGGATCGCGGCCAATCGCCGTCAGCAGGGTCGGGGTCATACCGAACCTGACCAGGGTCATGGCGATATTCATCGCGACGCCGCCGGGCAGGCGCGTAATTCGGCCCGGCACGTCCGATCCCTGACGCATATGGCTGGCGGATCGGCCGATGATGTCCCAAAGGACCGAGCCGATGCACAGGATTTCAGTGTTCTGAGTCATGGCGCTGTCATGCCGCAGCGCTGGTGCAGGCGCAAGTCGGAAGGTGGACATTAGGTCCGGGCGTTCAGCAACCGACGGGCTGGATTTGCGCTTGATCTCGTCTGAATTCAGTCGGACTATTGGTGGACAGATACTTGTGATTTGCAAATAGTTTTATGGTGATACGCAAATGAAGACTGTTTCAGGGGCTTTGCGCTCTGGTCTGCTTGGGCCGCTTTGTTTGCTTGCGGTTTTGCTTTTTGCCCCGAACCAATCCGCGTCACATGAGATCACGCCGACAGTCGCAGACTTTCAGGTCAAAAACGGCGATTTGTTTATCGAGCTTCACTTCAATGCCGAAGCGTTTGTTGCCGGTATGAATCTGGATAATCTCTCAGACACAGCCGAAGCGGACGAGTCTGCAAACTATTCGAAGCTTCGTTCTTTGGTTTCCTCCGAACTGGAACCATTGGTGCGAGAGTTCGCAATTCCCTGGATGGACAAGCTGGATGTTCAGGCTCAGGGTCAGGTCAAGCTGTCCTATGAAGGTGTTAATATTCCTGTTGTCGGCAATCGGGAGGCCGCGCGCACGTCAACTTTGCTGTTAACCGGAAATATCCCTGAAAACGCCCATAACCTGCAGGTGAGTTGGCCGGTTGGTGCCGGCTCTCTGGTTCTGCGGCAACAAGGCGTTGAGGCCCCGTACACTGGCTTTCTGCAGGGTGGTGAGACCAGCCCCGCCATTCCGTTGGTCGGGGGATCAGCACTGGGATCGACCGAAACGATGGAAACCTTTTTTGCATTGGGGTTCAGTCGTATTCTGCCCAACGGCCCTGAGCAGATCGCGTTTGTTCTGGCTATGTTGTTTCTATCCGTCAAGGTCCGACCGCTGATCTTGCAACTCATCCCTTTTTCATTGGGGTTTTCCACGATGCTGGCCTTGGGTACTTTGGCGATTGTCGCCGTGCCGCAGGCTGTGGTCGCATTATTGGTTCCAACGGGTATCGTTTTGCTGTCCGTCGAGAACATATTTGCCCGCCGGTTGCACCTGTGGCGAATGATTGCTGTTTTTGGATTTGGAGTGCTGCATGGATCGGACGCGGCATCGGATCTGATCAAAGGCGCAATTCCACCAAATCACGCCATGTCCGCAATCATTGGCTATGGCGTGGGTGCCGGTTTGGCAATTCTGGCCATTGGCATTGCCGGATTTGCCGTCATTACACTTTTTTCTTTTGGTTCACAGCGATTTCGCAGTCGGATCAGAATACCGGCCTCGATGGTGATAGCGTTGGTTGGCGTGTACTGGTGTATCACGCCATTCCTTGCCCTCTAGGCCATCGCCGCGGTCAGCTTTTTGAGGGTGGCCAGCGGATCATCGTTCGACCAGATTTCATCCCCCAATCCGAAGAAATCCGTGCAGGGGGTAAGGGCGCGAATGCTGTCTTCGGTCAGACCGCCTTCGGCGACGACCGGAACCTCGATCATATCAGACCACCACTGAAACAGCTCAGGCTCTGCCACTGTACCATCACCAAGCGAAGCATTGCCCACCGGCCCGAAAGCGACATAGTCCGCACCGGCCTCACCTGCGTTCATCCCGTCGTGACGTGATGCCCCGCAAAAACTGCCGACGATGGCATCAGGTCCCAGTTCTTTTCTGGCGGCACGTACCGAACGTGCCGCGTCGTCCAGATGCACACCATCAAGGCCCAAACGCTGAGCGAGAAGAACGTGGTTCGAAATTACAAGTGCTACGTCGCGCGCGTGGGCCACTTCGCGGCAGGCATCCGCAATGCGGGCAATTGAGTCCTCGTCATTGCCTGCGAGCGCGAGCCTTATGCAGGCAATCTCGGCCCCGTCCAGAACGCGGGCGAGTTGATCGGGATAGGTGTCCAGTTGGATGGACGGCGGAGTGATCAGATAGATTTGCGGCTGCTCGGGGGCGTCCATCGTTGCGGTCCTTCGCGTTGTCTTTCGCGCGGTTTAGCGGATTGTGGGCGGGAAGCAAACTTTTATGCCTCCGGCGGGGATATTTGGGGCAAGAGGAAGAGTGGTGAGGGTTGCTCTGCCGGGGCCGCGCGACTAGAGCAGGCGCAGCCATTCGGAGTTTGACATGCCCAGCGACAAATCCCAGCCTTCATTTGTGCTTGTGCGCCCCCAGATGGGTGAAAATATCGGGGCCGCAGCACGGGCGATGTGGAACTTCGGTTTGGACCGGATGCGTATCGTGGCGCCGCGCGATGGCTGGCCGAACCCCAAAGCCGTTGCCATGTCCAGCGGGGCAGGCCGATTGCTGGACGAGGCGCAGTTGTTTGACGATCTGGCGGAGGGTCTGTCGGATCGGACGTTTGTGTTCGCTACCACGGCCCGCCAGCGGGGGTTGACCAAGCCGGTTTACAGCCCCGAGCGCGCGATGCAGATCGCTGCGGAAAAGGTAGCGGCTGGCGAGCAGGTGGCGGTTCTGTTTGGTCCGGAACGAGCGGGGCTTGAGAATGAAGACATTGCTAAAGCCAACGCCATTATCTCAGTCCCGGTGAACCCCGAATACGCCTCGCTGAATCTGGGACAATGCGTGTTGCTGACCGCATATGAGTGGATGCGCCAATCTGCCGATGTCGTGCACGAGACGACTGATCTGGGCAAGGGGGATTGGGCCACGGGAATCGAGGTCGAAAAGCTGGTCGAGCACTATGAGGACCGGTTGGAGGAGGCCGGGTTCTTTTATCCGCCGGAAAAGGCCGAAGGGATGAAGGTAAACCTGCGCAATCTGTGGTCGCGGATGCGCATGACGCGCGCAGACGTTCAAATGTTGCACGGGATCATGCGTCAGATGGTCCGGTGGAAGGACAAGGGCTGAGGCTGGACCTCGGTCGGCCATGGCCCTAGCCTGCGTGAAATTCAAGGACATGAGGATGGCATGAGCGGCAAGCGCAGCATCTTTGAGGAAGTCTCGGACAATCAACAACAACAGGCGGTTCAGCCCGGCTTGATTGATCGTGGCAGGGGTGGGGCAAGGCGCGCAATCCGGGCCTGGCTGATGATCCTGTTCGCTTTGGTCGTGGCCATGATCGTTGTCGGCGGTTTGACTCGTTTGACCGACAGCGGCCTGTCCATCACCGAATGGCGCCCGATCACTGGAGCCATTCCCCCGATGAGTGAGGCGGACTGGCAGGCCGAGTTCGACAAGTACAAGCAAATTGATCAGTGGCGCATTCAGAACCAGTGGATGGAGCTTGATGATTTCAAGTCGATCTACTGGTGGGAATGGGGGCACCGCCAGCTTGGCCGGGTAACCGGTTTGGTTTGGGCGCTAGGCTTTTTTGGATTTCTGGCCGCGCGGAAAATTCCGGCGGGCTGGACAGGGCGTCTGCTGCTGCCCGGAATCCTGGGAGGCATTCAGGGCGGAATTGGATGGTGGATGGTCGCCTCGGGCGTGACGCAGGGCGAGGGGATGATTGCCGTCGCCAGCTACCGTCTGGCGGTTCACCTCGGACTGGCCTTTGTGATCCTCGGCTTTCTGGCGTGGTATATCTTTATGCTCGGCCGGGAGGAGCGGGACCTTATGCAGGCGCGCCGCGCGAAGGAGGATCGGTTGTTTTCGTTGTCGACCGGCCTCATGCATTTTACCTTTCTACAAATTCTGATCGGTGCGCTGGTAGCGGGTATCGATGCCGGGCGTTCCTTTACCGATTGGCCATTGATCGGGGGGCAGTTGCTGCCGCCCGATGCAACAATGCTGGAACCAATGTGGCGGAATTTCTTTGAAAGCCCGGGGCTGGTGCAATTCATACACCGCTGCGCAGGATATCTTCTGTTTGCGTTTGGAGTTGTCGTCTGGTTGCGCGGACGGACAAGTGCGCATCCACAAACGCAGTTTGCGTTCAATGCGGTATTTGCCGCGCTGTCGCTGCAAGTGGTGCTTGGTATCGTAACAGTTGTCTACGCCGCACCTTGGCAAATCGCCATATTGCACCAATTAATGGCCGTTGTGGTCTGGACGCTGATATTGCGTGCGCGCTTCCTGACCGCCTATCCGATCCCAACCTCTTTACGTGGAGCTTGAACCTATGACCGCATTTGACGAATTGATGGCCTTTCAGCGCGAAACATCTGCACTGGGCCAGATCGCGGGCCGTCTGGGCTGGGATCAGGAAACGGTGATGCCGCGCGGTGCCGCTGCCCAACGGGGCGAGGAGATGGCCGCGATCGAGGCTGTTCTGCATGCCCGTCGTTCCGACCCGCGTGTGGCAGATTGGTTGGAAGAAGCCGAAGGGACATGCGAAGTGAGTGAAGCTCAGCTTCGTGAAATCCGTCGTGCGTTCGAGCGTACGGCCAAAGTACCTGCGGACCTAGCAAAGGCGATCGCGCGCGTAACCTCACAAGCGCAGGGAAAGTGGGCGCAAGCCCGTGCGGACGAGGATGTGGCCGCCTTCCTGCCGGTTCTGGAAGAAGTGGTCGCCCTTAAACGCGAGGAAGGCGCTGCGTTGGCTCAGGGCGGTAATATCTACGATGCCATGGTCGAAGATTACGAACCCTACACAACAGGCAGCCAGATTGCCGCGATTTTTGATGAAATGCGCCCGCGGCTGGTCGCATTGCGGGCTGCGATTCTGGAGAGGCCGATGCCCAAGGGCGTGGTCGGATCATTCGCCGAAGGCGATCAGATGCGTCTGTCGCAGAAACTGGCAACCGTGTTCGGATATGATCTGAATCGGGGGCGCGTAGACAAGGCCGTACATCCGTTCAGTTCGGGCAGCGGATCAGACGTGCGAATTACCACGCGCACCAGCGAAACCGACCCGTTCAACTGCTTTTATTCCACGATTCACGAGGTCGGCCACGCGGCATATGAACAGGGTATCGACGCCGCCTACGCCCTGACTCCGCTGGGAAGGGGCGTTTCGATGGGCGTTCATGAAAGCCAAAGCCGAATTTACGAGAACCAGCTGGGGCGCTCTCGCGAGTTCACAGGGTGGCTGTATGGACAGATGACCGATGTTTTTGGTGACTTTGGTATCGCTGATGCCGATGAGTTCTATGCCGCCGTCAACAGGGTGCAGAACGGCTATATCCGAACTGAAGCTGATGAGGTGCAATACAACCTGCACATCATGCTGCGCTTTGATCTCGAGCGGGCACTGATGGCTGGTGATCTGGAAGTCAATGATTTGGAGGCGGCGTGGAACGATCGCTTCAAGTCCGATTTCGGGTATGCCGTGGACAAGCCTTCGAACGGATGTTTGCAGGATGTACACTGGTCTGTGGGCCTATTCGGATACTTTCCAACGTACTCTCTGGGCAATGTCTATGCAGGATGTCTGTATGAGGCGCTACAAGCCGCAGTTCCCGATCTGAACGAGCAGCTGGGCCGGGGCGAAACGTTTGGCGCGACCAGTTGGCTGCGCGAGAATTTGCAACGCTACGGTGGGCTCTATGCGCCGCGTGACGTGATCGAACGCGCCAGCGGCCAGAAACCGGGACCCGAGCCGCTACTGCAATATCTGGAACAAAAGTTCGGACAGATTTACGGGCTTTAACAAAAAAAGCCCCGCCGAATATTGCGGCGGGGCTTTGGATATTGGGTATTTTAGTCCTGAGCGTCGTCGTCGCCCTGATCGGCAATCCAGGCAACGCTGACCACCTCTTCGCCCTTGCCGGTGTTAAAGACTTTGACACCACCAGCTGAACGGGAACGGAACGAGATGCCATCGACGGGAACCCGGATCGACTGGCCCTTGGATGTCGCCAGCATAATCTGATCGTCGATTTCGACCGGGAAGGACGCAACCAATTCCCCGCCGCGCATCGCCTTGTCCATCGCTGCAACACCCATGCCACCACGTCCGCGCACGGGGTAGTCGTGGCTTGAGCTCAGCTTGCCGGCGCCCCCGGCGGTGATAGTCAGGATCAGGTTTTCGGCCGCCGACATTTCGGCATAGCGTTCCTGCGGCAATACACTGTCCGCGTTACCTTCGTCTTCATCGCTTTCGGTCTCATCCGTAACGCCAGCCATCAAGCGGCGCATCTTGAGGTAGGCCGCGCGCTCGTCCGGTCCGGCTTCGAAGTGACGAATGACGGACATCGAGACCACCCGATCGCCATTGGTCAGCTTGATACCGCGTACGCCTGTGGATTCGCGTGAGTTGAAGACACGAACGTCCGTAGTACGGAACCGGATGGCACGACCCGAATTGGTCACCAGCATCACGTCCTCATCCTCGGAACAGATGCGTGCATTCACCAGCTCCACCCCTTCGGGCAGTTTCATGGCGATCTTGCCGTTACGGCGGACGTTGGTGAAATCCGACAGCCGGTTACGGCGGACGTCTCCGGCGCTGGTTGCAAAGACGATCTGCAGGTTTTCCCATTCATCGTCCGGGACATCCACAGGCATGATCGCCGCGATGGAAACACCAGTCGGAATTGGCAGGATGTTTACGATAGCCTTGCCCTTACCGGTGCGCCCCGATTGCGGCAGACGCCAGGTCTTGAGCTTGTAGACCATCCCGTCGGTGGTGAAGAACAGCAACTGCGTATGCGTATTCGCCACGAAGAGGTTGGTAACCACGTCCTCTTCTTTGGTTTGCATGCCGCTCAACCCTTTGCCTCCGCGTTTTTGGGCGCGGAAGTCAGCCAGAGGGGTGCGCTTGATATAGCCGCCCGAAGTTACGGTCACGACCATATCTTCGCGCTCGATCAGGTCCTCATCATCCATATCGCCGGACCAATCGACGATCTCGGTGCGACGTGGCACGGCGAACTGTTCGCGCACCTCGCGCAATTCATCGGCGATGATGCCCATAATGCGCTCTCGGCTGGACAGAATTTCGAGGTATTCCTTGATCTTGCCTGCCAGCTCTTCCAATTCGTCGGTGACTTCTTTGACGCCGATTTGGGTCAGACGCTGTAGCCGTAGTTCAAGAATGGCCCGAGCTTGGGTTTCAGACAGATTGTAAGTGCCATCATCGTTCGCCGTATGGGTCGGATCGTCGATCAGCGCGATGTATTCCAGTATCGGCTGAGCAGGCCAGCGCCGGGTCATCAGCTTTTCGCGAGCTTCCGCTGCGTCCGCTGATTGCCGAATTGTCGTAACGATTTCGTCGATATTAGTGACGGCAACGGCCAGGCCACACAAAATGTGACTGCGTTCCCGCGCCTTGCGCAGCAGGTGCGCTGTACGACGTGCAACGACGTCTTCACGGAAATCAATGAACGACGTCAGGAACCGGCGCAGTGTAAGCTGCTCGGGGCGGCCACCGTTCAACGCCAGCATGTTGCAGCCGAAATAGGTCTGCATTGGTGAAAACCGGTAGAGTTGGTTCAGTACCACTTCGGGCGTTGCATCCCGTTTCAGTTCGACCACGACACGCACGCCGTTGCGGTCGGATTCATCCTGAACGTGGGCGACGCCCTCGATCCGCTTCTCGCGCACGGCCTCGGCGATCTTTTCGATCATCGCGGCCTTGTTCACCTGATAGGGGATCTCGTCCACCACAATCGCGTAGCGGTCCTTGCGCAACTCTTCGACGCGGGTCTTGGCGCGGATGATGACGCTGCCGCGCCCTTCCAGATAGGCTTTGCGCGCACCGGATCGGCCCAGCATCACACCTCCGGTCGGGAAGTCGGGACCGGGGACGTATTCGATCAGTTGCTCGGATGTCAGATCCGGATCGTCGATCAGTGCCAGAGTGGCGTCTACCACTTCGCCCAGATTGTGAGGCGGAATGTTGGTCGCCATACCCACGGCGATACCGCCGGCACCATTAACCAGCATATTCGGGAAGCGGGCGGGCAGGACGGTCGGCTCTTTGTCCTTGCCGTCGTAGTTGTCCTGAAAATCAACAGTTTCTTTCTCGATGTCTGCCAGCAGGGCTGCGGCAGGTTTGTCCATGCGAACCTCGGTGTAACGCATGGCCGCCGGGTTATCACCGTCCATCGAACCAAAGTTGCCCTGACCATCCAACAGCGGCAGCGACATCGAGAAATCCTGAGCCATCCGCACCAGCGCGTCATAGATCGCGCTGTCACCGTGCGGGTGGTATTTACCCATCACATCACCAACCGGACGGGCCGATTTGCGATAAGCCTTGTCATGGGTATTCCCGGTCTCGTGCATCGCATAAAGGATGCGCCTGTGCACCGGTTTCAACCCGTCGCGCAGATCGGGGATCGCGCGGCTGACGATGACCGACATCGCATAATCGAGGTACGACGTTCGCATCTCGGATTCGATAGACACCGTCGGGCCGTCATAAACGGGGCGTTCCGGTGGGGTTTCGTCCATGTTTTCAGGAGTTTCTGGCGTATCGCTCACGTAACGGCCCGTTCTTTGTGCAGGGTCTATATCTTGTGGATGCATCTTATCAGACCCGGCACATAAGGTGCAAGCAAGCAACGGAATTGGGGCGAATTTCACTGCTCACGCAAGGTTAACGCATTGTTTTAATGAGAGTTCGGTTGAATTCGTGCTATGCTGAAGAGACCTTGCAATAATTTGGAGGTCTGCATGGAGCAAAGCGAAACAGAATTAATGCTTAAGGGGTACGGGCTGACAACGGCTGAGTTCTATTATCACATGCCCGACTACATTCACGTTTTGAATACCTTCACATGGCAGGAATATGATCTGGCGCCTGATCATCCGAGGCTGTTTGATTTCATTGAGTTCTGGCAGCGCGAAATCGAAGGGCCACTTCATTCCGTCCGTTTCACACATCGCAAAATGATCGCGCCGGGTGAGTGGCGTAATGTAGTGGGCGAATTCAGACTGAATTGACCGATGGCCTAAGCGGCGAATTTGGCGTTTCCCGGGCTAGTTTGACGATTGTATTTCGTATTAGGTCGCGATGTTCGCGACGAACCGGATTTTATTTTTGACAACAATGGGTATTGTCAGTGTCGAACGCAGGTTCTGACATTGGATCATTCCATGATGAAGTTACCAATTTCCATCGTTGCGGGGCTTCTGCTTTGCGGAACTGTCTCAGCCGAAAATTTGCTCGATAAGGTCAAAAAGGGCGCTGAAAGTACGGCAGACGCTATTGGCCGCGGCGCTGAAAGCGCTGGTAAGACTGTTGGCAAGGGCGCTGACATCGTCAGTGATACGTTTGAATCCACTGCTGATTTGGTGACCAATGAGGCGACGCCCGAAGAAACACGCGCCAAGCTGGACACGATGTCAGATGAAATTCTGACGCGCCTTCTGACAGAGAATTCGGATGCTGATGCGCTCTATCCGGATAGCGCTGGCTATGCCGCCTTTGATACCCGCAAGATAACAGTGTTTCCCGTATCCGCCGGATACGGTCGTGGTGTTGCTGTTTCAAAGGAAGACGGCAGCCGTACTTACATGAATATGGGGACAGGCGGCGTTGGGGCGGCCATAGGTATCGGCGGGTTCGAAACCCAGCTGGTGATCATGTTCGAAACGCAGGCAGATTTCCAGAAGTTCATCACCGAAGGCTATGATGCGACGGCAGAAACAGGCGCCATGTATGGCGATGAGAAGACGGACCAGACCGCCAGGTTCGTCAATGGGCGGTCCATATTCGTGCTCGACAAAAAGGGTTGGCGCGTTTCAGCGAACGCGTCCGGAACCAAGTATTGGAAATCACCCGAACTGAACTGACGTCAAGCCGAACAACTTGCTCCGCCCAGAACGCAGAATTTCGCGCAATGAGGGTGGTTCAGGTGAACATCCGCTTCGGCTTCGGCCAATGTTGTTCCCATTTCGAATTCCGGTGAATAGGGCAGCAGGGTACAGGCCAGAACGGCTGGCTTGGATGCGCCCTTGCGTTTGACCACCATGCGGGAACTGGCGCACATCACGGCACTCGGCGCTTTGTCAAGAATCCCCCAGCAGGCTGTGGTTATTTCAGGTACTTCCGAAGTTTCGTCCATTTCGGGGAACAGTACCGTTTGGCCGGGATTATTGGCATCAATGTCAAAGCCATGTTCGGCGTAGAACGCGGCATAGCCCGCGCGGCTTTCCGCATCGGACTCTCCCCAGACAGTGCGTCCTGCCACAGTCATCCGAAATCCGTTGTCCCGAAGCCATTTCATTCCTTCGAGGGTTTTTTCAAAACTGCCTGCGCCCCTTTCCGCGTCGTGCAGTTCAGAGCGATAGTGATCGACCGAAATCCGAAGTGTAAGCTTTTCCCCGTGGTCGCGATGAAGTTTTAGTAGTCCTTCGCGCACCTTTCGGCGCATCATCGGGCGCATCGCGTTGGTCAGAATCAAAACCTCATATCCGCGTTCAAGGGCGGATTTTGTGATTCCGATCATCTCGGGGTTCATGAAAGGCTCACCGCCGGTAAAACCGATCTCGCGCACTGGCCAGTTCCGCGTTTTAATCTGATCCAGAAATTCGATGACCTCGGATTCCGAAATGTACACCAGCGCATCATTCGTGGGGCTGCTTTTGATATAACAGTTCAGGCATTCGATGTTGCACAGCGTACCGGTATTGAACCACAACGTCTCGGGATTGCTCAGCGGTACTGCTGCACGCTGCTGGCCATCGGCTGTCACGAATTTGTTCTGAAACTTTCCGATATTGGCTAACTGAGGCGCGTTGTCTTTCATTCCGGCATCCGGTTCCTTGCAACTGTCCAACTGATCTAGCTTATTGCCACAGGTGAATTAAAGACGGACGCGACGTATCTGACAGAGTTTTGATGGTGGGTAACGAAAACGAAATGATTGCGCTAACATTGGACACGCGGCGGATTGGGAGTTAAGGAAAACCCATGGTTTCTCGTATCATACCGGTAGATCCTTTTGATCTGGTCATATTCGGCGGAACAGGCGATCTTGCCCAGCGTAAGATTCTGCCGGCGCTGTTTCGCAGATATTGCGCGGGACAATGGCCCAAGGACGTTTTGATCGTCGGTGCGGCGCGAAGCGATCATGATGACGAGTCGTTTCGTGCTCTCGTCGCCGAATCCCTGCGACAGCTTGTTCCGGTGTTGTCAGCCCGGCACGCCGTCCTGAATGAGTTCCTGCAGCGGATTGTCTATTCCCGGGTTGATGCGCTGTCCAACGACGGGTGGGAAAGTCTTGCTAAACGGCTTGATCCGCAGCGGGTCAGGGCGTTTTACTTTTCCGTGGGCCCCCGTCTGTTCGAACCGCTTGCAGAGAGGATCGAAGCATTCGGTATGGTCACGGATCAGACGAGGGTCGTGGTTGAAAAGCCCTTTGGTCATGATCTCGCCAGTGCCCGTGGGCTGAACGCGACACTGGCTGCGTATTTCGATGAAAAGCAGATTTACCGCATTGATCACTATCTGGGCAAAGAGACGGTCCAGAACCTCATGGCGGTCCGCTTTGGAAACATGCTGTTCGAGCCGTTGTGGAACAGCCAGTATGTCGACCATATCCAGATAACGGTGGCCGAAACCGTAGGTGTGGACGGGCGCGAGAACTACTATGATCGCGCCGGCGCCATGCGTGATATGATACAAAACCATTTGATGCAGCTTTTGTGTTTGATCGCCATGGAGCCACCGGCGAAGTTCGACCCCGATGCGGTACGTGATGAAAAACTCAAGGTGATCCGCGCACTGGACCCCGTTGAACCGCACCATATCGTACGCGGTCAGTTTGTGGCCGGGGCTGACGGGCCGGGCTATCGGGATGTGGTTGGCAAAGAGAGGTCCTCAACCGAAAGCTATATTGCTTTGCGCGCGCATATCAGCAACTGGCGGTGGGCCGGAACACCGTTTTATCTGCGTACGGGTAAGCGGCTGGTTGCTCGTTCATCCGTGATCAACGTGATGTTCAAGGACGCGCCACATTCGATTTTCGGTGAGGGGGCAGGGCGACACGCAAACGTGTTGTCGATCCGCTTGCAACCGAACGAGGGAATTACGCTGAAAGTGACGATCAAAGAGCCGGGCCCAGGGGGGATGCGTCTGGTCGACGTCCCACTGGACATGAGCTTTGCCGAGGCATTGGGGGCGGAAAACCAAGACCCGCCGGACGCCTATGAGCGCCTTGTGATGGATGTGATCCGGGGTAACCAGACCCTGTTCATGCGCGACGACGAAGTCGAAGCCGCCTGGGCCTGGACCGATCCGATCATCGCTGGATGGCAGGCACGCGGCGATGTACCAAAACCATATGACAGCGGCAGCACCGGGCCGGGCGACGCCGAGCTGCTGATGAAACGCGATGGTCGCCGCTGGCAAGGGATCAAGCCATGAACATTCAAGAATACGCTGACAGGGATTTGCTGGCCATAGATGTGGCCAACAAACTGGCTGGAGAACTTGAAGCCTCTCTGTTGCACAATGATACCATTGCGTTTGCCGTCCCGGGGGGAACCACGCCTGGTCCGGTGTTTGATAGCCTGTGCGCGGCTGATCTGGAATGGGATCGTGTGCGTGTTCTGCCAACGGATGAACGTTGTGTACCGTCAGATCATGAGCGTTCAAACGAGCGGCTGATCCGCGAGCACTTGTTGGACAGTCGAGCTTCGGCGGCAGAATTCGTTCCGCTTTATATTCCTTCGGAACATCCCGAGGATGCGCTGGCACACATTGAGGCCCTGATCGCACCGGTGTTGCCGTTGTCTGTGCTGGTACTGGGAATGGGCGAAGACATGCATACTGCCTCGCTGTATCCCGGGATGGACGGGTTGGCACAGGCCCTTGACGGCGACGCGCCGACACTTGCCGTCGCACGAACCGCGGTGCAGCCCGAACCCCGCATCACGCTGACCGCACCTATTCTGGACGGTGCCTTGTCCAAGCACCTGATTATCTATGGCGCGGCCAAGCGCGACGCACTGGAGCGTGCCATGTCATTGCCACCCGAAGAGGCGCCAATCGCTGCGGTTCTGAGTGGGATTACAGTCCATTGGGCGGAGTAGAAAAGATGGATATCGGCAGACTTGCGGAACAAGCTGATCACGTGCGGGACCGCAGGATAACTGACTTGTTCGAATCCGATCCAGACCGGGCACAGGGTTTTTCCGCTTCGTCCGGTGATTTGTTATTCGATTATTCAAAGACCCAGATTGACGATCAAATTCGCGCGTCGCTGCTGCAGCTTTGCGAAACGGCTAATTTGGCCGCAAGGCGCGATGCCATGTTTTCCGGGAGCAAGATCAACGAAACCGAAAATAGGGCTGTTCTGCACACTGCTCTGCGCAATCTTGACGGTGATCCGGTTGAGGTTGATGGGGCAGACGTCATGCCCGGAGTGCTGGAGACCCTTCAGCGGATGAGGGTTTTTGCGGAAGAGGTCCGAGGTGGGGCTATTGAGGGGGCAGGTGGGCCGTTCACTGATGTGGTGAACATCGGCATCGGCGGGTCCGATCTTGGGCCGGTCATGGCTACACGCGCTTTATCGCCATATCATGACGGGCCCCGGCTGCACTATGTGTCGAATGTCGATGGTGCGTATATCGCGGATACGCTGCGTCCGCTGGATCCATCGCGCACGCTGGTCATTGTTGCCTCCAAGACGTTTACGACCATCGAAACAATGACCAACGCCCGCACAGCTCGTGCGTGGATGCAGGATGGCGGCGGTGATCCGGCCAAACAGTTCGCCGCAGTTTCCAGCAATCTGGACAAGACCAAAGCATTCGGCATTCCGCAAGAGAGAGTGTTCGGTTTTGCGAATTGGGTTGGCGGGCGTTATTCGATCTGGGGGCCAGTTGGCTTGCCGGTCATGATTGCCGTAGGCTCAAATGCGTTCGATGCCTTTCTGCGCGGCGGGCAGGCGATGGACATGCATTTCCGCTCGGCCGACTTGGTTGAAAACATGCCGGTGATGCTGGCCTTGGTCGGGATATGGCACCGCCAGATTCTGTCTTATTCCAGCCGCGCCGTTTTGCCATACGACCAGCGATTGAACCGCCTTCCGGCGTACCTGCAGCAGCTTGAGATGGAGTCGAACGGAAAATCCGTTGCCATGGACGGCTCTGCTTTGATCGGCCCGTCTGGCCCGATTGTCTGGGGTGAACCGGGTACCAATGGACAGCACGCATTCTATCAGTTGATTCATCAGGGAACGGATGTTGTCCCCTGCGAATTCATGGTTGCAGCCGAGGGTCATGAGCCCGAGTTGGAACATCACCACCGGCTTTTGCTGGCAAATTGTCTGGCCCAGTCCGAGGCACTGATGCAAGGCCGCTCATTGGACGAGGCGCGCGCGCTTTTGGTGGACCGTGGGCTCGGTGATGAGGAACTGGACCGTCAGGCCCGGCATCGAGTTTTCCCCGGCAACCGTCCATCGACCACGCTGATGTATCCCAAACTGACGCCCTATGTTCTGGGGCAGATCATCGCCTTGTACGAACACCGGGTTTTTGTCGAGGGCGTGATCCTCGGGATCAATTCATTCGATCAATGGGGTGTGGAGCTAGGCAAGGAGCTTGCGACCTCGCTGGGGCCCATTGTGGATGGCGATCGCGGGACCGAAGGAAAAGACAGCTCAACAGCCGCCCTTGTTGCCTATGCGTTGCGCTACCGAAGCTGACTTTGGCTTCTGAAATCAGGCCTGCCGTTACGGCATATCGTATTCGCGTTGTTGTCAGCGGGTGAATTGCTTGGCAGGTTCTTCCTCATGGAAGAGCCATGAGTGATCCGACAAGCACAGCCTTGCCGACGTTCATTCATGCAGAAACAACCGGCGCTGTTCAACGAACGCGGCGCCGACAGGGGAGGACACCCATGCTGGGACAGATGATGACGCAGCCCTTGCTGATTTCGTCACTGATAGAACATGCCGAAAAATACCATGGTCAGACCGAGGTATGGTCGGTTGAAACCGACAACACGATAACCCAGACCAACTGGGCGGAAATCTCGCGGAATGCTCGGCGAATGGGGTCTGCGCTGGCCAATCTTGGATTGGAACCGCAGGACCGTATTGGAACGATCGCATGGAATAATCGCCGCCACCTTGAAATATATTACGCGGCCTCCAGTGCGGGCTTTGTTTGCCACACGATCAACCCGCGTCTTTTCCCCGAACAACTCACCTACATCATCAATCATGCCGAAGACAGGGTGCTGTTCTTTGACGCGACCTTTGTTCCGCTGATCGCCGCGCTCAAAGACAAGCTGACCGCGGTCCGCCATTTTGTGCTGATGGGGCCGCGAGATGAGGCCGCGTTGTCTCAGGTGCCTGGCCTGTTGTTCTATGATGAACTGATCGAAACAGGAGATCCCGGTTTCGAATGGCCGGTCTTGGATGAAAACACGGCGTCCAGCTTGTGTTACACATCCGGTACGACCGGCAATCCCAAAGGCGTGTTGTATTCCCACCGGTCAACGGTTTTGCACAGTTTTGCTTCGAATACGCGCGACGTGATCGGCTACTCGGCGATGGATGTCGTGCTGCCGGTTGTTCCGATGTTTCACGTCAACGCATGGGGTTCACCCTATGGGTGCGCCATGTCAGGCGCCCGGATGGTGTTGCCCGGGCCGGACCTGCATGGCGAAGCTCTGGTCAATTTAATCGATACCTACCATGTGACGCTGGCGATGGGTGTTCCGACGATCTGGCAGGGACTTTTGGCCCATGCGGAAAAATCGGGCAGTAAGTTGGAAAGCCTTGAGCGCACAGTAATTGGCGGATCGGCATGTCCGCCATCGATGATCGAAACCTTCCGTGAAACCTATGGTGTCGATACAGTCCACGCCTGGGGAATGAGCGAGATGAGCCCCCTTGGCACAGCCAACATTCCCTTGGCCAAGCATCGGAATCTGACCACCGAGGATCAGCACAGGTTGCGCGAAAACCAGGGCAGACCGCCTTATGGTGTCGAGCTGAAAATCGTTGATGACGATGGGAAGGACTTGCCCAATGACGGTGTGACCCAAGGCGATCTGATGGTGCGCGGGCATTGGGTTCTGGACAGCTATTTCCATATGGAGGACCAGCCCTTGTTGCAGGATGGCTGGTTCGCCACGGGCGATGTCGCAACCCTTGATCCGGATGGGTACATGACCATCCGCGATCGTTCCAAAGACATCATCAAATCCGGGGGTGAATGGATCAGTTCGGTTGAGCTGGAAAATATTGCCGTGGCGCATCCCAAACTGGCAACTGCAGCCGTCGTTGGGGTGCCTCATCCGAAATGGGATGAACGGCCGTTGCTTGTCGCCGTCAAAGCCGAAGGCGAGGACCCGACCCAAGAAGAGCTTTTAACATTTTTCGATGGAAAAATCGCGAGTTGGCAGGTGCCTGACAAGGTCGTGTTTGTGGATGCACTGCCCCTGAACGCCACGGGCAAGGTCCTGAAACGCAATTTGCGGGCTGAGTTCTCAGACGTGCTTTCCGACTGAGAAAACGGCAACAGACGTCACAAATGGTCCGATTTGAGGAAAAGGAGATATGGCTCCGGCGGTAGGGATCGAACCTACGACCAATTGATTAACAGTCAACTGCTCTACCGCTGAGCTACGCCGGAACGGTTCGCGCCGTATAGCAACCAGAATATCGGTCGTCCAGAGGGGTGATAAAGTTTTTTCGACGAAAAAACTCACCCGTCTGTAGCGGCATAGAATGGCGCTTACATTGTGTCATTTTGTTAGTGAAAATTGGCTCCGGCGGTAGGGATCGAACCTACGACCAATTGATTAACAGTCAACTGCTCTACCGCTGAGCTACGCCGGAACTGCGGGCCGTATAACAATCCGACATTTTCCCGTCCAGAGGGGAATGACGTGAAAACAATAATTTTTTTAGCATCAGTCAGCTACGCTGAATTCAGCCGATATCGAAATCTCGCCGGCCGGTGATACGTGGGATTTTTCGGCAAGATCAACCAGATGCGCAAACACGTTGCGCTCTGCGGCAGGCAGCAAGCGGGGCGGAGTGTCCGTATAGATTCGCTCGGCCAGGTTCCGTGCGGTGCCGGGTTGATCGGTTAACGCGGTCAGAATCTGTGCCTCGCGGCTCTGGCGGTGTTGGATCAGCCAGTCCAGACGCCCAGCGGGATCTGTGACAGGTGCTCCATGACCGGGATGGAACACGGACCAGTTTCGAGCGCGCAGCTTACGGCATGCCGACATAAAGTCGGTCAGGTCGCCGTCAGGAGGCGATACAAGCGAACTGGCCCAGCCCATTACATGGTCTGCGGTGAAACAGATGTCATTCCACGCAAGTGCGATATGGTTCCCCAGATGCCCGGGTGTATGAATCACTTCCAGGCTCCAGCCGTCGCCGTCGATCATCTGGCCATCCTCAACTTCGATATCGGGGTTAAAGGCCCGGTCAATCCCTTCACCACCCCCGGTGAGGCCTCGCGATGCCAAGCGTGTCATGACCGCACTACGCCCCGCTTCCGGCCCTCCGAAGGCAAGGACCGGGGCACCGGTTTTTGCCGACAAAGGAGCAGCCAGCGGTGAGTGGTCCAGATGGCTGTGGGAAACGATGATGTGGCTGATTCTCTGCCCCGGCTTCAACGCATCCAGAATCGCCTGTAGATGACGATCATCCGCCGGGCCGGGATCGATAACCGCTACATCGCGGCGACCCAGAATGTACGTGTTTGTACCACGATAGGTCATGGGTGAGGGGTTTGGCGCAACAACCCTCAGCAGATCATCGTCAAGCTGGAACGGGATGCCAACGGGCGGATCGAATTCATCGGGCGGTAGCATCTTGGCCTCTTTCTCTTGCCGGGGTGCAGGGTTAGGCTTAGCGCATGTCCTTCCGTTGGCTCAAACCTTATATGCCCCGCAGCCTTTATGCCCGCGCAGCGATCATTCTGGCACTGCCTATGATTGTTGTTCTGCTGGTCGTTGCGGTCGCGTTTCTACAACGTCATCTGGAAGACGTAACCACTCAGATGACGCGGACTGCATCGCGTGAAATTGGATTTGTGACACAAGTCATGCAGTCGGCCGAAACTCAGCAGCAAGCGTTGGCCGCAGCTCGGCCGATTCTGGCGGCGCTTGAAATGAGGGCGGTTTTTCTCAACCAAAATGAAAAGCCAACCGTTGCGTCGCGCCGGTGGTACGACTTCATTGCGCCACTGATTGTTACGCAATTGCAAGGGTGGCTGCCTGATGTTGCTGCGGTATCGTTGCCAAGCAGCCGTGAGGCGCGAGTTTATCTGAACACTGATCTTGGCGTTCTTGAGTTGACGTTTGATCGCAGGCGTTTGTCACCTGCCGCTCCGCATCAATTGATCGTCACGATGGTGTTCTTTGCCGTGCTCATGACGTCGATATCCTTCCTGTATATGCGCAATCAGCTGCGACCGATCACAAAGCTGGCCGAAGTGGCGCAGGCCTTTGGGCGTGGCCGGGTGGTTCCTTACTCTCCCGGCGGAGCGATTGAGGTTCGTGCCGCAGGTAGCGCCTTTCTCAACATGCGCGCGCGCATAGAGCGGCAAATCGAACAGCGGACGCTGATGCTGTCCGGTGTCAGTCATGACCTGCGAACGCCACTCACCCGGTTAAAATTGGGTCTTTCCATGCTGCCAGCGGAAGACGCCAAGCCGTTGCTGCAGGACGTGGATGAAATGCAGTCTTTGCTGGATGCGTTCCTCGATTTCTCGCGGGGTGCCGCAGAAGGGGCGCCTGAAGCGGTGAAACCAGCCGTTTTGCTGCGCCAGATCGCAGAGGATGCTAAGCGGGCAGGGCGGGTTGTAGAACTGGTGCCAACCGAGGAACAGGGGGAGGTCATGCTACGCCCTGTGGCGATTCGGCGCGCAGTCGAAAACCTGATCGGAAACGCCGTGAGATACGGGACACGGGCCCGGGTCAGTCTTGTGATGACACCAAAATCAATGCGCATCCGTGTCGAGGATGACGGGCCGGGTATTCCACCGGAGCAAAGAACCGAAGCCGTCAAACCGTTCTCTCGGCTTGATCCCGCACGCAACCAGAATCAAGGGAGTGGAGTGGGGCTGGGGCTTGCCATCGTGGCAGATATCGCCCGCGCACATGGAGGGGCCTTGCGTCTTGGCGTAAGCGAAGAGCTTGGAGGGCTGTGCGTAGACATTGTTATCGGGCGATAACAATGGGTTATATCTGAACATTATCTAAAGAAAGTGCAGGAGATTGAGATGCCCCGGCCTGTTTGGGCCGGGGCAATCCGAACTTAAAGACCTGGAATTTTCGCGGCAACGCCGCGGGTTCCGAATGTAGTGCCGCGCGATGCGCCCAGATTGATACGGACGCCCACACCGACATATGTCTCGTTGGTGCTGCCGTTTCCAATGGCGTAGCGGGCATTGCCAACTTCGCCATAGACCTTGGCATTGGGGCTCAGATCGTAGTCGGCGCCAATCGACAGCGTGCTGATGTCAAGCGCGCCCTCAATATTGTCCACCAAGTCGTAGTTCAGTGAAAGTTCCCAGCTATCGGTTACGTAGCTGTTAACAGAAATCCCGAAAATGGTCCCATTGGCGTTGTTGACGACATCCACATCCTGTCGGCCAAGATACCCTTCGATATCTACCTGACCGGCATCATACCCGCCTTCGATACCAAAGAACCGGAAATCTTCGGAAATGAAACCGTTGGTTGCTGGCAGATTTTCCTGACCATAGAAAACCCCCAAAGAGCCGTTCGGGCTAACGTGAAAAACACCGTGCAAGGTGGCGTTCGTTACGGTTTCATCAAGGGAGTTGAAACGGTAGGCGCCAAGGTCCAGCTGCAGCCCGACGCTGCGCGAAAAGGCAATTTCACCCGCTCCGTTCAGGTTGTATCGCTGAAAGTCGGTCTGGTCGGTCAGGCCCGAGTAACCAAGATCGACGTAACCTCCGGTAACTTCTACCGCCTGTGCCGCACCAGCGTAAATTCCGGCGGTCAATGCGCCGAATACAAAAAGATTTTTCAATGTCCTGCTCCGTCTTCTTTTTTACGACCGCCCATTCCAAGGAGCGATGCGTTGATTGTCAGTATCGCGATCCTGCGCGTTAGGGTAGAATCCGGTGTGTGAATTTTTGGACTGTGACTATGCAGGCACATGTTTCCGGGTAACCCTCGGAATGGTTGGGAACAACCGATTGGACCCTCTACCAATGCACTATTCGATTATCCTGAGAATTTTGTATTATGCATAGGCAGTCCGAGAGCCTGCATGAACATTCGTGTAACCCATCTGAGCAGAGGATCCAGGATGCCCCAGTATAATGACGTGTTCGAGTTGTCGGTTGAAGACATGGATTTGATCGAACTGGCGCTGAGGCAGGCATCGGCCTCTTTCTCGCAGGAACAGATGGGTGAATCGGACGAAGCGAATGCTGATCGTCAGGATACCATTAGACGAATACACGATCTGTTGGGGCGCCTGCATGACCAGAAGATTTTTTACCGACCCAAAGATGGGGTTTATGTTGGAGGGTAGGCGCGTTGCCGTGATTCAACCCGACCGCCCGAGCCAGCTTACAGCCGTGGACAGGGTCTGATCGGATGGTTTGATTTTTATGCTGTCCGAAACAAGTTTATGATTTTTATTTGGTCGAACCATAACGCATTGAAATTGTGTTAAATATTCAAGGATGTCACCGGCGCTCGGAGGCTGACCTACCCGGCGAGTCGGGTGATCTGGTATCGTTACCTGGAAAAAATGCGGATTTTGGTAGGCCCGGAGGGACTGCAAGCGATTTTGCAAGATATTGTAATTGAACAGAAAATCACAACGTGGGGTAATAATTTTCGCGGCGTGGGGTAATTTCTGTTCACCATTTGACCTTCGAAAGCTTCTCTCCCAGGTTGGTTGCTATCGCCGTGCGCTCGGCTTCTTCGACGTAAACCTTGCTTTCTTCACTGCCCAGTTCATGGCCCAACAGAACGTCAATTTCATAGCTTGTGGCGCCCAGGTGGGGGAGGATTGACGACAGGCCTTTCCGGACCCCGTGCAAGGATCCTTTTGCGCCGGCGTCGTCGAACCACTTGCGAACATAGTTGCCTAATGTGCCGTGGGTTAGCGGCTTACCTCTGCTGGTCTTGCAATAGACGCCATCCTTCACATTCGCGACCTCCTCCTGCAGCATGGGCAGCATCGGGATTTCCACTGTGCGGTGAGGTTTCTTGGATTGCGTCCAGCGCAGCCACTTCGCGCCGTCTCGATTGAACTCGTTGAACCTGCCCAATAGCCTCAGGTCTTCGCGCCTGGCGGCAGTGCATAGTTCGACGATCATCACGCGACGCGCCAGTGAACCAGGCGGGTGATACTTCATATAGGCGCGCACATCATCGATCGTGCAGGTGTAGAACCCCTTCGATCCTTTGTTGATTCGCTTGATCTTCTTCGCCGGGTTCTGAAACGTGTCGGGATCGACGTGCTCCCGATCGAGGGCCCATTCGTAAAGCGATGATATGGACTTTCGCAGATTGTCACGCGCGCCCGGAGTGGCTGCAAATTTATCCAGAAACTGAACCAGCTTGCCACGTGGCATGCGGCAGTCCTTTCGCCCGAACTCTGCGACCAAGCGCCCGAGGTGGTGGCGGTGGCCTTTGAGTGTTGCTGGGCTGGCTAATCCTGCATCGACTCGCGTTTCAAGATCCTTCAGGAACAGGCCGACCAGCCAAGAAATCGATCCCTTGACGGTTTTGGGTGTTTTCGGAGTGTCCAGGCCATCGCGGATTGCGGCGTAACTGGCCAGAAATTCAGGTGTCCCTGGTTCACCCTTGATCGTCTTCTTCTTCCCGTTTCGCTGGAACCTGTAACGGATGTTCCCGCTGGGCATTCTCTCGGCAAACACAAACGGCAGTTTGACTTCCATTTCACTCATCATCCCAAGTCTCCGGGGCTTCATCGTTCTTGGGTTTGGGAGATTCGTCAAATTTCTGGATGATCCGGATCACGCCCTCCGGTGTGATTTCGAGTGAGGCGACTTCCAAACCTGCTTTCTTCGCGCCTGCTACAGCCCGAACAATCTGTGCCTGAGTGAAAGTTGTCTCAGCCATTTTGAGGTCCCTTTCTGTGCGTTCAATCGTCCTTCGCGGAAGTTCTCACCGCGTGATCAAGTTTGGCGATTGCCAGCAGAGTGGGTTTCATCTCGCCTGGCGCGTCGTCGTAGCTTCGGCACCATCTGCCGCTCAAACGGGGCAACAGTGCGCGGGGAATTGGTATGAGCATCCTCCGCTTTGATGGTCATCAGGTCGGCCTTGATGGTCGAAACCTTGACGTCCAATCGCTTGGCTATTTCCCAGTGGCTCAGCCCGCGGCCCATCAGATCGCGCACCGCAGCCTGTCTACGCGCCACTGCAGCCGTCTTGCCGTTTTTGACCGGCTGGACCTGCCGCTTTTGGCCCGCACCGGTTGCCCGGTGCACGGCGGCGTTGCTTTCTGCGGCCGAGGTTTTCATCCGCTCGATAGGTGTCATGCAGCACTCCTGTTGTTCAGGTTGCTTTCGTGCTGTGTAATCAGGGCAGAGACTTCATTGGCCTTGGCTTCATCCATGCCCCTGAGCGTTGTCAGATCACGCTGAAATCTCGGATCATTGGTGACTGCTGATAGGTCTTGGGCCGTTGTCCGGCTTTCCACCGCATTTTTGAGTTGATCGCGTAGGGTTACGGTCTCAACCGTAGTTTCGTTTTCATTGTTGTCTGGGCTTTCCGGCTTCTGGTAGCCGACAACCTTGACCTTCGACCAAGGATCTTCCGTCCACTTCTTCCAGTACGTTTTTCCGTTCTTCTGGTTAACGTCACAGGACACCCACGGCGCATCCAAACGGTATAGATAGCGGCCAATACCCCAGTGTACTGCAGCGCGTTTCAAGGCGTCCGAGATGCCACCTTTCTCGCCCTCCACAGCGGTTTCGCCGGCTCCGTCAGACTTCCATACCCAATGATCGCCAACGCAAATACCTATGCGGCAAATAATGCGCCCTCTGGCAGTTTCGGTGTACTCGTCCTGCCAGTTTGCAGGCCCGCATACTTCGTCCAGCCGGTCCATCACGTCGCGGGCATCGATATAGGCTATACGATGCTCGATCGCATCACCATGGAACTGCTGCGCGATCCGTATACTCAAGCCACGGGCGGCATGGTGCGGTTCATCTTCCGCAAGCGGACTGGTGGCAAGGTCACGCTGGCCGAGGCCTTCCGCAAGCTGAAATGTGCAGCCTGATGAGCGTTGAACCGGCGTTCGGGCCGGTTCCTTCCTGAAATTCTCACAAAGGAACAGATCCATGCAAGATCTCATGAACAACATTCATCCGATCCGCGCCATCAGCCCGGTTTCGGTGTCTGACGATACCGCACAAGTTTCCGAAATCATCGATCTTCAGGGCTATGATTCCCTGACTTTCGTCATTCTAACCGGTGCCATCGCCGACGCGGACGCAACCTTCGCGACCTTGATCGAAGAAGGGAACGATCCGGCCTTGAGTGACGCGACCGCTGTTGCCGACGTCGATTTGATCGGAACCGAAGCCCTGGCGGGTTTCCAGTTCGATGATGACGATGAAACCCGCAAGATCGGATACTCAGGTGGAAAGCGCTATGTGCGCCTGACGGTTACGCCATCGGCAAATACTTCGGCAGCGCTGTTGGCGGCGATCGCGCTTCTTGGGCATCCGAATTCCGCGCCAACCGCGAACCCTCCGGTCTAACGCGAAATGGCTTCTGGCGGGCGTCTGCAGGATGCCCGTTTTTTCTCACCCCGATAGGAGGCAATCATGCGCTGCAAAATCCTGAAAGACTTCCCGTTTTCCCGTGACGGCTTCACGATGGAACAGGCCGTTGAAGGTGAATATGAGGACATTCCCGCCGCCCTCATCCCGGGCCTGGCAAAGGAAAAAATGCTGCAGAAAGCGCCCAGCAAAGGCGCCAAGGCAAAGGCCAATCCCGCATACGAAAAGAAGATGGATGAAACCCAGTTGGAAAACAAATCAACCGGGGCAAAGGAGTAAAGCATCGATGTTGATCGGTCGCATTGAGAACGCCACGCGCTATATTGGGAAGTCTCAGGGTTTTCTCTGGCTGCCAATTCGCGACGAGTTGATCCAATGCCCTGTTTTTGGTCCGGCACCCCAAGGATACTAACGGCTTGGCAGCCGACGCCTGATGAAGTCGAGGCAATCAAGGCCAGCGCTTCCATCCACGTTTCACTGCATGGAACCACACATCCTCCTATCATGCTTTCTGTTGGTCAGGTTCCGTCAAATTAGGTTTGAACAGAACGGCCTGATACGAGACCCAAAACGGGACAGATGTCGAAATTGCGTACGGGACCGGAGACTTGGTTACAATCCTGAATGCAAACGTAGCAGATTTCACCGAACCAGATTTTCTGTTTGCCTGAGTGTCTCTGGCCCCACAAAACTTGTGGGGCCAAGCCTTTGGTTTCTCATTGTACGAAGCGAGCCGCACCTATGATTGGCACTCCGATCTGACCGGACAAAGGCGAATGGCGGAGGGTCAAGATACAAGAGGTGGCTTTACATTTTGCTGCTTCTCAACCAACACGCGCGATCAATTGACACATGCGTAGACCCTTGATTTGGGCTGTTTTTTTAGGTTCGTGGTTTGCCTTGGAGTAGTTTGACTTGATCCCTGCGGCTTATGCTCGTTTGGGAAATTTGGTGCTCGGGTCAAAATCAGTTTTCAACCGTGTTGACTAACGTATGCTTCTGGGCGAAGCAGTTCAAGAAACTCCAAGTTGAAAGCGAAAGCATGATCGATAAGAACCGCCAGGAAAGAGGGGAGAAGTTTCCTAAGGTCGAAGGGCTGCATTATCTTCAATTTCTTGAAATCATGCACAGTACTGTTCAGCCAAATCTGTACTTAGAAGTCGGCACACAAACGGGGGCGAGCCTGAAGCTGAGTAAATGCACTTCTATCTCCGTCGATCCAGAGTACAAAATAGCGCATGATATTATAGGCAAAAAAAAGGGCCTATTTTGTTTTCAAGATACCAGCGATGGTTTCTTTTCCTCCAGGTTCTTAGAAAACAACGAGTTTAAAGTTGATCTGGCCTTTTTGGACGGAATGCACTTGTTTGAATATTTGCTTAGAGATTTCATAAATACGGAGAAACACTGCTCTACCAAAAGTGTTGTGGTTTTGCATGACTGCATTCCCTGGGGTAGTAAAATGACCAAAAGGGATCGAGAAACCACCGCTTGGGTCGGGGACGTTTGGAAAATTGTACCTACGCTCAGAAAATATCGGCCTGACCTGGAAATTGAAGTAGTTGATGCGGCACCCACAGGATTGGTGATTGTTAGTAACTTGGATCCGCAAAATTGCACTCTGTCGGAGAGCTACGACGAAATATTAAAAGAGTTTTTGGACGTCGAAATTGAGGAGTATGGGGTCCAAGAGTACTTTTCTTCTCTCAACATTAAGCAAACGGCTGAAAGCCGGTGGTTGTCAGAGTTCCCGTTTGAGTTGCCGGACTCGTGGCCTGAGAAGGCGGATATTTCAATAAAGACCGCCGCGCCAACCCGCCAAAAAATGTTGGGTTGGGGAGACTACTTTTACGCCCGTGGGCTTGCTCGGGCGTTTGTTCGGTTGGGACACAGAACAACGGTTTGTTCTCAGGAAGAATGGTCTCGGGACACGAAAGCCGGTGGTATCGATTTAGTGCTTCGAGGGCGGGCTAACTTTAAACGCCACCCAGATCGATACTGTCTGATTTGGGCAATCAGCAAGGGCTTACGCAGCATGAATTACCGTGAAGCGGATCATGTATTTTGGGCATCAAAAAAGATGTATGATGAAGCTATTGTTGGTCAAGGCGCAGGAATTTCTACGCTCCTACCACAAGCTTTTGATGCCGATATTATGCGAGCTGACGCGCAGCGAAAACAGGAGGGAATTGTTTTTGTCGGGCGCCGAAAGGCAAATCACGAAAGAATAAGTGTAAAATTCGCGGTGGCTGCAGGCGAGTATCCTCGGATATATGGACCAGGATGGCAAGGTGGGGTCTATGATAGGTTTGTTCATGGGCAGGGCGTAGAAAATAGCAAACTATGGGATGTGTATCAAAGCGCAAAAATTGTTTTGAACGACAACACGACTGTCATGAAGAACAGAGGGTTTGTGTCCAATCGAATTTTCGACACCCTCGCTTGCGGCGCCATTCCTGTGTCAGAGGACGTTGGTTGGGTTCCTGAGGATATCGCTGATTATGTCTATGTATTTCATGATCAGAAAAGTTGTGAAGAGGCCATAAGTCGAGCAAAGAACGAACCCCCCAGTATGAAAGACAAGCGCATCGAACTGGCTAAGAGAGTAAAAGAAAACCATTCTTTTGATGCGCGGGCGAAGAAAATCTTGTCAGTTGTTTCAGAGTTGCAAGAAGAAAGGTGATCTCGCGAAGTTCGGTTTCGATGTGTCCAGTAAATTAATATCTAAAGCACACGACTTGATCTGACAGTTTCAACGTTTCCCATTTGGCTCAACCCATATGAGAATATTTCTAGGTTTTGGAGTGCCATTGGTGTCGGACCAATGAATGCCAAGGTCACGGGAAAAATTGCAGTATAGCCGAGAATAGGATTGTCGTGTTGTAGATTGAAGTGGAGGAGCAGCCATTCTTAGGCCACACAGAATTCGACACTAAGGGCTCACCGCAGACATTCGAAGGTTCACAATAGGGAGGGACGTCCGCTATGCGGACAAAGCTGCCGTTCAGTTCGAACCAGTAGGTCCACGAATTTGGCTCCGAGCCGACATCCATAAACTGCCTCAAATGCTGCGGATGCTGCCCTCTTTGCCGTCATGCGTTGCGATGGCGGAAATGCTTCTTGTGCGAGCGACCACAAAGCTGACGAACTGGCGCGAATGTCGCGCAGGAACTCATTTCTACCGTAGGGTTTGGTACAACGGCGCTATCTGCGTATGGTTGGCTTAAGCCGTTGAATTCGGAGGCGCATATGTTTCGACTGATTATAGTTACTCTGTCGCTGTTCATCTTTTCGTTTGAGAAGGCATTGGCGGAAATCATCCATCTTCACGCCAAACGTGGAAATATTGAGGGCGTTCTCGCGGAACTAGACAAGGG